>NZ_CAMTIG010000035.1 GCF_947072515.1 uncultured Clostridium sp.
TTGTTTAAATTTCAGCACCTCTTCGGTACATTTATTATTATATAATAACAATTATTAATTGTAAAGTATTTTTTTTATTTTTTTATCTTCTAGTTTTATTTTCCATTTCAATCCCTTTAAAATAGCTATTGATATTACACAAAATAATATAGTTACTTCATATTCTTTCATTCCAATTTGAGATAATGAAAATATATCTTTTCCTATTGGTAAGTAAAAACATAACATTGCACTTATTATTAATACGCTTATCATAGCCCATTTTATTCCATTTAATTCTCTTATCCCTCTAATTAAAATTACAAAGCTCAATCCCATAAGTACTAATAATATAACTGTTTGCTGATGTCCATTTTGTTTATCCATATTAAATATGCATATTATAGAAATACATATACTTATTATTATTCCATTGGGAATAGCTTGTTTTAATACATTTCTTAAAAATCCACTAGAAACTTTTTTATCATTTCTCATAAATGCAATTAAAAATGCTGGTATTCCTATTGCTACCGTTCCTATTAAAGTTAACTGTATTGGATCTAGAGGAAATGGTTTTAAAAATAACGGAAGTATTATTGCTAATAATACTGAATATACTGTTTTTGATAAAAATAAATTAGCTACTATCTCTAAATTATTTATCTGCCTTCTTCCTTCTTTTATAATCTTGGGTAATCCACTAAATGTAGACTTCATTAATATAATTTGTGATACTGCTTTTGCTGAATCTGCACCATTTGCCATTGCTATCCCACAGTTTGCTTCTTTCAATGCTAAAACATCATTTACTCCATCACCTGTCATTCCTACTGTTTTACCATTAGCCTTTAAAGCCTTAATTATATTTTCTTTTCCTTTTGGAGTTACTCTTCCAAAAATTCTATATCTCTTAACTATCTCCTTTAATTTATCTATATCCTCTGGAAGATTTCTACCATCAATATATTTATCATAGTCTTTTATTCCAACTTTTTTAGCTATTGCACTTACTGTTACATGATTATCACCTGATATTATTTTTATATCTATTCCTTCATCTTCAAAATATCTTAAAGTCTCTTTTGCATCCTCTTTAACAATATCCTCAATCATTAATAAAGCTTTTAATTCATTTCCCTCTTGCAACTTTTCTACTAGAGCTAATACTCTCATTCCCTGCTTTGCTTTATTGTAAATTAACTTTTCTATTTTATTATAATTATTTTCCAATAATATTTCTGGTGCTCCTAATAAAAATATTCCTTTTTCCTTTATCTTTATTCCTCCAAATTTTCTTTTAGATGAAAATGCAATTTTCTCTTCTATTTCAATATTGGGCTTCTCTTTATATCTATCTAATATAGCATTTTGTGTGGCATTTTTCCCACCTAGCTCATGAGCTATTGCAGAGAGAATTACATCTATCTCCTCTTTTTTTCCACTATAAATTTCTATATCTTTTAATTTTAAATCTCCCTTTGTTATTGTTCCTGTCTTATCTAAACAAATAGTATCTATTCTTGCTAAAGTTTCTGTAACTGATAGTTCTTTTATTAATGCATTATATTTTGCAAGTTTTATTATAGATATAACCGCAGTTGCACTTGTCAATAATACAAAACCTTCAGGAACCATTCCTATTATTCCTGAAACTGTTCCAAGTATTGCTTCTTGCCAAGTATCTTTTACTAAAAAAAGCTGTGTTCCTGCTAATAACATTCCAATCGGAACAATTATAAATAAAAGTACTTTTAATAACCTACTGGTATCTCTTTGTATTTCTGATGTTTTATTCTTTACAGCTTTTGCTTCTTTAACTATTTTTGCTGAATAAGTTTTTTCTCCAATATTAACAGCTTGCATATATCCTTCTCCTGCAATAACAGTACTACCTGATAAAAGCTCTCCATTTACTTCTTTTACTATTGAATCACTTTCTCCTGTTAACATAGATTCATCAATCTCTAACTCATTGCTATATAAAACTTTCCCATCTACTAATACTTGGTTTCCTGACTTTAGAAATATTACATCATCTTTAACTATTTCTTCTACTTTTATATTCTCTTTCTTACCATCTCTAATTACCACCGCTCGTACATCAGTAATTAAAGATAATTCTTCTACAATTTTTTTTGCTTTAATTTCTTGAATTACACCTATAAAACTATTTACTATTATAACTGTTGCAAAAATTGCATTTTTAGGTGAACCAGCTATTATAACTGCAATAGCTAATATTAAGTTTAAAGCATTAAACATAGTAAAAAAATTACTTATAAAAATCTCTTTTGTTGTTTTTAATGGAGATTTTTGAGCCTTATTCCACTCTCCATTATCTATTCTTAACTTTACTTCTTCTTTCGTTAATCCTAATTTATAATTCACATTATCTACCACACTATAAATCTTTTCTTCTGTTATAATTATAGTCTTTCTTCTATTATCTACATATTTAACTAGCTTTCATTTATCTTACAATTTTGACACATAAAAAAAGAAATAAAGCCAAAGGCTTTATTTCTATAATTTATCTAAATCGCATATTAAACAATCTTCCATACTATTTAATATAAATGGCGACATTGTAGTTATTATAAATTGAACATTTGGAAAGAACTCACTTAACATAGATAATAATTTCATTTGTAATTCTGGATGTATATGTTTTTCTAACTCATCTATTAAAATAATTCCTTCTACATCATATTTATTCGTTCTACACTTTTCCATTTTCCCCATTATTTCTATAAAAAACTTTACTGCAGCTGATTGTCCATCTGATAATTCATATAATGTATATGGCTGTTTATTTTTTTCTTCTATCACATAATCAGCAATCTCCTCATGATAATAGAACTTTAAATCTTTATCTAACCATATTACTTCTAGAAGTCTTTCAAACATATTAAACCATTTTTGAATTAATATTTTTTCTTCTTCATCATCTATTGCAATAGCTTCTTCTTCTCTATCTTTTAATTGATATAAATAATCTATAAAATTATTTATATCAGTTTTCCCTTCTTTTTTTTCTATATCTATAATTCTTCTTGATTTATAGTAATCACATATAAATTCACCTATATCAAACTTTTTTTCTAGTTCTTCATCATTAAATACCTTAATATCTATTCCATTACAAAACTTCTTTCGCTTTAGCATATAATATTCAATTCTATTTTTCAACTTATTTATATTTCCTTTAGAGTTTTCAGTTAAAATCTCTTCATCCCTTATAAATTTTAATTCATCATTACATTTATCAATATCCTTGCTTAAATTTACTATATTCCTATATTCCTTTAATTTTAATGATGTTAAAACCGTCCATATAGCATCTAATAATGTAGTTTTTCCGGTTCCATTTTTACCTGTAATAATTATATGCTTAACATCTTTTCTTACAACATCAATATTTATGTTGCCTAATCTCTCATGTTCCCTAACATTTATATTCCCAATAAAAACTTCTCTCATTTTACCTTTTTAATAGAATAACTTTCTATTTTCTCCTTCTCCATATTTAATTTTATTATAACATCTTATTGCTAATAAATTACATATTTAGATAAAATAAGATTACTTTTCTTTTTTTCCTTTTTAACTAATAAATTTTTTATATTATTTTCTCTACTAATTTTATAATCTCATAAAAAAAAATACTTAGAATCCAAAGAATTCTAAGTATTTGTCTTATTACTATAACGGTTGCCGTCATTATAGTAACTACATTAAATAAAATCAGTTGCCGTATAATTTCTATTATACATACCTCTAAGCTTTGACTTATCAGTCAGATATTATTCATTATATATCATTTTACCCATTAATATTTATTAAGATTTTATTAAGTTTTTTATATTAATAAGTGTTTGCATATGATTATTTTAATTTTGTTATTTTAAGCTTATTAATTTATGTACTTAATATATCATTTATGTATTTTTTCTTTTCTTCTCCGCTAATACTAACTTTTTTCATCTTAATCTTATATAAAAAAAGAAACTCGCAAAAGCGAGTTTCTTCAAACTATTAACTACTAGTTAATATATTATTCTACAACTTCAATTTTCATTAAGTTAGTAGCTCCAACTTTATCAACTGGTACTCCAGCAGCAACAACTACTATATCACCTTTTTTAGCAAATCCTTTTTCTTCAGCTATTACAACTGATTTTTCCATCATTGCATCTGTTGATTCAAATCCTTGAGCAACTACTGGGAATACTCCCCATGAGAATGCTAATTGTTTAGCAACTACTTCATTTGAAGTTACAGCTAAAATTGGACATTCTGGTCTACATTGAGATAATCTCTTAGCAGTAGCTCCACTCTTAGTTGAAGTTACGATTGTAGCAGCTTGTAATTCATTTGCAGCATTACATGCAGCTCTACTTATAACACCAGCTATTGCAGGTATATGTTTTGTAGCTTTTGATACAGCTACTTCATAGTTTAATTGTTTTTCAGCTTCTGTAGCTATTCTTGCCATAGTTGAAACTGCTTCTACTGGATATGTTCCATTAGCACTTTCTCCTGATAACATTATTACATCAGTACCATCTAATATAGCATTAGCTATATCTGAAACTTCAGCTCTAGTTGGTCTTGGGTTTCTGATCATAGAATCTAACATTTGAGTAGCAGTAACTACTGGGATTCCAGCATGGTTACATTTTTCTATTATCATTTTTTGTACTCCAGGTACGTTTTCTATTGGAATTTCAACTCCAAGATCTCCTCTAGCTACCATTATAGCATCTGAAACAGCGATTATTGAATCGATGTTATCAACACCTTCTTGGTTTTCTATTTTAGGGCAGATTAATATGTCTGTTCCACCATTTTCATCTAATACTTTTCTTATAGCAAGTACATCTTCAGCTTTTCTTACGAAAGAAGCAGCTATCATGTTTACTTTCATTTCACAACCGAATTTTAAATCAGCTTCGTCTTTTGCAGTTAATGCTGGTAATTTTATTGAAACACCAGGAACGTTAACTCCTTTGTGAGTTCCAACTAATCCAGTATTCATAACTTCACAAATTACTTTGTTTCCTTCTACTGATTTAACTGTTAATCCAACTAAACCGTCATCTATTAAGATAGTGTTTCCTGGAACAACGTCGTTAGCTAATCCATCATATGTTACTGAACATTTAGTTGTATCTCCTACAACTTCTTCTTTTACATATATAGTGAATTCTGAACCCTTTTGTAATTCTACTTTGTTTGGTTCAAATTTTCCAGTTCTTATTTCTGGTCCTTTTGTATCAAGAACTATAGCAATTTCTTTACCTAATTCTTTTGATAATCTTCTTACTTTTTCCATTCTTCCTCTGTGTTCTTCATGATCACCATGAGAGAAGTTATGTCTTGAAGCGTTCATTCCTGCTTCAATAACCTTAGTTAAAATTTCATCGCTTTCACTTGCTGGACCTATAGTACAAATCATTTTAGTTTTTCTCATTACAAATACACTCCTATCGTTATCTTGTTAGATCAAAATTTATATATATTATTAATGATTACTTTGATAATACTTTTGCTATTTCGTATAGATCTTCATCAAACTTGCTTTGCATTGCTAATGCTTCATCTATATCTAAATCAACAATTTTATTATCAACTGAACCAATAACTCTTGATGTTTTTCCTTCTAATAATACTTCAACAGCTTTTGCTCCCATTTTTGAAGATAAAATTCTGTCGAATGCGCTTGGGCTTCCACCTCTTTGAATATGTCCTAAAACTGTAGCTCTAGTTTCAATTCCTGTTATGTCCTCTACTTCTTTTGCTAATTCAAATGCTCCACCAATACCTTCTGCTAAAATTATTAGGTTATGCATTTTTCCTTTTAATTTTCCTTCTAAAATAGTTTTACATAATTCGTCTTTATCGAATCCTTTTTCTGGTGTAATTATTGCTTCAGCTCCACCAGCTAAACCACTGTATAAAGCTATATCTCCACAGTTTCTTCCCATTACTTCTACAATTGATACTCTTTCATGTGAAGTTGAAGTATCTCTTATTTTGTTTACTGCATCTAAAACTGTATTTAATGTAGTATCGAATCCAATAGTATAATCAGTATAAGCTAAATCATTATCAATTGTTCCAGGTAGTCCAACTGTTTTAACTCCAAGCTTTGATAAAAGCTTAGCTCCAGTAAATGAACCATCTCCACCAATTACAACTAAAGCATCAACTCCATATGCTTTTAATATCTTAACTGCTTTTTTTCTAACTTCTTCTTGTTTGAACTCTGGACATCTAGCTGTTCTAAGAATAGTTCCACCTCTATGAATAATATCTGAAACAGAAGTTCTATCCATTGGGAATAATTCTCCATTTATTAATCCACTGTATCCTCTTTGTACACCCATAACTTCTATACCAGAAGCTATTGCTGTTCTTACAACTGCTCTTATTGCAGCATTCATTCCTGGTGCATCTCCACCACTAGTTAAAATAGCTATCTTTTTCATCTTTACTCCTCCTTGAAGAACCACAGGGACGACAAATGGCCCAGTGGTAACATAACTTCCCACGTTTATATGATCGACTATAATTGTACAAAAAATATTGTAATTTATCAATGTGTATCATATACTTTATTATTATTTATTTAAAAACGTCTTAAAAGACTCTATCTAAACATTTCCTTAAGCTTATTATACCCTAAAAAACTCGAATTATATAATTATTTGAAATTTTTAATGATTTAATTTTTGTAAAAATTTTCATTTGCAAATTTACTAAATATACAAGCTTTTATTGAGTGTTTAATATTTTAAGCTATGTTTTTTTTTATTATTAATAATTTTTCCATTATTAAATTTTCTAATTTTAACTTATAACTACTCTGTTATATTTTAATTATCTCTTTTTTCATGACAAATTTCAAGAATATTTTTATTAATTTTCTGTATTTTTAGACTATTTTAATAATTTCACTTGTTTTTTCACCTTTTTCATGAAAAAAAGAGCTAAACTTTTAATTTAGCTCTTTCCCTATTATTTTTCCATTATCTTTATATTTTCATCTGAATAAGCTTTTCTTAAATCTGTAACTATCTCTGTTTCTAAGTTTAACCAACATTCTCTTGGTGCCCTATAAGATTTTTTTTCTTTTGCATCAAATATATATATTGGTGTATCACCTCTATATTCTTCAGCAATCTTTTTAAGCTCTAAATTAATTTTTCTTACTTCATCTTTATCTTTGGCTTTTATATATATTTTACTATCATTTACCTTTTCAAGTGGTTCTACTTTTTCACAGATTAGTTTTGGTTGTTCATCCTCTTTTAAGCTTATTCTACCTCTAATAATTACTAATTCATCTACATTTATAGTTCCTCTAATTCTATCTAACGTTTTAGGGAATACTATAATTTCAATTTCATTAGTTAAATCTTCTAACTTTAAAAATGCCATTAAAGTATTATTTCTTGTAACCTTTTGATTTACCTCAGTTAAAATTCCACCAATTATAACAGTTTGATTATCTTTAACTTTAATATTATTTAAAACCTCATTATCTGATAATCCTTTTTCTGATTCTTCTTGAAGAATTTTATGTGAATCATAAATACTTTGTATATCTATAGATGTCTGCATTTTTATACTCTTTTCATATTCATCTAAAGGATGTCCTGAAAGATATAATCCTGTCATTTCCTTTTCCATACTTAAAAGATTTCTTTTATTGAACTCATTTATATTAGGATACGAAACTTCCGGTACACTTTCCTCTTCCTCTAAACCTCCAAAAAGATTTATTTGTCCATCTATATTTCTTTTCTTCTCATTAGATATTCCATCCATAAGTTTTTCATATACACCAAGCATTTTAGATCTATATACTTCAAAATCATCCATTGCTCCAGCTTTTATAAGACTTTCAACAGCCCTTTTATTAATCGCTGATAAATTAACCTTATTTATAAAATCAATTAGAGAAATATATTCTCCTTTTTTCTCTCTACTATTCACTATGTTTTCGCAAACATTTACTCCAACATTTCTTACTGCACCAAGTCCAAATATAATTTTATCACCTTGAACTGTAAATCTAGTATGACTTAAATTAACATTTGGTCTTATAACCTGTATTCCTTCGCTTTCTGCAAACTTTACATAATGTGCAACCTTCTCACTAGTTCCCATTACTGAGTTAAGCATAGCAGCTATCATCTCTACAGGATAATATTTCATTAAATATGCAGTTTGATAACCAATTATTCCATAGGCCGCCGCATGACTTTTATTGACAATTTTGTTAATAAATGAAATTTTATTTTCATTTTTCTTCATATCTCTATGAAGTTCGGACTATATAATCACCTTTCTTCAAAGGGTAAGGCACTCGTGGATATTTTGTCATATAGAATATTATTTCTACTTAGATTACTTTATCTAGTCTCTGAACCTTCATCCTATTTCTAGGATGCTTGGCTGCGGATTAACCAATTCTCAAAGTTGTTACCGTCTCCTAAACATTACTTTAGGCCATACATATATTACTACATATACTTGGTATTTAAGACTCTAAGGTCTTTCCCGCAATTCACCTTATTTTCTTTACAAATCACTTTGTAAAGGCACTCAATATATAATTTCATTTAGTATATTTTCTTTCCATAAAAATTTTACCATCTTTATATAAGTATCCATAAATATCATTTGAATCTCTTTTAATTCTTTATACTAAATTTATTTATTTGCAAATGCATAGGACGCAAAGTCCATCATCATGTCGTATATTTTATTTGCAGCCTCTTCTGAAATTCCATTTCTCAAACATCCAGGAACTTCTACATTTCCATTTTCATCTACTATTCCGTGGATGAAGTTCTTTCTTTCTTCTTCCATGACCTTATGTTTCTTCTTAGACATTGCTCTTCTAACAAGGTCACTTCTTCCCATTGAATATCCAGCAAGTTTTCTAACTATTTCCATAACCTGTTCTTGATAGACCATAACTCCATAAGTAACGTTTAATATATCTTCTAGTTCTGGAGTTATATAAGTAACTTTTTCTGGATTTTTTTTTCTTTCAATATAATTTGGTATTTCTGCCATTGGACCTGGACGATATAATGATATTCCGGCTATTATATCCTCTAAATTATCTGGCCTTAGCTCTTTCATAAAGGAAACCATTCCTGCTGATTCTAATTGGAATACACCAGCTGTTTTTCCTTCACCAATCATTTTATAAACTTCTTTATCTTCTGTATCAATTTTATCTAAATCGATTTTGACTCCTCTATTATATTCAATCATTTTAACAGCATCACTCATAACTGTTAAAGTTCTCAATCCAAGGAAGTCCATTTTCAGAAGTCCAAGCTCTTCTAGTGTATTCATCCCAAATTGAGTAACTATCATTTCATCATTTTTTTGAAGTGGTACATATTCAACTAATGGCTTTGAAGCTATAACAACTCCTGCTGCATGTGTTGATGAATGTCTTGGTAGCCCTTCTAATGATTTACTTACATCAATTAAGTTCTTTACTCTCTCTTCTGTATCATATGCTGCTTTAAGTTCCGGATTAAACTCTAGAGCCTTCTCTATAGTTATTCCTAGCATTGTAGGAATCATCTTAGCAATTCTATCCACTTCTGCATATGGATAATTCATAGCCCTTCCTACGTCCCTTATACAAGCTCTTGCCGCCATTGTTCCAAAAGTAATTATTTGAGAAACATTTTTTTCTCCATATTTATCTACTACATAATCTATTACTTCTTGACGCCTTTCATAACAGAAATCTGAATCAATATCAGGCATACTCACACGTTCCGGATTCAAAAAACGTTCGAACAGTAAATTATATTTTAATGGATCTATTTTTGTTATATCTAAAGTATATGCAACTATTGATCCCGCAGCTGATCCTCTTCCTGGTCCAGTTGGTATTCCATTATCCACAGAATACTTTATAAAATCCCCAACTATTAGGAAATAATCCACATATCCCATTTGATTAATTACACCAAGTTCGTAATTTAATCTATCAACTATAACTTTTATTTCCTCATCAGTTTCTGTAAGCTTTATAGTCTCCTCATAATTATATTCCTTTTCTCTAAGTTCCTTAAAATGATCATACTTTTTAATAAGTCCCTTAAAACAAGAATCTCTTAAAAATATCGATGGATCTGTCCCTTCAGGTAATGGAAACTTAGGCAACTTAGATACATGAAATTCATAATCAAAATTACATTCATCAGCTATTTTAACTGTATTTTCTAAAGCTTCAGGAATATAATCAAATAAATTCCACATTTCCTCTGGTGACTTTAAATAAAATTGATCCGATGGATATCTTCTTCTATTTTGATCATCTACAGTTTTACCTGTTTGAATACACATTAAAATATCATGTGCCTTTGAATCCTCTCTATCTATATAATGGACGTCATTAGTAGCTACTAATGGAATCCCCGTTTCTTTAGAGATCTTTATATTTAGTTCATTTACCTTTCTCTGCTCTTCCATATTATGATCTTGAAGTTCTAGATAAAACCCTTCTTTAAAAATATCATTATATTCTAATGCTACTCTTTTGGCTTCTTCATAATTTTCATCTAAAAGATTTCTTTGAACTTCTCCACCTAAACAAGCACTTAATGCAATTAATCCTTCACTATGAGCTCTTAAGTAATCATGATCAACTCTTGGCTTATAATAAAATCCTTCTATAGATGCATCAGATGCTATTTTCATAAGATTTTCATAACCTATTTCATTTTTAACTAAAAGAACTAAATGATTAGTTTTATTATCTTTATCAACATGCTTTATATTCATAGACTTACTTGCTACATAAACTTCACAACCTAGGATAGGTTTTATCCCTTCATCTTTGCAAGCTTTATAAAAGTCTACACATCCATACATAACACCGTGATCAGTTATAGCTATTTTATCCATTCCAAATTCTTTTGCTTTTGCAACTAACTTTTTAATTTTTCCTGATCCATCTAAAAGACTATATTCAGTATGTAAATGTAGATGCACAAAATCTTTCTTTTCTTTCTCCATAAAAATCCTCCTTTCGAAAAGCATATAAAATCTACTAATTTACTAGACTTTACTATCTTAAATTATATCACTTTTTCAACTTTTTATAATAGCTACCTCCCCTTTATTAAATAAAAGAAACCCCTAAAAGGAGTTTCTAAATAAATTTCAATTAATAAGTACCAGAACGTACTTCTTCAGCTATTTTTTCTATTTTTCTTAATCTATGATTAACTCCTGATTTTCCTACAGGTGGCTCTAGCATTTCCCCTAATTCCTTTAATGATTCCTCTGGAAATTTCAACCTAAGTTCCGCTATCTCCTGAAGATTTTTAGGTAATCTTTGAAGTCCGATACTAGATTTTAAAAGTTCAATACTTTCTACCTGTCTTACTGCTGCATTAACAGTCTTCGATAAGTTTGCTGTTTCACAATTTACAAGTCTATTAACGTTATTTCTCATCTCTTTTTTTATTCTTATATTTTCTAATTCTAAAAGACATGTGTGAGCACCTAATATATTTAAAAGATCTACTATTTGCTCTCCTTCTTTTATATAAATTATATGACTATTTTTTCTTTGAATTACTTTTGAGTTTAATCCATAACTATTAATTAATCTACATAATTCATTTGCATATTCCTCGCTATGAGTAACGAACTCCAAATGATATGTTTTTTCTGGATTACTTATACTTCCTCCACCTAAAAAAGCCCCTCTTATGTATGCTCGCTTATTTTCATCAGTGTTTATCATTTCGTCTTCTATACTATAATCTAAATTCATAATTCCATCTATTTCTCTAAATATACCTGTAACACTTAGAAGTTCTCTAACTCCCATTCCTTCATCTATTACAACCATATATATATTATTCTTTTTTAAAGAATTACTTTTTTTAACCATTAATTTAGAATGTATACTAAAATGCTCTTTTAATAATGAAAAAATAAGTCTTGCACTTGTTGGATTTTCAGTAGTTATCCTAAAAGCCAATCCAAGTCCACTAAAAGCAATAGTTCCACTTACTTTCATTATTGCAGATAATTCTGCTAAAGCTTCTTCTCTACTTATATCACTATATCTACATATTTCTCCTTTTACCTTTGATGAAAATGACATCTTTTCAGCTCTCCTTTTATGTTAAGTTAAAAAATTTCTTTTATATACAGTATTCAATTATATCACAAATTCATATCTTTAAAATATAAAATGTAATTCCTCTCTAATTTAAAATCCCCATTATTTTTCATACACTAAAAAATAAGGATACACTAAGCATCCTTATTTTCACTACTATCTTTCATAATGGCTCTTAAAGTTTTCTTTTCAGTTTTATCTCTTTCTTTAATTCTTTGTGAAAGATACATATATTCAATAATTTTCTTTCTATCAAATAAAAGCTTTTTCTCCATAATAGTTTCCACTAATATTTGAGCTAAATAATCCGAATCATGTTTTATAGTTCCTTTTCTAGTTCTTATAAGATTTTTCTCAACAAGATCTATTCCCATATCTTCTAGCTTTTTATAATCTATATTTACATAATCTGATCCCTGTTCTTTATACTTTTCTCTCATTTCCTGACTGATAGCACCAGTATTTGCAATTACACAATTTACTATATCTCTTCCACAATATTTTCTTAAAATACTTATATGGTCAGAAACATTAAAACCATCTGTCTCTCCTGGTTGCGTCATTACATTAGATATATAAATTTTTAATGCATTACTTTTTTTAACCCCTTCTGATATTCCTTTTACTAAAAGATTTGGAAGTATACTTGTATAAAGACTTCCTGGTCCCATAACTATTGCATCTGCTTCTTCAATAGCTTTTAAGGCCCCTTCTAAAGGTGTTGCATTTTTAGGATTTATCATTAACTTTTCAATTCTTGAATTTTGTTTTTTAGCTTCCTCTGGAATATTAGATTCTCCTACAATCTTATTACCATTTTCTAAGTATGCAATAAGTTGCATATCATCTAAAGTTACTGGCATAACTTTACCTGTAACTGCTAATACAGAACTCATTTTTCTTACTGCATCTTCAAAATTATCCGAGATTCCATCCATAGCTGCTAAAAATAAATTACCAAAACTTTGCCCTTTTAAACGACCCTCTGGAAACCTATATTGTAATAAATCTTCCATTATTGGTTCTGTGTCAGCTAATGCTAAAATACAGTTTCTTATATCTCCTGGTGGAAGTATTCCAAGATCTTCTCTTAAATCTCCTGAACCTCCACCATCATCTCCTACTGTAACTATTGCTGTTATATTAGATGTATAGTACTTTAATCCTCTAAGCATAGTGGAAAGTCCTGTACCTCCACCTATTACAACTATTTTAGAACCTTTAACAAGTAATCTTTTTTCAGTTATTAAACTCTCAATTTTTTTACTATCAAGGGACATCTTTATATATCCCTTATTCATAAGAGCTATAGTTGACTTTATTGCCTCACTACCAGAAATATATATAACAAAAACTCCCGTAATATTAAGGCATATATAAAATAATTTATAATAAAAATCATATACTCTATGAGTTACTAGTTCTGTAAAACCAAAGGCTATTAACAGTACCCCAAATAACCCAAAGAAAAACCAGCGCTTAACTTTAACCCCTGGTTTAAGCCAATCTGAAAGCCTCATAGCTTCTTAGCTCCTCTATGAACATCTTCCGATATATCTCTATGCTCTATTCCTGCTTTATATCCTGCAGCATCAAGCATTTCATATACTTTATTAGCTATTGTAACGGATCTATGTCTTCCACCTGTACATCCAATTGATATAATTAATTGTCTTTTTCCTTCTTTTGTATACTTAGGAATTAAAAATTTAATCATATCATCTAAACGCTCTATAAATCCTTTTGTTTCTTCTTGTTTTAAAACATATTCTCTAACAGGTTCATCATTTCCTGAAAATGCTTTTAATTCTGGTATATAGAATGGATTTGGTATAAATCTTACATCAAATACTAAATCTGAATCTACAGGTATACCATATTTAAATCCGAAACTTAATACTGTAATTGATAATTCTTTATCCCATTCTTTAGCAGTTCCAAATAGTTCATTTATCTTTTCTCTTAAATCAGCAATTTTATATTTAGATGTATCTACTATTTGATCTGCTCTATCCTTAACCTCTCTTAGCTTGTGTCTTTCCTCTGTTATTCCTGTAAGAACTCTTGCTTTTGGAGAAAGTGGATGACTTCTTCTTGCTTCTTTAAATCTTTTAACCAGAACTTCATCTGAAGCTTCTAAGAATAAAATTTCATATTTTATCTCATTATTTTTTAAATATCTTAAACTTTCAAATAAATCATCAAAGAAAATTCCGCCCCTTATATCTGTAACTATGGCCACCTTTTCTAAACTACTTCTACACGCTTCTGCAAACTTTGGTATAAGTTGAGGTGGTAAATTATCAACGCAAAAATATCCTAAATCTTCTAAGCTTCTAGTCGCCTCTGTCTTACCTGCCCCTGAAAGCCCTGTAACTATTACAAATCTCATCTCGTGTCCTCCTATTTCCGATATAAATATGAGTCTATTATATCACAATATATTTATATTTTTATCCTTGTGTTTCGATTTATTACATTAAAAACTTTTAATCTACTACTAAAATATTATATACTATTTTCCTTTAATTCTTTAGTTCTTTTTATTTCTTCTAATGCTTTTTCTAAATTATACATAAACTCTTTATTTTCCGCTGCTTTCCCAATACTTATTCTTAAGTAATTTGGCATTCCAAGTAAAAATCCTGGTCTTATTATAAAACCTTTAGATAAGAGATATTCATGTATCTTTTTATCATCACAATTTAGCTTAACCATTATAAAATTAGCTTGACTATAAATACACTCTAAACCCAATTTAGTAAGTTCTCTTTCCAAATATTCTTTTTGTTCTCTATTTTTCTCTACAACATATTGTAAATGTTCTTTATCTTTAAATGCTTCTAATGCTGCCTTTTGTACAAAAAGATTTGTATCAAAAGGATTAATCACTCTATTCAAATAAGAAACTAATTTTGAATCTCCAATTCCATATCCAAATCTTAATGAAGCTAATCCGTATGCTTTAGAAAAAGTTCTTAAAATCATTATATTTTTATGCTTTTTAAAAAGCTCTATTGAGTCTGGCATATCTACTTCTTTATCTTTAAATTCTATATATGCTTCATCCATTATTATAAGAATATTCTTCCGTATTCTGCATAAAACTTTTTCAAACTCAGCTCTAGTAAAAATTGTTCCTGTAGGATTATTAGGATTACACAACCAAATTATTTTTGTTTTTTCATTTATCCTATCAACCATTTTTTCTATATCCAATTTATAATTTTTCAATGGAACTTCTACGGCTTTCCCACCCATTAATATTGTATTTGTCTTATACCTTGGGAAAGTTATATCCCCCATTATAGCTTCATCATCCTTATTTAAAAAAGTTGCACAAATATCCTTTATAAGAGAGTCAGAACCTGCTCCACAGAAAATATTTTCCATCTCTATACCATATTCTTTTGCTAAAAAATTCTTAAACTCGTATGATACAGAATCTGGATATAAATTACTTTCATCTATTACTTCTTTTAATTTCTCCTTAGCCTTTAAAGAACATCCATAAGGATTCTCATTAGATGCCATTTTTACTACTCTCTCTATTCCCAACTCTCTTTTCAATTCATCTATAGGTTTTCCTGCAACATATGCCTCTAAATTTAATATTTCCTCTCGTACCATTTTCTCCATAAAATACCCCCTATTTTTTATATTCCATTATATCATTCGAATTTAAATTTGTCATTTTTTACCTTTTGCATGACCTGTATTAACTTTACTATTATTAGTTTCCCAACTATATTTTTAAACTTATTTCTTCTGAATTTCCCCCCAATAAAAAAGGATACACATTAATGTGCATCCTTTTGTTAATTATAAATTCAAGATCTACTCTTTCCCAATAATTCTTACTTCTGGTTGAAGTTCTACATCAAATTGCTTTTTAACTTCATCTTGAATATATTTTATTAAATCAAGTATATCTTTTGCTGTAGCTCCACCTTTATTTATTACAAAACCTGAGTGTTTACCTGAAACTGCCGCTCCACCTAATTCAAATCCCTTTAATCCTGCATCTTGAATTAATTTTCCTGCAAAATGACCTTCTGGTCTTTTAAATGTACTTCCTGCTGAAGGATACTCTAAAGGTTGCTTTGACTCTCTTTTATAAGTTAAGTCATCTATTCTATCTTTTATTTTATTGAACTCACCTTTAGTTAATTTGAATTTTGCACTTAAGACTATTTCACTTTCTTGCATAACTTTTGATGTTCTATACCCTAATTCTAATTCTTCATTATTGTAAGATTTTATATTCCCGTCCTCATCTAAAACTGTAGCACTTTCGATAACTTGTGAAATTTCTCCTAAATATGCACCTGCATTCATGTATACCGCTCCACCTACAGATCCAGGTATTCCACATGCAAACTCAAATCCTGTTAAAGAATTTTCTAATGCAAGTTTACTTACATCTTTTAATAATACTCCACATTGTGCCTCTATTACATCCCCACTAATCTTTAGGTCCTTTAGCTCAGTTAACTTAATAACTACACCATCTAACCCTCCATCTTTAACTAAAAGGTTTGACCCATTTCCAATAACATAGTAAGGAATATCATTTTCTTTACATATTCTTAATGCTTCAATTACTTGCTCTATAGTTTTTGGCACTAAAAGTACATCTACAGGACCCCCAACTTTAAAATATATATGCTCGCTCATTAAAGCGTTAAATTCTATTTGATTTTCTGAAAATACTTCATTGAATAACTCTTTATACTTATTCATCCTTAAACTCCTCATTACTGTTATATTTTTATAGTATATTCTAAATTTTAAATTAAAACAACTTCAATATGGTTACAATTAATCTACTCACTTTTTTGCTTTCCAATATTAAAGTATCCTATTATACTTTCAGCTGCTTTTTTATTAATTCCAGGTGTTTCTAATAGTTGTTCTATGGTTGCATTTTTTATATTATCTACACTGCCAAATTTAAGAAGTAATTCTTTCCTTCTCTTATTCCCTATATATGGTATATCATCTAGGACAGAATGTAAAGTTCTTTTATCTCTTAAACTTCTATGATATGTTATAGCAAATCTATGAACTTCGTCTCCAATTCGTCTAAGCATCTGCATTAATTCTGAGTTACTTTTTATTAAGTATTCTTCATTATTGTAAATTATACCCCTTGTATTATGCTTATCATCTTTAACTAAACCACATACCTCTATATTTATATCTAATTCTCTCAATACTTCTAAAGCAATATTAACTTGCCCTTTTCCACCATCCATAACTATTAAATCTGGAAAATTTGAAAACTTTCCTTTTGAAAATTGTAAATTTCTACTTTGAATTTCTTTAATTTCTTTTAATCCATGCTTAAATCTTCTAGACAGTATTTCTCTCATACTATCATAATCATTGGCACCTTTTACAGTTTTTATTTTAAATCTTCTATAATCACTATTTTTTGCTTTTCCATCTTCAAATACTATCATACTTCCAACAGAATCCACCCCTTGGATATTTGATATATCATAAGCTTCAATTCTATGTGGAAATATTTCTAGTCCTAATATCTCCGCTAATTCAGTTAATGAATTTCTATTTGTTTCTTTTTCTTTTAATATTTTATCTTTGAATTTTTCTAAGGTTATCTTAGCATTTTCTTCAACCATCTCTAGCATACTTTTCTTTTCACCTTTTTGAGGTATTTTTATATTTACTTTACTACCTCTTTTTATGGTTAAAAATTCTTCTAAGACTTCTTTATCTTCAATATTAGGCACATATATATTTTTAGATGCCATTGCTGTCCCATTATAGAAGTTAACTATGAATTGAGATAAGATTTTACCATCTTGTTCTTCAAATGTATTTTCTAATATAAAATGTTCTCTTCCTGTTATCTTACCATCCCTTAAGAAAAATATCTGAACACAACTGTCTTTCTCATCCCTATGTAAATTTATAAAATCTTCATCGCCCTCTGTTACTTTAAACATTTTTTGCTTTTGTACTAATGTTTCAATTGCTATAATTTTATCTCTAAATACTGCTGCTTTTTCAAATTCAAATTTAGAACTTGCCTCTTCCATCTTTTCTTTTAAATCTACCATTATTATTTTATCTTTTCCATTTAAAATATCAATAATAGCATAAATTATTTTCATATATTCTTCTTTTGATATATGACCTCCACAAGGAGACATGCATTTTTTTATATGATAATTTAAACAAGGTCTTGTTGGTGCCTCACCTACTATTATGCTTTTTTTACAAGTTCTAAGAGGAAATACCTTTCTTATTAAGTTTATTGTTTCATAAACTGCACTCCCATCTGTATATGGTCCAAAGTATTTATTTCCATCTTTCGAAAAGTTTCTTGTTACAAAAACTCTTGGAAAATCCTCATTTGTCGTAATTTTTATAAAAGGATAGAATTTATCATCTTTCAGTAATATGTTATATTTAGGGCTATATTTTTTTATTAAATTGCATTCTAATATTAGTGCTTCCATTTCTGAATCTGTAACTATATATTCAAATTCATGGATATTCTTAACCATAGCACGCACTTTTTCAGAATGATTTTTAGAATTCTGAAAATATTGCCTTACTCTATTTTTAAGAATTTTAGCTTTACCTACATAAATGACTTCACCTAGTTTATTCTTCATCAAATAAACTCCTGGCTTCTCAGGGAGCATTTTTAAATGATATTCAAAATCAAACATTTTAAACCCCTCCTTTTCTATCACATTATACATTAAATTACAAATTAATTAAAACACACTTTACTTTGCTTGAAAACACTTTTCTTCATTTTTATTCATCTATTTTAATTATTTATATAAAATAGAGGGAAATCATTTTGATTCCCCTCTATCACTCAAAGTTTATTGTGGTGGGTTATTATTAAAATATGCATGTAACATTGCGCCTGCTACATCTGAAGCAGCTCCTGCTCCATATCCTCCACCTTCTACACAAACTGCAAATGCAATTTTTGGATTGTTTGCTGGTGCAAATCCTTCAAGCCATGAATATGGTTTCTTTCCTTTTTGAGTAGCTGTTCCTGTTTTAGTTGCTACATCATATCCTTTAAAGAATGGCCAAAATCCACCTGCCATATTATTTTGAGTTACACTAGTCATAAAGCCTCTAATTGTATTTGCATCACTTTCAGACATTACACGTCTATATTGTTGATTTCCAAATTCCTGAACTGTTTGACCTTGTTCATTAATTATTTTACTTACAAGTCTTGGTTCCATCATTACTCCGCCATTTGCAACAGTACTTGCTACAAGTGCCATTTGAATTGGAGTTGCTAAAACTCCTGCTTGACCGAATCCTGATTGAGCTATTAATCCAACATCCCAACTTTCGTATTTAGGGAATTGACTTGGTGTTATAGTAAATCCAACTGATGGTATTTGACTATTAAATCCAAATGCTTCTGCTGTTTGTCTAAGCTTATCATTTCCAAGTTCCATTGCAACTGTTCCAAATACAACATTACTAGATAAAACAAATGCTCTTCTTAAATCAATATTCCCATCAACTTCTCCATCATTATTATGAATTGTTTGGCCATTAGGGAATTTAATTTCTCCAGTGTCATGGAAAATTTCTGATGTTACACCTGGAATATTATCTAAAGCCGATGTTGATGTTACAACTTTAAATGTTGATCCTGGTGGGAATAGTCCTTGAGTTGCTCTATTCATAAGCGGACTATTATCAGCACTTCCTGCATTTGCTTTTTTCATCTCTTCAGCTAAATTATTAGGATTAAACGTTGGTGATGAATACATTCCTATAACTTCTCCTGTTTTAGGATCAATCGCTACAGCTGCTCCTTTTTGATCACCAAGTGCATCTTGCATTGCTTTTTGTACATTCATATTTAATGTAGTTACAACACTATTTCCTATTTGTTCTTGCTTATTATTTCTTTCAAAGAACATATCTTTTAAATTTTGCCAACTAAAATTAGTTAATAATGTTTTCATGCTAGTTCTTGTACTGTTGTAACTCTGTAATTGTTTATTATATACACTTTCCAATCCATATGATCCAAATATATCACTAGTATATCCAACTGTATGTGCAAAAAGCCCATTATATAAATATTCTACCTTTTGGCTCATTGGTCCTGTTCTAACTGTTTTAGTTAATGGTTGCATTTCACTATCATAAATCGTTCCTCTAAGAACTCCATTGGTTTCTGCTTTTGTTATAGGATTTCCAGGCTTATTAGCTATATCATACGCCTTGAATGTTTGGAAGTATGCTATATAAGAAATAAGTCCTATAAATAAGAAAAGAAATACTACCATTACTTTCGTAACATTTTTCTTTAAATCATTATTCATTCTATTTTACCCCTCCTCAGAAATTTTCTGAAGTATTCCTAGTGCAAACATACTGGTAATCATTGATGTTCCCCCATATCCTACGAAGGGTAGCGCTATACCTGTAAGTGGTATAACTGCAAATATTCCACCGATAATAACAAGCACTTGACATGCAAACATTGCACTAAATCCAACAGCTGCTAATTGTAAAAAGTCATTATCTGTTACAAAAGCAGTTCTTATAGATCTATAGAATAATAAGAAGAATATAATTATCATTCCTATTCCAAATACAATTCCTAATTCTTCACAAATAACTGCAAAAATAAAGTCTGTTGTATTAACTGGAACAAATCCTGGATATCCTTGACCAAGTCCCGATCCTAAAGCTCCACCTGATGCTATTGCATAGAATCCTTGAACTAATTGATAACTTTTTCCTTGAGCATATTGCCATGGATGTAACCATATTTCTACTCTAAGTGTAACGTGTGGAATTACTTTATAAGCTCCATATGAACCTATTGCTGCTAATCCCAAACACAGTGCTATGTATTTTTTCTTTGCAGTTGCTATAAATAACATAGTTACTGATATTCCAAAGAAAATCAATGCTGAACCTAAGTCATTTTGTAACACCATGCATCCCAATGAATACATAACTACAATTCCCGGTACTAATATCTGTTTTATATTTTCTTTTGCTGTAGAGTTTTTAAATCCTCTAAGTGCAGATGCTAAATATAAAACAAGAGCTATTTTCCCAAATTCTGATGGCTGAAAACTGAATCCTCCAATGAAAACCCAGTTTCTTGCTCCCATTACATCTCTACCAAATACAAGTGCCATAGGCATAAATGCTAATACTGCAATTAAATATATCTTTTTATATTTTGTAAATTGCCTGAAATCTGGTAAAAATTTTATAACAACAAGAAATACCACAAGTCCTACTACAAACCAAGCTAATTGTTTTATTCCATCTTTAGGATGTAGTCTATATAACATTCCCATTCCTATTATGCATTCTATACATGCAAATAAGAAGATAAATTTATCTCCATTTGGGCATGCCTTTCTAACAATAAAATATGCTACTCCAATTAAAGCACATATTCCCAATCCAATATAAATTGCTTGCATATTCATAGGTGTTTTTAAAATAGCTATATTTAGAAACATTCCCATACATAGCAAATAAGCAAGAATTAATATTCCTATTGCTGTCTTACTTCTTTTCATTTTTTCACCTCAATCATCTTAAGCTAATACTTTAAATACAGCCGTTCCTACCCGTATTTCATCTCTTGTAAAAAGTTTTACTCTTCCTTTTATTTTTTCTCCATTTAAGTAAGTACCATTTGTGCTCCCTAAATCCTCAAGTATTAAAATATTATTTTTAACGACTATTCTTGCATGTTTTGTTGATGCATAATTATCACTTAAAACTATTGAGCAGTCTTCACCTCTACCTATAGTAGTAATAACTTTAATAGGTACGATGGTTCCAACTTTAAGATTTACATTCTTGCCTGCTTTTACAACTTCAATTCCATGATGTTTTTTATTTGCAGTCGATTTTCTTTTTTCACCACTCTTAACATCTTTAGCCATAATTTTTAATGCCGATATAATTATGATGAATAATATTAAAATAAAGAAAATTCCAAAAACGCCTCCTATAAATCTTTCAAAACTGATCATATCTTCACCTCATATTACTTTATCTTTTAGATTATACACTAAATTTGCGTTTAATTCATACTTTTATCTTACATTTTATTTTATATTAATTTAACCAAGCAATTATGTTAATATTTTATTAAACTTAACATTTGCTTGGTTTTTTTATCTATTTTAGAATTTTTGTTAAATACTTTCCTGTATATGATAGTTTTTCCTTAGTTATTCCCTCTAGCTTTCCTGAGTATACAATATTTCCACCTTTTTCTCCACCTTCTGGCCCTAAATCTATTATATAATCTGCGCATTTTATCATATCTAAATTATGTTCTATCACAACCGCTGTATTTCCACTATCAACTAATCTTTGAAGAATTGACACTAATCTATTAACATCATCTACATGTAATCCTGTAGTTGGTTCATCTAAAATATACAGAGTCTTTCCTGTACTTCTTTTTGATAACTCATATGCCAATTTAATTCTTTGAGCTTCTCCTCCTGATAATTGAGTAGATGGTTGACCAAGCCTTATATATCCTAGTCCTACATCAAATAAAGTTTGTAATTTATTCTTTATTCTAGGAATACTTTGGAAGAACTCTAATGCATCTTCTACTGTCATATTTAAAATATCATCAATAGTTTTCCCTTTGTATTTTACTTCTAAAGTTTCTCTATTATACCTTTTTCCCTTACATACTTCACAAGGAACATAAACATCTGATAAGAATTGCATTTCAATTTTTATAATTCCATCTCCAGTACATGCTTCACATCTTCCACCTTTAACATTAAAACTAAATCTTCCTGGTTTATAGCCTCTCATCTTAGCTTCTGGTGTTTGTGAAAAAAGCTCTCTTATTATATCAAATGTTCCTGTATATGTTGCAGGGTTTGAACGAGGTGTTCTTCCAATAGGGCTTTGATCTATAGCAATTATCTTATCTATATTTTCTGCTCCTTTTATTTCTTTATGCATCCCCACAGGATTTTTACTTCTATTAACTATTTTATTTAATCCTTTATAAAGAATTTCATTAACTAAAGTACTCTTTCCTGATCCAGATACGCCTGTAACCATAGTAAGCGTTGCTAAATTAAAATCAACTGATACATTTTTCAAATTATTTTCATTTGCTTTTATTATTGATATTTTTTGTCCATTACCCTTTCTTCTTTCCTTAGGTAATTCAACTTTTTTCTTTCCAGTTAAATATTGCGCTGTTATAGAGTTATCATTTTTCATGATTTCTTCTAGTGTTCCTGCTGCAACTACTTTTCCACCATGTTCTCCTGCACCTGGTCCAATATCTACTATAAAATCTGATTCTCTCATAGTATCTTCATCATGTTCAACAACTATAACAGTATTTCCAACATCTCTAAGATGTTTTAAAGTTCCTATAAGTCTATCATTATCTCTTTGATGTAGTCCTATACTCGGTTCATCAAGAATATATAAAACTCCCATAAGTGCCGATCCAATTTGTGTTGCAAGTCTTATTCTTTGTGATTCACCACCTGATAAAGTTCCAGAACTTCTTGAAAGATTTAAATAATCAAGACCTACATTAATAAGAAATTCTAGTCTACTTCTTATCTCTTTTACTATCTGGTCACTTATTATCATTTCTTTTTCACTTAATTTAACCTTATTTATAAATTCTAATTCATCTCTAATAGGCATTGTAGTGAACTCATATATATTTTTATCTCCAATCGTAACAGCTAGTGTTTCTTTTTTAAGTCTTGCTCCTTTACATTTAGGACAATGATTATCGCTCATATATTGTTCTATTTCACCTTTAATAATATCTGAGTTTGTTTCCATATATCTTCTGTGAAGAGAATTTATTTCTCCTTCCCAGGCAACATTATATGTTGCTTTTATTCCATCTTTAACATAATCAACTTTAACTCTTTCTCCATCTGTTCCATGAAGTATTATATCTACTATTTTTCTATCTAAATCTTTAATTGGAGTTTTTAAATCAAATTTATGTTTCTTACTTAAAGATTTTAAAATTGCAAATGTCCATGAATCATCCTTAGTTCTTCCTTCCCCCCAAGATGCTATTGCACCTTCCATAATGCTTAAACCTCTATCTGGAATAACTAAATCTTCATCTATTTCAATTAAAGTTCCAAGTCCATCACAATAATCACATTTACCAAAAGGAGAGTTAAATGAAAACATTCTTGGTGCTAATTCTTCTATACTTATTCCACACTCAGGGCAAGAGAATTTTTCACTATAAAGTTTATCATCTCCACCAATTACATTTACTATAACTAGTCCTTCTCCTAATTTTAATGCTGTTTCAATAGAATCTGAAAGTCTTCCTTCAATGCCTTCTTTTATAACTAATCTATCCACTATTGCTTCAATATTATGTTTTTTATTTTTTTCAAGATTTATTTCCTCTTCACCAATCTCATAAATCTCTCCATCAACACGAACTCTCACAAAACCATTTTTCTTTATATTTTCTAAAACTTTTTCATGAGTTCCTTTTCTTCCTCTTATTATAGGAGATAAAATTTGAATCTTTGTTTTATCCTCTAATCCCATTACTTGATCTATTATTTGATCTATAGATTGTTGACTTATAACCTTTCCACACTTAGGACAATGTGGAATACCTATTCTTGCATATAATAATCTTAAGTAATCATATATTTCAGTTATAGTTCCAACAGTAGATCTTGGATTCTTACTTGTTGTTTTTTGATCTATTGATATTGCTGGTGATAAGCCCTCTATGTATTCAACATCCGGTTTATTCATTTGTCCTAAAAACTGTCTTGCGTAAGCCGAAAGAGATTCTACATATCTTCTTTGGCCTTCTGCATATAGAGTATCAAATGCTAACGATGATTTACCTGAACCTGAAAGTCCTGTAAACACTATTAATTTATCTCTTGGAATTTCTAAATCTACATTTTTTAAGTTATGTACTTTAGCACCTTTTATAATTATCTTATCTTTCATATCCTTGCCTCTCTTTCTATATATATTTATTTTAAGCTTTTACTATGTATTTAATACAAATATAGCCCCTACTATTCAAAAATTTTTTTCCTCATTTGCTAATTATAGCACAACAAAAAAAACTGGACAAAGCCCAGTTTCTTTATTAAATATTCTTTTAACTTTAAGTATTTTACTTAAATATTAGTTCATTTCTCTTATTATCATTTTTGCAACTTCTTCTGCAACTTCACCTGTGAATCTTACACATTGTACTTTATGTTCTGGTGTTCCTAAAGTCATTCCTCTAGTTAGAACTCTACAACATGTACTTTTATTTTTTTCTCTAAATATATCATGTAACTCTTTAGTTAATGCCATTGCTTTATCAGTTTCAGGACCACTTGCTTTACTTCTTCCAAACATCATTCCAAGAATCATTATTCCACCTGTTAAAGCTCCACATGTACATCCTGCTCTTCCCATTCCTACTGGAAATCCTGATGCCATTTTAACTACATCATCACTTAATTCTGGCATAAACTCATCTTTTAAAACTTTAACGATAGCCTCTGAACAGAAAAATTCTCCTCTTTGGTAATATCCTTCAGCTTTTTCCCTTATTTCTTCAATATTTACTTCTTTCATAATTTCCTCCTAGATATATATAATATATTTTAAATTATATCATTTTATTAATTATAGTACATTGTAACTTTGAAAATCTATATTTTATCCTATTAAATATTTATCTTTTCACAATCAAAAAAAGATTCGCTATAAAGCGAATCCTCTTTAGGCTACTAGTTCTTCATCATGTTCTTCTAAAAAGCTTAAATCTAGTTCTTTTCCTCTTGCCTTATTTATAGCATAAAGTAGCCTATCTATTGCTACTATAATTATTGCCAATATTATAAAGGCTAGTACAACATATTTCATTGAAGAAATAAATTCCGATGTACTCATTTTATCAATATTAAAGAATGAGTATGGAAAGTATCCTGTGATTTTTCCCATCACTATTGCAAATATCATATACCCAATTGGCCATATTTCCCATTTAGGAATTTGCTTAAATTTATAAGTTCCTTTTGGATAGAAGAATAACCAATCAAGAATAAATGTTATTGGTGTAAATCCATGTAATATATATGTTTCAAATTTATCCCATCCAACTTGATGCCATTGTGCATTTAATATTAACCAAAATACTGCTGCTGCAACACATATATATAATGTAATTGCTCCTCTAACACCTCTTCTATTGAAGAATTTTATTTTATTATCTAAAAACGTATCATTAATAAACCAAGTTAATACAAAAATATTACTCCATTGTGTAAAGTAATCAAAGTATCCTAGAACTCTTCCAATTGGATTTACTATATCAGGCTTAATCCATACTTGCATTATAAATGATATAACTAATCCTAATATTATTCCTAATATTACTAAAGTTCTCCATACTTTTTTCAAATTTTTCATCTCATCACCTATCTATAAATATTTTATACTTTCCGATTATAATAGAAATATTTTGACAATCAAAGTATTTTCTATAAACAACCCGTTAACAATCCACACTTCATTACATAATATCTAAATTTTCTACATTATTTCCCACGCAATAAACCTTTTTTACCAAAATCTCTTAACATATCTAAAATTTAATTAAAATAAAAAAGAACTCTAACGAGTTCCTCTTTACTTTAATTTCTCTATAATATCTCTAAGTTCTGCAGCTCTTTCAAATTGAAGATTTTTAGCTGCTAACATCATTTCATCTGTATATTCTCTAACTAACTTATCTTTTTCTTTTTTCGTTAATTTCTTTTCTTCCTGAATTTCATATTTAGCTTCATCTTCTGAAACTTTAGTTGCCTCTATAACATCTCTAACATCCTTAATTATAGTCTTAGGTATTATTCCATGCTCTTCATTATATTGCATTTGAATATCTCGTCTTCTATTAGTCTCTTTTATTGCTCTATCCATAGAACCAGTTATTCTATCTGCATACATTATTACTTTACTATCTGCATTTCTTGCCGCTCTACCTATTGTCTGTACCATAGATGTTTCTGATCTTAAAAATCCTTCTTTATCTGCATCTAAAATTGCAACTAATGCAACTTCTGGAATATCTAACCCTTCTCTTAAAAGGTTAATTCCTACTAATACATCATATTCTCCAAGTCTTAAATCTCTTATAATTTTCATTCTTTCTATAGTATCTATCTCTGAATGCATATAGGTAGTTTTAACTCCTAGTTCAATTAGGTACTTAGTCAAATCTTCTGACATCTTTTTAGTTAATGTTGTAATAAGTGTTCTAAATCCTCTTTTTGTATTCTTTAATATTTCACTATATAAATCATCAATTTGTCCTGTTACAGGTCTTATTTCTATAGGTGGATCTAAAAGTCCTGTTGGTCTAATTATTTGTTCTGCTACTACTTTTTCATGTTCTGCTTCATATTTTCCTGGTGTAGCACTTACAAATACTACTTGATTTATTTTCTCTTCAAACTCTTCAAACTTTAAAGGTCTATTATCATATGCACAAGGTAATCTAAATCCATATTCAATTAATGAATCCTTTCTTGACTTATCTCCTGCATACATTGCTCTAACTTGCGGTAATGTAACATGACTTTCATCTATAAACATTAAATAATCATCTGGGAAATAGTCTATTAGAGTTTTAGGAGATGAACCTGCTGGTCTTCCATCTAAAAGTCTTGAGTAGTTTTCTATTCCACTACAATATCCCATTTCTCTAATCATTTCTATATCATAATTAGTTCTTTGTCTTAATCTTTGAGCTTCTAAAAGTTTATCTTGAGAATTTAATTCTACAAGCCTTTTTTCAAGTTCATCTTCAATTTTCCCAATTGATTGTTCAATAACTTCTTGTGATGCAGCAAAGTGGGATGCAGGCATAATATGTGCATGCTCTCTTTCACCTAATATAGTCCCTGTAAGAACATCAAATTCTCTTATTCTTTCAATTTCATCACCAAAAAATTCAACTCTTATTCCCTTATTAGATTGAGATGCAGGAATAATATCTAAAGAATCTCCCCTTACTCTAAATGTTCCTCTTGAGAAGTCTATATCATTTCTCTCATATTGAATCTCTATAAGTTTTCTTATAACTTCATCTCTTTCTTTTTCCATACCTTTTCTAAGACTTATAGTAAGTTTTTTATATTCATCCGGATTTCCTAATCCATAAATACAAGAAACTGATGCCACTATAATAACATCTCTTCTCTCAAAAAGGGCTGATGTAGCAGAATGTCTTAATTTATCTATCTCATCATTTATAGATGCATCTTTTTCAATAAATGTATCTGTTTGTGGTACATACGCCTCTGGTTGATAATAATCATAATAAGAAACAAAGTACTCTACTATTGCATCTGGAAAAAACTCTTTAAATTCTGCACAAAGTTGCGCTGCTAAAGTTTTATTATGTGCTAAAACTAATGCTGGTCTGTTTAACTTTTGAATAATATTTGCCATGGTAAAAGTTTTTCCAGATCCTGTTACACCTAAAAGGGTTTGATACTTATTTCCGTCATCTATAGAGTGAACTAATTCATCTATGGCTTTGGGTTGATCTCCCATAGGTTTAAAATCAGATTTTATATTAAAAATTTGCTCCATTATCTCACCTCTTTATCTATCTTTTCTTTATTTCTTCTCTCTTAATATTTCCTGTTTTTCTTTTAATATTTGAGTAAAACTATCTTTATTTAATATAGATACTGGAACTACTAATATTCCTAATCCTTTATTTTCACTTTTTTCTATAGTTATATTAATTTCCTTATACTTCTTTATTATAGTTAAGTTCACTTCATTTATAATCGAATCTTTCATTCTATAAATTTCTTTTTCTGATTCAACTATTTTTTCATTAATACTTTTAATTATGTCACCAGCTTTAATTCCAGCTTTATCTGCTATAGAATTAGGGACTACTTCTATTACACATACTCGTCCCGGAAAACTATAAAAGATAGGTTTTCTTCTTCTTTCCATATTTCTTTGAAAATGTAGCATTACTTCATGTAGAGTTGGTACTAATATAACTATTAGTATTTCTCCCCATAATCCAAATCTAGCAACTTCAGAAATTATAGTAATAATTATGCCATAAATTATTATTATAATTCCTGCTTCTTTTGTTTTTTCTTTTTTATTTTTTGTAAAAGTTATACCTGAATAATTAAAAACTCCATAAAAGGTCATCACTACAATTGTGCATGCAGCTATTAGGCTTAGAGTGTCTGACCCTCTTACTATAGGCCACCAATTAGGAACTTTAACATTTAAAATTGTTGCTGAACTTACTGTGTTAGATTGAATAAAAACCATAATACTTATAGGCAAAAACCAATACCGACTTAACGCATATCCTCCATACACTATTCCTTTTCGTTTAGAGAAAACTGGAATAGCTCCTTTGCGTCCATCTATAATAACCAAAATTCCTTCTACTATATGTAATACTCCTATAAATGTCATTAATGCAATTATATTTATGTTAAATATAGTATTTATAGTTCCTCTATGCAATACATGTGTATAAAATAAACTCGCTCCTCCTAAAATAGCTGCTCCATATGAATAACTCGCTATTCTAGGTTTTAATAACATAAATATAATTGAAATTATAAACAATGCTTGTATCCCTGAATTTTCTTTAAATATTATTCCTAAAGCACTTGATATAATGCCTAAAATAACTCCTGCTATTATTCCTAATGCAAACTGTGATAATGTTAATTCTAGAGGAGAGTTTATACTCTCCCCTGATATTTTCCTTTGCATAATCGAAATTCGTCTATTTTTCCAATAAAATACTATCGCAAGAATTACGAATATTCCTAAAAAGAATGGATCTAAAATAACTAATGATAAGGCTTTTAAGGTATAGATTAATAAGCCCACATTATCTTCCTCCTATATTAATTTATTTTTTCTTTCATAGCCTCAATAGCTTTATTTAATTGAGCATCTTTTTCTTTACTATAGGTTGCATTTACTTCTTTTTCTACTGCCTCAATTTCAATATCTGGAGCTATTCCTTTCTTATGAATATTTTCACCATTAGGAGTATAGTATTTAGATACAGTTACCTTCAATGCACTTCCATCTTCAAATTCAACTGGTGCTTGAACTATACCTTTTCCAAAACTATTAGTTCCAACTATCGTAGCTACTTTATAATCTCTCAATGCTCCTGTTACAACTTCTGATGCACTTGCACTTCCACCATCAATTAAAACTACTAACGGCATGCCGATAGCTTCTCCCCCTTTAGATACTTCAACTGATTTCTTATCATATTTATTTATTGTATAAGTTATATCCTTTCCTTTTTCAATAAATTGTGATGCTACCCCAACCGCTTCATGAAGATATCCGCCTGGATTTCCTCTCAAGTCTAGAATCAATCCTTTCATCCCTTCACTCTTTAAGCTTTTAATATCTTCTTGTAAATCTTTAGTTACGCCTTGATTAAATGATGCAATTTGAATGTACCCAATATCACTTCCTAGCATTTCGCTTACTACATCTTCTGTCTCTATTGGTGCTCTCTTTATTTTAAAATTTAATATTTCATCATTTTTCGGTCTATATATTTCCAATTCTACTTCTTCATTTGCTTTTCCTTTTATTAAAGTACCTGCTTTTTCTATATCTCCTTCAATAGCTTGTCCATCAACTTTTACTAATATATCTCCTGCTAAAATCCCATCTTTCTTTGCTGGGGAATTTTCTAAAGGCTTTACTACTTCAATTTGCCCATCTTTAACTCCAATATAAATTCCAATCCCCACATACTCTCCTGAATTTTGCTCATTATACTTTTTATATTCCTCTTCAGTCATATAGATTGTGTAAGGATCTTTTAATGCATTAGTCATTCCTTTTTTAGCGCCTTCTAATAAATCTTCATCCGGAACTTCGCCATCAAAATTTGCAAGTATTGCATTTCTAATATCAAATAGCTCACTATATTTAGCTGTGGTATTTGCCTCTCTCATCGCATTTTTTACTTTTGAATTTATTTCCCCAAAAACAAACCCCTTAGTAGCTGCTTTATTTCCCAAATAAAAACAACTTCCTGCAATAGCAATCCCAGCTACACCTATCCCTATTCTTTTTACCCATCTCTGTCTCATATACCCTTCCTTTCACATCCATAATTTTACACCTTTTATTTAAAATAAAACTCAGTGAGTTATACTCACTGAGTTTATTATACATTATAGTTTATTCAAAATCATTTCTTTTATTATATTGTAAAACATAATTTAATTATTAAATAATCAAATTTTATCCTTCTATACAACTAAGAATTTTCTTAATGAGAAGTAACTAGCTCCTCCACCAACTATAGCTCCACCTATGGCAAATTCCCATAATAAGTGTGTATATGCATAAGTATTACTTACTATATCTACATATAACATTTTAGTTGTTATCCATGAGAAGAATGCTTGGTATGCTCCGCCAACAAACAGCGCCGCTATTACAGCTCCTACAATACCGATAATCATTCCTTCAATGATAAATGGCCATCTAATAAACCAATCTGTTGCTCCAACAAACTTCATTATTCCTACTTCTCTTCTTCTTGAATATACAGTAAGTTTTGTAGTATTCATAATTAAGAATATAGCAACTCCAACCAGTATCAAGAATAAAATTACACCTATAACTCTTGTTACATTTACAATCTTAGTTATAGTATTTATCAGATCTTGTTGATTTCCAACCTGATCTACCCCTTGCATATTTTGTACAGCATTAACTACTGTCTGTGCATCTTCTGGTGTTTTTAATTGCACTGTATATGATGCTGGGAAAGGATTGTTTTGTAGGCTGTATCCTTCAAGTAATCCTTTATTATTTTGTGATGATTTTTGGAAGTTAACAAATGCTTGATCTTTAGATACATATTGAACATCTTTAACTTGTGGCATGTCTTTTAATTTTATTTCAATATCCCTTTGATCTACTACACCTATATCTTGTTGTAAAAATACTTTTAATTCTACTTTTGATTGAACACCGTTTAAAGCTAAACCAACGTTTTTACTTATTAAAACGAATATTCCTAGTACAAAGAAAGTAATTAATACTGTAATTACCGATGCTAAGCAAATAGTTTTATTTCTTTTTAAGCTTTTAAATGCATCTCCTATAAAATGACCTACCGTATTAATCTTCATCAGTATATCTACCCCTTTCTTCATCTCTCACTATTTCACCTTTTTCAATGGCGATAACTCTTTTTTTCATGTCATTAACTATCTCTTGAGCATGTGTTGCCATTAATATAGTAGTACCAGCTGAATTAATGTCTTCTAAAAGTTCCATTATTTCACTTGCTGTTTGTGGATCTAGATTTCCTGTAGGTTCATCACAAATTAAAACTGCTGGATTATTAACTATCGCTCTAGCTAATGAAACCCTTTGTTGCTCTCCTCCTGATAACTCATTAGGGAACATTTTGTATTTATGTGATAATCCAACCAATGATAGTACCATTGGAACCCTTCTTCTTATCTCTTTTGGCGATGATTCAACAACTTTCATTGCGAATGCAACATTTTCATATACGTTTAATGTAGGAATTAATCTAAAATCTTGGAATACCATTCCTATTTTTCTTCTGTAATATGGTATTTTTCCCCTTGTAATTTCTGATAAATCTTGTTCTGTAACAGTTATTGTACCACTTGTAGGATCAACTTCCTTTAATAACATTCTTATAAAAGTTGATTTCCCTGCACCAGATGGACCAACTAAGAATACAAACTCCCCTGAGTCTATAGTCACGTTAACATCTGAAAGCGCTTTTACATTATTATCATAAATCTTTGATACACTTTTAAATTCAATCATTATTTTACACTCCTTATAGAATTGGGCAAAAAACTATATGCCCTTGTCCATTATAAATTTCATTATAACACATAGATTATTCATAATTTTATAAAATTTTATTAAGTTTTTCTTTTTTTCAGTTTTTTCGACTTATTTTTCATTCACTTTAAAGCCTTCTCCAAAAACTTCATGAACCTCTCCAACCGTTATAAATGCATGTTTATCTATCTCTCTAATACGATTTTTTAATTTTATAAACTCACTTCTATCTAATACTGTATAAATGACAAATTTTTCATCATTCGAATATCCGCCGAACCCTTTTAAGCAAGTACAGCCTCTATCTAATTCTTTAATTATAAATTTACTAATTTCTTCACTTTCATTACTTACTATTATAACTTGCTTACAAACATTTAAGCCTTCAATTAACTTATCTATCATTATTCCTAATAAAATAACACTCAGCATAGCATAAAACCCTAGCGTTAATCCAAATACTAATGCTGCTACAAATGTAATTATAAAGTCTACAATAAGTAGTGATTTTCCTATATCAAGATGCAGATATTTATTCATAAGCTTTGCTATTATATCTGTTCCTCCAGTAGAGGAGTTTGCATTAAAAACTATAGCCATTCCAATCGCTGAAATTATAGTTCCAAATACTGTAGCAATAAATAAATCTTGAGTTATTGCAAAAGGATTTAAAAATTTTTCAATTGCCCACATTATTAAAGATAATAATGTACTTGAGTATATACTTCTTCCTCCAAAATTTCCATCTATAAATAAAAATGCTACTCCAAACAAAACACCATTTACTATGAATGTAATTATTCCTATTCCAATTGAAGGTACATATTTATTTATGATAATTGCAAGACCTGTTATTCCACCTGCTGCTAAATCATTTGGTGCAAAGAAATATTCTACTCCTATTGCTACTAATACTATTCCAATAGTTATTAGTACATAATCTTTTACTAACCCTTTCTTCATAACCTCACTCCTCATTTATCCTTCTATCTTACCAAACCCCTTACCTAACACATCATGTGCTTCATTTACTATTATAAAAGCATCCGGTTCATTTTCTTTAATGAATCTTCTAACTTTCATTAATTGTGATCTTTCTAATACACAATAAATTACATTTTTCTTTTCGCCTGTATATCCACCTTCCCCATTAAAAATGGTACAGCCTCTATCAACTTCTTTGATTATATATTCTTTTATATAATTTGTTTTATTCGTAAATATTATTACTTGATGACATGTATTATACCCTGAAATTACTTTATCTATTATTATTCCAGTTAATAATACACATATTGCTGCATATATTGCTTTTTCTATACCAAATGTAATACCACTAAATACTACAACTAAAATATCTACCATTTGCATTCCTTTTCCCATATTTATATGAAAAAACTTATTTAAAATTTTTGCAATTATATCAGTCCCACCAGTAGAAGCATCTTGTGTAAATACAATTCCAAGACCAATTCCTAAAAGCAAACTTCCTGTAATAGCTGATAACATCAAATCATTTGTTATTGCCTGCGGTTTAAGAAACGCTTCTGCAAACCAATTTAAAACTGATATTCCCATAGCTGCATATATTGTTTTTCCACCAAAATCTTTTCCTATAAAGATAAATGCAACTATAAAAAGAAGAATATTCAATGCTCCCATTACTAATCCTACATTTAATCCTTGGAAATACTCACATATAACTACTGCTATTCCTGTAACTCCTCCACCTGTAATCTTATTTGGTATAAAGAAGAACTGAATAGCTATAACTACAAGAAGCATTCCTAGTGTTATAATGCCATATTCTTTTATATTTTTCCCCATCTCTTTTCCCCTTTTAAAATATTGAACTTCCCTTTAAATATTCCCTTTAATTTTCAACTAAAAAAATATAACAGCATAGTCTCTCTATACTGTTATATCATAATTTTATACTTTTTTGTTACATTTTATTATTATTTTTTACACTTTAGTGACTTTTTACTCATTTCAACAATGTCTTTTGCTGTTAATCCATACTTTTCTAAAAGTTGATTTGGTAATCCACTTTCTCCAAATGTATCTTTAACTCCAACTCTTAAAACTGATACTGGACAGTTTTCAGTAACAACTTCTGCTACTGCTGAACCTAATCCACCAATTATATTATGTTCTTCTGCTGTAACAATTGCTCCAGTTTCTTTAGCTGCTTTTGTTATAAGTTCTACATCTATTGGTTTTATAGTATGAATGTTTACAACTCTTGCATCTATTCCTTCTGCTTTTAATATTTCACTTGCTTCTAATGCAGCATCAACCATTATTCCAGTTGCTATTATTGTTAAATCATTACCTTCTTTTAAAGTAACTCCTTTACCAATTTCAAACTTGTATTCTGGTCTATCATTTATTATATTAACTGCTGCTCTTCCAAGTCTTACATAACATGGTCCATTCATTTCAGCTATAGCTTTTATAGCTGCATCAGTTTCAACTGCATCTGAAGGATTTATAACTGTCATTCCTGGAATACTTCTCATTAGTGATATATCTTCAATTGCTTGATGTGATGCTCCATCTTCACCAACTGTTAATCCAGCGTGAGTTGCACATATTTTTACATTTAATCTTGGGTAACAAATTGAGTTTCTTATTTGTTCAAATGCTCTTCCTGCTGCAAACATAGCAAAAGTACTTACATATGGTATTTTTCCACATGTTGAAAGTCCAGCTGCAACAGACATCATGTTTCCTTCTGCAATTCCCATATTAAAGAATCTTTCTGGTGCTACACTTTTAAAATCAGCAGTTTTAGTTGATTTTGAAAGGTCTGCATCTAAAACTATAACATTTTTATTAGTACTTGCTAAATCTTTTAAAGCTTTTCCATAAGCTTCTCTAGTTGCCATTTTAGTCATTATTTTTGCCCTCCAATTTCTGCAATTGCTTGTGCACATTGTTCTTTGCTTGGTGCTGCTCCATGCCATCCAGCTTGGTTTTCCATAAATGAAACACCTTTACCTTTTATTGTTTTACAAACTATTGCTGTTGGTTTTCCACTACAAGCTTTAGCTTTTTCAATTGCTCCTAATATTTGATCAAAGTCATGTCCATCTATAACTAGTACATTCCATCCAAATGCTTCAAATTTAGCATCTATAGGTGCTGGGTTCATAACATCTTCTATTTTTCCGTCTATTTGTAATCCATTAAAATCTATAAATATTGTTAAATTATCTAATTTGTATTGAGCACCTGCCATAGCAGCTTCCCATACTTGACCTTCTTCTAATTCTCCATCACCAAGTAAAGCATAAACTCTATTTTTTTCTCCGTTTATCTTTGCTCCTAAAGCCATTCCAACTGCTGTTGAAATTCCTTGTCCTAATGACCCTGTTGACATATCAATTCCAGGTACATCATTCATATTTGGATGTCCTTGTAGATTTGAGTTTATTTTTCTTAAAGTCATTAATTCTTTTGGATCAAAAAATCCTCTTCTTGCTAATGCACTATATAGAACTGGTGCCGCATGTCCTTTTGAAAGTACAAATCTATCTCTATCCACCATTTTAGGGTTTTTTGGATCTATGTTCATTTCATTGAAGTATAATGCTGTTACGATATCTGCCGCTGATAATGATCCCCCCGGATGTCCTGATGCTGATTCAGTAAGCATTTCGACAATATCTGTTCTAATAATTTTAGCTGTTTCAATAAGCTGTTCTTTATTTTGTTTCATTATTATGTCCTCCTAGTTTTAATTTAACTTTTTTATAGATTATTATCTCTATTACATAACACTCTTATTTTACCATAGTTCGTTCAGCTTGTATATACTATTAATACCTCTCCAACCCTATAGTATATACCATTCAACCATTTAGTATACTCTAATTTCTTAAATTCAAGTTTTTTCTATATATTTCTTTAATTTTACATAATATATATTATATTTATTAGTTTTATTATATATAGTTTTCAGATAATTTATTTATTTTTTTTAATATAATATATATTATTATTTTTCAAGTTAAGCATAATACGGATGTAAATGTTTTAAATAATTGTTAAATATAATTTTATTTTCAAAAAAAGAAAAGAGAAATACATTTTCTGTAATTTCTCTTTTCTAAATTTCACCTATAAATTTAGTCTATTTTATACATATTGATTAAACAATTCTTCTTCTGCTACAAGTTCTGATTTTTCTTTTAAAACTCTTTTATGAGTTATATGATTTCTAATATATCCTACGATAAATCCTATTATTGTTGGTATCACAATACATAAGATTAAAATAGTTATATATTTGTTAAACACACTACTATTTATTCCACTTATAGCCATTCTCATTCCGCCAACTCCATAAGTTAATATTGCAAACTTACTTACAACTTTATAGAAAGCCGGCATCATAGCAATTGGATACGATCCTCCACAAGAAGTAAACTCAAATAGCATAAGAATCATAATAGCTCCCTTCATAATTGGAGTTATTATATAATGCAATCCATTAAATAAGCTGTATATGGCTACAATTGTCAGTATATTTACTAAGAAGAATAACCCTACGTGCTGTATGCTTAAGTCTAATACAAAGTATAATACTGCACTCATTATTATTGCTTGTAATGCACATATACCTGCTCCAATTGAAAATGATTTAATAAATCTTTTCTTAAATGATCCATCAAATTTTCTTGATAATGCACTTATAACAAAATATGCATACATAGCTCCTACCCATAATCCAATACACATGAAATATGGCGCAAATCCTTCCCCATAAGAATCTACCGGATTTATTGCAATTGTTTTTAATGCTATTGGACTTGCTATGAAATTACTCATAGCACTTGCTGAAAACTTAACATTATCATTTAAATTGTTATATCCACTAGTAAGTCCTGCACTTAACTGCTCTGCTCCTGTTTTTGCAGACTCTAATCCGTTATTCACTTTATTAGCTCCACTAGTTGCAGATGATATACCACTATTTAATCCATTAACTCCATTTGAAACAGTTCCTATTCCTGAATTTAATGCACTTGCTCCTGTATAAACAGAATTTATACCTGAACTTAATGCATTTGCTCCTGTTTTTGCTGATTCTAATCCACTATTTAATGCATTTGCTCCTGTATAAACAGAATT
>NZ_CAMTIG010000036.1 GCF_947072515.1 uncultured Clostridium sp.
CTACCCTAGGCATTTTAAGCTTTTTTTCTTTCTTAAAAACCTTTGATATTTGAGTTGAAGATATACTTTCCATGCCATAGACATAGTTATCTAAGCTAGAGATAAAACTATCTATATGTAATGACTCTGTTATATTATCAATGTTTAATATATTTATTTGTTCTTCAGTTAAACTATTAAAATGTTTATATATTTTATCTTGGATATATGACTTAGAAGCTTCAACAATATTTTTATCAGAACAATTTCTAAAAGTACTATTTAAATCAGTTAAACATTTATTTATATAATTAAATTCCTGTTTTTTTATAAAAGGATTCATAAAATTGTCACCTCATTTCGTATCTTAATGAAAGAATATCATTAATTAAGCAAGAGAACAATCCTATAAATGATTAGGAATCATTTATGAGCACATTTGCTTTTCTTCGTTTATAATTCTTCTAATACTTTTATCAGATAAAAAATATTTTTGCGACAAATCACTGATATTAAAACCATTAAGGTAATCTTTATATATTTCAATATTTCTAATTTTTAATTCAGTTTTTATACCACTGTTTTCACCCCAAGATTTTTGATTTTCTACTTTTCTTGGAATATAAACACATTCTCCATCAATATATTCTTGTAATATTTCAATAATTTCTTTAGGTAACACATCCGTTGCTTTTATATATTTCATTTTCTTTACTCCTTAAAATTTATAATTTTTAAGGCAAAGAATACAAAGCTATGTGTCGGATAACCTAATTCAGCTATTTAAAAGACTTAGGCTCCAAACAAAGCATAGCTGCTTGTAGTCTCTGCAAGGAGCAAAGTGATTTATAGCTGAAATTATATTTAAATAAATCCATAAAAAAAACACCTCCAATAATACTAAATATTATAGCATATATAATATTTAGTATAAAAATATTAAGGAAATTATTAACTATAAATACCAAAAATGCTATAATTTAAAAGTGAGTTTTTATAACATCAATTATAATAGGCTTAACTATGGGAGTTGGGGTTATATTAGCACAGTTTTATGGAGCAAAAGAAAATAAGAAATTTAAGGATGCGACAGTAACTTCATCTTTATTTATAGGCGGAGTTACCTTATTTATTATAATTATCTCTTTAATAGGGATTGATTTTATATTAAAAGCATTCAATATGCCAAATGAACTTTTAACTGATGCTAAAAGTTATTTAATTATAATCATATTAGGTCTTGGGTTTACATTTATTTATAATCTAGCGACAGCTTTATTAAGAGCAATAGGCGATTCTAAAAGACCTTTATATTTTCTTATAATAGCATCAATCATTAATGTAGTATTAGATATAATATTTGTTTTAGGCTTTAATTTAGGAGTATTAGGAGTGGCTGTTGCAACTATAATAGCACAAGGAGTATCAGCAATTATAAGTATTATATATGTCTATAAAAAAAATAGATTTTATAAGAATAGAAAGAAAAGATATAAAGATAAGCAAATATATATTTAAGGATGTAATGAGATATTCAGTATTAACGTCTATTCAGCAATCTATTATGAATTTCGGAATACTTATGGTACAAGGGCTTGTTAATACATTTGGATCGGTTGTAATGGCAGCATTTGCAGCAGGAGTTAAAATAGATTCACTTGCATATATGTCTGTACAGGATTTTGGCAATGCTTTTGCAACATTTGTGGCTCAAAATAAAGGAGCAAATAAAATTGAAAGAATAAAAGTTGGAGTTAAAGAATCTATAAAAATGATAGGAATTTTTTGTGTAGTAATATCAGCTTTAATATATATGTTTTCTAAAGATATAATGTATTTATTTATAAATAAAAATGAAATAGAAGTCATAGATTTAGGAGTTGAATATTTATCGGTAGTTTCAGTATTTTATATATTGATTGGATTCTTATTTATGTTTTATGGGTTATTTAGAGGATTTGGAATACTAAAGATATCAATAATTTTGACAATAGTATCTTTGGGAACACGGGTGATTTTAGCTTATGTACTTACAGCGACATCGCTAGGAGCAAGGGGGATTTGGTGGTCAATTCCTATAGGATGGGCATTAGCTGATATTATAGGAAGTATATATTATTATAAGATTATTAAGAAGGAAATTACACAAAAGAAAATGGGTCAAAATATAGAGGTAACAAACTAAAGATAAATTTAAATATAGAGAAAAATCATAAAAACAAAGGGAAAGTTAAATGAGGGGGAGATTTATGTTTAGTAGCAATGTAGATTTATTAAAGGGGAAAATATTAAAATCTCTTATAATATTTGCAATACCACTTTTTATATCGAGTCTTTTTCAGCAATTATATAACACTATAGATATAATGCTTGTAGGAAACTTTTTAGGGGAAACATCTTTAGCGGCAATAGGATCTTGTGCAGCAGTTTATGAGCTTTTAGTAGGGTTTTCTTTAGGAGTTGGAAATGGACTAAGTATAGTTACTTCTAGAGGATATGGTTCAGGCAATGAAGAACTTATAAAGAAATCTGTCGCAGGCTCTTTAATTATTGGAGCTGGAATAACTGCAATAATAATGATTTTAGGAGTAGTATTTCTATATCCATTATTAGAATTAGTAAATACACCAGCTAATATTATTGATGAAGCATATTCATATATATCAATAATATCATTATTTGTTGGAGTTACATTTCTTTATAATTTATGTTCAGGATTTTTAAGAGCTATTGGAAATAGTATGATGCCATTAATATTTCTTATAATAGCATCACTTTTAAATATAGTTTTAGATATTTTATTTATAACTCAATTTAACATGGGAATCAAAGGTGTAGCTATTGCGACAGTCATAGCACAAGCCATATCAGGAATACTATGTATCGTATATATTTGTTTTAAATGTCCAATCTTGATTCCTAGAAAAGAACATTTCAATATTTCAAAAGAGTTATATAAAGATTTACTAGGACAAGGTATGTCTATGGGAATTATGCTTTTAATTGTTTCAACAGGAACAGTTATATTACAAACTGCTATAAATAGTTTTGGACATTTAATAATAGCAGGACATACAGCAGCACGTAAAATAGGTAGTTTTGCAATGATACCTATAGGATCACTTTCAATGAGTTTATCTACTTTTGTGTCGCAAAATAAAGGCGCAAACCAAGGTTATAGAATAAGAAAAGCTGTATTTTATTCAAATATAATGTCGCTTATATGGGGTGGAATATTACTTCTTTCATTAATATTTTTAGCACCAGTTTTAGTAAAAGCATTAACTGGTTCTAGTGAAGAAGTATTAATTAATACAGGAGTAAAATATATAATATTAAATGCACCTTTTTATGCTGTTTTAGGAATTCTTTTAAATTTAAGAAATGCACTTCAGGGCATAGGAGAAAAAGTATTACCTCTTATATCTAGCATAATAGAGTTTATAGGAAAAATAGTTTTTGTAACGTTATTTATCCCAATGCTAAAATATCTAGGTGTTATTATTTGTGAGCCAGTTATTTGGTGCTTTATGTGTGCACAATTAGCATATGCTTTTTATAAAAATCCATATATTAGAGAAAATAAATTTGAGAAAATAAAAACAGAAAATGAAATAGAAAAAATATCAGTATAGATAAAATAGAATATATTGAAATAATTAATTTATTAAAGCTACTTCAAAGTTTGGAGTAGTTTTTTTATTAAAAAAGCAATAAACTTGCGCCATTATAAATTAAATGAATATATATAATTATAGAGTTAATATTTTAGGAGGAAAGTTTATGACATTATTTATAGAGTCAAATATAAATACAGTATCATTGCCAAATGGAACGTCTCCAATAATACAATATAACGATGTATTTCCTTTTAATAATGATATATTTCTTTCAAATGAAAGTTTACTTTATAGAGATGCACAAACAAATTCTTTTATTTTTAAAGAAGATGGAGAATTTTTTGTTTCTTGGTGGGCATCTATTACAAATACAGTTCCTAATAATTTGATTGGAATTGGACTTATGGAAGAAGGGAATGGAGAAACTCCATTTTGCTCAAATCCAGTAATAGTTAATATGAATGATGGAGAGATTTCAGGGGCATCTATTTTAAATATAACAACTGATAATTTGCCGTATTCTGTAACATTAAATAATGTTACAGGTATTGGAAGTGATAATACAGAAAGTATTTTAATGAATTTAAATAATCCAATAGCTGGTGGAATAACAATATTTAAAATGTCTCAAGGGAATGGAGTGGTAGGAGCTAAAGGTTCAATAGGTCCACGTGGAATTCCAGGAATGCAAGGAGTGACAGGGCTAATAGGACCACAAGGAATACAAGGAGTAATAGGAAAAGCTGGAATACAAGGACCGACAGGTCCACAAGGGATAATAGGTATGACAGGGCCTCAAGGGCCAATAGGAACAACAGGAATACAAGGGCCGATAGGACCGTCAGGAGGACCTCAAGGACCACAAGGAGAAACTGGAGAAGTAGGAGCAAAGGGAGCGACAGGAGAAATGGGTCCAACAGGACTACAAGGAGCGACAGGTGAAGTAGGTCCACAAGGACCAATAGGTCCGTCAGGAGGACCAATGGGGCCAATGGGACCACAAGGAATAGTTGGGTCACAAGGACCAATAGGTCCAAGAGGACCACAAGGTTCAGTCGGGATTAGAGGTGCACAGGGTCCACAAGGATTAGTCGGAGCAAGAGGGCCACAAGGACCAGTTGGAGCAAGAGGCCCAATGGGACCAGTTGGAATACAAGGTCAAACAGGAGCGACAGGTTCGGTTGGAGATCCAGGACCACAAGGTGCGACAGGAGCGACGGGGTCACAAGGAGTTCAAGGATTTATTGGGCCTAGAGGTTTACCAGGAATTCAAGGAGTTGCTGGAACAAGTGGAGCAGTTAATAAGATAAGTTTATTGACTTATGATTTAACATCAAATTTATCTGTAACAATTCCATTTAATGGGTTAGTAATATTTAATGAAGAAATTACAAATTCAGCATTAGTTTCAAATAGTATTAGTCAAAATTCAGCTATTTCTGTTAATGGTGCTAATATACAATTAAATGAAGTTGGATTATACAAATTTGGAATATCTTTAAATATTGAAAGTATAGATACAGATCAATATACTAGAATCAATATTAGTCAAATAAGTAATAATAATTCAACTGTAATCTATCAATATAGTAATACAGCGACAAGTGGAGAAATAAATATTGATGTGACAATTACGAATGTAGGTGCTTCAACAATAAATATTATCAATGTGTCGCAACCTTTAAATACTGGAACTGGAAATATAAATCTTATTACGGGAGTTAGTTTAAAAGGTAATTTAAATATTATAGGATTTACAGTAGGAAATTAAAAAAAGCTATTAAATAGAAAATCTATTTAATAGCTCTTTTTTTAAGGCTCATTTTGCATATTATATCTTTGAGATTGTTGAATAGTTATAACATAGTTATCTTTAGTTAAAGAAGGACCTTCAATATTATTTGTAATGATACTATCCATTTCAGTATTTACATCTTCAATTGAAGTAGCTGGATCTTTATTTTCAACAATAATTGTTTTCGGAATTTGATTAGCATCTTTAAATCCCATATATAAAACAACTTCATCTCCAAGATATTTGTAGCTGCCAACATTATAGCAAACTGGACAAGGTGAAGGAACTTGAATAGATTCAATTATAAAACCACAAGCTTGGCATTGCCATAAGACAACTCTATCTTTTTGAAATACTTCATTATTCAATAAATTATATTGTAATTTTTCAAAAAGAGAATGATGATATCTTTCTATATTATAGATATTAGTAAAGGCAGTACTTATTTCAGGAAAACCTTCATTAGTAGCTACAGTTGCATATTGAGGGTAATCAGTAGTAGCTATAATTTCATTGTTCAACGAAGAAACAATATTTTGTGCAGTAGTTCCTTTTGAAATAATGACTGAAGCTTGTGAGTTACTTTGTGATTGCTGAACATCGGAAGGAATAAAGTTAAGAAATACTTTATAGTGCTCATTTTCTTGATTAGCAATAGTAGAAAATATTTCAGAAATATCCCAAAATCCTTCAGTTAAAGCTACTTGGCTATAGATATAGTAACTAGTGCTAACTTGAGATTCTCTAACCATTGAACTTATAAGATTTTGTAATGTTTGAGAAGTTTCTAAAGAACTCATCAAAATACCTCCTTTTAGTCAGATAATATATGATATGTCTAAAGGCAGATTTTATTGATAAAAAATAAGTAGCGATGTTCACTACTTATTTAAATTACTTTACAGTTTTAAATCTTTTTTAGTATAAAAAATTCTTTTGTGTAGGTGTGGATAAAAGGCGTGTAGATGGGGATAGCCCTCAAGTAATGTTGATTGTAAATTACAACTAAGAATATTTATCATTAATAAATTAATTAGATATGTCTAAAGAGTTAAATTAAATTTAACAATTAAAATGTTTAATGATTTATGTTTTAGTACATTATATAATTTGAATAAATTAAATAAGTAAGAGCAAAAATTTATATAAGGAGAAGTATTTATGGTGAAAAATGATAAAAAGGTTAAAGTTGCATTTTTATCGATAATGTCAAATTCATTGCTGATAATTTTAAAGCTTATTGCAGGAATTTTGAGTGGGTCTGTAAGTATTATTTCAGAGGCGATTCATTCATCTGTAGACCTAATTGCAGCAATTGTTGCATTCTTTTCTGTTAGAATGTCGTCAAAGCCAGCAGACGATTTACACCCTTATGGACATGGGAAGATAGAAAATATTTCAGGAATAATAGAGGGTGTATTGATTTTATTAGCATCTATAATGATTATATATGAGGCTGTATTAAAAATGTTCCATCCAGAAGAAATAAGAAATGATGGGTTAGCAATAATAGTAATGCTTGTAGCAGCAGTAGTTAACTTTTTTGTTTCTAGAATATTATATAAGGTTGCAAAAGAAGAAGACTCTATGGCACTTCAAGCAGATGCATTACATTTAAAAACAGATGTAATTACATCTTTAGGAGTAGGGATAGGAATAATTCTTATAAAAATAACAGGAATAAATATTTTAGATTCAATTGTAGCAATTATAGTAGCAGTAATGATTATTAAAGAAGCTGTAGAGTTAGTTAAAGATGGATTTGATGAATTATTAGATAGAAGATTAAGTGATGAAGAAGAAAATGAAATAAAAAAAGTAATAGATAATAATCAAGATATGTTTTTAGATTATCACAAATTAAAGACTAGAAAAACAGGTAGCATGAAACATGTAGATTTTCATATAACACTTAAGCCTAATTTAACGGTAGAAGAAGCACATAATATCATGGGAAATTTAAAAAAATCAATGAATGAAAAATTCAAAAATATTAGAGTGACAATACATATTGACCCAGAAAAAAGAAAAAGTTGACAATTATTGGAATGAGTAATAAAATAAAAAAAGTAAAAGGTTTTCATTGGAACTTATTTGTAGAAATGAAATTTTTAAGCTGTAAAAAGAAAAATATCTTTTTACAGCTTTTTTTATTAGTAAAGGAGGGAAAACAAATGAGAAGTATTTTTGTTATTGGAGATAGTGTATCAATACATTATGGAACTTACTTAAAAGAATTATCAAAAGGTAAATTTAAATATGATAGAAAAAAGGGAGACGAGGCATTAATTGATTTAGATAAACCTTTAGGAGCAAATGCTGGCGACAGCACTATGGTTTTAGAATATTTAAAAAGCGAAAAAGAAAATGGGACAAGACATGATATTTTATTAATTAATTGTGGATTACATGATATTAGAAGAGATAGGATGTCGCAAAAGATACAGACAGATATAGATGATTATGAAGAAAATTTGCGACAAATAATAGATATAGCTAAAGTAATAGGAAATGAAGTAATATGGGTTATGTCAACACCTGTCGTAGATGAAATACACAATAAAAGGATAGATGGGTTTCTTAGATATAATTTAGATTTAGAAGAATATAATACTGTCGCAAAAAAAGTGATGGAAGAAAAAAATATAAAAATAATTGATTTAAATAGATATACAAAAGCACTGGGAACAGAAATATATTGTGATCATGTGCATTTTAAGAGTGAGATAAGAATGCTTCAAGCAAACTTTATAATAAATTCTTTAAATTAAATGTTGACTTTCTCCCTACGTAAAACTTTAGAATAAATAGTGTCAGGAGGTGCTTTATGGATTATACAATAAAAAAATTAAGTGATTTAGCAGGAATAAGTACGCGTACACTTAGGTATTATGATGAAATTAATTTATTAAAACCCCAAAAGGTAACAGAAGCTGGATATAGGGTATATGGAGAAGAGCAAATTAATAAATTACAACAGATATTATTTTATAAATCTATGGATATTGAATTAAAAGATATAAAAGAGATATTATCTAATCCAGACTATGATGTGCAAAAGTCACTTGAAAATCATTATAGAAAATTAATAGAGAAAAGGGAGCACCTTGAGGCATTAATACAAACTGTCGAAAAGACAATAGCATATAGTAAAGGGGAGATTGATATGACAGATACAGAAAAATTTGAATGCTTTAAAAAAGAAAAGATAAAGAAAAATGAAAAACAATATGGAAAAGAAATTAGGAAAAAGTATGGGGAAGAAAGTGTTAGTAATTCCTATAATAAATTTTCTAAATTAACAGAGGAAGAATTTAAGGAAATGGCTAGATTAGAAGATGAAATGATTGAGAAACTTTTGATTGTTAATGAAAATAAAGATTTAAATTCAGATGAAGCAAAGATAGTTTTTGAAAATCATAAAAAATGGCTTTCTTTTAATATGGAATATAAGAAGGAAGTTCATCAAGGATTAGCAGAGATGTATGTTTTAGATGAAAGATTTGCAGAATATTATAATAAAAAAGCAAATAAAAGAGTAGTTGAAACATTAAGAGATATAATATTGGAATATACAAAACTTTAAAGCAAAAGTTATTAACAGATACGGGGAAAAATGAGTAAAAGTAGTGGATAAATTAGTATTAGATGTGGATAAGTTTAATAAAATAATAAATAAAAAATTCAGTATAAATAAAGTCTAAAATTAAGGCGTAAAGATAGTAATTCTAGGGGCTGATATGGTATAATTAAATAGAGAAAATAGTTATATAACTAAAGCGAAATATTATGTTTTGCTTTAGTTAATTTTTTTGTATTAAGGAATGAAAATGGGATGGAAAATAAAATTATAGAAACTATGAATATTGAAAAAATACTATGTTTTGCATTAGATATTGCAGAGAATATGCTGAGATGTAATGCTGAAATTAATAGAGTTGAAGATACGGTTATAAGAATTTGCAAAAGCTATGGAGATGTTAAAGTAGATGTCTTTGCAATTAAAACTTTAATAATCGCTACAATAAGAAATACGAATGCTGAAAGTTTTACTCAAACTAGAAGGGTACATTCAAGCGAAATAAATTTAGAAAAATTAGAGGAACTAAATAGATTATCAAGATATATATGTGAGAATAAACCTAGTGAAGTTGAAATTGAGAAAAAGATAAATACATTTAGATTAACGGATTTTTCTATTACAACAAAAAATCTTTTAGGTGGAATATTGGGTTCTACAGGATTTTGTGTTTATTTTGGAGGAGGAGCTAGAGATGTTGTAGCGGTTGGGATTATTGCTATAATAGTTTTCTTTATAAATAAGTATGCAAAAAGATTTACTGTCAATCCTATTGTTTATACAACAATTATTTCTTTTATAATTGGATGGCTTGCAATTATATCAGTAAAAATTGGTATTGGAGCAAATGTAGATAAGATAATAATAGGTGACGTTATGTTGGTAATTCCAGGAATGGCTATGGTAACAGGGTTTAGAGATATGTTAACAGGCGATATTTTAGCAGGAACTATTAGATTAATAGATACAATCCTTATAACTGTCGCAATTACTTGTGGATTTGCACTTGCATTATATACAGGAGGTTTTATGTAATATGCAATATTTAATTGAAATAGCATCTTGTGTAGTGGGAGCTTTAGGATATGCATTAATGTACAATGTAAAAAGAGATAAAATCATACCAGCGACAATTGGCGGATTTGTAACAATTACGGTATATGTGGTTACGAATAAAATGTTTAATCAAATTATTTTACCGACTACATTAGCATCTGCAGCAATAACAATATACTCAGAAGTGTTAGCACGTAAGTTAAAATCACCTGCGACAGTATTCTTATTACCTGGAATTATACCTTTAGTTCCAGGAGGAGGATTATTTTATACTATGAGTGGATTGTTGACAGGTAATGAGTGGGAGTTTCATTATTATGGAATGAGCACATTTCAAACAGCTGTAGGAATAGCAATTGGAGTTATTCTAACATCAGTAATTGTATATCATATAAATAAAAGCTTATATATGAAAATGAAGAAAGCTAAAGAGAATATAAAAAAGTAAAATAAAAAGACTGTCGTATTTGACAGTCTTTTTTTATAAAGATTTTTTAATAAACCAAATTATAAAAATTGAGTTTAATTTAAATTAGTTATTGATAAATTGTCTTCATATTTAAATAATTTAATATCAGAAGAATTTAAATCTTCATTAAATAAGTTCACAGAACTTAAAGCAAGACTATGATATGTCTTATAAGTATAAGTACCTTTTTCTAAATTCATACAGCTAGTATATTGAGTAAATTCATTTACACCATCATTTTTAGCAGTACCTCTTACCATTGCGACATTATTCATTATATGAAAATAATCACCCATAGAAACATCTTCATTTTGTAAAACAAAGTTTCTTAAAAAAGCAGCTCTAATAAATCTAGAAGGAGCAGTAGTGTCTCCAGGTAAACCAATTAAACCAGCACCTCTACCAGTAGGAGTTAATTCTTTATCACTACACATAGTTTTAGAGATCTGAGTTGGAATTGTATTTGTATATTGTCTTAAGTTAGTAAGTTGCCAATCAAATGTTGGAGGATTTGTTAGAACACCAACTTCGTTATCATAAACTTTCATACCATCTTTAGTTTTTTCAATTACAATGCTTTTTCCAGATCTATCAGAAGCAATCCAATGTAAGCATACATTAGGGATTTTTTCATCTATTCTAATATCCATTAAATTTACTTGAAGGACATTTTTCTTTACATCTTCAATATTGTCAAAGTTTGATAATATCCAAAGCATAAAATCAAAAGCAGGGATATTGATTTTATCATTTACAAAATCTTTTTCTAATCCACCAAATTCATCACCAAAGTTAAGGCCAGCTATTCCAAGTCCTTTTTCATTCATTCCATCTGAAAGCATAGGATGATTTGCCATCATACTAATCATTGCTACCATAGCATATTTAGTTTTTTCAATTTTTTTAGTTGAAATATTTGTATAAGTATAATCTCTTGGAATAACACCAACAGATTGTCCGAAATAATATTCTAAATCCATATTTCTTCCAAATAAATGTTCACCGTTTTTAGTAGTTAAAGTTAATCCTGTACACATATAAATCACTCTTCTTTCGTAAAATATTTTCTAAATATAGTATTAGCAAAAAAGATGCCAAAATTCAGTTGTGAGAAATAAAGGGCTGAGAGGCGTAAATAAATTAAATCACTGAAAAAAGAGTTATTATTGAATGAAATAGAAAAAGGTTAAGTCAAAAATGAATTTAAATCTAAATAAGCAATTTTTATTAAGTCAAAAATGAATTTTTTATATAAAAATTTATTTTTTGCCTATTAAAAGGTACACTATAATAAAGTAATACTTTGAAAAAATGGAGTGATTCTTTATGAATAATGTGGATATTTATAAAAATATATTAGATGAAATATATCATGGGATTTTTGTCACAAATAAGGATGGGATAATTTTATATTGTAATGAGGCTTTTTGTAGAAGTTATAATTTAAATAGTAACGATATAATAGGGAAATCAGTTGCAGTAGTAAGAAATAGAATAAAAAAAGGAAAACAAATAATTCCAATAGTAATGAAAGAAAAAGAAGAGATTTCCTTGTTTCAAGAAACTATCTACGGGAAAAAATTATTTTTAAATGCAAAGCCAATATTAGATGGAAATGGAGAAATAACAATGATAATTGAAACAGTAGTAGAAGTATTAAATACTGAGAGCAATTATCCATATTTTACTATAGAAGATATAGATTTAAAAGAAAAGAAAGATGATGAGACAAATATTAATGATTTAGTGGAATATGAAAATCTAGAAAGAATTGCACAGTTTGATGTTACAGTCTTATTATTAGGTGAATCTGGAACAGGAAAATCTACTTGTGCAAAGTTTATACATGAGCTTAGTCCTAGAAAAGATAATCCTTTTGTTACTATAAACTGTACGACACTACCAGAAAATTTAATTGAATCAGAGCTTTTTGGGTATGTTAAAGGGGCTTTTACAGGAGCTATGAAAGAAGGTAAAAAGGGATTAGTTGAATTAGCTAACAAAGGAACTTTATTTCTAGATGAAATAGGAGATTTACCATTAACATCTCAGAGTAAATTATTAGAGTTAATAGAAAATAAAACATTTATGCCTATTGGTGGAAGCTTAAAGAAACAAACAGATATAAGAATTATTGCAGCAACTAATAAAGATATAAAAGAAATGATTAATAAAGGAACATTTAGAGAAGATTTATATTATAGATTAAATGTAATGGAGTGGAAATTACCGCCACTTAAAAATAGGAAAGAGGAAATACCTTCTTTAATAAGTATATTCGTAAAGAACTTTAATGAAAAATATAATATGCAAAAAGAATTTGATGAAGATGCTATAGAAGAATTGAAGAGATATGATTGGCCAGGAAATATAAGAGAATTGAAACATATAGTAGAAAAAATAATGATATCAATAAGACAAGACAAGATTGTATTAGAGGATATTGAAAAATTTCTCAAAACTATAGAATCAGAATATCCAAAAGATGACTTGAAGATTCCAACATTAAAAGAGTATTTAGATGGATTTGAAAAAATACTTATTTTAACAGCATATAATAAATATCGAAATTCTTATAAAGTTGCAGAGGTATTAGATATTTCTCAAAGCCAAGCATCACGTAAAATAAGAAAATATATATATAAATAAAAGATATTGCCTAGGCAATATCTTTTATTTTTTTTAATGAATTTTTATAGATAATAAGATTACTTAAAATAAGAATATTAGTATCTTTATTTAAGTTTAGATGGCTTTTATTTAATTCTATAAGCGGTATAGAGTTAAAATTTAAATTTTCTTTGTAATTAGCTAAAAAGATTTTATGACTTTTAGATAATTCTTCTATAGCTTCTTTTATATAATGCTTGTCCTTGGAGGAGATGGATTGGAGTTGCTCTTTTTGATTGAAAATTAAATATAAAAGATTATAAGAAGCAGTTGAAACATCTCCAAGCATTTTTAATGTACCGATTTTAGTTCGATAATGTCTTAGATGGTTAGTTAAAGAAGTGGTTTCTAGTTCTTTTTCTAATAAATCAATATTAGGTTTTATACTATTTAAGGATTTATTTAAAGTATTGAAATCTTCAAGGGAAAGATTATCAACATTTTCTAATAAAGAGTCTTGAATTTTAAATAAATCTTTATTGAATTTAAATAATACTTTCTCAAGCTTAAAACCTTGATTCAAAGGAAGAACAAGTTCATTGACCAATATAGCTAAAATAGATCCTATTATTATTGATACGAATCGTGATTCAGTTGCTGATGGTGTGCTCATTATCATAAAAAATACTAAGCTTGCAGCAATTAAGCTAACTAAACTAAGTTTTCTTTTAGCTAAATTAAATTTGTAATATATAAGCATTGTAACTGAAGAAATAATTGCAAGAGAATAGATATCCCATTTAAGTAAAATTCCAATTACTAAAGTTATAACAGCACCTATAACATTAACAACAATTCTTTGAATGCAATAAGTTCTTGTTGCTGATACAGAAGGTAGAAAAGCAAAAATTATAGAAATTGTTATAACTGTGGTAGTTGCACTTATATAATGAGTAAATGAACTTAAGAAAATTCCAATTAATGAAGCAATCAAGACTTTTAAAGCTTTAATTTCATCACAAATAGATAGCTCCATCAAGACAGTATTTAGTTTTTTCATAAATAGCCCCCTTCACATAATTATATTGTAGCATTTATTTATTTTTTATAGAGAAAATTAAAGGAAATAAAGAAGAGAAAGATATAAAAATAACCAGTTTTATTAAAGAAAATAAAGTAAGATAATAAATTATAATAAAAATTACATAAATGTAAATAAATGTTGTTAAAGTGTCTTTGGGATAGTATAATTTTAATGTAAAATGCTTGTAAAAGACTGACTTTGAGACATTTTACTAAAAATAATTATATATTTTAGGGGGAGACATTATGAAGAGGAAAGTACTTGCTATGGCAATGACACTTCTAATGGCAACTGGTATTTTAGCTGGTTGTGGAGGGGCGTCAGGAGATGACTCAGACAAAAAAGATGCTATGAACGTTGGGATGGTTACAGACGTAGGAACTATTGATGACAAAAGCTTTAACCAAGGTACTTGGGAAGGTATTCTTGAAGCTAAAAAAGAACTTGGTGTTAAAGAAAAATACTTACAACCAGGGGGGCAAACAAAAGCAGACTACTTAACAGAAATAAATAATATGTATGATGCAGATTTTAAATTTATTGTTGCACCAGGATATAAATTTGAACAAGCTATATATGAAGCACAAGATAAATATACAGATGCAAAGTTTGTATTAATAGATGGAAGCCCAAATGATGGAGCAGAAAAAGATCCAAAATCTAAAGTTGGAGATAATACAGTTTCAATATTCTATGCTGAAGAACAATCAGGATTCTTAGCAGGTGTTGCAGCAACAGTAGAATTAAAAACAGGAGATTTAGGTTTTATTGGAGGTCTTGAAATACCACCAGTACAAAAGTTCAACTGGGGATTCCAACAAGGTGTTGAATATGCTAATAAGAATCTTGGCGCAAAGGTTACTTTAAAGAAAGAAAATATTAAATATTCAAATTCATTTGAAGATGTAGCATTAGGACAACAAATTGCTGCAACTATGTATGACAGAGGAGTTAAAGCTATATTTGCATCAGCTGGAAAAGTTGGAGTTGGTGTTATAACTGAAGCTAAAACTAGAGCTAAATCTGGAAAAGATGCTTGGGTTATTGGTGTTGATGTTGATCAGTTTGAAGAAGGTAAGTATGAAGGAGATAAATCTGTTATTTTAACTTCAGCAACTAAGAAAATTGGTAAATCAGCATTTGATATGGTTAAAAGTGAGCAAGATGGGAAATTCCCAGGTGGAGAAACTTTAACTTATGATGTAAAGAATGATGGAGTTGGTATTCCAGAAACTAATCCAAATCTTTCAGATGAGACAATTAAAACAGTTAATGAAGTAAAAGAAAAAATGAAATCTGATGAAATTAAAGTTTCAGCAGAAAAAGGTGATTTAATAGCTTAATTATATATAGGGAATCTCAAAAAAATAATATCAATCAATTGATTAAAACTTTTTGAGAAGCCCTTTTTTTATCTAATTATACATTAGGGGGAAATGGAAATGGCATATGTAGTGGAAATGCTAAATATCCGTAAGGAATTTTCAGGAATAGTGGCAAATGATAATATAACTTTAACTTTAAAAAGGGGAGAAGTGCATGCTCTTTTAGGTGAAAATGGTGCTGGAAAGTCTACACTTATGAGTGTTCTTTTTGGAATGTACCAACCAGATAGAGGAACTATAAAAATTGATGGAAAAGAAGTTAAAATAACAGGACCTAATAAGGCTAATGAATATGGAATAGGAATGGTTCATCAGCACTTTAAACTTGTTGAAAACTTTACTGTAACAGAAAATATAATTTTAGGTTGTGAACCTAAAAAGTTTGGAGTAATGGTAGATAAGGCTAGTGCAGCTAAAAAGATACAAGAATTATCAAAAAAATATAATTTAAATGTGGATCCGAATTCAAAGATTGAAGATATATCTGTTGGAATGCAACAGAGAGTAGAAATATTAAAAATGCTTTATAGAAATGCAAATGTACTTATATTTGATGAACCGACAGCTGTTTTAACGCCACAAGAGATAAAAGAGTTAATGAATATAATAAGAGACCTTATAAAAGAAGGGAAGTCTGTTATTATAATAACTCATAAGTTAAAAGAGATAAAAGAAATTGCTGATAGATGTACCGTTATTAGAAGAGGAAAATATATAGGAACAGTAGATGTAAAAGAAACCAATGAAGCTGAAATGGCAAAAATGATGGTAGGAAGAGAAGTTTCATTTAAAGTAAGTAAAGATGAAGCTAAGGTAGGAGATGTAGTATTAAAAGTAGATAATTTATCAGTAAATAATAATAGAAAAGTACTAGGACTTAAAAACTTTTCTATAGATGTTAAAGGTGGCGAAATTCTTGGTATAGCTGGAGTTGAAGGTAATGGCCAAGTTGAGCTAGTTGAAGCGATAACAGGAATGAGAAAAGTTGTTTCAGGTAATATTGAGTTCTTAGGAAGTAGTATAGAGAAACTTTCAATTAGAGATAGAATAGATAAAGGAATTGCATATATTCCTGAAGACAGACATAAAAGAGGATTAGTTTTAGATTATAGTTTAGAAAATAATATGGTGCTTAAAGCATATAAAAATAAACCATTTTCAAATAAAGGAATAATAAATAAAAAGGCTATAAGAGAATATGCAAAAGAAATAATAAAGGCTTTTGATGTAAGATCAGCAGAAGATGAAGTAACAATAGTTCGATCTATGTCAGGAGGAAATCAACAAAAGGCTATTATAGGAAGAGAAATTGAAATGAAGCCTGAATTACTTATAGCAGTACAACCAACTAGGGGACTTGATGTAGGTTCAATAGAATATATCCATAAGAGATTAATAGAGGAGAGAGATAAAGGAAAAGCAGTTTTATTAGTTTCTCTTGAGTTAGATGAAATATTAAATGTATCAGATAGAATAGCTGTTATTAATAGTGGAGAGCTAATAGGAATAGTTGATGCTGATGATACAGATGAAAATGAAATAGGGCTTATGATGGCAGGAGTTAAAAAGGAGGAAAAGGTAAATGGGTAAAAAACAAACGATATTATCTTTACTTGCAGTAGTTCTTGGTCTTATAGCTGGTGCAATACTTATGTTTGCAATAGGTAAAAATCCAGTGGAAGGATATTCTTTCTTATTAAAAGGTGGATTAATGAATATAGAAAGAATAGGAAATACTTTAGCAACTGCATCACCTTTAATATTAACAGGACTTTCTGTTGCATTTGCATTTAAGACAGGACTATTTAATATTGGAACACCAGGACAAATGTTAGTAGGAGGATTCGTAGCTTTAGCATTAGGATTAACATTAGAATTACCTAAAGTTCCTATGCTTTTATTAATGATTTTCTCAGCAATGGTTGCAGGAGCTTTATGGGCTTCTATTCCGGGATTATTGAAAGCAAAATTTAATGTTCATGAAGTTGTTTCGAGTATAATGATGAACTGGATTGCTTATTGGATAGTTTTCTATGCAATCCCAGCAAATTTTAAGGGAAGTGTTGAAACAGAATCAGCAGCATTAACAGAAAATGCCACATTATCAGTTAAAGCTCTTTCAGAAGCGTTTAATGGATCATTTATAAATTTAGGAATATTAATTGCATTAATAGCAGTTACTGTAATTGCATTTATTTTAAATAAAACTGTTCTAGGATATGAGTTAAAGGCAGTTGGATTTAATAGACATGCTGCTGAATATGCAGGAATGCCTGTTAACAGAAATATAGTTCTTTCAATGATGATTGCAGGTGGACTTGCAGGACTTGCTGGGGTAGCACAATATGCAGGAAATACAGCATCAATGCAAATAGGAGTTATGCCAAGTCAAGGATTTGATGGAATAGCTGTTGCGCTTCTTGCAGGAAATACACCAATTGGAGTGTTATTCTCAGCATTATTCTTTGGTATTTTATATACAGGAAGAGGATATATGAGTGCTATGGCAGAGATTCCACCTGAAATAGCAGGAACAATTATAGCTATAATAATTTATTTTGCAGCAACAAGCACAGTAATAGGTAGAGTTATGGATAATATAAAAAGAAAACGAAATAAAAAGAAAGATGATTCTTCAAATAGTTCATCAAAGGAGGATTCAGTATGTGGAGTATAGTAGAGCAAATATTTCCTTATGCAATGGCATATATGATACCTTTATTAATTACAGCTCTTGGAGCATTATACTGTGAGCGTAGTGGAGTTATAAATATAGGACTTGATGGTTTCATGATAGTTGGTTCTTTTGCAGGAGCATTTACTATAGTGGAGTTACAAGATAAGGTTCCAGTTGGAAGCTCAATGCACCTTTGGATAGGATTATTAGTAGCATTTGTAGTAGGAGCAATTTTCTCATTATTACATGCTTTTGCAAGTATAAATCTTTGTGCAAACCAAGTTATAAGTGGAACAGCAATCAATATGATAGCTGGATCATTAACTATCTTCTTAGCTAGAAGTATAACAGGTAGCGGAAATATAGGAATTAAAATGGGGTTTGTACCAGTAGATATTCCTGTGTTATCAAAGATTCCAGTAATAGGACCATTATTATTTACAAAGACTTATCCAACTACTTGGTTAGTTCTTGGAATTATTTTATTAAGTACTTTTATTTTATATAAAACAAGTTTTGGAATGAGACTTAGAGCATGCGGAGAACATCCGCAAGCAGCTGCAGCAGCAGGAGTAAGTGTATTTAAAATGAGATATGCTGGAGTAATGATTTCAGGTGGGCTTGCAGCTCTTGGTGGAGCAATTATTATAGTAACTTATGCAGGTGAGTTCAATGGAAGTGTCGCAGGGCTAGGATTCTTAGCATTAGCAGCATTAATATTTGGGCAATGGAAACCACTTGGAATATTAGGAGCGACAATGTTCTTTGGGTTTGCGACAACAATAGCAAATGTTTCTGGTGTAATTCCGTCATTAGAAAGTATTCCGCCAGTAGCATTGAAATTATTCCCGTATATTGTGACACTTGTGGCGTTGATAATATTTTCAAAATCATCACAAGCACCTAAAGCGGCAGGAGAGCCTTTTGATGCAGGAAAGAGATAAGAGTTAGAAGAAAAATAAATTTTAGAAGATAATAAAATTAAGACAGATGTAGCGAAAGCGACATCTGTCTTTTAAATTTAACTTTAAAGATAGAAACAGTATGAGTTTGAAATGCGACACTACTTTGTCAATAGATCTAGAATTTCAGCTTTTGTTTCTTTAAAGTAAATATTATTTCTGAAATTTGCAACAATAGATTCTTTTGCGTCAGGATTAGAACAAATTTTTTCATTAACATTAGAAGGGAATTCTAAAAACTTATTCAATATTTTTCCGGATGAATTAAGTTTAAGTATTGTAGGAATTTTAATGTCGCCTGTTAAAGTTTTAAGAAGCTCTTCATGTCCTTCTTTATTAAAAAACTTTATATTTATATTAGGATTGTGTTTTGATAATTCTAATAAAACAGGAATAACTGTTGCAGCATCTCTACAGCGTGGCATAGAAAAAACTATAATGTCATGATTATCTTTTAAAGTTGGAATAGAGGAAGTATGAATTGGAGATTTTGCATAAAACTCTTCAATCATATCTCTGTCTTCATCTGTTGCTAAATTTAAATATTCATTATAAGTAAGACCAGTATTAATATCTATCATTTAATTCACCCCTTTATATTTAATAATAGAAAATGTGAAATAGAAAAGCAAATTATAATGCTTAATATTAACATTATAAGAGAATTTTAGAATTTTATTCTTAAAATATAGAAATAATAAGGAAGTTTGTGGTAAAATTTGTTAAAATTAAAATAAAGAAAACAGATAGGAAAAAGTAGATTATAAAAAAGGAAGAGAGAAATTTTTAAAAGGGTTAAAAATTAAATTTAAGATAAAAATAGTCTATTCATATATAACTATGTATTAACTGACTTTAACTGACCTTTGAAATGGAAATTAAATAAAAGATATAGGGGATGAGAAAAATGAGGGGAAAAATTTTAATAATAGAAGATGACAATGATATAAATTTATTGCTTTCAGATATGTTAGAAAATGAAAAGTATAATGTAACTTCTGCTTTTTCAGGAACAGAAGGATTAATTTATATAGATAAAGAAAAATTTAATTTAGTTATTTTAGATTTAATGTTACCAGGAAAGTCTGGGGAAGAAGTTATAAGTTTAATAAGAGAAAAAATTGATGTTCCCGTGATTATTATTTCTGCAAAGGAAGAAAAGGGAATTAAAGCAAAGCTTTTGAGGATAGGAGCAGATGACTTTATAAGCAAGCCTTTTGATATTGATGAAGTTTTAGCTAGAGTTTATGCAAATATCAGAAGATATAAAGGGAGTATTATTGAAGAAGAAAAGGATTCTTACAAGGAAATAAAAATAGATTTAGAAAGTAGACGGGTAAAAATAAATGAGAAAGAAATAATATTAACTTCAACGGAATTTGATATATTAAATCTTATGATTAAATATCCAGATAAAGTTTTTTCTAAAACAAACTTATTTAAAAGTGTGTGGGGAGAAGATTTTATTTGCGATGATAATACAATTACGGTTCACATAAGTAACTTAAGAAATAAAATAAAAAAAGCAGGAGCAAAAGAAAAATACATTAAAACTATTTGGGGTATTGGATATAAATTAAATGGGAATTAAGACTTTCTTAAGACTTTCTTTGAAGTTATTTAGAAGTCCATGTCTATTATAAAGACATAAGGAGGTTTGAGAATTTATGAGAGATTATGTAATAAGAACAAAAAATATTTCTAAAAAATATGGTAAGCAATATGCCTTAAAAGACGTAAATATCAATATAAAAAAAGGTGATATATATGGACTTATAGGAAAAAATGGTGCTGGAAAAACTACTTTGATGAGAGTTATAACTGGACTTAGTAATCAAATAGATGGAAAGCTAGAATTATTTAGTACCACAGATAAAATTATAAAAATGAGAAAAAGAATTGGGGTATTAATAGAATCACCAGCTTTTTTTGAGGATTTAGATGCATATAAAAATTTAGAGTTCATAAGAAGGGTTAGGGGAATTCCAGGAAAGAATTGTATTAAAGAAAAATTAGAACTTGTTGGACTTAAAGATATTAAAGGGAAAGCAGTAAAAGATTTTTCGCTAGGAATGAAGCAAAAGTTAGGACTAGCAATAGCACTTTTAGCAGATCCAGAAGTCCTTATTTTAGATGAGCCAACAAATGGATTAGATCCAATGGGAATAGTTAATATGAGAGAACTTTTAAAAAAGTTAAATAGAGAAATGGGCATAACTATTTTAATATCAAGTCATATTTTAAATGAATTAAGTCAAATGGCTACAGTTTATGGAATTATGAAAGATGGAGAGTTAGTTGAGGAAATAACTATGGAAGAACTAGAGGAAAAGTCTAAACAAGCTTTAGAATTACAAGTTGATGATGCAGAAAAAGCTACTTGGGTTTTAGAAAATATATTAAACATAGAAGATTATAAAGTTTTAAATAATGGAATACTCAAAATATATGAAAGAATAAATGATGGGAAATTTATAAATAAAGAATTTACTAAAGAAGATATTTTAGTTGAGAAAATGATAGTGAATGGTGAGAGCCTAGAAGATTATGTTTTAAATGTAATGGAGGGAAATGATGATTAATTTAATTAATGGAGACCTTTATAGATTATTTAGAACTAAAGCTTATAGAAATTGCATAATTGCTACTATAGTAATAATTATAGTAAATATTGTTATGGATGGATTATGGCTTATATCATTTACAGATTTAGAAGGAATGAGATATGGTTTTTATGTTGGAGTAGGAAAAGGACAATATATAGATTTATTAAAAAATTCAATGGGAACAGGGGCTGTAATGTATATTGTAGGTGTTTGTTTGACTGCATCTATTACTGTAGGTAAATGGGATAGTGGTTCATTGAAAAATATAGTGTCATTTGGATATGAGCGATGGAAAATATTTTTATCTAATATTTTAGCTATAACTATTGGAATAAGCATACTTGTTATAGCACAATTTTTAATTGTGTTAGGAATAAAAATGATTATATTTAAACCTATTGATACAGATTTAATATTAACTATAAAAGTTTTAATATCCTATATAGTAATATTAGGAGCAGGAATCGGAATTTACACAGTTATTGCATCAATTATACCATCTCAATCTGTAATAGGTGTTATTGTAATTATTGAGATATTTAGTCTTTCTATGATAGGACATTTAATAAAAGAAAGTACAGCAAATTTTATTCCTTTTTTGACTTTAAGAAAATTAGCTGGAATACCAGAAGGCGTAAATTTATTAGCAGTAGTAATAACAATGGTACTTTTAAGTGGGATTACAGTGGATATAGGAAGAATGATATTTAATAAGGTAGAAATAAAATAAAGTGGAGGGCAAGGAAAATGCAAATTTTAATAATAGTGTGTTTGTTTGTAATAGGTATTTTACTTGTCTATATTTATAAAATAAAAAAAGAGTTAAAAAGTATAGTAAAACAATTAGATGAATATAACACGCTAAATGTAGAGAAGAAAATAGATGTAAGTTTATTTAATAAAGAAATAGAAGACTTAGCAGAAAAAATAAATGAAAACATAGATATATCTAAAAAAATAAGAATTAAAGAAATAGAAAATAAAAATAATCTTAAAAATATGATATCTAATATATCACATGACTTAAGAACACCTTTAACGTCTATAAAGGGATATATACAGATATTAAAAAAGGGAAATGTTACGAAAGAAAAAGAAAAGGAGTACTTAGAAAAAATTGAAAAAAGAGCAGGAGATCTCCAAGAAATGTTAGAAGAATTCTTTTATTTATCAATAATAGAGGAAGATAAATATGAATTAAACTTAGAAACAATAGATATCAAAGAAGTTTTATGTGAAACTTTGATAAGTTATTATGATCAATTTGAAAGAATAAATATAGAGCCTAAAATAAATATTAAAGGTAATTATACTATTATAGGTGATAAAAAAGAAATTAAAAGAATAATAGAAAATCTTTTAAATAATGTTATAAAGCATTCTAATGGAGATATTGAAATAACTTTAGAAAAAGACGAAGAGATATGTTTATCGGTTTCTAATTTAATTGAAGAAGATATAGATATAAACAGACTTTTTGATAAATTTTATAAAGGAAATGATAAAAATAGAAAAGAAAAAAATACAGGACTTGGACTATCTATAGCTAAAAGTTTAATTGAAAAAATGAATGGAAGTATTGATGCAAAGATAATAAATAAAAAATTGTATATTATTTGCAGATGGAAAGAGTATAAGTAAGATTTAAAAAATCTTACTTATATTTTTATGTAGATGATGATGGAAATAATATTAATATATACTTTAAGAAAGAATATTTTAGAAGGATGTGTATTTGGATGATACTAGGAATTGTAGGGAGTGCTAGAAAAAATGGAATCACATATCAAGCAGTTAATAAGATTTTACATGAATCTGGAGAAGAATATGAGATTATAAGTTTAAGTGGAAAAAAGATAAATGGGTGCATTGCATGTTTAGGATGTGCAAAAGATAATAAATGTAAAGTAAAAGATGATTTCCAAGAGATTCAAGAAAAAATGTTAAAAGCAGATATAATAGTTTTTGGTGCAGCAAATTATTTTGGGATGATAAATGCTTTATCACATGCTGTATTAGAGAGAACATTTGCATTTAGACATAATGCTGAATTTTCATTAAAAGATAAAAAAGCAGTAATAGTAACAACATCGTATAACGAAAAAGAGGGAAGTTCTGTAGAAGCAGCAATAAAAAGATTTTTAGACTATAATAAAATAAGTGTTATAGAATCAATAAATGTCTTAGGGTATTCTCAGTGTTATAGTTGTGGACGAGGACATCAATGTTTAGTTGGAAATGTTTATAAAGATCATGGAAGATTATTAAGTTCAATGGATGAAGCAACTTTCCCATTAGAGTTTTGTGAGCAAAGTGAAAGTAATGATAAGTGCAATAAAGTTATAAAGAAAATTAAGGAAGAGATAGAAAAAAACTCGCCTAAGTAAGGCGAGTTTTGTGATAATTAAGATGCATTTTAATTATCAATAGATTTAGTTGATACTATATCAACACCGGTATTTAGGACATTTTCTATAATAACGTCTCCAACTTTAATTGGTAGACTGATAGAAACTTTATTAATTTCTTTCATTACATCAAAAATCATTCCTTTAGGAATAGGTTCCTTAGTTTTTACAGGAACTACTTTATTTTCATAATTATTTATTTTAACTGTTGAAGTTACTACTCTAGTTGGGTTTTTAACTTCATTTAAACCATAAATTTCTCCTCTTTTGCAAGTGTTACCAGTAACAGTTTCTTTATCTGTATCTACTGTAAGATGACATCCCTTAGGACATACTATACAAATTAAGTTTTTAATCATGCTTATTCACCATCCTCTAATGAAATTGTTAAAGTTCCTTTAGCTTTTAAAAGGTTATCTTTTAAAATAGTTATTCTCTCCATTTCAGCAGGAGCAACGTGAGGTTTTTTAAACTTTTGAATTATATTTCCTTCTTCATCTCTAACAATTATAAAGTTATCTTTAAATACATTACGAACTCTCATAAATACTCCAAGATTTCCATCTAGAGAATCAATTTCAAACTTTTGAGGAACGGTGTAACTTATATTTTCACCATTTTTAATATCAATAAATTTATTTAATCTCTTTTTACCTTGAATATATTTAGCAGCATTTCTACCAGCATTTTTAGATTCTTCAGTAACAAAGTCAACTAAATCATGTACATGTACTACATTACCACAAGCAAAAACACCATCTTTATTAGTTTCCATACTTTCAGAAACAATAAGTCCGTTAGTTCTCATATCAAGTTCAACACCAGCAGTTTTCGAAAGTTCATTTTCTGGTATTAGTCCAACTGATAAAAGTAATGTATCTACATCAAATTCAATTTCACTTCCTTTAATAGGAGTAAATTTATCATCAACTTTTGAAATTATAACTTTTTCTAATCTTCCATCACCTTGAACATCAACAACAGTATGAGAAAGATATAAAGGAATATTATAATCATCTAGACATTGAACTATATTTCTAGTCAATCCATTTGAATATGGCATAAGTTCAACTACAGCTTTAACTTCAGCTCCTTCAAGGGTCATTCTTCTAGCCATTATAAGACCAATATCACCAGAACCTAAGATAACAACTTTCTTTCCAACCATGTTACCTTCCATATTAATAAACCTTTGAGCAGCTCCAGCTGTAAAGATTCCAGAAGGTCTATCACCAGGAATAGCAATTGCACCTCTAGTTCTTTCACGACATCCCATTGCTAAAACTACAGCTTCTGCCTCTAAAGTTAAATATCCTTTTTCAGAATCAATAGCATGAATGATTTTCTTATCAACCATTAAGACCATTGTATCTAGCATAACTTCTATATTAGTTTCTTTAACTAAATCTATAAATCTACCTGCATATTCAGGACCAGTAAGTTCTTCTTTAAAAGTATGAAGGCCGAATCCGTTATGAATACATTGATTTAAAATACCTCCAAGTTCAGTATCTCTTTCTATAATTAAAATGTTTTTAACTCCATTTGTATAAGCTTCATAAGCAGCAGCAAGTCCAGCAGGACCACCACCAACAACAATTAAATCATATTTCATAATCCAATACCTCCTACTTTGTTTTCCCAGTAATTATATAAGATTTTTCCTTATCTAATAGAACATCTTTCATATCCATACCTGTTTCACGTGCAATTATTTCCTGAACTCTAGGTCCACAGAAACCACCTTGGCATCTACCACAACCAGGTCTACATCTTCTTTTAACACCATCAATAGTTCTAGCGCCAAGAGTTCTGTTTATACTATCAACGATTTCACCTTCAGTTATATATTCGCATCTGCAGATAATTCTTCCGTATCTATTATCTTTTTTTATTAATTCAGATTTTTCTCTATTAGTAAGAGCTATAAAGTGAGTTTGCTCTCTAGTTTCTTTAAAGTTTTCTTTTGGAATTAAAGCAAGTCCAGATTCACCCATCATTCTTACAACATTAACACCTATTGCAGGAGCAGAACTTAATCCAGGTGATTTCATTCCAGCTACATCAAAGAAGCCTTTTACACTAGATTCTTCAACAATAAAATCAGGACAATCAGCTACAGCACGAAGGCCCGCAAAGTTTCTAATATTTTCTCTGAAATTTACCTTATCAGTAGTTCTAATAGAAGTTTTCTTAATATAATTTAATCCATCAGATTCAGTGCTTACAGAATCTTTATTTTCTATATCAAGAGCATTAGGACCAACTAAAAGATTTCCATGAACAGTAGGAGTTACTAAAACGCCTTTTCCAAGATCAGATGGACATTGGAAAATTGTTTTTGTAAAAATACTTCCTTGGCTTTTATCTAGAAGAAAATATTCACCTTTTCTTGGTGTGATTTTAAAACTTTCTTCGCAAATTAAATTATGAATTTCATCAGCATGAACACCAGCTGCATTAACTATAAATTTACTTTCTATAATATCGCCATTTTCAAGAGTAATCTTGAAATGATCGGTTTGTTCTATTTTTATAACTTTAGAATTTAATCTAAGTTCACCACCATTATCTATAGCATTTTCTGATAATGCTATAGTAAGTTCATAAGCGCCAACTATTCCACCAGTAGGACAGAAAAGTGCACCAATGACATCATTATTTAAATTTGGTTCCATTTCTAAGACTTCTTCTTTAGAAATTAACCTTACTCCCTCAACTCCATTTGCAACACCACGGTTATAAAGGATATTAAGTTCTTTCATATCATCATCATTGAATCCTATAATAAGGGAACCATTTCGTCTAAAAGGAACTGATAAATCTTTGCAAAGCTTATCAAACATTTTATTTCCCCAAACATTATATTTTGCCATTAAAGTTCCTGGTTCAGGATCATAACCTGAATGAACTATAGCAGAATTTGCTTTAGATGTTCCCATAGAAACATCATTTTCTTTTTCTAAAGTAACTACATTTAAATCATATTTACACAATTCTCTAAAGATTGCGCCCCCTATAATTCCTGAACCAATAATCGCTACATCATAAATCATTTATATCGCTCCTTTTTTTAACCAAAATAAAAGAGCCAACTCAAAAAGGACATAAAAAGACCTTTTTGTGTTTAGCTCTATCTTCTCTTCTTACACAAAATCATAATTTGTTTATTAAGTTGATTTTATTATATCACAACTTTGTAAACATTTCCAGACTTTATATAAAAATATAAATTTTTTAATCTTCTAATGCCCATTCCTTTGATCTTTGGACAGCTTTTTTCCATTTAGAGTAGTATTTATCGCGATCTTCAGCAGATACTTCAGGATTAAATTCTTCACTTGCAAACCAAAGCTTAGATATTTCTTCTTTATCTTTCCAGTATCCAACAGCAAGACCAGCTAAATAAGCAGCACCTAAAGCTGTAGTTTCAGTGATTATTGGTTTAATAACCTTTTTACCAACTAAGTCAGATTGGAATTGCATTAAGAATCTGTTTTGGCTTGCACCACCATCTACTTTAATACAGTTTATATCAGATCCAACATCAGAAATCATAGCTTCAAGAACATCTCTAGTTTGATAAGCTATAGATTCAAGAGCAGCTCTTATTAAATGATTTCTATTTGCTCCACGAGTTAGACCAACAATAGTTCCACGAGCATACATATCCCAATGAGGTGCTCCAAGTCCAACAAAGGCAGGAACTACATAAACGCCACCATTATCTTTAACTTTTTTAGCAAAGTATTCAGTATCGCTAGCATCAGAAACAATTCTAAGTTCATCTCTAAGCCATTGAATAACAGCACCACCTACAAAGACAGACCCCTCTAAAGCATATTGAACTTTTCCATCAATACCAATAGCAATAGTAGTTAAAAGACCACTTTTACTTTGAACAAGTTGATCACCAGTATTCATTAATAAGAAGCAACCAGTTCCGTAAGTGTTTTTAACATCACCTTTATTAAAAGCAGCTTGTCCAAACAAAGCAGCTTGTTGATCTCCGGCAATACCAGCAATAGGAACTCTAATACCACCTTTTGAACCAAGATTTGCATATCCATAAATTTCAGAAGAATTTCTAACGTCAGGAAGCATTGATTTAGGGATATTTAAGGTTTCTAACATTTTTTCATCCCATTTTAAAGTTTTTATATTAAATAACATAGTTCTAGAAGCATTAGTATAATCAGTTACATGAACTTTACCGTTAGTAAGTTTCCAAACAAGCCAAGTATCAACAGTACCAAATAAAAGATCACCATTTTCAGCTTTTTCTCTAGCTCCTTCTACATTATCAAGTATCCATTTAATTTTTGTTCCAGAAAAATATGCATCTAGAACAAGTCCAGTATTTTCTTTAATATATGATTCAACCCCAGGCTCTTTTCTTAAATTATCACAAATTTCAGCGGTTCTTCTACATTGCCAAACAATAGCATTATATATTGGCATTCCAGTATGCTTATCCCATACGATAGTAGTTTCCCTTTGATTTGTTATACCTATGGCTGCTATATTTTCTTGTGTTATATTAGTTTTTGCCATAACCTCTTGAAGTACACTATATTGAGTTGCCCAAATTTCCATAGGGTCATGTTCTACCCAACCTTCCTTAGGATATATTTGAGTAAACTCTTTTTGACTAACGCCTAAGATATTTTGTTCATTGTCAAAAATTATAGCTCTTGAGCTAGTTGTCCCTTGATCTAAAGATACTACATATTTATTCATAACAATCACCTCTTAAATTATTTTCCATAATTATAAATCTAATTTTACATGTCCCAAATAGATTCTCTTGTTGTAGATATACAAGTTGCTCCAGCTTTTAGAGCTCCCATAACATCTTCTTTATCTGAAATTAAACCTCCAACTATAAGTGGTTTGTTAAGGGTAGTTGAAAGTTTTGTGATTACCTTAAACAATAGTCCTGGTAACATTTCTACAGCATCACATTCATCAATTAAATGATTTTGAACGTTATTTAATGAAAGACTATCTAAAATAAAGACTCTTTGAATAGCTATAAGACCAAGTCTTTTAGCAGTCTTTATAGTTTGAGGTTTAGTACTTATAATACCATTGAAAGTTGTTTTTTCTTTTAAATATTGAAGAGCAACCTCCCTATTAGTTAAACCATCAACTAAATCGATGTGCAAAATCCCAATTTTATTACTATTAGAGATTTTTTTTGATATAGAAACTATATCAAGAACATTACCAAAAAGTACAAAAATTACATTAACATCTGCTTGTAAAGCTTTGTCTAGTTGTTGCATGTCCTTAACAGCAGCAACAATAGGGTTATCTTCTAGTTTTTGTTTAAATCGCATCATTAAATGCTCCTTTCAAATTTAAAGTTTTATCTACAAATAATAGTAAATAAAATAGCTCCTGTAATTCCCCCTAATATTGGAGCAACTATAGGTATCCAAGCATATGACCAATCTGAATCACGCTTGTCTTTTATAGGAAGAATAAAATGAGCAATTCTTGGACCTAAATCTCTAGCAGGGTTAATTGCATATCCAGTAGGACCTCCTAAAGAAAGACCAATAGCCCAAATTAATAAACCAACAGCAATTGGAGATATTCCATCTACCATATTACTGCTTCCAAGACCTAAGATTCCAAATATCAATAGGAAAGTAGCTATAAATTCAGTTATAAAATTCCATTTATAACTTCTAATAGCTGGCATTGTGCAAAAAACACCTAATTTAGAATCTTTATCATCAGTTTCCTCAAAATGCTTGTAATAAGTTAAGTATACAAGAACTGCACCTAAAAATGCACCTAAAAGTTGGGCAATTATATACATTGGAACGTCAGCCCAAGGCATATCACCTATTACAGCTAAAGATAAAGTTACAGCTGGATTAAATTGAGCACTACTTACATCTGCAAAAATGTATACTGGAATTGCAACAGCAAGAGCCCATCCAGTAGCAATAACAATATGACCAGAACTATTCCCCTTTGTTTTTTTCAGAACAACGTTGGCTACAACGCCACCTCCTAAAAGGATTAGAATCATTGTTCCAACCAGTTCAGCTAAAAATTTTTCCATAAATAAAGTCCCCCTTTTATAAAATAAATATTAGAAAGAAAAAAGAGAGCATGGACAAAAGAAGACAACAAGCTTCTTGTGTTTAACTCTCTAAAAACTCTATAACACAAGTAATAAGTGATATACAAATTATTACATTTAAAATTATACCATCTACTGTAAATGATTTCAAGCGAAGGCATAATTATATTTATTTAAATATAATTGTATATAATACAGTTCCGGCAATTCCTCCAAGTATTGGAGCAATTATAGGAATCCAAGCATAGCTCCAATCAGAATCACGTTTATTTTTTATAGGAAGTAAAAAATGTGCAAGTCTTGGACCAAAATCTCTGGCAGGATTCATTGCATATCCTGTAGGACCACCTAGAGAAAGTCCTAAAACCCAAATTAAAAACCCAATAGCAATAGGTGAAACACCTGCTACCATTTTAGATGCACCAATGCCCATAATACCAAACATAAGCATGAAGGTTGCAATAAACTCAGTTACAAAATTCCACTTATAGTCTCTTATTGCAGGCATTGTACAAAAAATTCCAAGCTTAGCATCTTTATCGTCAGTTGCTTCAAAATGCTTATAATAAGTTAAATATACTAAAACAGCACCAAGAAATGCACCAATAATTTGAGCAATTATATAGAGCGGTACTTCAGACCAAGGCATTTTACCTACAACTGCCAAAGAAATAGTAACAGCGGGGTTAAATTGAGCACCACTTATTGAAGCAAAAATAAAAACTGGGATTGCAACAGCAAAAGCCCAAGCGGTAGTAATAACAATAAGACCAGAATTATTCCCTTTAGTTTTATTTAGCAAAACATTTGCAACTACAGCATCCCCAAACAAAATCATAATCATAGTTCCAATCATTTCACCTAAAAATTTTTCTAACATGGAAGAACCATCCCCTTTAAATTTATGCGTTAAAAAAAGAGAATAGAACATTAAGAGACGCAAAAGTCTCCTGTGTCCTACTCTCTTTAACTCTATAACACAAGTCACAAAAACATACATACAAATTCTTATATGACAAAGTATACCACTTAATGTAATCATTTTCAATGAAAACTTTAGAACCACTTAATAAAAAACTTTAAAAGGAGTGGTACTTTATATAGAGGGGAGTGAAACATATAATAAATCATAGTAAAAATAACGAAAAGGAAAGTGATAGTAAATGCGTATTGGAGTTTTAATGGGAGGAATATCTACAGAAAGAGAGATATCTTTAAAATCAGGAGAAGAAATATTAAGGAATATAAATAGAGAAAACTATGATGAAATAATCCCTATAATTATAGACGAAGAAGATGACGTATTTAAAAAGGCAAGAAATATAGACTTTGCGTTAATTGCATTGCATGGGAAATTTGGGGAAGATGGAAAAGTTCAAGGAATACTAGAAGAAATGAATATTCCTTATAGTGGGTGCAACGTAAAGACTAGTGAAATATGCATGAATAAAGCATTAGCTAAAGAATATATAAGAAAAGAAGGAATAAATACAGCTGATTGGATTGTTGTAAAATCTATACAAGAGATTGATTATAATAAAATAAGTCAGATGACATATCCAGTATTTATAAAACCTAATAATGGAGGATCTAGTGTTGCAACATTTTTTATAAAAGATCCAACAGAAGTTTTAGATGCTGTAAGAGAAGGTTTAAAATATGATACTGAAGTTATAATAGAAAAGTTTGTTTCAGGAGAAGAAATATCAAGTTTTGTTTTAAATGGAGAAGTATATCCTACTATTTCAATAGAAGCAAAAAATGGAGAGTTTTTTGATTTCAATTCAAAATATGCAGATGGAGGGTCTACAGATACTGTAGGAACATTAAAAGGGAGCATACAAGAAAAAGTGGATAAAATATCAGAAAAAATATGGAGTGTATTAGGTTGCAAGAGTTATTCAAGAATTGATATGATAATAAGTAATAACGAACCATACGTACTAGAAATAAATACACTTCCTGGAATGACAAAAAATAGTTTAATTCCTATAAGTGCTAAAGCTAGAGGTATGGAATATAGTGAGTTAATAGATAGCATAATTAAATACTCACTCAATTAGGAGTTGAATGAATTGATTTTTTCTAGCTTAGATTTTAATGATAACGAACCTATATATAAACAAATAGAAAATTATATAAAACACATGATAGATAATAAAATGATAGCAGGTAACGGAAAGTTGCCTGCTACTCGAGAATTAGGAAGAATATTAGGAGTAAGTCGTAATTCTATAATTACGGCTTACGAAAATTTAGAATCAGATGGGGTTATATATACAGTTAAGGGTAAGGGAACATTTGTAACGCCTATTAAGTCGAATGATAGAGAAAAATGGAATATTTCCTGGGAAAATAAAATTAATAATTATGGAAAGTTAGCAAATGAACTAGACGTAGTTAAAAGTGAAATACCTTGGGAGAAAGATATTATTTCTTTTAAAAGTATTTCACCAGATGGTGCATTATTCAATATAGAAGAATTTAAAAAATCATTTTTAAATAGAATTTCTATAGAAGAACATAAAATATTAAATTATGGATATGCAAAAGGATATAAACCATTAATAGATTGGCTATTAAAATATATGCAAAAAAAAGGAATAGATACGGACGGAAAAGATATATTAGTGACAAATGGATTTACAGAAGGGTTAGAAGTAATATTATCTTCATTTACTAATCCCGGAGATAAAATAATTTGTGAAAATCCAACACATAATACTGCTATAAAAATAATGAAGGTTCATGGAATAGATATAATAGGAATCAAAATGAATGAAGATGGGTTAGATATAGAAGAACTAAAAGAAAAACTTCAATTAGATAATATTAAATTTGGATACTTAATACCTTCATATCATAATCCTACAGGTCTTGTAATGAAAGGTGAAAAAAGACATCAGGTTTATAACCTTTTTAAAGAATATAATATTCCAATATTAGAAGATGGATTTAATGAAGAGCTTCTATATAATAGTACGCATTTATCTCCAATTGCATCATTTGATATCGGTGGAAGTGGGGTAATATACCTATCAAGTTTTTCAAAAATACTATTTCCGGGTTTAAGAATAGGATGGATATTAGCGGATAAGAAATTAATTACATTATTAGAAAGTGTAAAAAGATGCAAAAATATTCATACATCATTTTTAGATCAAGGAATCTTATATGAATATTTAAATGAAGGATACTTTGAAAAAAATATAAAAAAAGTTAAAAAGGTATATAGAGAAAAATATAACTTTGCAATTAAATGTATAAAGAAATATATAGATCCTGAAATTCTTTGGGGTGAAGGCGGTCTACACATATATGTAGGATTAAAAGATATAAATAGTAGAGAATTACTAGAAAGATGCTATGAAAAGAAAGTAATATTCATGCCAGGAGATTTATTCTCTATAGATTCTTATTCAGATAATGCATTTAGAATAGGATTACCAAGACTTACACTAGAGCAAATTGAGAAAGGCGTAAAAATAATTGGAGAGACAATAAAAGAAATAAGAAGAGAAAAATAAAAGGGGTAAGAAAATAAAAGGAGTAAGAAAATAAAAAGGGTAAGAAGAGAAGAATAAAAAGGATAAGAAGAGAAAAGCGATAATAAAAGGAATAAGGGGAGAAATGAGAAGAAACTAGGAAAATAAAATTATAATATAAAAATTTAGTTATTGGATATGTATATAGATTAAAGAGAGATATAATCTATATACTAAAAATATATCAAGAAGATACATTAAATGAATCACATATATATCATATTTTCACTTATATATATCATTCTCACTATATATGAAATAAATATATATAGAATAATAAGTACATTAAACATTGTATATAGAATAGTAAGTACATCATATGAAATAAATATTGTATATAGAATAGTAAGTACATCATATGAAATAAATATATTATATAGAGAATGATAGATATATCATATGAAATAAATATACTGTATATAGAAGAGTAGGTATATCATATGAAATAAATATACTGTATATAGAAGAGTAGGTACGTTATATGAAATAAATATATTGTATGCAGAGTAGTAGGTATATCACATGAAAATAAATATACTATATATAGAATGATAGATACATCATATGAAATAAGTATATTGTATATAGAATAGTAGATACATGATATGTAGAATAAGAATATAGCATAAAAAATAGAGATATTTATATAATGTGGATATGTAATGATTAATATAAAACTATAATAAATAAATTACCTAATAGAATTATAAAATAATTAGTAAGGATAATATAAAACTAAAAAGTAAAAAATGCTTTAATGAAAATATAAAGTGAATCAAATATAGTGAAAATAAGATATAGAATAAATTAGATAAAATAAATTATAGAGTAAATTAAGGATGATATATAAGAAGTAAATATAAGAGAAAAATTAAAATTAGAGAAAAAACAAAAGAGATGATATAATTTAAGGGTTTTAAAAAGAGAGAAAAGAAAGTGAAATATATAGGAGGATTACTAATGTTTACTCATGAAGAATTATTAACAATAAAAGAAGCAATAAAAATAGCAGACACAGAATATATGAAACAAGTGGAAGGCGCTACAGGAAATAAAAATAGAGTAGTAGCAAATAAGAAACAAAAAAAACTATGGCTTATACAAAATAAATTAAATAAACTAATAGAAGAATCAAAATAGCTTTAAATAGAAGCATACTAATTGATAGAAAAACTAGAATGAAATAAAAAAGACTAGGAGAATAAAATCTTCTGGTCTTTTTTATTTTAAAGCTACAAGTCGAATTTATGTTATTTGAAATAGAAGATTAAACTGTAGAATTAGAATGTTTTTAGTTAGTAGAGTTAAAATATTATAAAGATGAAATAAGCGATTAGAGAAAACTCTTTCTAAATTTATAGTTTCGTTATTCTTATTTATAATATAAAGTTCCTAAATTATAAAATAAAGATAAGAGAATTTTTTTTGTATTTATGCAGATAATAAAAGTATAGATTAAAAAAGTGAGGTGTGAATACAATGAAATTATTGTATATAATAGTAAACTCTAAAAATGAAGAAGATTCATCAAGTAGATTAGTATCAAGAAAGTTAGTGGAAGAGGTAATGGCAAATCACGAATGTGATCTTGAAGAGATTAATTTATATGAAGAAGAATTACCAGAACTAAATGCTAAATACTTCTCAGGGAAAAATTGTTTGATAGAAGAGTGTGATGAATTAAGCAAAGAGGAAAAAGCAGATGTTGAGCAAATAAAAAAACTCGCAAATCAATTTGCAGAAGCAGATGCATATGTTATAGCAGCACCTTTATGGAGCATGTCATTTCCAGCACCTTTAAAACAATATATTGATTGTGTTGTATCAAATGGAATAACAATAGAAATTTCTGAAAGTGGATGTAAAGGACTTTTAGAGGGTGATAGAAAAATGATTTATGTTCAAGCATCAGGTGGACCAATAAATTTAATAACTAAAGGTGAAATGTGTCAAGGAATAGACTATGTAGAAGGAATAATGGAACATCTAGGGATTAAAAAATTTGAAAAGCTCTTAATAGACGGAACTGGTTTTACAGAAGAAAGTAAAAGGGCAGCAGAAGAAAAGGCAGTAGAAAAAATTCCACATATACTAAGAAGTTTTAAATAAATTACTTAATAGGACGTTTTAAAATCTTTTCTTTACAAGTATAATTAGCATTATAGGATTAAAAAAGGAGATTTTAAAATGAGTATATTAGATATATATGAAGAATATAAAAAAATAAATAAAGAATATGTAGAATACAATGAAAAGTTATTAGAAAGTAAATTTACTGATAATACAGATAAAAGTATTATAGATAATCTAAATAAATTTAAAGAAGAATTTGAAAGTTTAAAAATAAAAAGTGATACATTAGAAGTGAATGAGGATTCAGAAACAAATATAAAAGATCTACAATACTTAATAGTAGATGCAATTTTTGTTTCATATGATTTAATAAACTTCTATACAGGTGGATATATAGAAAGATTTAAAATGAGAATAACAAATTATATAAATAAAGCTAGAAGAGTAGAGAATAAATTAATTTAAAAGAAAAATAAATCAAAATAAGCTAAAAGTAAATTAATCTAAAGAATATATTATGTAAGAGTTAAAAAATTAATTTAGAATATTTAATAAAATTAAAAGAAATACTAAAAAGGTAGAGTTCTTTGTTGTACCTTTTAGATTTGATAGAGGATTTTAGAGCAATTATGGTCTAAAATCCTTAAATTTTGAAAAAATAGGGTACAAATTATAACACACTATACCAAGTGTATCAATATAAGAAAAACTATGAAAAAAGGAGTAAAATAGATTAAAATAAGAATAAATTCAAAAAATAGATAAAAATAAAAGTAGAATGTCGAAAAGTGCGAGTATAATAGTCTATGTTGAGTGGCTAACGAGTCACCAAACAAGTCGCCACAAGCGACGAGGAAAAAATGGTCTTTGAAAATTGAACAGAATAATATATAAACAAA
>NZ_CAMTIG010000037.1 GCF_947072515.1 uncultured Clostridium sp.
AATAGTTCCAATATTTACGTGTGGTTTACTTCTTTCAAATTTTGCTTTTGACATTATAAAATTCCTCCTTTATTTCCAAATAAACTTTGCCTAGCGTTTTTTCATTTTTGACGTTTGGAGCTCACGATCGGGATTGAACCGACGACCTCCACCTTACCAAGGTGACGCTCTACCTACTGAGCTACGTGAGCACCTCTAAGTACGATATTTTTTCAATATACCAATTATAAAGTTTACTATTATTCTTTTTATTTGTCAATATAAATAATCAGTTTATATCTAAGCATTTTTCAAGCTTTCTTTTAACTCTCTGAAGTGCATTATCTATAGATTTAGCTTGCCTATCTAAATCACATGCTATTTCTTGATATGACTTCCCATCTAAATAAGAATTTAGAACCTTTAGTTCTAAACTTGAAAGATTTTCTTGGATTTTTCCTTCTATCCTAATCATCTCTTCTTGACTTACTATAAGTGCTTCTGGATCTGTAATTTTAAAACCAGCTAATACATCTAAAAGTGTCCTTTCAGACTCTTCCTCATATATCGGCTTATTTAAAGATACATAGGTGTTTAGTGGTATATGTTTTTGTCTAGTGGCAGTTTTAATTGCTGTTATTATTTGTCTTGTTACACAAATTTCTGCAAATGCTTTAAAGCTAGTTAACTTTTCCGGATTAAAATCTCGTATTGCTTTATAAAGTCCAATCATACCTTCTTGATATATGTCTTCTTTATCTGCACCTATTAAAAAATATGATTTTGCCTTTGATTTAACAAAATTTTCGTATTTATTAATTAAATACTCTTGTGCATAAATACTACCTTGTTTTGCTTCTAAAACAATTTCTTCATCTGATTTTTTATCAAGTTCCACATGCCTATTCATATATTTTCCACCATTTTCTCCACTTCTCTGCATTTATTCAAACCTACATATAAATTTAATTATACAGTAACTTACAATTCATAGTCAACTTAATAACTTTCTCTATCCTACTTACTTCTTCTAATAGCCTCTAACTTCATCAAAACATCTTTATCTATATTATCCGAAAGATTATTTTTTTGATTTATTTTATTTTTTTCGGTCTCTATTTCAATTTTATTTTCTGCTATTTTTACATCTTTATAGAATTCATGTGAAGATTTTCTTGCTGCACCTCTTTGAAATATTGTTTGCTGTTCTAAATTATCAGAGGTTACTACACAAACATCATATTTTCTTCCAATAGCATCAACTTCACGCTCTATAAATGCATCAGCTGTCTCTCCATTTTTGGTGAAAACAACTGTTAATAGTTTATTTATTTCTTCTTGTTTTTCTATACTTCCTTGAACCATATGTGCATCGAATACAACTATAATTTTACTATTATTATATGTCCCATAGTTTTCCATTTTTCTGATTAACTTTTGTCTTGAACCTTCTAACCCTTCTTTTTTATCACTTTTAAGATTGGGCCAACAATTTATAACATTATACCCGTCTACAAAGATTATCTTCACCTTTCATCCCTCTTTTTTATTATTTTAGTCTACCTTTTAATACTTCATACATCATTATTCCACCAGCTACTGATGCATTTAAAGAATTTATTCTTCCAATCATTGGTATTCTGACTAATTTATCGCATTTTTTTAACGTTAATTTAGATATTCCTCTTCCTTCACTTCCTATAACAATTCCACAAGGACCACTAAAGTTTACTTCATGGCTGAATTCTCTTCCATCTATATCAGCACCATATATCCAAACTCCTGCAGCTTTTAATTCATCGATAGCTTTGTTTATATTTGTTACTTTAGCTATTCTTACATGTTCTACTGCCCCTACTGAAGATTTATACACTGTAGGTGTTACTCCAACATTTCTTCTCTTTGGTATTATTATACCATGAACACCACAAGTCTCAGCTGTTCTTATTATTGAACCTAAATTATGTGGATCTTCTATCTCATCTAAAATTATTATAAATGGATCTTGACCTTTTCTTTCAGCTCTTTTTAATATATCTGATACTTCACAATAATTATATGGCGTTATTTTAGCTACTACTCCTTGATGCACAATTCCATTAACCATAGCATCTAGCGCTTTCTTTTCAACTTCTTTTATAACTATTTTTTTATCTTTTGCCATTCCAATAATAGCCGTTATTGATCCTTCTCTTGATCCATTGCTTATGTAAAGTGCCTCTATAGTTTTATTGCTTTTTAATGCTTCCATAACAGCATTTCTTCCAATTACTAAATCTTCTCTAATTTCTACAATCTCTTCTCTAACTGCTCTTTCTTCTCTAGTTGGTCTAACTGGTTTAACTACTTCTTTAGGCCCTTTTCTAGCCTTATTTCTTTCTCCTCTTATAAGTCTAGTATTGTTATCTACTCTAGCATCTCTCTTTTTTATTCTTTCTTCTCTTTCCTCACTCATTTTTTTCATTTCTCTATAACTTTTTTTTGGTTTTTTCATAATTTAATCTCCTTATCACAACAATTATATTTAATCTTATCATGTATTTTACTTTTTGCACACTTCTATTGCTTTATTAAAAATAAATTCTAATCTCTCAGTATTATTTATTAAATATAAATATCCTACTAAAGCTTCAAATCCAGTTGCCATTCTATAATCTCTAACATCTGCATTCTTCGGTACAGTTGCCGATTTTGCATTTCTTCCTCTTTTATAAATATATAATTCTTCTTCTGTTAATTCTTCCTCTATTTCATGCATAATATCTGACTGACTCTTAGCTTTTACATACTTAATTGCCTCTCTATGAAGCTTGTTTGCTAATAGACTTGTATTATTTGATAATATATAGTTTCTTATAAATATTTCATAAGCACCGTCTCCAATAAGTGCTAATTGTAATGGATTTAGCCCTCTTGCTTCTGCCTCAGAAAATTCTCTTATTCTTAAATTTTCTATCATCTTTTTTATCTCCTTTAAATAAAGGAGATACTTCTCTTCGAAGCATCCCCCATTTGCTTAATTTACTTTCTTCCATCTAACCCCTTGAGGTGTATCTTCTAAAACAATTCCTCTTGCTTTTAGCTCATCTCTTATTTTATCAGCTAATGCAAAATCTCTGTCTTTTTTCGCTTGTTGTCTTTGTTCTATAAATCCTTCAATCTCAGCAGCTAAATCTGCATCTTTAGTAGATTTTTGCAACATCCCAAGTGGGGCACCAAGTTCTCTTATCAATGCCAATGCTCCTTCTACTAACTCTTTTGATGAATCTACATTTATGTGAGTATTTATATCTTTTATTAAATCAAATATAGCTGTTATAGCGTCAGCTGTGTTGAAATCATCATCCATTTTAGCTATATATTTTTCTCTATATTTATTTAAACTATCTAAATATTTTTTTTCATCATCTGACATTTTTTCTAGTTTTACTTCATCTATTAAACTTTCTAAATTCCCTATAGTATTATATAATCTTTCAACAGATGCTTTTGCTGAATCTAAAAGATCTTTAGTATAATTTAATTGAACTCTGTAGTGACATGATAACATTAAAAATCTAATGATATCTGCATCATATTCCTTTAAAACATCTCTTGCTGTAAAGAAATTATTTAATGATTTAGACATTTTTTGATTATTAACATTTACATATGCAGAATGCATCCAATAATGAGCAAAAGGTTCACCTGTTAATGCTTCACTTTGTGCAATTTCATTTTCATGATGTGGGAAAGAAAGATCCATTCCACCAGCATGTATATCTATAGTATTACCTAAGATATTTTTCGCCATACATGAACATTCTATATGCCATCCTGGTCTTCCTTCTCCCCATGGGCACTTCCATGCAGGTTCTCCCTCTTTTTTAGCTTTCCAAATAGCAAAATCCATAGGATCTTTTTTTCTTTCATCTATATTAACTCTCTCACCCATGTTAAGCTCATCTAAATTTTGCTTTGAAAGTTTTCCGTATCCTTCAAATTTTCTTGCACTAAAATAAACATCTCCATCAACTTCATAAGCATATCCTTTTTCTATAAGTTCTTTTACAAACTTAATAATTTGACCAATATACTCTGTTGCTCTTGGATTTATAGTTGCTCTCTCTATGTTTAATGCATCTGCATCTGTATAATATTCTTTAATATATTTATCACCAATAGCTTTAACTGTTGTTCCCTCATCATTGGCTTTATTAATCATCTTATCATCTATATCTGTAAAGTTTTGAACAAATTTTACTTTGTATCCTCTATATTCAAAATATCTTCTTATTGTATCAAATACTATAAAAGTTCTTCCATTTCCTATATGGAAAAAATTATATACAGTAGGTCCACAAACATACATCTTAACTTCGCCTGGGGTAATCGGCTTGAATTCTTCTTTTTGTCTAGTTAACGTATTATATAACTTCATACCTTTCCTCCTATTATCCTATCTTAATTTAAGACCATTCTTTTTAAACTCTTCTCTTATTCTTTCTTCAACTGCATCTACTTTTATTATTTCATTATCAGCACTTGTTCTTAATCTAAATTCCACTTCATTTTCAGTTACTCTTTTACCAACAACTACTCTCATTGGAATTCCCATAAGCTCTGAATCTTTAAATTTAACTCCAGCTCTCTCTTTTCTATCATCAAATAGAACATCTAGCCCTAATGATTTTAAGTTGTTGTAAATTTCTTCTGCAACTCTCATTTGCTCTTCATCTTTTGAGTTAACAGCTATAACTGATACTTTATATGGTGCCACTTCTAATGGCCATATAATACCATTTTCATCATGATGTTGTTCTACTATTGATGCAACAGTTCTTGTTACTCCTATACCATAGCAACCCATTATAAATGGTTTTTCTTTACCATCTTCATCTATAAACTTTGCATCCATAGCTTCTGAATACTTAGTTCCTAATTTGAAGATATGTCCAACTTCTGTTCCTCTAGCAATAGTAATTTTACCACCACATTTCGGACAAACTTCACCTTCTTCTACATTTCTGAAATCTCCAATTGTTCCTTCAAAATCTCTTCCATAATTAACACCAGTTAAGTGATATCCAGTTTCGTTAGCTCCTACAACTATATTATTCATATTTTTAACTTCTGCATCAACTAGCATTAGATCTACTTTTATTCCTACTGGTCCTGCAAATCCTGTTTGTGCATTTGTAGCTTCCATAACTTGCTCATGACTAGCTAATTCTATATCTGTTTCAGCATTAGCAGCATTAGCTACTTTAACTTCATTTACTTCTCTATCTCCTCTTACTAAAACAGCTATACATTTTCCATCAACATTATATAATAATGTTTTAACTGTCTTTTTTGCATCAACATTTAAAAAGTTTGAAACTTCTTCAATAGTTCTGCTGTCTGGAGTTTCTATTTTTTTCATTTCTTCCATAGCTTCTTCTAACATTTTTTCTGGCATCGCTTCAGCCTTTTCCATATTAGCTGCGTAATCACATGAAGTACAGAATACTACATCATCTTCTCCAACTTCTGATTTAACCATGAATTCAATTGAATTCGATCCTCCAATTGCACCTGAATCCGCTTCAACACCTTTAGCATCTAATCCACATCTATTAAATATATTAACATATGCATCATGCATTTTATTAAATGCTAAATCTAATCCCTCTTGATTTCTATCAAAACTATAAGCATCTTTCATTATGAATTCTCTTGATCTCATAACTCCAAATCTTGGTCTTCTTTCATCTCTATATTTAGTTTGAATTTGATAAAGATTTATTGGTAATTGCTTATATGATTTAACTTCATTTTTAACTATACTTGTAAAAACCTCTTCATGAGTTGGTCCTAAGCAATAGTCTCTTGAGCCCCTATCTTTTACTCTAAACATTTCTGCTCCATAAGCATCCCATCTTCCTGATTCTTGCCATAATTCGGCTGGAATAATCGCAGAACAAAGTAATTCTTGAGCACCCTTATCTTCCATTTCTTCTCTGATTATTTCTTCAACATTTTTAAGAACCTTAATTCCTAATGGTAAATGATTATATATTCCTGAAGTCATTTTTCTTATTAATCCTGCTCTTATCATTAATTGATGACTTGCTATTTCTGCTTCTGCTGGAACTTCTCTTAGTGTTGCTATTAGCATATTTGACATTTTCATAATTATAAAATCCTCCTAAAATCTTGTCTATAAAAAAAGCCCCCCTATATTTTTACATATAGGGCGACTTATATCGCGGTACCACCTAAATTTATTTCTTTAATAATGATAACGGTATTAAACCGATAGTTTTCTATTTACTCCAAAGCTGGTTCAAAATCTATTTGAAAATCTTCCAGCCTATGGATTTTCTCTCTGAAAAGACGATTTTTACTATTCTTCTTCAATGTAATAATATAAAGTTATGATTTTTAATTATATCTTTTATAGTTTTCTCTGTCAATGATTCTAAATATTAGTTTTTGATAAAAATTCTGCAAGTACTAAATCTTCTGGTGTAGTAATTTTTATATTTGTATACTCACCTTCATAAAGATATACCTTATGCCCATACTTTTCAACAACAGATGTATCATCTGTTACTTCTATATGTTCTTTATCAATCCTCTCATGGCAATTCAATATTAGATCATAATCGAATATTTGCGGTGTTTGTATTGCTACAAGTTCTGCTCTATTTAAAGTTTTTTTTGAAAAACACTCTTTATCTTTTATTTTTATAGTATCTTTTGGCATTACTCCTGGAGCTGCACTTTTATAAAGTTTAGCAAATTTAATCCCATCTAAGATTAAGTTTTCACTAAAAAAAGGTCTTGCTCCATCATGAATTAGTACAATATCCGTTTTATCTATAGATCTTAATCCATTTAAAACAGAGTCTTTTCTTTCTTTTCCACCTTCAACTATACTTTTGATTTTCAAATCATATTTATCTATTATTTTTTCTTTACAATAGCCTATCTCATCTTTTGGCACAACTACTATAATTTCATCTATTTCTTTGCAATTCATAAACTTTTTTATAGTGTAATATAGAATTGGTTTTTCATTTATTTCTATATACTGTTTGCTGATATCAGAGTTCATTCTCTTCCCTCTTCCACCTGCTAATATTATTGCACTATTCATTTTATAAATCTCCTATTCTTTAGGCTTTGCAAAAATCATTCTTCCTGCTGCAGTTTGAAGCACAGATGTTACTAATACTGTAATAGTTTTGTTCATATGTTTTCTACCACCTTCTACTACTATCATAGTTCCATCATCTAAATATGCAACTCCTTGTGTCTGTTCTTTTCCGTCTTTAACTACTTCAACTACCATTTCTTCTCCTGGTATAACTACAGGTTTTATAGCATTTGAAAGTTCATTAATATTTAAAACAGGAACACCCTGCACTTCTGCCACTTTATTTAAATTATAGTCATTAGTAATTACCTTTCCACCTAAAGTTTGTGCTAACTTTAAAAGTTTTGCATCTACTTCAGCTATCTTAGGAAAATCACCTTCCCAAATTTGCGTTTCAATATCAATTTCTTTTTGTATTTGATTTAAAATATCTAATCCTCTTCTACCTCTAACTCTTTTTAAAGAATCAGATGAATCTGAAATATGTCTTAACTCATCTAATACAAAGCTTGGTATTATAAGTGGACCCTCAATAAATCCTGTTTGGCATATATCATATATTCTTCCATCAATGATTACAGATGTATCTAAAACCTTTGGTATTGATTTATAACCTTTTGTTATTTTTACAGGTTTTTCTTTTTTCTCTTTTAATAAAGGTCTTTCCTTACTTGTTTTCTTAATTGATAAAAGCATGCTATTTATGTCATCTTTTTTACTAACCATTATTTTCATACCTAATAATGCCGCTATTATATTTAATAAAGTATATAATAATGGTCCTATTAAATAAATATTACTTAATGGTTTCCCGAAGAAATAAGTTATTATTAATAAAACTAATGCACCTATTGCACCATAAATTATTTCAGTTATTGAAACACTTTTCATATTTCCTTCTGCATAATCCATAAGATTATTAACTAGGGTATATATATATGGTGATATAGCAAATAGAATAATACCAAATAATAAAGAAATAAAAATAAGAAATAATACCGAACCTAAAGTTGTTGAAAAATAACTGATTTCTCTAACAGCTTCAATTTTTAAAACTGCATCTCCTATTATATAACCTAAAAGAAGACCTATAAGAGTAAGAATTCCTCTCATTAATTTTTTTAGCATCCTTGTCACCTCCTCGTATTTAATTATTACCACAATAACTTTATTAATACTTATTTTTAATTGTTAATAAAGTTACTATTATTTTAAGTATATCATTAGAACTTCTATTTGACATTAAGATTTTCTTAAAAAGAGTTTTCTTATACGATTTTTATTTTATTAGACAATACCCCCTATATTTTTTAAATTTCCTAGTATATCATACCAATAAGAGAAGTAACTTTTCTTATTAACATCTATTACCTAAATTTCAATCAATTATTAAGGGGTGATTATATGAAAGATATAATATTTGATGAATTTCAAGATTCTGTAGAAACTTCTTTAATAAGACATAAAAGTATTCTAGATATCTCTAGTAAATTTACAGAATCTAGTGCTAGAGTTAATAGAGCAATTATGAAAGCTGTTACTAACTGTGGTTGTATAAAAATTTCTGCTACAAAACAATATATACCTTCTGATGAAGATAGTTTAGACTGCTTACAAGAATGTTTTAAATCTCATCTAGAAGGTACACTATGCCCTAATTGTAGAGAAATTATTGAAGGTGAAATGGGAAATAATTTATTTTATCTAACCTCTCTTTGTAACAGTTTAAATATTAATCTCTATGATGTTCTTATTAAAGAAAATCAAAAAGTTAATACCTTAGGCAAATTTAATTTTAGATAATATAAAAACGATACTTGGATTTTTCTAAGTATCGTTTTTATTATGTGCTAAAATTTTTTTATAATTCAGCTTTTAATGAAATTTGTTCATTTATTCTTCTAAGACCGTTTCTTATAGCTCTAGCTCTAGCTTCACCAATTCCTTCTACTAAATCTAATTCTTCTATTTCAGCATTTATAATTTGATTAAAACTTCCAAAATGCTTTATTAAATTTTCTATTACAGTTGATGGAATTCTCGGTATCTTACTTAAAATTCTATAACCTTTTGGTGAAATTAACGTATCTGCAAGTACTGTATATCCATGTCCTAAAGTTCTCGCTATTGCTTCTAAATCTATAAGTTCCTCTGATGTTAGCTTTTGTATTGCATCATATATATCATTGAATTCATCTTCATAATAACAGTAATCTCGTATTAGAAGAATCCCATCTCTTTCAACATACCTTATAAGTTCATTTAATTGCATTGAAATGAGTCTACCTTCATTTCCTAACTCTAAAATATATACTCGTATTTCCTCAACTATTCTCATAACCATTTCAGTTCGTTGTATAGCCGTAACAACATCAAAAAGTGTTGTTAAATCCTGAAATTCTAGAAGATTCAAATTATTTATAACTCTATCTAATACAGATACATATTTCTCTAATGTTTGTATTGCTTGATTTGATCTTCCTAAAATAACACTACTATCTCGTAAAACATATTTTATATCACCTTTATATACTGTTATTATATTTCTTCTTTGAGATATTGCTACCACTACTTTATTAGTCTGTCTAGCTACTCTTTGTGCTGTTCTATGCCTCGTACCAGTTTCTACTGTTGGAATTGTAGCACTAGGTAATAATTGTGCATTTGCACATACTATCCTTTTTAAATCTTTGCTTAAAACTATAGCCCCATCCATTTTAGCTAATTCATATACATATGCTGGGGAATAATCTGCATTTATTTTAAATCCACCATCTACAATTTCCATAACGTCTTCAGTATCACCTAAAACAATCAACCCACCTGTTTTAGCTCTAAGAATATTTTCAAGCCCTTCTCTTAAAGGCGTTCCCGGGCACATCATCTTAAGTATTTTTTTTATTTCTAAATCTCTTTCTAATCTCATAATACTTACTCACCTATTTTAAAAAATCTTTTTCATTGCTTCTCTTATATTATTTACACCTATTATATTCACTTTTCTTCCATTAAGTTTATCTTTATTTCTCCATGGAACTACTATATTTTCAAACCCCATCTTTTCTGCTTCATTAACCAATCTTTCGGCTGCTGTTATGGGTCTTATTTCTCCTGTTAACCCAACCTCTCCAATTACTAATGATTTAGGAAGATTTATTGTTTGATTTTTCAAACTTGAAATTAAGGCCATTGATAACCCTAAATCTGCTGTTGTTCCATCAATATTAAGACCGCCAACCACATTCACATATACATCGCAGTTATAAAAAGGAACTTTTAATTTCTTTTCTAATACTGCTAAAATCAGACTCAACCTTTGATTATCTATTCCAACTGCAGTTCTTCTTGGCATTACTGCCTTCGTTTCAGTTACAAGTGCTTGAATTTCTACAAGAATTGGTCTCGACCCTTCCATAATTCCTATTACTACTGAGCCTTCTTGATTAAAATTAGTGTCTTCTAGAAAGATACTCGATGGATCATATACTTCTGTTAATCCCTCTTGTCTCATTTCAAAAACACCAATTTCACTAGTTGTTCCAAATCTATTTTTCATAGTACGAAGTATTCTAAATTCCTCTGTTCTTTCTCCTGAAAAATGTAATACTGTATCTACCATATGCTCTAGTACTCTTGGTCCTGCAAGCTCTCCTTGTTTAGTTACATGAGCAACTATAAATAAAGGAATATTTTTATTCTTCCCTATTCTCATCAATTGATTCGAGCACTCCTTAACTTGCGATACACTTCCCGGAGCTGATGTTACACTTTCTTTATATATAGTTTGAATAGAATCAATAATTACAAACTTAGGTTCTAGTTGATCAATGTATACTTCAACTTTATCTAGATTAGTTTCCGATATTATAAATAACTCATCTGACTTAACTCCTAATCTATCTCCCCTTATTTTTATTTGCTCTTCCGATTCTTCTCCTGAAACATATAAAACTTTTCCATACTTATCTGAAATATTACTAGCTGTTTGTAACAGTAGTGTTGATTTTCCAATACCAGGATCTCCTGAAATAAGTGTAAGAGAACCTCTTACTAATCCTCCACCAAGAACTCTATTTAGCTCTTTTAATCCTGTATCTAATCTTTCTCTCTCTCCAGATTTAATTTCTTTAATACTTTTAGGCATATTGTCTATAGTAATAGCTTTAGCTATTTGTGTCTTTGTTATTGCTTTTTGATCTTTTATCTCTTCTACAAATGTATTCCATTCATTACAGTCTGGACACTTACCTAACCATTTCGGACTTTCATATCCACATTTTTGGCAAGTGAATACTGATTTTATTTTAGCCATAAAACCACCCTTCACAAATTAATTAATAAAATAAACAATTTTTATTCTATTATTTAATTATATCTTATTTATTCCATTATATAAATTTAATTTGTAAATTTATATAATTATATTTTAATGATTTTCTATAAATCTATGCTTATTCTTAATAGTATTTTCCATACTTAAATTTCTTCTAAAAAAAAGAAATGTACTTCAATACATTTCTCCCTCTAAAAGTTTCTTTATTTTTCCAAATTAATTATCTATTAATTAGTTTAGCAGCTGCTTCATCTAAAACTACTGTAACATCTTTATGCATTTGTAGCATAGTTACAGGACAACTTGTTCCTATTTTCCCACTAAATAATTCTTTCATTGCTTCTGCTTTATTTTCTCCACTTGCTAATAATAAAATTTTCTTTGATTTCATTATTTGTCCAAGTCCCATTGTTATAGCTGTTTTTGGAACTTCATCAGCTGATTCAAAATATCTTGAGTTAGAATCTATTGTACTTTGAGTTAAACCTGTTAAATGTGTTCCTGCAACTAATTCTCCATCTGGTTCATTAAACGCAATATGGCCGTTAGTTCCAACTCCTAATAATTGAATATCTATTCCACCTAGGTTATCAATCATTTGATCATATTTTCTACCTTCTTCATTTATATCTTTTGCTAAACCATTTGGTACAAAAGTTTTTGTTTTATCTATATTGATATAATCTAATAAATGAGTATTCATAAAGTATCTATAGCTTTGTGGATGATCTCCTTGAAGTCCTACATATTCATCTAAATTAACTGATGTTATATCTTTAAAATCTATTTCACCATCTTTATTCATTCTAATTAATTCTTTATACATACCTTCTGGAGTTCCTCCAGTTGCTAATCCTAATATTGCCTTTGGATTTTCCTTTATTACTGAAGCCATTTCCTCAGCTCCAACTTTACTCATTTCATCATAATTTTTTACTACTATTAATCTCATTTTAAAATCCCCTCTCTTCTTGAAATATTAACTTCTAAAATATACTTATCAGATCTATAAACTGATTCTTCTATAAAAAGTATATTTCCATTACTATCTAAAGTCTTCCCATAAGTTTTTATTAATGGTATAACCTCATTTACATCAAATAAATTCTTATAATATTCATCCATAACAATTGCTGTTATTTCTGATTCAGAATGATCTATCATATATCCTTTCGCTTCTAACACTTCAAACAAAGAACCCTTTAACATATCTTTTTCTAAGTTTGATATTTTATCAACTGGAATATGTACTATTTCGTTAGCAATACACTCATTGTCAACTTTTCTCATTCTATTTATTTTATATACTTTTTCAACATTTAGAGTATCAGAAAGCTCTTCTGGTATAGCTATCATTTCAAATTCTAAAATTTGTGTTTTCAGCTCTCTTCCTGATTTTCTTATGATATCTGTAAAACTCATAACATCTTTTTGCTTTACCTTAGGTTCACAAACAAAAGTGCCTTTTCCCTTTTCTCTTACTAAAAGCCCCTCTTGAACTAATTCCCCTAACGCTTGCCTTACTGTCATTCTACTTACTTCGTATTGCTCAACTAATTCTCTCTCACTTGCAATACATTCATTAGTTTTCCAAACTCCTTTTGCTATTTTATCTCTTATTTCTTCTTTTAATTGATAATATGCAGGTATTGGACTATTTTTATCTATCATAAGTTTTCCTCCTAATTCTATTATATCTATTATCTATATAGTTGTCTAGACCACTAGACACTTTTATTTTATTATTTGAATATTTTTCTTTCTTTATACAAATAATAATTATACAACTATTTAGGAGGTTGCACTATGTTTAATAAAATAAATCTACTCAATCCATTAAATCCAATTGTAGAAAATCCTTTAAAAACTCCCATGCAAACAAACATAAGTCAATCTTTTGATACGAATCAAAATAAGGATGAATCAGAAAATTTATTACTTAATTCTAATATAAGTGATTCAAACTCCATTGAATAGGTATTTATTACCTTGAACACATAACTTTTTTAGAGTAAAATTACTTATTATATACTCAATTTAAGGAGGTTACTTATGATGGTTAAAGTTTACACAACTGATTCTTGTCCATGGTGCGTAAAAGCTAAAAGCTATTTAAAAAGTAAAGGTGTTGATTACACAGAACTTAACGTACAAGATGACATGGAAGCTAGAGAAGAAATGGTTAAAGGTTCTAAACAAATGGGAGTACCTGTTCTTGATATAAATGGTACATTCATTATAGGATTTGATAAACCTGCTATAGATAAGGCTTTATCAGAAGCATAAAAAAAGATGCCAATTGGCATCTTTTTTTATTATAATATTTAAATTTAATTATATAAATTTCATAAGCAAAATAGATGCTGGAATTAGTACAATTAACATCACTAAGCTATATAATGCAAATGTTTTTATATATGTTCCTGTTTTAGTCTCACCACTACTTATTGCAAATTTATATGATATTATACTCGCCATTGAACCTATCAATGAGAATAATCCACCATTATTTACACCATATATTAGTGCTACATATTTATGCGTAAATGGTGATAATAATAATGTTGTTGGAACATTACTAATAAATTGGCTTAATCCTAGCGCAATAAAATATGTATGAATATCATTAACTAAAAAGCTTGAAATAATTTTCTTCACTTCTGGTATCGCTGATATATTTCCTATAAAAATAAAAAATGCAGTAAATGTTAAAATCAGTGAATAATCTACTTCTAAAAATAATTTTTTATCTATTATCAACGTCACTAATATTACTACTATAAATGCTATTTGATAATTTACTAAATGAAACACAGATCCTAATACTATTAAGAATAATATTCCATAAACTACTATCATGCTTTTTTTATCGATTTTAACTTCTTTTATAGTTACATTTAAATTTCTATTTTTTTGTGTAAATACAAGAAATAATAAAACTATAAAAGCAATTATCGTTATTGGAATAGTCACACTAAAAAATTGTTTATCTGTTAAATTAAAATGTGTGTATATATATAAATTTTGTGAACTTCCCATCGGTGTTAACGAACACCCAACAATAGCTGCTATAGTTTGAAAAATTATAAGCTTTGTTGGATTAAAGTTAGCCTTCTTAGCTAAAATTAAACTAAGTGGTACAAATGTAATTAATGCTACATCATCCGTTATAAGCATTGAACTAAAGAAAGTCAAGCATATCATTATAAGGTAAACACCTCTTAAACTTTTATCTTTATGTAATAATTTAGTTCCTATATAATCTAAAAATTTAAATCTTTTTAATGCCGTTACTACGACCATTAAATTAAATAATAATACTAAAACTTTAAAATTGATATAACTCAGTTTTGGAGGTGATATAAAAGATGAAATAATAGCTAGTATTACAGCTATTATAAGTATTATCTCTTTTTTGCAAAACTCCTTTATCCTTTGTTTGTCTAACGTGTTTAAATTCATGACGTCTCCTTCTTCACTGTAGAATTTAAAATAAGTTTCATGAATTAATTGTACCGTGCAAAAAAATATATAGCAATAAATATTAAATTTTTTTAATATAACAGCTAGAGTATTAATTAATTTTAATACTCTGGCTATATAAATTATTCATTTAAGTCTACATATTCACCGGTTTTACTAAAAATAATCCACTCACATATATTAGTTATATGATCGCCTATTCGTTCTAAATACTTGCTTACAAACAATATTTGTGTACCAAGTTCTACATCACTTTCATTATTTTTTACATATTGTAAAGTATTTTTAAATACTTCTTTATAAAGTTTATCTATGTTATCATCTAGTTTACATATATCATATGCCGAACTTGTATCTCTCTCTAAATATGCATCCATAGCTAGTGTTAACATATTTTTTATTTCTTTTTCCATATCCCAAATTCCATTAGCTTCATCTATAAACTTTGTAAAATCCCCTTTATAAACAACTTTGCAAATATCAACTACTAAGTCAGCCATTCTTTCTAAGTCTGTTACTATTTTCGAAGCTGTAAATACTCTTCTTAAATCTTTAGCCAAAGGTTGTTCCGTTGCTATGAACTTAATACAATCCTCTTCTATTTCTTTTTGAAGTTTATCTATTTCATTATCATTTTCCATACACGATTTTGCTAATTCTTTATCATTTATATGAATTGCTGTCATTGTTCCTTCTAAATGATTTAATACTAATTCAGACATATACTTTAACTTACTATTAATTGCATTTATTTTTAATTTTTGAACTTCTTTCTTCATAGTTTTCTCCTTTAACCGAATCTTCCTGTTATATAATCTTCAGTTCTTTTATCTTCTGGTTTATAAAATATATCTTCTGTTTTACCGTACTCTATGACTTCCCCACTTAAAAAGAATGCTGTTTTATCTGCAATTCTTCCAGCTTGTTGCATATTGTGTGTAACTATTATAACTGTATAATCCTTTTTTAATGTCGATATTAATTCTTCTACTTTTCCTGTTGAAATTGGATCCAATGCTGAAGTTGGTTCATCCATAAGTATTACTTCTGGTGATATTGCTAACGTTCTTGCTATACAAAGTCTTTGTTGCTGTCCTCCTGAAAGTCCCATTGCAGATTTTTTTAACCTATCCTTTGTTTCTTCCCAAAGAGCTGCCCCTTTTAAACTTTTTTCTACTATTTCATCTAAAGTTTTTTTATCTTTTATTCCATGAATTCTTGGCCCATATGCTACATTATCATATATACTCATTGGAAATGGATTTGGTTTTTGAAAAACCATTCCAACTCTTTTTCTAAGTGTTATCTCATCATAATCTTCAAAGATATTCTCACCTTCAAAAAATACTTTTCCTTGAATTTTAACACTATCAATTAAATCATTCATTCTATTTAAAGTTCTTAAAAATGTAGATTTTCCACATCCTGATGGTCCTATTAGTGCCGTTACTTCATTTTTCTTAAAACTTATATTTATATCTTTTAATGCTCTATGAGTTCCATAATATAAGTTCAAATCCTTTGTTTCTATAATTTCCATACCGCTTCTATCCCTCCATAGATCTTTCTAATCTTTTACTTATAAGTCTTGCTGTAAAATTAAATATTAATACTATTATTACTAAGACTGCTGCTGTTCCATTTATTATTTGTGCTGCATCTGGAACTATCCCTTCAGCATTAAGATACCAAATATGAACTGCTAATGTTTCTGCTGGTCTTAATAAGGAAAATGCTGAAGTTTGATTTACAAAACTAAAATGATTAAAATTAACCCCTGCTGAACTTAGTCCAGCTGTATATAAAAGTGCTGCTGCTTCTCCAAATATTCTTCCTGCTGCTAATATAACTCCTGTAATTATTTCTTTTGTTGCTGTTGGAATAATTACATTCATTATAGTTTGCCACTTTGAAATTCCTAAAGCTAAGGATGCCTCTTTAACTCTACCTGATGCATTTCTTATCGCACTCTCTGAAATTCTAGTTATTATAGGAATATTTAATATACTTACTGATAATGCTCCTGCTAAGATTGAATATCCAAATCCAGCCATATTAACAAAAACTAATAATCCAAACATCCCAATTACTATTGAAGGTAATGAAGCCATTGCCTCTAAGCTTAATCTTATGATTTTTATAATAATTCCTTCTTTAGCGTACTCAGCTAAATAAATTCCTGCTCCAACTCCTATAGGAACAGTTATTATTAATGAAATTACTAGCATATATAATGAGTTAAATATTTCTGGTCCAATTCCTCCACCAGCTTCTGTAACCTTTGGACTTCCAAAGATAAAACTTGGTGTTATCATTCTTAACCCCTTATAAAATATATATAAAACAAAACTTGCTAATACAACAACTACAAATATACTAATAGAATACAATACTACTGTTGCAATTTTATCTGCTGTTTTTGGTTTTATCATTTCAATTGCCCCTTCCTTTCTATTAATCTTATTAGTAAGATAAATATAAATGAAATTATTAACAGAATAAATGCCATACTCCATAGCGCGTTATTCCATGCACTTCCAGTAACCGTATTTGTTATATCCATAGTCAAGATACTTGTTAGTGTTGACATAGAATCAGTTAAACTTCCTGGCATTTTAATTGTATTTCCTATTACCATTTGTACTGCTAATGCTTCCCCAAATGCTCTTGCAAGTCCTAATACTACACCTGTTAGTATTCCCGTTTTTGCTTCTGGTATCAAAACATTTTTAATTGTTTGCCATCTTGTAGCTCCTAATCCATATGATGCCTCTATATGATTTTTAGGTACTACCTTTATTGCATCTATTGCTAAAGTAGCTATAGTCGGTAATATCATTAACGAAAGAACTAGAACTCCTGCTAAAAGTGAAAACCCTATTCCTCCAAAATGATTTTTTATAAATGGTACTAAAACCATTAATCCAACCCATCCATAAACTACTGAAGGTATTCCAACTAATACTTCTAAAGATGGTTTTATAAGATTTTCTCCTAACTTTTTAGATACTACATTAACAAAAACTGCTAGTGCTATTGCAATTGGTGCACTTATTATTAATGCTCCTAATGATACTGCTACTGATCCAACTATAAAATCTAAAACTCCAAATGTTGCTGGACTACCTTTTGGATCCCAATTACTACTAAATATAAAATCAAAAACATTAATATGACTTTTTGTAAATGATTGAATTCCTTTTGACCCAATAAAAAATATTATTGCTATCGTTACAACAATTATTAATAGCCCACACATGGTTGTGAACCATTTTCCCATATAATCATTTATCAGTTTCTCTTTAAAACTTCTTTCTTTCATCCTTTATCCTACCTTTGTTCTTTATCTTTTAGATTTTGAATAGGTATATAACCCAATTGTTCTACATACTTAGCATTTTCTTCACTTGTAACATAATCAATGAATTCTTTTGCAAGCCCTGTAGCATCTCCTTTTGTATACATATGTCCAAAAGACCAGAATGGATATTTTCCATCTTCTATATCTTTAACTGATGCACTATAGCCATTTATCTTAATTACATTTAATGTATTTTTTGCTTCATCACTATTTGTATAAGCATATCCTAAATAACTGATTGCTCCTGGATTAGATTCAATAGTTTTTAATACAGCTCCATTACTATCTTGAACTGTTCCTATTGCATTATTCTCTAAAGATTTATCTCCCCCCATAACTGTATCGGTAAATGTATTTCTAGTTCCTGAAGACCCTGGTCTATGTATAACTAATATCGGTATATTCTTTCCACCAACTTGGTTCCAGTTTGTTACTTTTCCTGAGAATATATCTCTTATTTGCTCCACTGTTAAACTGTCTACTCCAACACCTTTTCCACTAGCTATTACAAATCTTTCTCCTACAACATTATGATTTTGTAATTCCCCTGATTGCGCCTCATTTAATTTCTCTTCAGCAAACATATCTGAATTACCTATATTTACAGTTCCATCTAAAACTTGATTCAATCCTGTTCCAGATCCACCACCTTGAACATTTATAATATAATCTGGATGTTGTTTATCAAACTCAATTTTAGATTGATCCATTAATGGAAGTAATGCCGTCGATCCACTTATTGTTATCGTTTTCTGTCTTCCAACTTCATTATATCTTTTAGCATTTATTGCCACATATACTATTCCAATTAATGCTACAAACAAAAAAACAACTATAATCTTCATTTTTTTATTCATCTAAACTCCTCCTCTTGCGGACTATACTTATATGATATTATCCAAAAATGAAGCACTTATTGCTGCAATTTTAAATAATGTTATAATACTGTTAAATTTTTTTAACAAAAAAGTGTATTAAATATTAGATTCAAACTTTATTGTTTCCAATCTAAATATTTAATACACCTTATAAGTAAATTTTATTATATATATTTTTTATTCTCTTTATTTATCTATTTTACTGTCTTTATTAAAGTATCTATTTTTTTCTTATCAAAACCAACTATAACTTCTCCATTAAAATCTAATACTGGAACTGTCTTTTGTCCTGAAACTTTAATAACTTCTAATCTATCTTCTTGTGCATCAGCAACATTTACTGTTGAATATTCTACATTATTCATATCTAAATATTTTTTTAACTTAATACATCCTGGACACCATGATGTTGAATAAACTTTTACCATATTAAATCACTCCTATTTCTTTTGTTCTTTTATATATTTTTCTGCATCTAATGCTGCAATAGTACCATCTGCTACAGCTGTAGTTATTTGTCTAAATTCTTTAATTCTAACATCTCCTGCAGCATAAACACCTTTTACATTAGTTTGCATATTTTCATTTGTTTTTATATATCCTTGTTTATCCATTTGAATATACGCTTTAAATAATTCTGTTTTTGGCTCTGTACCTATATATCCAAATATTCCTTCAAGTTCTAATTCTTTTTCCTCTCCTGACTTTGTATTTTTAATAATTACTTTATTTACAAAGTCTGCTCCTTCAATAGAAACTAAATCTTCGCTAAAAAGAACTTCTATTTTAGGATTATTCATTACTTCATCTATAACAGCTTGCTCACCATTAAAATAATCATGTCTTCTAATTATATAAACTTTTTCTGCAAAATTTGTTAAGAAAATAGCTTCTTCTAATGCGGCTTTTCCACCACCTACTACTCCAACTATTTTGCCTTCATACATAGCTCCATCACAAACTGCACAATAATGTACACCTTTCCCTAAAAATTCTTTTTCTCCTTTTACAGGTAGTTTTTTAGGTGATGCTCCTGTTGATATAATTACTGCTCTAGGTTTATAAATATAACTTTCAGTTTCTACTGTTTTATCATTATCTAAAAGTTCAACTCTTTCTATAACATCAAATTCATCTATATTAGCTCCACATTCCTCAGCTTGGCTTTGAATAGCATCCGATAATTCTGATCCTGATATTTTTTTAAATCCTGGGTAATTTTCAACCAAATAACTGTTTCTTATTTGACCACCAACAATTTCATTCTCTAAAAGTAACATATCCATCTTTGCTCTAGCTGCATATATTCCTGCTGTTAAACCTGCTGGTCCTCCCCCAATTATGATTAAATCTATATTCTTAATTTCTTTTTCCATACAATCACTCCTTTACCCCTAGGGGGTATCTGTTAATTCATATTATATCACTAATTTATTGCATTTCAATATTAATTAAATAAAAAACTACCCTCCCTCTTAATATATTTTTACCAAATCTATTAAAAGTTATAAAAGGTAGTTTTTATTTCTCTATTTAAATATTAATGTATCTTCTTGAATTGTTGCCTCGTAGCCTTCTAGCCTTTTTATTTTGCCTTTTAAAAGTTCTTCACTAATTTTATCTTCCACCTCTTTAGTTATAACTCTCCTTAACGGTCTAGCGCCAAACTCTCTAACATCACACTTATTTATAATGTAATTTTTGCTTTCAGCAGTAAAGTTAATGTAGATATCATTTTCATCTAATCTTTCTTTAACTTCCTTAAGCATTATTTCAGTAATATTTAGCATATCTTCTTTTCTAAGCTTATGGAAAACTATAGTATCATCTATTCTATTTAGAAATTCTGGTTTAAATGTATTTTTTAATTCTGATAATATACTGTCTTTCATTAAATCATACTCTTTATTCCAATTTTCATCTGCAAAAAAACCTACATTTTTTTGTTTTTTAATATTATGAGCACCAACATTTGATGTCATTATTATTATTGTATTTTTAAAGTTTACACTTTTACCTTTTCCATCAGTTAATCTACCATCTTCTAAAATCTGAAGTAATATATTAAATACATCTGGATGTGCTTTTTCTATTTCATCTAATAAAATTACACTATATGGCTTTCTTCTTACAGCTTCTGTAAGTTGCCCTCCTTCTTCATATCCTATATATCCTGGAGGTGCTCCTATAAGTTTTGATACTGCATGTTTTTCCATATATTCTGACATATCTATTCTTATCATATTATTTTCATGTGAAAACATAGCTTCAGCCAATGCCTTACTAAGTTCAGTTTTCCCAACTCCTGTAGGACCTAGAAATATAAAGCTTCCTATTGGTCTATTTGGACTTTTAAGTCCAACTCTAGCCCTTCTAACAGCCTTTGAAACAAGTTCAATAGCCTCATTTTGACCTATTACCCTTTTATGAAGATTATCCTCTAGGTGTAATAATTTAGCTCCCTCTTCTTCAGTTAATTTTTCTACTGGTATATTAGTCCAACTAGCTACTACTTTTGCAATCTGTTCTCTATCTACAATTAGTTCCTCATCTGTTTTATTTTTGCTCCATTCTTCAGTAAAGTTTTCTAGTTTATCTCGTAAATTTCTTTCATTATCTCTAAGCTTTGCAGCTTTCTCAAACTCTTGTATTGAAATACATCTTTCTTTTTCTTTTTTTATCTTTAAAATATTCTCTTCAATTTCTTTTAAATTTGGTGGTTCTATTAATGCTTCTATTCTTACTTTTGAAGATGCTTCATCAATTAAGTCAATTGCTTTATCTGGCATAAATCTATCACATACATATCTATCTGACATCTTCACAGCTGCATTCAATGCTTCTGCTGTAATTTTGACATTATGATGTACTTCATACTTATCTTTTACACCCTTTAAAATTTCTAGAGTTTCTTCATTATTCGGTTCTTCAACTAGTACTGACTGAAACCTTCTTTCTAACGCTGCATCTTTTTCTATATGTTTGCGATATTCATCTATAGTAGTTGCTCCAACACATTGAATATCTCCTCTAGCTAAAGATGGCTTTAGAATATTAGAAGCATCAATAGCTCCTTCTGCTCCACCTGCACCTATAATCGAATGAATCTCATCTATAAATATTATTATATTTTTATTTTCTTTTATTTCTGCCATTACTTTTTTTAATCGGTCTTCAAATTCACCTCTATATTTTGCTCCTGCGATAAGACTTGTTAAATCTAAAGAGTAAATTTGTTTTTTCTTTAAGATTTCTGGAACATTACCATCTACTATTCTTTGTGCTAATCCTTCTACAACTGCTGTCTTTCCAACTCCTGGTTCCCCTATCAAACAAGGATTATTTTTTATTCTTCTACAAAGAATTTCTAATACTCTTTGATTTTCTTTACTTCTTCCTATTACCGGATCTAATGATGATTTTCTTGCAAGCCTCGTTAAATTAGTACTATACTTAACTAACATTGGCATTTTTTCTTCATCTAAGTCATCATCATCTTCATCTTCTTCTACTTCATTTTCTAAAAATAATTTTATATCATTTTTTATTTCTTCTATATTTAATTTAGCAAAACTTAGCATTGTATATGCAACACTATCTATTTCTTTTAATATTGATAATAATAAATGTTCCGGATTTATTTTTTTATGAGATGATTTTTTTGCCTCTTTAAATGCTTCATCTATGAGATTTTTAGTTCTTGGAGTAAATAACAATTCAGATTTAGGAACTACTATTTCTCCTCTTCCAAGGTATTTATCGACACTCTTTTTAATTTTTTCATAGTCTACACCATTTTTTTCTAATATCCCTTTTGAGTATCCATCTTCCTTAAGAATTCCTAATAATATATGTTCTGAACCAATATATCCATGTCTGAAATTAACAGTTTCTTTTCTCGCTTCTAAAAAAACTTTTTCCGTTCTTTCTGAAAATCTACTTTCATTCATATGTTATTTTTCCTCCTCTACAGAATTTAATATAGCTTTTCACTCTTTTATGAAATTGTAATCTACTTTAAAACTACCCTTATAATATCTGCTCTTTTTCTATTTATTTTATCTATACTTGTTTCACCATCTAGATGTTGTCTAACATAAGCATTTCTTGATAATAACATAGCTTTTTCTATTGTATTTATATCTATATCAATTATGCCTAATTCAACACCCAATCTTACATATGATAAAAGATCTAATGCTTCTATTGAATCTAAAATTCTAGCTTCTTTTAAAATTCCATATGCTCTATAAATTTTATCCCATATTTCATTTTTATATTTCTTTAAAGCTCTTCTTCTTTCCTTTTCCTCTTCTTGAATTATATATTCAAGAAGTGTCTTAAATTCATCAATTAAATCTTCTTCAGATATTCCCGTAGTAGTTATATTTTTTACTAGATATATACTTCCATATGCTTTTCCTCTTTCTCCATACTTACCTTCTATAGTAAATATAGATTTATCTTTATGTGAGAATAGCTTATTTATTTTTTCATTTAAAGTTAGCATTGGTAAATGAAGCATTACTTCAAGTTTTATTCCCGTTCCTATATGCTTTATATTTGACGTTAGATATCCCATTGTTTCACTAAACATATAGTCTATTCCATTTTCTAACTTTTCATCATATTCTCTTACATACCTGTATATTTCTTCTATATTATATCCACCTTTTGTGATTTGTAATCTTAAATGTTCCTCTTCATTTATAATTATTGATAAATTATTTTTTTCATCTAGAATTACTGCTACTATATTCTTATTCTTAAGAGTTTTATTTCTTACAATTCGTTGTTCTTTTAGATTCTCAAAATTATATTCATCTTTCCAAAATCTTATAACCTCTATATTTTTATTTATACTTAAATTTTTTTCTACTAATTCTTCTGTTAATCCTCTTCCTATTTCTTCTTCCATTGCTATTGGGAAATTATATCCTTTCACATTTCTAAATAATGTAATACTACTGCTTATTACATTTTTATTATTCATTAATGTAATCAATCTAGCTTTCCTCCCCAATATTGCTATCAAACTTATCCTTTAAACCTTTAATTTTATCTCTTATTACTGCTGCTTTTTCATAGGCCTCAATTGCAACTGCAATCTCCATTTCTTTCTCTAATTGCTTTACTTCTCTCTTTAGTTCAATCTCATTTCCTAACTTGTTAGGAATACATCCTCTATGCTCATTAATTATATTATCTTTTTCTACTAAAATATCTATCTCTTTAAAAAATATTTTATAACATTCTTCACATCCTAATAGCTTTCCTTTTTCTATTTCATTAACTTTTGTTCCACAATTAGGACACTCTTTCTTTAGTTGTTCTCTTTTTTTAGTTTCATCATTAAATAAAATACTTAAAACATTATTAAATGAAACATATTCTACTTTCTCTTCTTGTACATCACTAAATATAGCTTTACCATATTCTTTCGCACATTTTTCACATAGCCATATACTGCTATTTTCCCCATCCATTATTTTACTAAAATTTAATATAGCCTCTCTCCTATTACAATTCTCACATATCATAAAACCCCTCCTAAGCCATTATCACTGTTACCATTCCCTTCAAAATATCTGATCTTAGTTTATTTTTATCAGATGATGATATTAGTGTATTATCGTTCATAGCTATTTTTATGATTTCATATTCCTTTTTATTAATAAGTTCTATTTCTAAAAGGTTATCTAAAAGTGCTATTGCATTATGATATGTTATACTACTGCCAATTGACTCTTTTATTAATTTTTTTATATCTTCTGAACAAGTATGATTTATTCTTTTTATAATGATATGTCCACCACCGCCACGCTTACTTTCAATAACATATCCTTTTGCATAAGTAAACCTAGTTGTTAGCACATAATTTATTTGTGAAGGTGCACATCTAAATTGATCTGCTAATTCATTCCTTTGTATTTGTGTTTGATGATTTTCGTCTTTTATTATCAATTCTTTTATAAACTTTTCTATTATATCTGTTAATCTTGCCATGTTAAACGCTCCTTTTGTTTTTGACTTACTTTGACCTTTAATATTAATATTAATATTATTTCTCTATATAATCAATAAAATTATGTGTTTTTTAGAATTTTTTATTATTTTTATGGAAATGATACTAATAATTAACTTTATGGAGGTGATTCTTATTTTTATTTCATGGCTTGGTAATTCTAGTTTTTTAATAAAAACATCCCTTGGCAAGAGAATTCTTATCGATCCAATAAATAAATTTCACTCTTGTAACTTAACTGACTCGACTCCTAATATTATTACTCTCAGCTCCGAAAATTTTAGATTTAATTGTTTTTCACTCTCTAATAAGAACATTCCTATAATTTCAAATCCTGGTAAATATGAAAAAGATAATTTATTCATTGAAGGATTTTCCTCTTATAGTGACAACTTACAAGGCTTAAAGCGTGGTAATAATCTAATTTTTCTCTATAAAATTGATAATTTAACTTTATGCCATTTAGGATATCTAGGACATATGCTTTCTCCATCCATTCTATCTAAAATCAAAGACTGCGATATTCTTTTCTTGCCTATTGGTGGGAATATTACTCTAGATGGGAAAGTCGCATATAAATTAGCAAAACTTATAAACCCGAAAATTATAATTCCTATGAATTATAAATTTAATCCCTACTCTTTTCTTTTTAAGGGACCAGAACAATATCTATTACTCACTAAAAATTCCCAAAAAATAAAAGAAGAAAGTTTTCTAATAAATTCATCAACACTTCCTTCTTCATTCCTAAACACGATACTATTATCGCCATTATCCAATTTAAATATTATTTAAATAAAAAAAAGATCGCTTATAACGATCTTTTTTTCTGTATACTACTCTTGTACTGGTGCTCCTACTGGACAAACATTAGCACAGTTTCCACAGTCGATACAAGTATCAGCATCGATTACGAATTGAGTATCTCCTTGGCTTATAGCGTTAACAGGACACTCAGCTGCACATGCTCCACAGCTTACGCATGAATCTTGAATTACAAATGCCATAAAAAACACCTCCTCTTTTTTTTGGTAATTATACCTTCTTCATTTTATCACGTTTTTTTTCAGTTTTAAAGTAATTTTATAAAATTTATATTTTTCTGAATTATATTACTATATACCCAAGCTCTTCAATTGAATCAATTATCTTTTCTATTTTCACATAATTTTCATTATATATTATTACTGCTTCTTTTTTAGCTTTGCTTATTTCACTTGCAATTACTCCAGCATTACTTGATATAGCTTTCTGTGTCTTTCTTATATCTGTTGCACTATCTATACCTATAATTTTTAATACCGCCTTCATAATATGCCTCCTATTTTTCTTTTATAAGTTGTTTTATTAATTTTTTATCTTCCGGAGTCTCTACTTCTAATTTTATATCATGATCATCAATAACATCTTCATAGTCACCTTTAATCATTTTAATATTTTCTATTTTGAATTGTTCAATGAACTCTTCATCTCCATTTTTTAATTTTACTTTAACAGATTCTTTAACTATATTATTTTGGACTACTTCACCTGTTCCTTGATCTGTTTCTACAATAGAACCAACTCGTGGTAATCTCTTTCTTATATCTTCATACGTACTTTGCTCATAATTTAAGCAGCACATAAGTCTTCCACATATCCCAGATATTTTAGTTGGATTAAGAGATAGATTTTGTTCTTTTGCCATTTTTATTGATACTGATGTAAAATCACCTAAAAATGATGAACAACACATAGGTCTACCACAAGGTCCAAGTCCACCTATCATTTTAGCTTCATCTCTTACACCAATTTGTCTAAGCTCTATTCTTGTTTTAAAAATAGTTGCTAAATCCTTTACTAATTCTCTAAAATCAACTCTTCCATCTGCAGTAAAATAAAATATTACTTTATTATTATCAAATGTATACTCTACATCTATAAGTTTCATATCTAATTTATGATCCCATATCTTTTCAGTACATATTCTTAAAGCTTCTTCTTCTTTCGCTTTATTTTCTGCATGATTTTTTTTATCTTCTTCATCTGCTATTCTAATAACAGTTTTTAAAGGGGCAATTATTTCACTCTCATCAATTTGCTTTTCACTTATTACGCACTGCCCAAATTCTATTCCTCTTGCTGTCTCTACTATTACATAACTGTCCTTCGTTACATTTAATTCTTGCGGATCAAAATAATAAATCTTCCCCGCTTTTTTAAATCTAACACCTATAACTTTTAACATCTATTATCCCTCCAAAAAACTCATAAGCATAATATTCAAAGTAATTTGGAAATTTGAACCTGCATCTATATTTTTTCTTACAATCTTAATAGCATCAATCATCCCATTTAATTTTTTATAAGACATCATCTGCATAAGTTCTTCTATTTCTTTATTTTTATCAGAATTTATTATAAATCGCTTATCATCTACTTCTTTATAAATAATTATATCTCTGATAAACCCTTCCATTATACTTAATAGTTCTTCTTTCTCATCTTTATATTTTAATAATTTATTCTCATATTTTAAGATACTTTCTATATTCTTATCATTAATTTCTCTAATTAATTCTAATACTACCGTTCTTATTTCTTGTAACTCATCATCATGCAAAAATTTTTCTAACCTACCTGGAATTCCTCTTGCATAAGCTAGTGCTGGAGCAAAATTTTCAATATCTTTTTCTCCATATTTTTCTTCTATATATTCCTTCATTTCATCTTTAGATAATGGTGTTAATTTATAAACTTGACATCTAGATTTTATAGTTTCTAATATCACTTCTAATGATGTAGTTAAAAGTATAATAAATCTACCTTCTGGTGGTTCCTCAATAGTTTTTAATAACGCATTCTGTGCCTGAATTGTTAACTTTTCAGCCGAATATATTAATATAACCTTCTTGTCTCCTTCATAAGGTTTTTTATTAACTTCCTCTATTATTTCTCTAACTTCATCTACTCCCATACTAGCTTTCTTAGGTTTATACTCTATAGAATCTACATGTGGTTTAAACATTTCTTTCTCTAAAATTAAAGATGAAAATATATCTCCAAGCTTACTTTTTCCTATTCCATCATCTCCCACAATTATGTGAGCATGAGATAGAGTTTTATTTTCAGCTCTCTTTTTGAATCCATCTATTATTTTCTTATATCCAATGTATTTTTCCAATACAAGTCTCTCCTTATATCTTTATAAACTGATCTATATCTAATACAAAAACAGTTGCACCTCCAACTGTAACTTCTACTGGATACTGCATATATACCTCCGCTACATCAGTAATTGGTGCCGGTGTTGCTACTATTTCTTCACGTTTCTTGCAAATCTCTTTTATTATATCTATAACATTTTCTGCCTTTTCCTTTTCTACACCTATCATAAGTGTAGTATTTCCTGACTTCAAGAATCCTCCAGTGGTAGCTAACTTAGTTACCATAAAGCCCTTTTCATTTAAAGCTTCTATTAAATCAGTAGAATCCTCATCATTTACAATTGCAATAACTAATTTCATAAAAAACACCTCCAACAAATAAATTAACCCTAATTCTATTTTACCATAAACTTCTATATATAAATATATCTTATTAACCTAATTAAAGTAGTTCAGTAAATATTGTTTTTAATTCATTTAGTACTTCATCAATAGAATTTTCGGCATTAATTTTTTTCATTTTTTCCTTATTATTTTCATAAATGTTATTATACCCTTCTCTAACTTTATTATGAAAATCTATCGCTTCTAAATCTAATCTATTTACTTCTCTATCTGAATTTTTTCTTATTCTTTCTAGTCCTACTTCCGGTGATATATCAAATAAAATTGACATATCTGGCATGTGTCCATCTATAGCAAATTCATTTATTCTATATACTTCTTCCATTCCAATTCCTCTAGCATGTCCTTGATATGCTAATGATGAAAATACAAATCTATCACATAAAACAATCTTTCCTTCGTTTAAAGCTGGTAATACCTTTTCTACTAGATGTTGTCTTCTTGCTGCAGCGTATAAAAGTGCCTCTGTTCTTCCATCCATCTCTGTATTATTAGTATCTAAAATAACTTCTCTTATCTTTTCTGATATTTTTATTCCTCCTGGTTCTCTTGTAGTAACACAATCATATCCTTTTTCTTTTAACCAAAGGTATATCTTCTCAATCATTGTTGATTTTCCTGATCCTTCTCCACCTTCAAATGCAATAAATAAGCCTTTATTCATAATATATTTAGTTCCCTTCTATTTATATATGACTACCTTTATCTTATCTATAAAATAATCATATCTATTTTCTTCAACTCTAGTGTTTACAATTTCTCGTTCGCAATTTCGACAAATATATTCACCATTAATAATTATACCATTAATAATGTCTTCTGATAAACCAGTTTTATGTGCCTTTCCACAAATTGCACAAACTGTATCTTTTTCATATTCTATTTCTTTATTTTTAAATTCTTCTATCTTTATATTTTTAAATTTCATACTTGTCCACCCCTTAATCAAAATCTTTATTTAAATTCTTACCCACTTATTAAATTAATAATCACACTATATAAATATTTTTTAAAATTTTGGTAAAAATAAAATAAACTATTTATTTAGGAGGAAATCTTATGAAACATAAAGTAAAATCCTATCTTAACCATTGTGAAGAAGACATATCGATAATTTGTAATGAACTTTATAATACTCCTGAAGAAAGTTACAAAGAACAATATGCTTCTTCTTTAATCAGTAGTATCTTAAAAAAACATAACTTCACAATAGAAAAAGATATTTTAGATATAAAGAACTCTTTCTATGCTTATAAAGGCACTGGTCATCCTAAAATTTGTTTTCTTTGCGAATATGATGCCATTCCTAATAAGGGTCATATAACAGGTCATAATCTATTATCATCTATATCAGTCCTAGCAGGCCTTTGTTTAGGCAATGCTGTAACTGATATGGAATATGGTTCTTCTATTATAATCGGTTGTCCTGGTGAATATTTAGGTGGAACTAAAAACTTAATGGCTAAACAAGGACTTTTTGATGATATAGATGTTGTTATGGTTGTTCATCCACAAACTAAAACTATTGAAAGTGGAACTTCATCTGCTATTATTCCTTTAAGTATAAGTTTTTCTAAAGAAGATGGATTAAGTTTTTTAAATGAAGAAAAATATAATTCATTAGATGCTATTTTACTAACTTTCAATATAATAAATACTTTAGCTAAAGGTTTTGATGATGGTGTAGAAATTCATTCAATACTTTCAAAAGGTGGAGAAACACCACTTTTAATTCCTAAAACTTCAGAAGGTAAATTCTATATTAGAGCTAAAAATACTAAAACAGCAGAAATTTGTGAATCTAAAATTAAATTAGTTGCAAAAACTGTAGGTGATTTAATGAATATAGAATCTAAAATTTCTCTCTATGAACCTCCAAATGAAGAATTATTAACTAATAGTACCTTAAATAGATTATTAAATAATAATCTAAAAGAGGCTGGAATAATAAATATCCTACCTAGTGTAGGAACTAAAGCAGGATTAAGTATCGGTACAATTAGTAAAATCGTTCCAACAATTCACTCTTATATTTGTATAACAGATGATGAAAAAATTTCTTATGGTTCTACTGATTTTGCTGATGCTACAATTAAGCCCTTTGCATTAGAGCAGTGTAAAAAAGCTGGTATTTCTTTAGCGTTAACAGGACTAGATTTAATAATTAACAAAACTCTTCTTCATGAAACTAAAACTGAATTCTACAATAATAAAAGCCTGTAAGTAATTACAGGCTTTTATTTTAAACCATGGCTCTATTTACCCTATGGATAAACTCTTCGCTAGGTTCAAACTCAAATTTATAAACTTTTCCTTCTTTTTCAAAAATACAAATACATGCTTTTTGATTAAATAAACTACATACAAATGAACCTACTGATTTACACTTCGTCTTCGGTGCAGCCGATTTTGCTCCAATATACCTTATATTAGATAATCTTATGCTAGCCAAATTTCTCTCATTATGTCCTAATATTTTATTCACTATAAGTTTGTCTGCTATTATTGAATATTTGTATGAAGTGTAGCATGAAATTATTTCCCCAAGTAATATAAGAATAGTAATAGTCATAATTATAATATTCCAGATTTGTAAAGTAGTACTATCCTTAAACTTTATTAATTTTAGTCCCTCATGAATATAAAGCATAAAAGTTATTATTATTAAACTAATAGCTATAACTGGTGCTTTTCTTTTCGAGACTACTTCCCTATGCATCATATTATTAAATCCCCCGATTAAATGCAATTAATATTATATTGAGATTATACTAACAAACAGGATTTTATTCCATAGCTAATATGTATTATTTTTATTCTTTTTTAACTAAATATTAAAAATATCATCTATTTCCTTAATATTTATAATCATTTTATAAAATTCTTTAACAAAATAAAAAGTCAATAATAAAATATTTAACAATTAGTAAAAACTATTCATTTTTAACTTTATGTTGTAAAATATATCTATACAAAAATTTTTGGAGGACACCATGATACAAATATTTAAAACTATAGATGATAAGCCTTTAAGATTAATTCAACTTGAAAATATCGAACCAGGTTGTTGGATTAACATAGTGGCTCCATCTGAAGAAGAGCTCATATTAATTTCAAAAAAAACTTCTATCCCTCTTGAATTTCTAAATGCTTCATTAGATGATGAGGAAACATCCCGTATTGATATAGAGAATAATATGCTATCCGTAATAGTAGATATACCTTTTACAGAGATGGAAGATAATTCTCTAACCTACGATACATATCCTTTATCTATTATACACTCTGAAAACTTACTTGTTACGGTATGCTTAAAAAACAGTAAAATTTTAACTGACTTCATTAATGGTAAAATTAAGTCTTTCTATACTTATAAAAAATCTAGATTTACATTACAGATTCTTAGCAGAGTTTCAACTTATTTTTTACTTTACTTAAGACAAATAGATAAAAAAAGTCTCATGATAGAAAAACGTCTTCATAAATCTATGAAAAATAGAGAACTTATTCAACTTCATTCTTTAGAAAAATCGCTTGTTTATTTTTCTACTTCACTAAAAGCAAATGAAATAACTCTTGAAAAAATGCTTAAATTAGATACTATTCAAAAATATGAGGAAGATAAAGATGTATTAGAAGATGTAATTATAGAAAATAAACAAGCTATCGAAATGACTGAAATATATAGTAATATCCTTGCAAGTACTATGGATTTCTTTGCGTCTGTGATTTCAAACAACTTAAATATTGTAATGAAAGTATTAGCATCAGTAACAATATTAATGTCCATTCCAACTATGATCAGTGGAATTATGGGAATGAACGTTGTTTTTCCATTTAATACTGATTCAAATCATACCTTTTTTATAATAATGTTTTTAACAATTATTATATGTACAATAGCAGCCTGGATACTTCATAAAAAAGATATGTTTAGATAAAATATTTTAACATCCTAACAAAAATATCATATTACTATACTAAAAGAGCAATTTATCAGAGTTAGCTCTTTTTTTGTAATATATTTTATAATAAAAGGAGAGTTTATATGTTTATCGGAAAAAAATTAACTCCTACTTCTACTATAGGAATAATTGCTCCATCTGGATGTAGCGATGATTCTACAATAGATAGCTATATCTCTGAATTTAAAAAACTTAATTTTAATGTTTGCTATAACAAATCCCTATACCAAAAATATGGCTATTTAGCTGGATATGATATTGATCGTGCAAATGACTTAATGGAAATGTTTAAAGACCCTAAAATAGATGGGATTATTTGTTTTAGAGGTGGCTTTGGAGCAATAAGAATGCTTCCTTATCTAGATATAAAATTAATTCAAAAAAACGCTAAATTTTTCTGTGGTTATAGTGACATAACACTATTATTAAATTATTTTGCACAAAATAAAATTCCTACCTTCCATGGACCTTTAATAAAGTCTGACTTTGCTAAAGACTCACAAACACTTCCGATATTAAAATATCTAATGCAAAATCCTTCCAAGGGATTTACTTACGATTTTAAGGAAAATTTTGTAATTAACAATAAAAGTGCTACTGGTATTTTAATGGGCGGTAATTTATCAACCATTTGCTCATCTATCGGAACTCGCTATGAAATTAACTTATCTTCAAGTATCCTTTTATTAGAAGAAATAAATGAAGCTCCTTATGTCGTGGATAGATTAATTTCTCAACTTCTTCTATGTAAAACTATCTTAAAATGTAGAGCAATTTTATTAGGACATTTTACTAACTGTGTTTCTAATCAATCAGATAATTTTGATATAAAAGAACTCTTAATTTCTAAGTTGAAAAAATTAAACATACCAATAATCTTTGATGTTCCTTTTGGTCATGATTATCCAAACTATACATTTCCTTTAGGAATTCGCGCTCATTATTCTAGTAACACAAAAAAACTACACTTAATCGAAAATGCACTTCTATAAAATAATCCACTATTTCTTATATAATATATTCTTTTATCCACATTTTTTCATATTTTTGTGGATAACTTTTGTTTTTTCTTTTCTTTCTGTGGATTTTTTAACACTTTTCAATCAATTTATTTGAAAATAAAAAACCTGTAAAATAAATTTACAGGTTTTCCTCAATGGAGGCGCCACCCAGATTCGAACTGGGGATCAAGGTTTTGCAGACCGATGCCTTACCACTTGGCCATAGCGCCATACCATGGTGGCTCGAGCTGGAATCGAACCAGCGACACGAGGATTTTCAGTCCTCTGCTC
>NZ_CAMTIG010000038.1 GCF_947072515.1 uncultured Clostridium sp.
AACTTCTTGTTGCATAGCTCTTTTTTAAAATGTCCTTGACATAGGGTCCACTTTATATGCAGTGTGCCTTTCTTTTTAATATATTTTAAGAGTTTTCCACTATTAAATTTATTGTTTCACCTTAACCTAAATATTTCTCTATAAAAAAAAGCATAAGAAATTTTGAACTTTCTTATGCTTTCTCTTTATGAAATATAAGTTTTAGCTGTATTATATTTATATGTTTCTCCTGCTAAAGCTTCTTGATATGCATTTTGATTTACTTTATATCCGTTTATTTCACTATACTCTGCTCCAAAAAGACTTGTTATATCATTTTGGACATTAGTTAAACCAGATTCATTAAAGTTTTGAATATAAGGAATTGCTTCCGCATTTAAACTTTGAATCTTATTTATATTTCCTATCCATTGATTAACAGTGGCTTCTGTATTTGGATGATTACTCTTTATACTTTCCATTTCAATTTTTATATTCTCTAAAACTGAACTGTCTGAACTTAATATTTCACTTGCTTCATTTTGTGTGATTAAGTCCTTAATTGTGTATTCAATAGTATTCCCCATATCCCCTGAAATCGCTTGAACCTTTATTATATTAGAAGTTAATGTATTTATATAATCTGGTCCCGCTGTTAAGTTTGTATCATTTTGAACAGTAACTTTTGGTGTACTATTACTTACAAACCAAGTTCTTGGAATTATTAATAAAACTCCTAATATTATTATGCTTACTATTATTACTATCGTCTTCTTGATATCTACCATTCCCTTCTATTATCTAATGGCTTTCCTTACTTTAATAATATCATAATTTCCATTTTTGATAATTATGCTTTTATTATTTTTTTTATTAACATTTTGTTACTTCTAGGTTCTAGATTTTTTCTATAAAGATTCTAGTTTCATTATAAGCTATTTGTCCACCAATATCTGATGAAACTGAATGAGTTAAAAAGTTTGGATTTCCACTTCTTTTCCACCATCCTACATGCATAAGAACTAGATTATCCTTTACACCATCATTTATTTTGCATTTTGATTTTATCTCACCATTTTTTGATTTTAATAAAAGGATTTCCCCTTCTTTTATATTTAACCCTTCTGCTTCTCTTTTATTTATATAAAATTCTGAAATTTCTTCTATATCTAAAAAATGTTGGCTAAACAAACTATCTTTTGTATGTGTAGTTATTAATCTATATCCTTTTTCCTCTTCTTTTTCTTCTACTTTAAAACTTCCAATCTGGAACTTTCCACTTTTAGTTTTAAACTTTCTATCTTCCCAAGGAACTTTTATTTCTCTTGTTATATATCCATCTCTTACTTCTTCTAAAGTAACTCCTAAAGGTTTTATAACTTCTTTTAAATATTCCTTTTTACTTACAGCTGGATAATCCTTAATATTTAATCTCTTAGCTACCTCTCTAAAGAAATAATATTCATCCATAAGTTTTTCCTTTGGCTCTAATACTTGCTCTTTATAAATTATATAAGGATTTGTCATGGAGCTAAATAAAAGATCTTCACTTTCTAAAGTTCCTGTAGTTGGAATAAATAAATCTGCCTCTTCAGCTGTATCTGTCATAAATAAATCAAAGCATACTTTAAAATCTACTTTTCCGAGTCCCTCTTTTAACCTTTTTACATCTGCTAATTGATTTAAAAGATTACTCTTTGTTATAACTGCAAATTTAATCTTTCCTTCACTTAAAACCTTTGCAAGGTCATTAGTTTCAAACTCTATATTTTCTCCAAAGCTTTCACTATTAAAAGGATCTAAATTTAATATGTCTCCATAAAGCTTGTTTGCATAATTTACTCCTCCGCCTTTAACTCCAATAAAGCCTGAAATCCCACATAAAGCATCAATAGCTCTAACTGCCTTTCCGCCATTTTCATACTTTTGCATTCCATATCCTAAGAGAATTGAAGATGGTCCATCTAAATACTCCTCTGTAAGCTTTTCTATGTCTTCTACTATTAGTCCCACTTTTTGAGCTAAGTAATTTAAATCTAACTCTTCTAAAAGCGTTTTATATTCATTAAAATTATCTGTATAATTTTCTATAAACTCTTTATCTTCTAATCCTCTTTCAAGAATTATTTTTCCCATAGATAGAGCTAAATAATAATCTCCCTTTGGGTTTATACTTATATATTCATCTACAAATTTAGCTGTTTCTGTTTTAATTGGATCTATAAGTATAACCTTACTTCCCCTCTTTTTAGCTTCTAAAATAGCCATCATTGTATGTATAGTTGTATTAGCTGGATTCTTTCCCCATACAAAAATCTTTTTACTATTTTTCATATCACTTAAACTATGACTTAAAACAGTTCCATAATCATATTTTTGAGCCTTTATTCCTGCACTCCAACAAGGTCCTCCAGTTGCTCTATTACATCCACCATAAAAGTTAAAAAATACTTCTCCAATACTTTTTAAAAGTCCACCATTTCCATATTGCTCGTAATATAAAACTTCCTCATTTTTATATTTTTTCAGGTTCTCCACTACAATATTAATAGCTTCATCAAAAGAAATCTCTATCCACTTACCTTCTTTCTTTAACAATGGAGTAAAAATTCTCTTTTCATGATTTAATATATTTTTATGAATCATTCCCTTTTTACAAATAATCCCCTTTGTAAATGGGTGATTCTTATCTCCCTTTATTTCAATTTCATTATTCTCATTCTTTATAACATTAAATTTACAACAGTCAAAACAATCTAAAGTACATCCACTACTATATATCTTTTCCATTTTATTTTTCCTCCTTAAACTTAATTTTAATAACATCTTATCATAGATTTTTATTCCATATATTAAAATTTTATATTTTTCTATATAAAAAAGTGGAGCTAGAGGCTCCACGTGGACAAATCACTTTTTTAGCCTCTAAAACTTTAGTAAAAGCACTAACTATAAGCTTTTGTAGAACATAAAATTATATACTTTCCTATACGCTAAAAAAGGGCTACCATTTAAGGCGCCCTTCTACTATTCTACAAATATATTTAACCTATTATCTTTAAACTCTAAAATTCCATCACCTAAGGCTATAGTTTCTTCTTTTCCATTCTTAACTATAAGTCCCTCACCTTTTCTTATAATTCCAATAAAGTTATGAAAGTCTTTTAAAATTGTAAATTCTCCGCTCTTTCCATTTAAAGTTATCCTTTCAATTTCATCTTCATAAATAACTTTATCTATTCCATATATTTTTACTTTAAAACTTTCTTCCATTCACTTACTCCTTAAATATCTCTATTTTTTTCGTAAACATCTTCTATAGTTCCTGCAAATAAAAAGGCTCCTTCTGGAATATTATCAAGTTCTCCATTTAATATTTTTTTAAATCCTATTAAAGTATCTTTAAGCTTTACATACTTTCCTTTCATTCCTGTAAACTGTTCTGCAACAGTAAAAGGTTGAGATAAAAATCTTTGAATCTTTCTTGCTCTATTAACTGTAAGCTTATCTTCATCTGAAAGTTCATCTATACCTAAAATTGCAATTATATCTCCAAGTTCCTTATACTTCTCTAAAATGTTTTTTACTTCATTTGCAATTTCATAATGCTCTTCCCCAACTATCCTTGGATCTAAAACCCTTGATGTAGATTCTAATGGATCAACTGCTGGATAAATTCCAAGTTCTCCTATAGCTCTTGATAAAACTGTAGTTGCATCTAAATGAGTAAAAGTCGTAGCTGGTGCTGGATCTGTTAAATCATCTGCTGGTACATAAACAGCTTGTACAGATGTAATTGCTCCATTTTTAGTAGAAGTTATTCTTTCTTGTAAAACTCCCATTTCTGTAGCTAATGTTGGTTGGTATCCAACTGCTGAAGGAATTCTTCCAAGTAAAGCTGAAACTTCTGAACCTGCTTGTGAGAACCTAAAAATATTATCTATAAATAAAAGTACATCCTTTCCTGAATCTCTAAACTCTTCTGCTATTGTAAGTCCTGTTAAAGCTACTCTCATTCTAGCTCCTGGTGGTTCATTCATTTGTCCAAAAACTAATGCTGTGTTTTTTATAACTCCTGAATCCTTCATTTCATTATATAAATCATTTCCTTCTCTAGACCTTTCTCCAACTCCAGTAAATACTGAATATCCTCCTTGAACCTTTGAAATATTACTTATAAGCTCCTGTATAAGAACTGTTTTCCCTACACCAGCTCCTCCAAAAAGTCCTATCTTACCACCTCTTTGATATGGTGCTAATAAATCTATTACCTTTATTCCTGTTTCTAATACTTCTGGTTCAATAGATTGTTCTTCAAAACTTGGAGCTTTTCTATGAATCTGTGCATACTTTAAAAACTCCTCTTCTTCTTCCTCATCTATAGTTTCTCCTAACACATTAAAAAGTCTTCCTAAAGTTTTTTCTCCAACTGGTACACAAATAGGTTTTCCTGTATCCAATGCAGAAAGTCCCCTCTTAAGTCCTTCTGTAGATTCCATAGAGATTGTTCTTACAATATCATCCCCTAAATGTTGCTCTACTTCACAAACTATAATTCTTTCATCTTCTAACTTTATTTTTATTTCATTTAAAATACTAGGTAGTCTTCCCTTATTAAACTTTATATCAACAACCGGTCCTATAACTTGTACTACCTGACCATAATTCTCAAATTTTTGAACCATATATAACGCTCCTTTATTTCTGTGCTTCTGCTCCACTTACTATTTCTGAAATTTCCCTTGTTATATTACTTTGTCTTATTTTATTATAAGTAATACTTAAACTCTTAATCATTTCATCAGCATTTTTAGCAGCTCCATTCATAGCTTGCATTCTTAAACTTTCTTCACTTACTTTAGAATTTAATAAAACTTGTAAAAGTTTCATCTTTAAATATCGTCTTATTCCCTCTTCTAACAAAGTTTTTTTATCAGCATTCTTGCTATAAACTTCATCTATTTCTTCTTCCTCATACTTAAAAGGTAATAATTTTTCCTCAGTTACCTTTTGTCTTATAGATGAAATATACTTTACATACACTAAGCTTATTTCATTAAATTTTTCATCCTTAAACAAATGAACACATTCATTTACTATCTCTTGAACCTTTTCTTCTATATCTTTTCTCTCATAATTTTTATAAGATGTTAGTTTATATTTTTTTATATAGGATATAGCTCTCTTTCCAATCCACATTACCTCTATATCCTCTTTTCCATATTCCTTATCTATATAATCTAAGGCCTGGCCATTAAAGCTACCACAAAGTCCCGAGTCTGAAGAAATAACTATAAATAGTTTTTCCCCCCCTTCTCTTTCCTCCTTTAATTTACTCATTTCATTTCTGCTTATATAGAAAATCTTTTTCATCAAGCTTTCCATCTCGTGGAAATAAGATTCATTTTTTTCATAAATCTCCCTTGCAGACCTAAGCTTTGAAATAGAAATTAGCTCCATGGCTTTTGTTATCTTTTGTGTACTTTTTATACTATTTATCCTTCTTTTTATATCTAGCAAATTATTAGACTGCATACTCTCTCACTCTCTACTTTTGCCTTTCTATAAATATTTTTTTAAAAGTTATAATAGCTTCTTCTATCTCTTTTTTTATCTCATCATTTATTTTCTTTTCTCTCTTTAAAAGATCCAATAAAATTATTTCATGCTCTTCTATATGCTTAAAAAATTCCTTTTCAAATATCTTTATCTTTTTTACCTCTATATCATTTAAGAAATTATTTACTCCAGCATAAAGGATTATTATTTGATATCTTTGATCTAAAGGCTCATATCTTCCTTGCTTTAATATTTCTACTAGCCTTTTTCCTTTTTCTAATCTCTTTTTTGTATCTTTATCTAAATCAGAACCAAACTTTGAAAATGCTTCAAGTTCTCTATACTGTGCAAGTTCTAATCTTAAACTTCCTGCAACTTGTTTCATTGCCTTTATTTGAGCACTTCCTCCAACTCTAGATACAGAAATTCCTGCATTTACTGCTGGCTTTTGTCCTGCATAAAAAAGGTCTGAATCTAAGAATATTTGTCCATCTGTAATAGAAATAATATTAGTTGGAATATATGAAGATACATCTCCTCCTAAGGTTTCTACTATAGGAAGGGCTGTTAATGAACCTCCTCCAAGCTTTGAAGAAAGTTTTGCAGCTCTCTCTAAAAGTCTTGAATGAATATAAAAAACATCTCCAGGGTAAGCTTCCCTTCCTGGTGCTCTCTTTAATAAAAGTGCCATTGTTCTATAAGCTACAGCATGTTTAGATAAATCATCATAAACTATTAAAACATCCTTTCCTTTTCTCATAAAATATTCTCCTATAGTACATCCTGCATAAGGAGCAATATATTGAAGAGGAGCATTATCTGATGCTGTAGAAGATACAACTATTGTATAATCCATAGCTCCTTCTTTATTTAAACTATTAACAAGACTTGCAACTGTAGATTGTTTTTGTCCTATAGCTACATATATGCAAATAACATCTTTTCCCTTTTGATTTATTATTGTATCTGTTATTATAGATGTTTTTCCTGTTTGTCTATCTCCTATTATTAATTCCCTTTGACCTTTTCCTATAGGAATTATGGAATCTATTGCCTTTATTCCTGTTTCTAAAGGTTCATTTACACCACTTCTTTGAATAATAGTTGCAGCTTCTCTCTCAATTGGCATAAAAGCTTCTTCTTTTATTTCTCCCTTTCCATCAATAGGTTTTCCTAAAGAATTTACAACACGTCCTATAAGATTTTCACCAACTGGAACACTTACTACCTTTCCAGTTCTTATAACATCATCACCTTCATTTATTCCCTCTTCAGATCCTAACAAAACACATCCTACATTGTCTTGCTCTAAATTAAGTGCCATTCCTAAAACTCCATTTGGAAACTCTAAAAGTTCACCTTCTATACAATCATCTAAACCATATACTCTAGCTACACTATCTCCAACTTGGATTATAGTTCCTGAATCTACTGTCTTTAAATATCTATCATACTTTAAGACTTCTTCCTCTATTAAAGAAGTTATTTCATCAGCCTTAATATGCATACTAACCCCTCCATCAACTTAAAATCTTCTTTTTAAGCTCCTCATATTTTCCCTTTATAGTTCCATCAATAATTTGATTATTTATCTTTATATAAACTCCACCAATTAAATCTTTATCAATTTCTTGCACTAAAATTATTGTTTTCTCATATTTTTTCTCTAAGCACTTTAAAATCCCTTCATACTGCTCTCCAGTTAAGGGAACTGCTGTTTTTACAACCCCTTTTAAAGTGTTTATTTCCTCTAGATAAATACTTTCTAATTGATTTACCTTTTCTCTTAAAAAACCTATTCTTCCCTTCTCTATGACAATGTACATAAAGGTCAATAATTCATCATCTATCTTTTCTCCAAAAAGCTTTGTAAATACTTCCTTCTTTTTATTTATTTTTATTTCTGGATGAATCATTAAATTCATTAGTTTTTTATTTTCATCAAATATATCGCATATTTGAGTTAAATCCACTAGAAACTCCTCTACCTTTCCCTTCTTTTTTCCTATATCGTATAAGGCTTTTGCATATCGAATATCTAAAAAATCATACATAACTATACCTCAAACTCTTTTATAAAGTTATCTATTAATTTCTTTTGCTCTTCATCATCTAAATTCTTTTCTAATATCTTCTCTGATAAGGAAATTGCTACAGTAATAGTCTCTTCTTTTAATTCTTCCCTTGCCTTTTCCTTTGATAGTTCTAACTCTTTCTTTCCCTTTTCTCCAAGTTCATGTACATTTACCCTTGCTTTCTCCATAAGTTCCTCATAAATAACATCTCCTTGAAGTTTTCTCTTTTCAACAATTTTCTTTCCTTCAATCTTTGCTTCATAAATTAATTTTTCTCTTTCTTCTAAAAGCTCCTCCGCCTTCTTTTCTTTTTCATTTGCAGAATTTATTTTACCTAAAATAAACTTTTCTCTATCATCTAATATTTTTTCTATCTTAGAAAAGAAAAAATGTTTTAATATAAAAAACAAAATTAAAAAGTTAATTATAGTCCATATTACTTTACTCCATTCTAATTCCATAATTATCCCTCTCTACTTCACAAATAAAAGTATTATTGCAACAACTAGTCCATATATTGCTGTAGCTTCTGCAAGCCCAGCTCCTAAAATAAAAAGACTCTGTATCTTACTACTCATTTCTGGTCTTTCTGCTAAAGATTCAACTGCTCCCTTAGCTGCAATCCCAATTCCAATTCCTGCCCCTATAGCTGTAACTGCTGCAAAACCTGCTGCTAAAATTGTATAATCCATACTAAAAACCCCTCTCTACTTTACAAATAGTATTATCATTGAAATAATAAATCCATATATTGCAGTGGCTCCACATAAACCTGCTGCCATTATAAATATAGCTTGAATTTTTCCTGCTGCCTTTGGCTGCTTTACCGTTGCCTTTATAGCTGCTGATGTTGCAATTCCAGTTCCAATTCCTCCACCTATTCCTGCCATAACTGCTATTCCTGCTGCAAGTATTCCTATTCCATCCATATATTCTCTCCCCCTTATTCTTCAGCTTGAAGCTTTATAGTTATTATTGTTAACATTACAAAGATAATCGTTTGAATAGTTCCATCAAATAAATCAAAAAAAGCATGTCCTAATATAGGTAATCCTATTGGCGCAAAAACACTTAATTTTGAAAGTCCCATATATAAAAGTTCCATAACAATTGTAGAAGCTAAAACATTTCCAAAAAGTCTTAGTGCTAATGATAACGGAAATACTAGTTTCTCCATTAAAGTTATTGGAAGCATAGCTAAAAATGGTCTTCCATAACTTTTCACATATTCTTTTACACCATTTCTTTTTATTGCATTTCCATGAACTAAAACAAAGGTTATTACTGTAAACCCAATTACTACACTTAAATTTCTAGTGGGAGACTCAAAACCAACCATACTAGATAAATTAATTAAAAAAAGAAATATGCTTAAGGTTCCTACAAAAGGTACATAGCTTCCATAATCCTTCCCCATATTTTCATCTACTAAACCTTTTAAACCTTCATATCCCATTTCAACTAGGCTTTGAACTTTACCTGGATTTAAAACCTTAAATCCTCTTACCATTAAAAGAGCTGTAACTATTACTACAAGCATTATTCCCCACTGAATCACAATATCACCGCTTATAGAAATTCCACCTAACTTAAGGGTAAATAACTCTCCAAACACATCCATTTTTCTCTTCACCTTCTTTAATTTTTAAATATTAAATACATACTATTCCTCTTCTGACAAATTGTCAATATTTGGTAATTTATTTTTTTACGACTATTTTTTCATAAAATTTTTAACTCTGATTATCCATATTATATGTATCTTTTCTATTATTTCTATATTTTTTATAACTCTTATTTCGTGGAAAAACCCCTATAAATTCTTTTTTATCCCTTGCTTAAATTCCCCAAAATAGATTATTATGTAAATATGAGGACAAACTTTAAAATAAGTCCTCTACAAAAAGAAATTAAATATTGAAAGAGAGAAATGAGAAATGGTTATAAACGTAAGAAATGAAATGGTTAATGATTATGAAAAAGTTGAATTGATAACAAGAGAAGCTTTCTGGAATCTATACTTTCCTGGCTGTAATGAACATCTAATAATTCATAACCTTAGAAAACATGAAGACTTTATTAAAGAATTGGCATTTGTTATAGAAGTTGATGGAACTGTAATTGGTAGCATCCATTATTCTAAATCTAAAGTAATATCTAGTAATGGACAAGAACATGAAACAATAACCTTTGCTCCTGTAAGCATTTTACCTAGCCTACACGGAAAAGGATTTGGGAAAATATTAATCCAGCACTCAATAGCTGCTGCAAAAGACTTAGGATATAAAGGAATTGTCATTGGTGGATATCCATCCTACTATAAAAAATACGGCTTTATTGGATCAAAGAAATATGAAATTTCTCTATCAGATGGAAATTTCTATACTGGAATAATGGCCTTACCACTTTATGAAAATGCTCTTAATAATATAAATGGTGTTATTCACTTTAGTGAAACTATGGAGCCTGATGAAGATGCATTAAATGAATTTGATATGAAATTCCCTCATAAAGAAAAAGAAGACTGCGAAAGCCAGCTACAATTTCAAAAAGCAGTAAGTGAATTAGATTTAAATATATATTAAGCACAAAAATCCAGCTAGTTAACTAGTCTGGATTTTTTAATAATTATAGCTATCTTTTAATAGAATCTCTATAAGTTTCAAATACCTCATTCTTTTTTGTAATTTTTTTATAATAATAGGATAATATAGGAGTATAAATCAATAATAAAGGAGAGGTTTAATGAGAGTTAGTAACTTTAAGAAACTAGCACTTTTATCAATTTTTATAGTATCATTAGGAATCGTTGGATGTGTCAAATCTACAGAACAAAAAGTAATCTCTACAGAATCAAAAGTAAATTTGACTACGGTTCTAAAATATAAAGATTCTTATGTTGGAGATAATTCTGCTATAGTAAATATAGTCAATAACTTACCAGCTAATATATACCTTAATGGTATAGAGTTGCAAACTACATCAAAACCATATGAAATAACTATACGATATAAAGGGTTTGAAGATATTGATCTTAGATTTGAAGACGACTCCTTAATATCATCATCTTTTCCAGATATAATGAAAAATAATGCTCTGATACTATTATCTCTTGTTAAGAATGCAGATATAGTAAATTTTAATGTGGATGAGGGAATTGTTATTACTTACGAGCGAGCTGATTTAGTAAATGCTCACAAAGATGATTTTGGAAATAACTTAGAAGAAATAACACAAGATAAATCGGCATTAGAGAATTTTATTAAAACTAATAAAAAATAGCAACAATATTGTTGCTATTTTAATTTAAATATTACTATCATATCCCAATTTTAAAATATTAGCAAAAATCAACGCTATTTAAGAAGCCCGCCATAATTATTGATATGTAGCATCATAAAAATTTCAAAAATGTATCTAGAAACTTATATTAATAAGTGATATCCTATTTATTGAAGGATGTGAATTTTATGGAAGATAAGCTTTTTGAATTCAATTTTAATTTTACAAATAATGATTTAGATAAAATTTTTGCTTATGTTTATGATTATTACACAAAAAAGACTTCTGCAACTAAACATACACGCTTTATAAAATATACCTTCTTAGCAGCTCTTATTTTAGGTATAATTTTAAATATTCTTAATCTAATAAATGGTGAATTTAATGCATCCAGTCTAGCTATATTTATAACAACAATTATAATATTTATCATTTATACTCAACTAAAAGCTCCTTATGATTCTTTTAAATCATCTTTTCAAAAATACATTGGTACAAGACCTCTTAAAATTTCAATATCTAACTCAACTATTTCTCGTAAAATAATTTCTACACAAAAAACATTTGAAGCTAAATTTAAATTTATAAATTTAACTACGATTTTATTTTATGATGATATTATAATTCTAGTTTTTAAAAATTTTTGCTTTCCAATTAAACTTTCACAAACAGATAGTAATTTTGATGACATTATGTCTTTTCTAAAAAATAAATTGAACTAAAAATTATTTGTCTTTGTTTAGTTTAATTTTATCTATATTTATATAATAAGGTGGTGTAGAACTAATGAAAAAGAAAATTTTAGGTGGAATAATTTTAGGAACAGCAATATTTTCTTTTGCTGGATGTGATGCAGGTATAGATACTAAATCTGAAAAAAGTATAGAATACCAATGTACATCAATAGAAAATGAGATAGGCTTAGAGTCTATGTCAAATAATAATTTTAAAAAGATAATAGAATCAGCATCCTACATGGATCCTGAATATAAAACATATAGAGCCTCTAAAATAAAAAGTGAATTACTAACTGAAGATAAAATTAACGAAGTAGTTAATAGAGCAAAATTGGTAGCTAATCGAGATTATCAAGCTCCCAATAACTATGTTCTAATGAATTTTTTTAGTGATGTAGATTCGTTAGGTTTTCATATTTCAAAAGATTTAGCATTAAATTTATTGAAAAAAACTATTGAATTTAGAACTGTTGAAGAAATCTCTAATAAAATAAATACTAATGATGAGAGTCTTTATTGGTATGTTTATGTAGGAAATCTTTTAAAAGACTATTATAGAACTACAACGGATTTTTCAAATGAAGAGAAAGCATGTATATCAGAATATCTTGCAACTATGAGGACTTATCCTAAATTAGCTTCAGATCCAAAAAAGAAAATGAGTTACTACAATCAGTTATCAACGACAAAGAAGCTGTCTTAGAAAAAAAAAAGAGCATTAGTTCAAGATTTATTACAAAGAAAATATTCTACAAACTAGACTACAATCTATAACAAAAAAAGGACAAGTAATTGCCCTTTTTTCTTAGTTTTAATTAACTTTTCTATTATTAAATTTCTTATTAATAAAGTACTCCTCTGTAAGTAAATCATCTCTCACTGAATTAGTAAATTTAAATATATATTTTATGTTATAATATTGATATAAATTGTGAAAGAGGTGCTGAAATGATTAAATAATCTATTTTTGGAAGAACATATTTTTTAGGCGTATTTAAAGTACGTTTTATTATGTTGCCAAAGTTAGATTATATATTGTGGATGTGCTTAGTTAAATAAAAATAAGTACGTTTATTTTGTGTACATCTAAAATCATTTGGCAACAAATGATTTTTTTTATTGAAGATTAAAAAGGAGTGATTAGATGAATACAAATTTAAATATAAATTTAATAGAAGATAAGATTAATAATATGAAAGAATTTTCAGGTGTTATAACAATAAATAATGATAAAGAGGTATTATTTGAAAAATCTTATGGCTTTGCCGATATTTCAAATAGCAGGAAAAATAATCTCCATACAAGGTTTGGGATTGCTTCAGGAGCTAAATTATTAACTGCAATTTCTATATGTAAATTAGTTGAACAAGGAAAACTTAAGTTTGATTCATTATTAAAGGACTATCTACCATGTGATAATTTTGATCAAAGTGTAACAATAAAGCATTTATTAACTCATACTTCAGGATTGCCAGATTATTTCTATGTAGATTTTACTGAAATAAGTACTCCCCTTTGTATGCTGAAAGAACCAAAAGATTTTCTTCCTATTATTATGAATCAAAAAAGTATTTGTAAACCTGGTGAAAAATATCAATATAATAATGGCGGCTATATAATTTTAGCTTATATAGTTGAAAAAATTAGTGGAATGAAATTTATCCATTTTGTAAAAGAGCATATTTTTAATATTTTAAAAATGGATTCAAGTGGTTATTTTAGTATGGATATGTTACCTAAAAACTGTGCTTATGGCTATGAAAAAAATAGTGATGGTACTTTAAAAACCAATATCTTTTCCATCCCAATAGTTGGAGGTGGTGATGGCGGTGTTTTTGTAACTGCTAATGATATAAGTAAGCTATGGGATGGATTATTAAATTATAAATTATTAAGTAAAGATATCACTCATGAATTATTAAGCCCACAAGTACATGTTCATTATGACGTATACTATGGTTATGGTCTTTATATAGTAAAAAAAGAGTCTGGTATTTATAAATATTTTATAGCTGGCGGAGACCCTGGTGTTAGCTTTGAGTCAACAATATATCCTAATAAAAATATTGAAGTAACTATCCTAGGGAATAAAAAATTTAGCACCTACGAATTATTAATGGAAATAGAAACTCTAATTTAGATACTTAGCAAATTATAAATTTAAATCTATACACTAAAAAAACTCCATCCACTAAACTTTGGATGGAGTTTTATATTAATCTCTAACTTATATATATAGTCCTATATTAATATTTATTTTAAAAGACTATTTTTATAGATTCTTATTATATCTTCTTCTGTTATTTCTTCTGGGTGATTTTTAAGTTTTGCTTTATTATTTGTAAAAGCTTTTGACCAAGCTTTTATTTCTTCTTCTGTTATATCTATATGAACACTACAGAAGTTTTCTAATAATTCATTTAACTCTTCTACTTCAAAAACTAATAACTCATAGATTTTATTTACTTTTTCTCTGTTTTTAAAGACTTTTAAATATTCTTTATAAAGACATCCATTTGCAAGTCCATGCGGTACATTTTTATAGTAAGTAAGTGAGTATCCAAGTCCATGTGGTATAGATGTTCCTGTTTGTGCAATTATGATACCAGCTATATTAGATACTATTGCAAGACTTTCTCTATCTTCATAAGAAAGGTTACCCCTCTTTAATCCTTCTATAGTTTTTGAAAATTCTTTTAATGCAGTTTCGGCTAGTCCATCAGATATTTTATTTGCGTTTGTGTTTAAATATCCTTCAACAACATGTGAAAAAGCATCTATAGCAGTATTTCTTGTTATTCCTATACTCATTCCCATCATAAAACTTGGGTCAACTAAAGAGAGCACTGGGAAAATCTCTTGCCCTAAATTCTTTTTAGTTTTTTCAACATGATCTGTTAAAATTGCATATTGTGTGGTTTCAGTTCCTGTTCCTGCTGTAGTTGGTACAGCCACTATAGGAATAGACTTTAACTTTTCACTTGTAAAAAGAGTTTCCTTAGTTAAGTTTTTGTTTAATATATATACCCCTATAGCTTTAGATGCATCTATTGGAGAACCGCCACCAATACCTACAATAAAATCTACCTCTTCTTTTCTTCCAATCTCTCCAGCTAAAACTACAGTTTCTACAGTTGGATTTTCTTCAACTTTATCATAAACTAAATATTCTATATTCATCTCTTTTAATGTTTTTTCTATAGCTTCTAAAGAACCATTTTTCTTAGATGAACTTCTTCCCGTTACAATTAAAGCTTTTTACCTATTTCTTTAAACTTTTCTTTATTTTCTTCAATTACATTTTTACCTATAAAAACTTCTGTTGGCATAAAAAATTTCATTTTCTTCACTCCTTTTAACTTTCTAATCTAATTTTATTCTATCCTCTTTAACTTTAAAATTCTATCTATAACCTATTTGAACTTTGTAAAAAAAGCTGGAATTTTTAATCCAGCTTTTCTTTCCTACATATTATATTTATATTTTATTAAATTAAATACTAACTTTTGTTCATCTAAATCTAAATCATACATTATCTCTGCTAAAGGCATTTTTCCAAGTCTTATATTAAACATATTCATAGCAAAGTTAAGTATCTTAACTTCATTATTTGTAAAATCTCCTACAACTGTTCTATTCTTATCAAAAGATAAATCTAAAACTAATTCTTTATAACCTTCTTCAAAGATTTCAAATCTTTTTTCCCATAAGTTATCTCTTCCTGCCACTATAAAATATAATAGTTCATACTCTTTATTTTTAACAGTTTTCCCACTTTCCTTTTCCATTATTAAAAATCTTTCTTCATGTAGTTCATTTAAAAATTCCATTTACTTCTCCTCTGTGATAACTTTTATTATTTAATATCTATTATAGAATATATTTGAAAATAATCAACTCTTCCTTAGTTTTGATATTTCTTCTTTTTCATTCATTTTATTTCTTTTTTCTTCATCATTGTTGATTACCTTTCAAGATTCTTTTTTTTAATCCTTTTCATTCCACAAATACCCATAAAATAAAAAAGTAAACTTAAAATAAGTTTACTTTTTTAATATATTAAAATTATATTTGCCCCATTGCAACTAATTCATTATGCTCTAATTCTAACTCAAATTTAAAGTCCTTTGATAAAGATTTTTCAACATATAATCTATACCAAATTATATATACTATTACACTCCAAACTTTTCTTGAGTAGTCCCCATTTCCTTCTTTATGCTTTTTAAGCATTTTTAAAACTTCTTTTTCGTTTATTTCTTCTATTGGGTTATTTTCAATTATTTCATAAGCCCAATTATATAACTCATCCTTTAACCAAACTCTTATTGGTACTGGATATCCAAGCTTTCTTTTTTCATATAAATATTCTGGTAATTCATCTTTAAAAGCTTCTCTAAGCATTACTTTAGTTTTAAATTCTTGTACCTTATCTTCCTTTGATAAAGTTCTTGCTAATTTAAATACTTCTTTATCTACAAATGGAACTCTAACTTCTAAAGAGTGAGCCATAGATATTCTATCAGCCTTTGCTAAAATGTCACCTACAAGCCATGTATTTATATCAATATATTGTCTTTTAATTACATTATCATAACTTTTTACATTATCAAATAATCTTTTTGTAATTTTCAAATCATTTTTATCTGCTCTAGTAAATACTCGATCTTTTTCCTCTTCATTAAAGATATTTGCATTTCCACAATATCTATCCTTTAACTCTGTAGTTCCTCTTAATAAGAAGCTTTTTCCTTTTGTGTTATCTGGAAGTTTCTTTGCAAAGCCTTTAATTAAAGACTTAACTCCATTTGGCATATAATTAAATGCCTTTAAAGAATTATCTTCTGTATAGATGTTATATCCTCCAAAGAACTCATCTGAGCCTTCTCCTGATAGGATTACTTTATAATCTTCACTTACCTTTTTACATATAAAATATAAAAGAATAATTGATGGATCTGCTATAGGACTGTCCATGTAATATATTATTTCAGGTAAATCTCTTATATAATCTTCACAAGTTAATTTTACACTTCTATTTTCAATTCCTATATCCTTTGCAAATCTTTTTGCATTTTCTGTTTCATCATATCCTTCTACATCAAATCCAACAGTATAAGAAACTATATTAGGATTTATATCTTTAGCAACCTTAGTTATTATGGATGAATCAATTCCTCCTGATAAAAAAGTAGCTACAGGAACATCACTATTTAAATGGATTCCTATTGATTCCTTTAAAGTTTCCTTTATAGATTTTTTTAATTCTTCTTTATCCCAGTTTTTTTCTTCAAAATTTACATTAAAATACTTTTTAATAGTCATTGTTCTATCAATTTCTTTAACTAACATATGACCTGGTTCAATAGAAAATATCTCTTTAAAAATAGTTTCCTTATTTGAAGGAATATATTGAAAAGTTGCATATTCTCCTAATAAGTCTTTTCTATAATTAACAAGACTATTTATTTTCTTTAACCCTTTAATTTCTGATGCAAAATATAAAGCTCCTCTGTCCTCCATATAATATAAAGGCTTAATTCCAAAGAAATCTCTAATTGCTATAATTTTTTTCATTTCTATATCATAAATTACAATTGCAAACATTCCTCTAAGCTTATGCACTAACTCTTCTTTATATAAATCATAAAGGCTTCCTATAACTTCAACTTCTGAATCTGTTTCAAAGCTATATCCTTTTTCTTTTAATTCTTCTCTTAATTCATTATGGTTATATATTTCTCCATTAAAAACAACTGTATACTTTTCTCTATAAGTATAAGGTTGTCCTCCATGTTCTAAATCTACTATACTTAATCTATTAAAGGCAAAAGCTCCATCAGTATGTCTAATGATTCTTGTATCATCTGGACCTCTATGGCTAATCTCTTTTGCTCCCATTTTTAATTTTGCTATATCTATATCAGTAATATTCTTTTTAAATAAACTTAAAAATCCACACATATTTAATACCTCGCTAAAATCATAATTGATTATAGCTTATATATTAATACGGTGGATTATAAAACTTATCATAAAGTTGTATCAAAGTTGTAAAATCTCATTTTAAATACAACTTTTTTAATTTGAGGAAAATCTTATTCTTCTTGTAATCTATATCCAACTTTAAAAACAGTCTTTATATTTTCTTTTAAATCTAGCTTTTCTCTCAATCTATTTACATGCATGTCTACTGTTCTAGTTTCTCCAATATAAGAGTATCCCCAAACTTTATCTAATATCTGTTCTCTAGATAAAGCCATATTTTTATTTTTTATAAATAAAATTAATAGTTCATATTCTTTTAAAGTTATATCAACTTCTTTACCATCTAACTTTACAATTCTCTTTTCTTCATCTATTTCTATATTTTTAAACTTCAAACTTAAATCGTTTTTATTATAACGTCTTCCTACAACCTCTATTCTAGCAAGTAATTCAATACTTTCAAAAGGCTTAACTATATAATCATCAGCACCTAGTTTAAGTCCCTTCACTTTATCTGTTACAGAGTTTTTAGCAGTTAAAAATATTACTGGGATATCCTTTTTCTTTATATCTTCGATTAATGTAAATCCATCAATCTTAGGAAGCATTACATCTAATAACGCTAAATCAAAGGTTTCCTTTTCAATTAATTCCTTTGCTATTTCTCCATCTAAAGCTTTAACAGCATCATGTCCAGCTATCTGTAGATTCATCTCAATTAAATCACTTATTCCTGAATCATCTTCCACTATTAATATTTTCACTTTACTTCCTTCCCTTCGCCACTTTATCAGATTGTATATTTTCATTCCCCACTATTTTTATATTTTGAGTTAAACTATATTTTATAATTTTATTTGTTTTTAAATTGATAACAAACTGGACTTGTGTTCCCTTTGTATCATAAATTAATTTTAAGTTATCATTATAGTCTTTATACATAAAAGTAGGGTGTTTATTAAAATCTATATTTACTTTTAAATATGGTTTAACAGAATTAATAATATTTTTTCCATTTATTAAATCCTGCTTCTTTATTACATTTCCATAATCATTTTTTTCATTGTCATTTCCATTTACTTGCTCTACAAATAAAATTTCTCCTGAATCTGCATCCATATCAATTAAATAGCTTTCATTTGTATTGTTTACAAGTTCAATATTCCAAATTAATCGTCCCTCCTCACTATTTAAAGTAACATATTCAGTCATATTATTTAAATCAATGTCGTCTTTTAAAATATCAGTTACAGCTTCTGCTGCCTTATCTACAGCCTCATTTCTACTTAAATAATCACTTTCATTTGGATTATTTCCAGCATAATTAATAACAGAGTTTCCTGAATATATAACATCTAACTTAAACTTATTAAATTGATTTAACTTAAAAACAACAAATATAAATACACAGGATAATATTATTCCAATCCCTACTTTAGCTTTCATATATCTTATTCTCCATTTTGAATTTCAAAGTTACTATTGTACCTGTATCTACTTTACTATTAAAACTCATCTCAATATTATTTATTCGACAAATCTCTGTACAAATAGCTAATCCAAGTCCCATATTTTTTCCCTTTGTAGCTCTAGCTTTATCTACCATATAAAAAGGTTCATTTATCTTCTTAAGCTCATCTTTAGGAATCCCACTTCCATTATCCTTCACCTTTAACTCATAAATATTTTTCTCTTTAACAGGTCTTCCCACTATTGCAATAACGCCCTCTTCATTACATGCCTTTATTCCATTATCAATTATATTGTTTAATAATACTTCTATTAATTCCTTATTACCAAAAATGCTTCCCATTTTTACATCCTTAATAATTTTTATATGCTTTGTTCTAATCTTAAATAAGTTATTTGAATAGATCTCATTTATAACTTCTGTCGCCTTTAAATTTTCCTTAACGATTACACTATTTCTAATTAATACAAGCTTAATTAAAGAATCACTTAAATGCTCAAGTCTTTTTCCTTGCTCATTTATATTAGTTAATGCTTTTATTTTCATTTCTTCATTTAAGTTTCCCTTTAAAAGTAATTCTGAAAAACCTAATATTGATGTAATAGGTGTCTTCATTTCATGAGTTAAGTTATCAATAAATCTTTGTTTTCTATCATTTACATCCTCTAACTCTCTTATATTATCTTCAATAACTCCCATCATAGAGTTAAAATTTTCAGCTAAAACTCCAACTTCATCCTTTGATTTATAAGTAGACCTTTTTTCATAGTCTCCATTTTTAATACTATTAGATATCTCACTTAAATCTTCTATAGGATTAGTAATTCTTTTAGAAATAATAAATAATCCAATGGCTAATACAATAGTTGTCATTAAACTTAAAAGGATAAACACTTTATAATTGTACAGTTTTGCTTCCCATAAATGCTCCACATCATTTGTAACAATTATCTTAAAAGATTGTTCTCCCACATTTACCTTATACCCTACAGATATATAATGTACGCCCTTAGATTCCTCTATAACAAATTTATAATCATTATCTGTTATACTATCTAAAAGTTCCTTATTATTTACATTCAATGTAGATGTATCCATTATAACTTGGTCTTTGTTATTGTAAACTTCAATATTTTTAAGCTCATTATATCCAACATACATATAACCTCGAAGTTTCTTCCACAAAACATCACCTTGAAACTTATCTAATAAGTCTGCATTTAAATAGATTGTATTTGCAATATCTTTTGAGTCAGTTATAGAATTTTTAATAGCAAAGTTAAGATTTCTACTATAAATATTTTCAATAATCATAACTCCCGCAACATTAAATATGACTATAAATAAAATCAAGGAATATATAAAAATCTTTTTCCAAATTTTCATCTGCCTTTAACTCAACTTTCTTAAATTTTATCCTTTATAATTCTATCACACATTTCTCCATTTATTTAAAATCAATTATAAATTAAGCAGAAAAAAAGTGAAACCTAAAGGCTCCACTTTTAAAATCTCTTTATTATAATCTTGTTACATTAATAGCTTTTCTTGGTACAGTTCTTTTATATTTTACTTTTGGATATCCAATTACCATACAACATGCTAATTCTTCACCTGCATTTATATTTAAGAACTCTTTTATTTTAGGATTTAAGTAAATTGCTCTTTCTAAGAACCCACTAAAGTATGTTCCAAGTCCTAATGTATCAGTTATAAGTTCCATTTTAGCTCCTGCTAAAGCTCCATCTACAACTCTTTCTGCCTTTATTCCTATTAATAAAGGTGCTTTAAAGAATAATCTATCTTCTCCATTTGGATCTTGTAAAAAGTCATTATACATCTTTTTCCACATATGTGCATATACTATATATCCTTTTGGAGTATTTTCGTCAGAAAGCATTCTAATTCCTTCTGCATTTAATGTTTCTAAAACCATTTTTCTTAATTCTTGAATCTTATCTTTTACTACGATATATGAAACATCTTGAGCATTACTTCCTGTTTGACAGTACTTTCCTGCTTCTAAGATTTTTTCTATCTTTTCTTCTTCTACTTCTGTATTTTTAAATAATCTAACACTTCTTCTAAACTTCATAAAGTTCATTAGATTTTCCTCTTCTACAGAGAAAGTCTTTTCATCATATTCTTTTACTTCATCCATAGAATATTCTTTTTCATCATCACAAGAAATTGCTTTAACTGGACATATTGCTATACAGTGTCCACATTTTATACAAGTTTCATTTTTTATAAATGATTTCCCATCTCTCATTTCGATATCACTAACTATACAATCTTGCTTACATAATGTACATCCTATACATTTTTCAGTATTTACTATCATTGCTTTTCTCCTTCGTTTATCTTATTTGATATCTCTATTCTATCACTTAAAGTTTACTTTAAGTCAAGCATTGTTAAATAAAATTCTTTTTTCATTTATAGTATATACATATCTTAGATAATTTATAAAAATCTCTTATTCCATTTATTAAGCTATCTTTTGATACTCAGGATAAAACTTGCATCTTACTATTCCAGCTCTTCCACTTCTATTTTTAGCTATTATAAGTTCTAACTCTTCACTTACTTCATCTTTATCTTTTCCCTTATAATAAGAATCTCTATAAGTAAAAATTACTGCATCTGCATCTTGTTCTATACTTCCACTATCTCTTAAATCTGAAAGTAAAGGTCTTCTATCATTTCTTTGTTCTACGCCTCTTGAAAGCTGACATAAAATTATTATATTTATATCTAACTCTTTTGCTAAAAGTTTTAAGCCTCTAGTTAACTCTCCTATAGCATTTGCTTTTGTATCTTTTACATCCATATCCATAAGTCCTAAATAATCTATAATTACTACATCAACACCCTTAGTTTGTTTTAATGTCATAATCCTTGCTCTTATACTTAAAATAGATTGCTTTGGATTACAATCTAAATAAAGATTGCCTCTCTTAGCCATTCTACCTGCCTCACTTATAATATTCTCAAAATCATTTCCTTTTAACTTTCCATTTTGAATAAGGCGGTGTTTTATCATAGTATTTTTAGATATAAGCCTAATTCCTACTGCATCTTCTGTCATTTCTAATTCATGTAACATAACTTTATGTCCATTTTCAGCTAGTCCATCTGCTATATTAATAGCAACAGCTGTTTTCCCCATTCCTGGTCTTCCTGCTAAAACTACAAGTTCTCCTTTTTTTAATCCATTTAAAGCTCTATCTAGAAGATCATACCCTGTTTTCATTCCTAAGATATCTCCACCATTTAAATACCTCTTCTTAATTTCTTTTAAAACCCCTTTCATTAACTCCTCCTCTTTTAATAAATCACTCTTTATATTACAGCTGCTTTCTAATCCCTTAAATATCTCTTCTCGTATCTCCTTTTCACTTTTTCTTCCTGTTAATAACTCCTCTACACTTTTTCTTAATGTAGATACCATCTTTCTTTTTACACTTAGAGATTTTATTATTTTTAAATAATCTTCAATATTAAAACTTCCTCCCCCTTCTCTAAGACTTGAAAGATAGCTTACACCACCAACTTCCATAATTTTTTCTACTCCAATATGATTACTTAAAGTAACTACATTTACCCTTTCACCCTTAGCATAAACCTCTTTCATATATGTGAATATAAATTTATGTTTCTTATCATAAAAGTTTTCTTCATCAATAGTATTTATAACCTGTTCTAAATATTTATTGTCATTTAAAATTATTCCTAAAATCTCTTGCTCCACCTCTAGATTAAACATTCCTAATCCTCCCAATCCTCATTACCAATTTCTCTATATAAATTTTCCTCAATCTTTTTCCTTCTTTGCTTTTGATCTAAAATAAGCTCTAGCCTTCTTCCCTTTTTATAAAATGTTTGGCTCACTCCATTTTTGTATAGCTTATAATCTAAAAGCTCTTTCTCAACTAAGACCTTCATCCTTTTTCTTAATGACTTAGTTAAATTAATCTCTAAAAGTGGATTATTCTCTAAAATATTTTTATTTGTAATCCAGTGATATGCCTCTCTACCAAAGTTTCTCTTCATAGTCTTTCCTGAATCCATAAAGTCAATTACATATCTCAAAATATGTATATCCTTCAAGTCTAACCCTTCTTCACAGACCTTCTCTACGCTAAAGCCTAATATCCATTTTCTCATCCTCATCCACTCCCCTGCTATATATTAATCTTTTTTTATCTTTATTTATCTTTATTTGGGCACTCCTAAAAGGTCATAGCTATTACTCCCAAAAACACCTGCTAATTCTCCTTGAAGTTCTCTACCTACCTTCTAAAAAATACCCCTCACCTTGTATATATGCAGAAAAAAAAATTGTGGGGCAAATTTCTAAAAAAATTCTAAAAAAAATTTTTTCTTATTTTGCCCCACAATAAAAAAAGTTGCATATTAGCTAAAATCATTTCCCTATAAAATTTTAATTAGCATGGTTTTCTTTCTATAAATTTAAGCTTCCTTAACTATTATGCTATAATAAAAAAATATACTTTTAATTTTATTAATTGGAGAATTATTATATGGATAAATCAGAAAATAAGCTTTTAAACCACTTACTTGAGATTGTTGAAAAAAATAAAATTTCCTTTTCACGACTTTTTACTCTTATGGGTTTTAAGCATAAAGGACCTAAGATAATCTATAGTGTTTTAAAAAATGATACTACAAAAATTTCAAAAGCATCTAATAACTTTATTAAAATAAAGTTTAATGTTAGATCTGAAATATATACAATGAGCTATTACATAAATAAAGATGTGCCTCCTACTATATCTCTAGATGGTCCATCTAAATGGTGTAAAGGAGCTAAATTACATTCTAAGTTTAAGATTACATTAGAGTTAGATGAAAATAATGCTTTAATATTAGATAGGCAAGCTAAGAAAACCTATTGGAGAGATGACACATCTGAAATTAATATGGATATGAGAAGAGAGTTAGTAACACTTAGTAAAAACTATTCTTTAAGTAAATTTGCTTACCGTCTTTTCATATATATAGGATTTATATTCCTTTTAGATCATCATATGGAACCTTTTATCATCCTTTTAGTTATAGGATTAATCATCTATCCTCTTGCAGGTATACTTAAAAAGAAATTTGATAAAGCTTTAGAAAAAGCTCGTATGAAATAAAATTCTATAAAAAAATCGGAGAGCTATCTTTTAGATTGCTCTCCTTTAAATTTCAATTTATTTTACGTACATCTATCACAAGGATCATCCTTTGGACATTCACTTAAACTTCCACTTAAGATTTCTTTACTTCTTGATAATGTACTACAAGATTTACTATAATGATATGACTTTCCTTTTGGAACCCAATATACAGTCTTCGTATTTTCTACAGCTTTATTTTCTACATTGTTATTTCCTGTGTTCCCTGTTCCATTATTACTTCCTGTATTCCCTGCTCCATTATTATTAGTAGTAGTTTTATTTCCATCCGTATAACTCTCTGTTTTTGTAGTTGTATTATTCTTTGCTTCATTAAAATTCTTATTATTTCCTGAGGAGCTTGTACTATTCTTTGAATCTCCAGGTGTAAAACTTCCTTCTTTACATGTAGTTTCGATTCCTTTTCCTGTTGACTTTATTATTATATCTCCACATTCATCTGTTCTATGAAGTTCTGCTCCCTTTGCCTTAATTTTATCTAATACTTCTTTTGTTGGATGTCCATAATTATTATCGCCAGTTAAAATAACTGCATATTCAGGTGCTACTTTATTTAATAAAGCTTCACTTGTACTATATTTTGAACCATGATGTCCTATCTTTATTAAATCAACATCTGGTAAATCATTTATTATTTCATTTTCTGTTTCTTCTCCTGCATCTCCCATAAATAAGAATTTATCATTTCCATTTACAAATAAAGTTACTAGAGAAGATTCATTTTTATCTTTTCCACCATTAGTATTAAAAAACTTTAAATAGCTAGTTTCTGATAATTTATGTTCTGAACCTTCTAAAGGAACTGATGGATTCACACCCTTATTAGCAGCTGCATTTATAAAATCTCTATATGTTTTAGTATCTGCTGAGCCGTTTCCTACTAGTAGTTTCTGAACCTTTACATCCTTAAAAACTGCATCTAATCCACCACAATGGTCTGCATCTGGATGTGTATTAATTACATAAGTTAATTCTTTTATTCCTTGCTTTTTAATATACTTAGTAACTTTTCCTTCATCATCATTGTCTCCACCATCTATTAAAGCTGATTTATCTCCTTGGACTATTAAAATTGAATCTGAATTTCCTGTATTGATAAAGTGTATAGTTGCATCACTAGTTTCTACAACTTTATTATCCTTGCTTTCTTCTGCTTTTTTGTCAGTTTTCTCTGTCTTCTTATCAGTATTATCCCCTTGTCCTAAAACTGAAGACTCTTTTACTGTCTTATTTGCAGCTTCTGCACTTCCTTTGTCACAACTTACAAGTCCTAAGCTAGTTGCCCCCAATAAAGCTATAGAACCTCCAAATAATATCACTTTTCTTAAAAAATTATTCTTTCGTTTCACCATCATATTTCCCCCTTAGTTTACATAACAATTATACAATAATGAACTCTCGTTTACGAATATTTTATATATTAGACTTTTTTCCCTTAATTATTCTAATGTTATACTATAAAGAGTAACTCAAATTTAGGAGGAATTTTATTTATGTCAACAAAAGAAGAATTTTTTGAATATAATTTAGATGACACGTCATACGCTGCTTGTGATTTAAAATATGTATCAAGAAATCTAATCAAATCTCGTGATGTATCCAATGCAAAAATTGGACTTATATCCATTCTTTTAACAATTGCTACTCTAATAATATTTTCTACAGCTAATGATTTATTCGGCTTTACTATGGGATCTATTTTAGGTATCTTCTGTTTAGGTATTCCTTACAGTTATTTATTTATGAAAACTATCGATATTATAAGAAGAAGAAAGGCATCCCCTTCACTAACAATTTCATTTAAAGTATCAGTCTTCTTTTCTATATCACAAATAGTTCTTATTACAGTATTTTTATCAGCATGTTATTTAGTAATACATCTTTTACTAGGTGCTCAAGAACTGAATTTTTCCCTAAGTTCTCTTTTGAACTTTGAAACTACAAAGTTTCTATTCTTATCTTCTTTTATAGGTTTTTTACTTATATTTATTTTAATAATAGGATACTATATAATCTCTAAAATATTACCTTTAGTGTTTTACACATATGCTTCAAGAGACCGTTCAGTAAATGACAGTCTTCGTATTGGTTTTACTTTAGGATTTAAAAATATTTTTAGATTAATAGGTATAGACCTTTCCTTTATTGGATTGACTTTATTATCAATTATCACTCTTGATATTTTGCTTATTTGGAAAATATTATATATATATACTTCAAGGTCAATTCTAATGGAAAAAATATTAAAAGATAATAATATTCTTTAAAAACTTAGGAGGAAATTTTTTATGATTATAAATAAAGAAGAAAATCTAGATCTAGATTTAACTTCATATAAATCTAAAGATATAAAGGCTTTTACAAGAAAGCTAGTTTATAATAAAGATGTTTCAGCAGAGCCTATAGGCTTTTTATGTTTTTTAATTCCAGTAATAGTTTCTATAATATTTTCTTTTATAGGAATTATTTTCTTCAGAACTAGCTTAATTTCTGATATTGGTAATATAGTAACTTTAATTTTTACTACTTTACTTTTAGGATATGCTTTTATGAAAAGTATTCAAGTTATAAAAAAGAAAAAAGTAACGATTAAATATATTTTTAATCCTAACGTAATTTTTATTTTTTTCCTTATAGCAATTATATTTTCTTTAATTGCATACTTTTTATATGAGCCTGTAAGTCATTTACTAATGTACCTTATGAAATCTAATGGGACAAATAATAACCTTAATTCTTTACAAGGTGCTGATGGATTACTTTCCCTTGCTGTTAATTCTTTAATTCTTTTATCTATAAAAGAATTAATTAAAAATATCATACTTTACTTTTTAGCAGTTATCTTATTCTTAGTTATTTTTAATATATTTGTTTTTCCTGCATATATTTCTGCGTCAAAAGACATTTCACTTTTAAATGCTTTTAAGAGTGGATTTAAATTAAGCTTTAAAAATATGTTTAAACTACTAAAAATAGAGTTTTCATTTATTCATATATTAATCTTTCTTCCATTTATACAACCTTTGTTTATCTGGAAAGGATTATATATATTTACTTCAATTTCTTTAGTTATTGAAAAATCACTACAAGAAATCTAGAATATTGTTTTTATTGCTAATTAAATAGTATGTTTCTTAAAAATGAAAATATTTTCATAGAATAATTTAGCAAAATTCAATTTTGTAAAATTAATAATTATTATCTTCAACTATTGCTTATTCAATTAAAAAAAGCCCTATTATTTGAGGACCAATTCAAATAATAAGGCTTTTTCATCAAAAAAAATATTTGATAAAAAAATCACTAACCTTAGTCTAACATAATTCCGTGTTTATTCAAGCTTTTAAACTTAACATGCTATTTATTAGCTCTAAAATGCACATTCCCTTCCTACTATGTCTTATTTCGTTCCTATTATGTAATATTATAAAAAATAATTTAAAGTAATCATTTCTCAAATTTATACAAAAATAAAAGAAGTTTTATCTTTCGAATACTCTTCAAAAAAATAAAACTCCTCCTTTTAAATTAAATCTCTGTTCTCAAAAAACTCATCTAAAGTTTCTTTTACTTTTTTCATTCTTAATCTACTAACAGGTATACTCGTATCATCTATTAATTTAAGATCAACCTTATTTACACGTAAAATATATTTAGCATTTATTAAGTAGGATGTATGACATCTTATAAAGAATAGATTTTCTAACTTTTTTTCTAAATCTCCCATTCTTTCATGAACATCTACAAACTTATCTTCATAGTGAACTCTAACAAGTTTTCCTACTGTTTCCATATAAGATATTTTATCTACCCTTAATTTTAGTAATGTACCTTGTTCCTTGATTGCTAAATAATCTCCTCTATCTTGATACTTCTTTATTAGCAATCTCTCAAATTGAGTCAGAAGTCGTTCATCATCATTTATAGGCTTTAATATATAATTAAAAGCTCCCATATCAAAACAATCCAGTACATATTTTTTGGTATAAGAAAGATATACAAGTTCTATTTTCTTATCAAAACTTTTAATATCTTTTCCAAGTATTACACCACACTCATCCCCAATATGTGTTTCTAAAAAAACTACATCTACTTTTGCTCCGTTTTTTAATGCTTCCATTAATTCGTTTGAACTACTAAATTTGCTAAATTTTGTTTCTATATTTTTTTTAAGAGCTTCTTCTCGTAGTAATACAATCAACTTCTCTACAAACTCTTTATCCGTATCACATATTGCTATTCTTATCATATTCGTTCCTTTCTTATAGATTTTTCCTATTACATTAATATATAATCTAATATTAAGTTAGCTATCCTTGTTATTTCAACAATAATAACTATAAGTTAATAAATATTTAAATTTGTTATTTTACTATACTTTTTATTGGATAAATTTTCACTTTTTTTATCCATATTTATACTAAAAAGAAAGAGACATCCTAGTGTTTTTAGTATGCCTCTGTTACTCTTATTTTATTAGTGACTCAATTAAATTTTCTGCATAATTTACTCTTTCTTATAATAATCGTATTATCTTTTTTCTGATACACCCTTATTCTATATAAACCTATCTCCTTTTTAGATTTTGCATATTCTTTATTTGGTGATATTTCTTCCTCATATATTAATCCTTCAATTTTAAATTTTCTCTCTTTTATGATATACTATATATATCTTATTAATAATTTATATCCGTTAATCAAAATTATTAATTTAAAACAATTGTTTAAGGATACAAATTAATCTTTTTTTATATAATATAAGTATATATTTTTATATCTAAAACTACTTTTCATTATGTAACTAATTTTCCAAATCAAAATTTTATACTATGAGAGGATGTGAAAATCTATGAACAATAAGCTTTTCGAATTTACTTTCAATTTTACTAAAGAAGATTTAGAAAATCTATTTAACCATGTTTCTGATTATTACACTGAAAATACTAAAGCTACTAAAGGTGTTCGGCTTTTAAAATATACTTTTTTATTTGCATTTATTTTAGGGATAGGCATTACTTTGTCTGATTTATTCACAAAGAATCTTACTATCTCAAATGCTATAATTTTTATATTAACTATTATGTCTTTTATTGTATTTACACAAATAAGTATTACTCCTAAGGGCTTTAAATCTTCTTTTTTACGATATATTGGAACAAAGCCTTTAAAGATTTCAATAACTGATACTACAATTTCTCGTCAAATACTTCTTACTGGGAAACCCTTTAAGGTTAATCTAAAATTTGCAAATTTATCTACTATTTTATTTCATGATGATATTACAATTTTAATTTTCAAAAATTTTTGTCTTCCAATTAAACTTGTAGAAACTAGCAGCGATTATACTGATATTCTTACTTTTTTAAATAGTAAAATATCATCATAAATTATCTTAGTTAAAAACAAATAGAGACATCCTAGAAATTTTAGGATGTCTCTATTGTTCTTATTTTATATTTGCTTATTTTTAAAAATACTCTAGCTTCTTTTATCTTTTTTAGTTTTTTAATTTATTTACTTCCTCTAGTTTTAATCCCGTAGCTTTTGCTATAGATTCCTTATCTAGACCTAATACTATAAGATTCTTTGCTATCTCTATTTGTTTTTTTCTCGCTCCTTTTTCTATTCCCTTTTGAATACCAATCTCCACTGCCTCTGTATCTAAATATGTTCTGTTTAACACTTTTATCTCCTCCTCTATCTTCTCGTCATATATGTATTTTTTATTTAGATAACTGATTAAGTAATCTATCATTACTAATATTTTATCATAATCTTCTCCTAATATCTCTCCCTTTTGAAAGAGTTCTGTAGCCTTCCTTGCTAACTTTTCAGTTTTTTCTTTTATCTTCTCTATAAATACTTCCTTATTTTTAAGATTTCCATTTTTAAAATTTCTAGCTAACTCTTTTCTCAAAAGAAATAACTGAAGTGGCAATAATGGATACATCTTATTTTCTATTATTGCTTTATCATCATATTCCCAATATTTCATTATTGGTACTTCATATTTAACTATTTGCTCCTTTGGAAATCTGATTTTTAATTCTAATTTCTCTGGAATCTTATTATTTTTCTCAATAAAAATAACATGTTGCTTCGGAAAAATTATTGTATCTAATCTTCTCTCTTCTAAACTCTTCTTAAAGCCATATTCAAGCATTCTAAAAACCATTGTTTTGTCATTTAAAGTTTGAAATTCAATGTGGAAATTAGTTTTTTCAAAATTTTTAATGTCTTGTATTCTAAAAAATACATCTGCTCTTAACTTTTCTAAATCTTCTGTTATAAATTCATTATTACTGACAGTTATTTGAACTTGATTTAATTCAAATTTTTCATTAAAAATACTATTTAAAAACTTTAATAGAACTCCCTTAGATACTGTAGTTGAGAACTTTAAAATTTCATCTAACCTGACACTTTCATTTTCTTCATTCATAAAAAAACTTCCTTTCAAATATTATTGAAAGAATTTGCAAATTCATATCTATATTATTGGCAATTAAGGAATATTTTATACGAACATATATTCTATTTTATAACTTTTATCAAGTTTATCTCTTATATAATCTATTTTACAAAAGAGACATACTAAAATTTTTAGTATGTCTCTCTTTATTTATATATTCTTTTTTTATTTACTTCAAACTCCTGTAAAGTAAAAACTATTTATTTTCTTTATTCCCATTTTTAATCTTGTATTAAGCTTACTCTTTCAATTGAATCAATTCTAATTAATTGAGTCTTATTAATTCCCTTTTTATCAGTAAAGATAAACTTAATCCATTCATCATCAATATCTAATATTGTACACTCAATATCTCTTTTAGAAACCATTTGTAATCCATCATCACTTACTAATATACATCTCTTATTTACAAGCTCTGATAATATTTTAGACATAGATTTATCCCCCTTTAATTCTCTTTCAAACTTTTTAATTTTTGACTCCAATTTTTTAACTTTTTCCGGATAAGAGGAATAACACATTACACATACAAATGCAACGACTCCCAAATACTCCATAATACTCTCTCCCCTTTATAACTACTTAATCCCCATATTTAATTATACACATTTTTCCATTTAATTCCTATATACTTCTAAGTATTCTTATTTACTATTAATTTTCTTATATATCATATCTATATGTGGAATTCCATCTTCTAAATACTCCTCAGAAACCTGCTTAAAACCAAGACTACTATAAAACTTTAATAAATATGCTTGTGCTTGAATTTTTATAGTATCCTCATTTAAATTATTTTCTATAAAATGGATTCCCTTTAGCATCAACTCTCTTGATATTCCTTTTCCACGATAACTCTTTTTAACTGATACTCTTCCTATAGACATTTCATCAAAAGAAACTCCTTTTTCTAAAATTCTCAAGTATGCAATCACTTCATCCTTTTCTTCAAGAAATAAATGATATGATTTAAAATCTTTATTATCACAATCTAAGTATATACACTCTTGCTCAATAATAAATATTTCATTTCTTAATCCTAAAATTTTATATAATTCCTCTACAGAGAGTTCATCAAATCTTTTAGTTTTCCAATTCATAAAATTTCCTCCAAACATTTATCTTGCTTATTATATGATATCATTTTTGAAAGATTTTTTAATGCTATATTCTTTCTTTTAATCTGAAGACTAGCCTTCAATATCCATATTATGTATAATATATATAATCTATTTAATAAATTTCAGGAGTGTGGTACATATAAAGAAGTTACTTAATATAAAAAACTCTTATAAAATATTAATCATATATTTCATAACTACTATTATTAGTATGATTATATCTAGCTCTATAGTAACGTATGAGTATATCAAAAGTGAATTACAAAACTACGTGTGGGTTAGTTTATTTTTCACAATTTCATTTTTAATTCTAATAAGATTATTTAAAGTAACATTTAAATCAATATCTATCTTTTTAGGCATAATTATGTTTTTACTTTTATTTTCATTATTAAACCTAGATTTTTTTGTCTCAATAGGGAGTACCCCAGATCCAGGTTTATTTCCAATAATGACACTTATCTCTCTTTATACAACTCTACCCTTTCAAGGAATTATAAATACCTTAATAGGTTATGGGATAGAAAATCTTTCTTATATTATAGTTCCAGGCTATATATTACTATTAGCTGGACTTAGTTATATTACACTTAATTTTAATGCTAAAACTTCTAAAAAAAATAAAGAGACGCTCTAGAATTTTTTTCTAGAGCATCTCTTTTACTTTTATAATTTTACTTCTCTAAAATTAAATTTCTGCCATGGTTTTATATAATCAATTAA
>NZ_CAMTIG010000039.1 GCF_947072515.1 uncultured Clostridium sp.
CAAAAGTTTTAAGATTACCAGGAACAGTTAATAAAAAAAATGATAAATGGTGTGAAATAATAGAAACAAATAGAGTTGAATATTCACTAGAACTATTTGAAAAATTTGTAATAGAGGACAATGAAGCTACAGAAGTTTTAACAAAGCTACCAAATGGAGAGTTAGTTAAAATTGCAAGTAGATGTCAATCTTACTGTATCTCAAAAATGTTAGCTGGAGTTAAAAGAGGTGAAAGACATACAGCAACTTTAAGATTAACATATTATTTTAGAGATATATTGAAACTGGATAAAAACAAAGCTTTAGAAGTTTTGCAAATGTGGAATAAAAAAAATAAACCAATGGAAAGCTTATCAGAACTTCAAAGGAATTTTAATTCGGTTTGGGATAAGGAGTATAAACTACTTGGATGTGAATTTGATGGAGTTGAAAAATTTTGTAAGAAAGAAAAATGTTTTAGTCCAATAATTCAACCAAAACTAGAGTTTGAAAATACTCCGATAAAATTTGATACAAAAATATTTGAAAAAAATTATGAAAATATAACAGGTTATGAGTTAGTTTTTCTAGGGCTTTTACAAATATTCCCAGATGGATTAACATTTGATGAAATAAGAGATAAATGTACTACTAAAAAAACTGGTAAAGTTTTTTTACATGATCAAACAAGAAAAAGAGTTTTGGAGGATCTATTAGATAAAAAACTTGTGGAACAGTATGGAGATATTTATGTATACAACAGAAAAGGGCAATATAATAGAGGATATGTAATGATAAGTCCTGCATTATTGAGATTGGTTATGCATAAATTAATTAGTCAAGCTGAGTTTAAATTATTAGTGTTGATGAAAAAGTATGCTAGAAAAGAAGAAGACTATATAATATTTCCTACTGAAGTTACTTTATCTAAAGAACTTGGAGTAACTCAAGGTCTTGTTTCAAGGTATGTAAGTAGTTTAGAATCAAAAAATTATTTAGAAAAAATGTATTATGTAAATAAAGGTTATGATTTTTTAAAGTATAGAATACTTGTTTAGAGGAGAGAAAAATGAGTGAAGTAGTATTAGAGTTTATAACAGAGCAAATGTTAGAGAAGATAGATATATTAGATATAAAAATGGATGCTAAAGTAACTTTAGCAAAAGAATTAGGAAAGGTATTGAGTAAGGCCAAAGAGGTGGCATAAAATGGGTGAAGCAATCCTAGTTGCTATGAAAGTTTGGTTTATAATATTTGGATTTTGTATGACAGGATCTGGAGTAACAATTTTTGTTACAACTCTAGATGTAGAGAGAAAAGGGAATAACAAAAAAATATGGGATGTTTCATTGGTGGCATCCCTATTTCTAACTTTGAGCGGATTATTGATTTTGATTGTGACATTAAAAAATAATGGGGTGTGAAATGAAGGATAAAAATATTGAAAAAGATAAACTAGAGAAAAGTATTCTGTCTCTAACAGATGCTTTTGATAAAGAAACTATAGAAAATAACATAGAGATTTTTAATAAAATAAAATCAGAATTTAAAAGCTATAGATTAGATGAAAAGGATTTTATATTTCAAAAATATGAAATGTTTGTAATGGATTATGAAACAGTATTTAAAAAAGCTATGGAAGTTCCAAAGAATAAAAAATCATGGATATATGGATTTATTTTAACAGGAGAATTTAAAGATTTTATTAGAAATAGTATAGATATTTATGAAGGACCTTGTTGTGGAGGAGATAAAGAAAGCTTTATTATTGAAAAGTGTATTAAAGCTATTAGAGAGGATAAAAATTATAGTTTACATGATGAATATGATTTTGGGGAAGGCTTAAAGAAAGGATATTGGAGTCCAACTATTTTTAAAGATACAGATGAAGTATTTAAATTGTTTGAAATCTATTTAAAAGAAATTAGAAATATTGTAAAAAGCGAAACTTTTTCAGGGCTGTTTAATAGCAGATTAAATAAAAACGAGGTGGAATAGTGGAGAAATTTCCAAATAATAGATACTGGCTAGATCAAATAATCAGAAGACTTGGAATTGATGGAGAAGTAAAAAATTATCAAGTTAGATATAAATTTATAAAGAATACTGAAAAATTAAAATATCTTGTGGTTAAAGTTAAATTTATTGGGTTTAGCGTTAAGATGAAAATATTTTAATAAAAGCTACGAACTAAACAAAAGGATGTGTAAAAATGAATTTATTTAAGTTTAGTGATAATGTAAGTAATTGTGATTTTAACTGCATGGAACATTTAGGTCATGTCATAATTGGTATGAAACATTTAAATAAAATAAATGAAGAACAAGGAACATTTACAAGTTATCATACTGCAAAAATAGAAGTTGCTATAAATGTTTTAGAAGGGTTATATTCAGGAATTTGGGGAGAAGAATTATTAAAAGAACTTTTGGAGGAAAATAAATGATAGATTTAAGTAATGTTGATATTAGGGATTTGGTTGCAGAGTTAAGAACTAGAAAAGAGGTTAAATTTCATTACGTTGAAGAAGGTATGGAGTGTACTTTAGAAACAAATGAATTTGATGGAGAAATAGAAGGGCCATTAATTTTATTAGAAATAGAAGATTGGGAGTTGGCAAAATAATGCTAGAGATTAGAGCTTGGGATGAGATTAATAAAAAAATGATACAAGTTGATGCTATAAACTATTGGAATAAAAGTATTGAAAATGAAGATGCACAACAGGTACCGTTTACCGATGTAATTATTATGAGAAAAAGTTCATATAAAGATAAAAATGGTAATTTTATTTATGAGGGAGATAAACTAAAATTATTAGATAAAAATAAAGAGGAAATAATAACTATTTGTAGTTATGGAAAATGGAAAAGAAGAATGGATTCTGGAGAACTTGTGGAAATAGAAGGATTTTGTTTTTTAGTTGATAATACACCAACTTTTCCAATTATAAAAAATTATATAAAACAACATGATACAGAAATTATGGAAATAGTTGGAAATATCTATGAAAAGTGAATTTAATAAAATTCCGACCGTCGGAATTTTAAAATGGAGGGAATTAAATGATTATAATTAATAAAACAAGATTAATTAGTAGAATAATATTATTGGGTGGTATTTTATCATTACCATTTTGGATAGCAAAATACAATATGTTTTACAATAAAAAAATAGGAACAGAGTATGCAAAATCTTTAAAAAATAAAGAGAGAGAAGTGTTTAAAAGTTCAAAGCCATATACAGAAAATATGGCTCAAACTTTAAATAGTTATAAAATGCAATATGATTTAGCGAGTCCAGAAGATAAAAAAACAATAGCAAATAATATAAAAATAGAATTTGCAAATATGAATCCTGGATTAATAGAGAACCCAAATTTAAGATATTTTTTAAATGATATTATGGGAGGGAACTTATAATGAAGAAATTATTAATGTTAGTATCTGTTTTAGGGCTATTTGTAGGCTGTGAAGAATCATCTACTGATATGGAGAGAAGAAAGCAAGAAGAATTATCAAAAATAGCTATGTTATCAGTTGATTTGCCAAATATAAGTAATTTTTATGAAAAGAAAACATTGAAAAAAATATTAGAAATGAGAGATAATCCTAAAGTTATAAATTATCTTTATACTAAAAATATTATGAATGGTAAATGGATATATGAAGGTAAATGTATAGGGTTTGGAATACCTTATTCAACACAATATACAAATCCTGAAAGGTATGAAATAAATGGAACAACCTTGCCTCAAGCTGATCCAAATGGATTATATTCTACACCAAGTGGAACAGCTACATGGGTAATAAAAGTTGATGATAACGGACTACAAACAGTTGAGTACATAGAAAGTGAAATAAGAGTAACTCAAAATAAACTAGATAAAAGACTTGTTGAATCTTGGAGTTTATCACAAGATTATTAGTACAAAATTTTGTAAACTGATAATATTTTTAAAATAAGTTAAATAAGGAGGTTTCCGACGGTCGGAATGGATAGAGAGAAAAAAGAGAAAATACTAAAATGGCTTAAGGAGCAAGTGGAAAAACATGGAGACATTAAGTATTCTAAATTGGTAGAATTGTCTAAAAGAGCCGAAGTTGGAATACCTATGATTTTTAGCCTAATGACTAGAAATAGTTTAATGTCAAAATTAAATAATGACTTAGAGCCATCTGAATAATATCAGGTGGCTTTGTTATAAATGGAGGGGACATGAATGATTTAGAAAGATATTTTAGAGAAAAGTATCTGAGTGAAAATACAATAAAAACATATCTTAGAAATATCTCTATCTTTATCAATTGGTATTCTGGAGAAATTATTAATATAGATCCAATAATAGTTGATAATTATAAAAAATATTTAATGGAAGAAAGAAAAATTAGTATAAGAAGTGTTGCAGCATATTTTAATAGTTTAAAGATATTTATAAAATATATTTATGAAAGATATAGAATAGTAACAAAATTAAGTGTTATAAATGAGTATGGGAAACTTATTAGAGTAAATATTCCTCATATAAAGCATAAGATAAAGGATATAAACTATAATAAAGAGTTATCTGTTAAAGAGGTTAAGAGGCTTCTCAAAGCGGCATTAAAAGCAAATGAAAGAGATTATTTATTATTTTTAACAATGACATTAACAGGAATGAGAGTTTCAGAAGCTTTAAGTTTAAAAGTTTTTCAATTAAAAGATTTAATGATAGAAGTTACCTTGAAAGGAAGAACAAGAAGTTTAATACTGCCTCCATCACTAAAATCAAAATTAAAGAAATTTACTAAAGATTTTGAAAGTGAATCCTATATATTTAAATCTAATAGAAAACTAGATAAAGCTTTAGATAGAAAAACAGTATATTCTTTAATGCAAAAATATGCTGGAGAAGCTAAATTAAAAAAAGAAAAGTGTTTTCCACATAATTTAAGAAAACATTATACAGTAAATGAGATAAATATAGGAACAGATATCCAAACTTTAGCAGATGAATTAGGACATAAAAATTTAGAAACTTTAAGAATATATAAAGAAAGATCTGTTGAAGAAAAGAGAAAAAGAATGCAAAAAATTGCTAAAAAATATGGATAGAATTTTAAACAGACTAAATGAACAGTTTTTTATGTTTTTGATAGGACTATTAACTTGCTATAAATATAATAAAATCAATAGTTAGATGAAGAAAAGTGAAAGAGACATATTTATGCTATATTATGTCTAATATTCATGATTAAATCGTGAGGACTAAACTTTAGAGTTTAAACAGTAGAATAATATTAGGATTGTTAATATAAAGAGTTAAACAGTTGTTTAAAAAAAAGACTATAATCGTTAAGCCGAGTGTTCGGGCTTGCTGTTTAAAACTAAGTTGGTTTTAATAGCGAAATGGACCTCGGTCAGCAACAGAAAAAATTACGGGAGAGGATTAATGAGTAATAGCTTAGAAATAGTTTGTAAAAAGTGTGGGAAGAAGTTAGCGACTGTTGAAATGAAAATACAAGGGGAAACAGTTGTAATTAAGGGGAGAACAGATAGCGAAAGTGTTGTTGGTGGTGATGGAGTGTATTGGAACTTTAGATGTACAGATAAAAGATGTGAATTAAGTAGTAAAGAAAATGAAAGTGGAGCAATATATAAAGTTGGAACTCTAAAGAATAACCTCAAAATTAACGTTTTATAAAAACACCTTAAAATTATATTGACACAAGATATAAAACTTGGTATTATATAACCATAAAATTAATGGTGGTTAAGAGTGAGGTGTTAAGATGAAAAAAACTTATGGATATTGTAGAATATCAACAAAAAGTCAAAGTATTGAAAGACAGATTAGAAATATAATAAGAGAGTACCCAGATGCTGATATTGTTGAAGAGGTTTGTACAGGTACAAGTTTACAAAGAACAAACTGGATAAAATTAAAAAATAAATTAAAAAAAGGTGATGTGGTAGTTTTTGACTCAGTGTCAAGAATGAGCAGAAATAGCGTTGAAGGAATAAAAGAGTATTTTGAACTTATGGATAAAGGTATAGAGTTAATTTTTTTAAAAGAGCAATATATTAATACAGGAACATATAAAAGAGCTGTAGAGAGAGAATTAGAAAAAACAGGAAATAAGATAGCTGATTTATATATAAATGCAACAAATGAGGTATTTAGAATTTTAGCTGAGGAACAAATAAAAATAGCATTTGATCAATCTGAAAAAGAAGTAATGGATCTTAGACAAAGAACAAAAGAAGGTATAGAAACTGCAAGATTAAATGGAAAGCAAATTGGTGGTCAAGTAGGAAAAAGTTTTAAAACTAAGAAAAGTATTGAAGCTAAAGAAACAATACTCAAGCATTCTAAAAGATTTGGTGGTTCTCTAAATAATGAAGAATGTTGGAAATTAGCAGGAATATCAGAAAATAGTTTTTATAAATATGTAAAAGAACTTGAATTAGAAAATAAATAATATTATTATATAGATATAAACTTTAAAAGGCAATTAAATAAAAGAGAGACCTTGAGTCCAGATTATACGATTTTTTTCGTGTACTCTGGACTTTTTTATTTATGATTCAAAGGAGGTATAAACAATGGCAGATATAACAAGAACGGCCAAGTACAGAAAGGCTTATAGTGAGTATAGAACTCTTCTTGCTAAAGCTTTAAAGGATGAAGGAGTTAATTTAAAAGATTATGAATCATACTGTGAATTAATTCCAGAGATAACAAGATCTAAGAAATTAAGTAAAAGCTGTATTGCTAAAAAGTATGGATTAACTCCACAAAGGATTCAAAACTGGATTCAAAGGCATAATTGGAATGATTTATCTGATTATATAGATGTTCCTGGAATATTAAATTCAACTGTTGAAAAACAAGTTAAAAATAATTCTCCATATGGACCAGATATGCTAGGTAAATTAAGAGTGTATGCATCACAATTAAATACAATAGGACAGTCTAAATATACTAAAAAGGATTTAGCTGAATTATTAGGAATATCAGAGGCTACCTTTCATAAGTATATGAAAAGACCAGAGTTTAAAGATGCATATGAAGAGTCTAAATTTGGAGCTGAAAGAAAGTGGAAATATGAAAGAGCTTTAGATAAAAAAGCTTTTGGAGAGGAAATAGTTGAGAGCCATAAAGAAGATGGGTACAATCATAATGGCTCATATAAAAAGAATAAAGAGGTTACAAAAGTTATTCCAGGAGATACAAAAGCAATAATATTTGGATTAGAGAATCTAGCTCCAGATAAATATGGAAAAGATAGAAAAGAAACAATAGTTAATAATGTTAATATCAATCTTGCTGATTTAACAGATGAAGAGTTAGAGAAGCTTATAAATGGTAAATGATAATATTGCTTTTAAAGCTGCACTGGAACTTGAAAGAAGAAAAAGAGCAAGACTAAAGATGAAATCTTCTTTAAAAGAGTTTTTAGTTCAGGATGGGGAAGGTAATTATCAAGTAGGTAGACATCTAGAGTATTTAATAGATAAGTTAGAAAAGTTTACAAAAGATGTTCAAGAAGGTAAAAGTCCAAGAATGATAGTCTGTATGCCACCAAGACATGGTAAAAGTGAAACAGTAACAAAGAAGTTTCCAGCTTGGGCTTTAGGAAATAATCCAATGTGGGAAGTTATTATTTCATCATATTCAGCTGACTTATCTGAGGACTTTTCTAGGATATGTAGAGATACATTTGAGAAGCATCAAGACATATTTGGACTAAAGCTATCTAAAGATAGTTCATCGGTTAAAAACTGGGGAATAGAAGGTTATAGAGGAAGATTAACTGCAACTGGAGTAGGTGGAGCGGCAACTGGAAAAGGAGCACACATTGCAATAGTAGATGATCCGATTAAAAATAGACAAGAAGCTCAATCTGAAAGAAGTAGAAAAACGATGTTAGATTGGTATAGGTCAACTTTAAGAACTAGATTAGCTCCTGGAGGAGGAGTAATAATAGTTCAAACTAGATGGCATGATGAAGATTTAGCGGGATACTTATTAAAAGAGATGGAAAAAGAAACGGGAGAAGTATTTGATCTTATTAATTTTCCAGCTTTAGCTGAAGAGGATGATATTTTAGGTAGAGAAATTGGTGAAGTTTTATGGCCAGAAAGATATTCTAGAGAAGAACTTGAAAGAATTAAAAAAGCTGTAGGAAGTATAGAGTGGAATGCATTATATCAACAAAGGCCAAGTGCAGAAAATGGAGAAATATTTAAAAGACAACATTTTAAATATTTTAATATGATATCAAATGAATATCTTGAGTATGAGGATGAATTAGGAACACATAAGTTAAATCTAAAGGACTTATTGATTTTTCAGACAATAGATACAGCCTTAAAAGTAAATAAAGCAAATGACTCAACGGCAATTGGAACTTGGGGAGTTTCTAAAAATGGATATTTATTTTTATTAGATTTATTTTTAAAGAAAGTTGAAGTTCCAGATCAATGGCCTCTTATAAAAGAAATGAAAAGAAAATGGAATCCACTTTTTCAAGCTATAGAGGATAAACAATCAGGAACAGGATTACTTCAACAAGCAAAAAGAGAAATGATACCTATTAGAGCTTTAAAAGCTGAAGGAGATAAGGTAACAAGAGCTGTTCCATTCTCAATATTAGTTGAAAATGGAAGAGTTTACTTTAATGCCAGTATGCCTCAATTATATGAATATGAAGAGCAACTTATAAAATTTCCTAATGCAGCTCATGATGATGCTGTTGATGTATCTAGTTATGCGGGGCAGATAGTCCAACAAGGAAGATTTGGAGCAGGAGGAGGAAATAGAGTATCAATGAAAGCTAAAGTGATTAGTTTTTAGGAGGAAATATGTTAAAAAAATTAAAAGAGTTTATGAGTTCAAAATCAATTGAGACATCAAATAATTCAATAAAACTTACTAAACCAGAGAATCTACATCCAGAAATACTAAATGGAGTAATGCAAAAGTTAATGAGTCTAAGTGGGAGTTATGAAACACAAGTTTTAACAGATGAAGTTATATCTGAAATGTTAAAAGATATAGATATAGCTTTTGCTGTAAGAAAATTAAATCTAGCGATTGGATCTAGAGAGTGGAAGATAAAATGTATTGATGAAGCTGAACAAAATAACCTTTCAAAAGAGATAGAGAAAAGATTATCAGGAATAGATATTAATAAATTTATGAAAGAAGTACATAATATAAGATATTATGGATATGGGGCATTTGAAATTGTATGTGATGAAACATATAAAATAAAAAAATTAGTCAATATTCCTCAGGAATATATAAATTTTGAGAAAGAAAAAGGTTGGTTTGTTAACATTGGAGAGGAAATCTCATTAGATAATCCATATAAGTATGTGGTATGTACATATAATGATACTCTAAAAAATGTTATGGGAAAATCAGATTTAGAGCCATTACAAGAAACATATGATGCTAAAAAGGGGATAACTTCAAAAATGAGAAGTATATCTGAAAGATATGGAGATATTATTGTTGTATTTGCTTATGATCCGAATGAAACTGAAGAAGATATTAAAGCTAGGGGACAAGAGCTAAAAAATATAAAAGGGAAAAGTGCTATCGGTATTCCTGTATGGGATGGTTCTTTGAAAGATTCTGTTCATTTTATTTCTTTAGCTGATTTAAGTATAGAAATTCATACAAAATTAGAAGATAGATGGAAATCAGAGATTTCTAAATATATACTTGCTGCTGATTATTCAAGTTCACAAGGAGGAGTTGGTAGTTTTTCAAGAGATCAAGTTCAACAGAAAGAACAAGAAAAGCAAGAAGAGGACTTGTTAAAATTTATAAGAGAGTGTTTTCAGAAATGTTTAGAAGTAGATGCGGCATTTTTTGGTTATGATTCAAATAATTATATTTTGAGTTTTGAAAAAGAAATCTCAAAAAAAGAATCATCGGATATAAGGCAAAAAGATGCAACTACTGAAAAAATTATATTTGAAACTATGAAATCCTTAGGATATGGAGTCAAAAAGGAATATATTGCAGATAAATACGGCATACCTGAAGATAAAATTATAGATGTAATTCCAGAAACTGTGGAGTTTGCCAGGGGTTACCAAAAAAGAAATTATAACTAATAACTTAAATAGTTTTATAAAAAATTTAAATGATGTATTTAATCCTTTTTCAAAAGTTATATCTAAAAATATATATAAAGGTACTGATAAAATAAAAAACATAAGAGATATAAAGAAAATATTTATTGATTATAGCATCTTAGAAGAGTTTTTTATTTTAAGTAAAATTTTAGGTTATATTAATTCGAAAAAAACATTTTTCCGACCGTCGGAATTTTCAAAAGATATAAATGTATTTGATTTAGAGTTCCATGATGCAATAAATTATTTAACAACAAAAGAATTAATTGACATTAATACTGTTGAAGAAATAACAGAGGAAATTAGAAATAATTTTATTTGGATAAAAAAATCAAATGACTTAGAGGTAACAAAAAAAATATTTAATCAACTTGAAAAACATATGGAAAATGGTGGTACATTTAAAAGTTTTAAAGAAGATATTAAAGTTTATTTAGATAAATCTGGTCTTGGCCAAGATGGATATTATTTACAAAATGTATTTAGAACAAATTTAATGAGTGCATATAATGCTGGTGCTTATAAGCAACAGATGGAAGTAACAGATTCTTTTCCATATTGGATGTATGACTCTGTGATAGATGATGGAACAACTGAAACTTGTAGAAAATTAGATGGTGTAATCTATCGAGCAGATGATCCTATTTGGGATTCTATTTATCCACCAAATCATTATGGATGTAGAGGGGCTGTTATTCCACTAAGTTATGAAGATATAAAAGAGAATAATTATAAAGTTTCAAAACAAAAATTTGATTTAGATTTAAAAGAGTTTGAAGGAAATCCAGCTAAACATTATTTTGAAAATTTAAAAAATAGTGTAACTAAAAAAGAAAAAGAAGTAGATTTTTTATCTAGAAAATTGGAGGTTATTGAAAATGCAAAACCTTATATGGAAAAATTTGAAATAAATAAATTTAAACCAGTAGTAGAAAGAGAAATTGCTACAAAGATAAATAAAAGATTGGGTAACGATTCTGTAATTTCACATAAATCAATGCAAGCTTATGGTTCAACAGGATTTTCTAGAGATGGAAGAGTAACAAATATTACTTTTAAAACTGGAGACAAAAGAAGTACAGAAAGTAAAATAAAAACCATGTTCCATGAATTGTTTCATGCAAGTGCAAACGATTATAAAAATCTTGTTTATCATGAGTTAGAAGAAACTATGGCAGAAACAATAGGAACTTATCTTGCAGAAGCTCATGGAGCAACATATAAAGAAATTTCAAATTCATATATAGAAATTCTAGTAGATTCTTTACCTAAATTAAAAAAATTAGATCAATTCAAATCAGCTAAAACTATTTCTGATTTTGGTAAAAAGCTTTTAGAAATTGGGAGAATTGATATGCTCTCTATTTTAGATAAAAATACTATAATGTTTAAAGAAATTAAAAATCCTCAAAAACTAGTAGACTATATTTTAAAATATGATTTAGATATAATTAAAAGTAGTGAGATAAAAGATATTTATAAGAAATTTATTACTAATTCACTAAAAGGAAAATATTCGGATGAAGTTATAGAAAATTATTTTAATAATAATTACAATAAATTTATTGAAAAAATTGAAAAAAAAGATTATAGTATAAGTAGTTATGAAGCTGTTTATTTTATAAATGCTTTATTCAAAAAGGAGGTTTTATAGTGGATAAATTTATAGAATTAGATTTACAAGGTAAACTCCAGGAGATAGAGGCAACTTTAAAAGATAAGAATAAATTTAATGAGTATCAGCTTTATTACAATTCTTTATGCCAAAAAGATACTTTCTTAGAGGATGAAATAACTGAAATTAATAAAGCTTTTAAAGAGAAGTTAGAAGCTGATGGAGAGCATGAATTTTTAGAAGTATTAATAAATATGGGGTTTTTCGATGAGTAAGCCTTTAGACAGATTAGTTCATTCTATTGCTGAAAAAATAGAACGAACTGAAAATTTAGAGCCTTTGTTAAAAACTATTGCTATGGACATACAAAAAGAAACTCAGCTGAATTTTAAAAATCAGCGTGGTCCAGATGGTCAATCTTGGAAAAAAAATAGAAGAGGTGGCCAAACATTAGCAAGAACAGGAATTTTAAAACGAAGTTTTACAACTTATACTTATGGAAATACAGCAGCAGTTGGAACTAATGTTCCGTACGCACGCATACATCAATATGGTGGAGTGATAAAGCCTAAAAGAGGTAAATACTTAGCAATTCCAATAAATAAAAAAGCTGAAGGAAATTCTCCAAGAGATTTTGATGATACAATTTGTATAAAAGCAAAAAACGCCTTATATATTGTTAGGAAACTTGATAAAAAAGGAAAAAATTTAGAATTCCTATATAAACTCCAAAAAGAAGTTGTTGTTCCTGAAAGGAAATTTTTAGGAATAAATGATAAAATGAAAAATAAGTATGCGAATTTAACAAAAAAGCATATTTTTAAATAAAAAGAGAGACCTTGAGTCCAGATGTTATACGATTTTTTCGTATACTCTGGACTTTTTTTATTTTCTCACTGGAGGTGATAATTATGAGTAAAAAAAGAGTAAAAATTTTTTCAAGTGGAAATTATCCTCAAGGTGATTATCCACCAGAAAGAGTAAAAAAAATATTTGGTAATGCTACAAAGTCAAATGCTATTTTTATCCATACTTCAAAATGGAAAGGGAATTCACCGCCTAAAGTTGGAGAATTTTCTGGATTTGAGTTAGTTAATAACGGTAATAAAGTAGATGTTTTTGCAAATATAGAATTAAATGAAAAGGGGAAAGTATATCATTCCGACAATATTTTTAAAGGAATATCTGTTGAAATACCAGGAGATAAATTAACTAATATAGCTTTATTACCATTGGGGGTTAATCCAGCTGTTGAAGGGGCAGAGTTTGAAGAAAATTCATTTATAGAACCATCTGATTTAGAATTTGAGGAGGCCAAAGGAATTATGAAATTTGAAGATGTATTATCATTTATATTTGCAACACCATTAACAGTTGAGCAGTTAAGTCAATTAATGAGAAGTTTACAGTTAAAAGTTACAGACAAACAAGCTGTTTATAATTTAGCTAGAGAGTTTGCCGCTGAAAGAGTTGAAATAGCAGCAATAGAAGAGGTTAATCCTAAAACTACAGCCGAAATAGAAAAAGAGTTTGAGGCAAAATTTGAAAAGAAATTAAAAGCTAAAGAGTCAGCAGCAGAGTTTATGAAAACAAATAATAATAAGATTACTCCAGCTATGAAAGAGATCTTAACAGAAGCAAAAATAGAGACACTTTATCTAAATTCAGATACAAACAACTATGAATTTGCTGGAAAGAAAGAGTCTCCAATTGAATTATTGACAGCTATTTTTGAAAAAATGCCAGAGATATTAAAGGAAGGTCAAGTTATTACAGAGTTTGAAGGTAAGAAAGAAAAAGAAGAAACTCCACAAGAGTATGCAGCAAGAATACATGGTGGAAATTAAGGAGGGTAAATATGTCAAGAGTTATTAGAGAGAGGGTTGAATCTCAGAACTTAGTTTTGAAGAGATATAGAGGCGATAGAAATTACACTATAGCTGGTTCTGAAACAGAATTAAAACATGGACAAGCTATGGCTATAAAAACAACTGATGGAAAATTATATCCATATGATAAAGCTGGAGCGGATGGTTTGAATATCCCAATTGGAATTTATGTCGGCAGTAATAAAACTTCTTCAACAGATTTTAAGGGATCTATTACTACTTCAGCTGACGTTTTAAAAGATAAGGTTGTAGGAATAGAATTTGCAACAGATTTTAATGCAATTATAGAATTACAAAAGATGGGAACATTTGTACTAGATGCAATTGAAGGTAAAGAGGTGAATGAATAATGAATAAAACAATGATAATGATAATAGCTTTAATTTCGGCTGCAAAATATAGCTATCCTCAGCCATATTTAAATAAATTTACAGCAAGTAATAATTATTATGACTCTATAACAGAAAAAATTAGATTAGATGATTTATATACTCATTTTACTGAAGCTGGTATTGTTAATAGAAATGATGAGTTACCAATAATAAAAGTTAATGGATTCGATAAACTAGAAGTAGAACCACCAATAGTTGGAGGAGAAATTACTTACTCAGCTACTGATTTACTAGCTTTAGATGCTGGAATTCCAGAGTATACAGATAAAGGTGAAATCTTAACTGCTGAAGATACATTGAAGAAAAAGTACTCAACAATTTTAAAGGCTTCAATTGAAAATAGAAAAGAAATTATGGCAGCTGAAATTTTCCTAACTGGAAAAACAAAAGGACCTCATGATGAAGATATTGATATGGGATTAGAGGAAGAAAAATCGCTAACTTTAACTGGTAAAAATGTAACTGATGAAATCAGTTCTCTTATTTCAGAGTATTATATTAAATATTCAATTACTCCAACTATTGATGTAGGAATAAATATTTTTAATAAAATAAAAGCTGAAGCATTAAACGCCAAACAAAATGTAAATAAAGTTACTGTTTATGGAAATCCAGCTGATCCAGCTAGTATGTATTTAACTATAAATGATATGAAAATTGGATTATTATCAAGACATAAAAAAATAGATCCAGCTAATAAAGTAGTTCTTTATAACCCTCTTGTTATGGGAATAGCTTTTGCTGGTTTAACATATGGAGATATAAAAACTAATGCGGCTAAAGTTGTAAAAGCTAGACTATTAGCTAATGAAACTAGAGTTACAGAACAAAATGGTTCTAAAGGTTTATGGGCTAAATCAGCTCCTCTTCCTCTTGTTATTAATGTTAAGCAGTTTGAAAGATATAATGTAACTTTATAGGTGGTTTTATGAATAAAATTCCTATTTTAAAAGTTGAAGATTTTTTAACAGAAAGAATAGCTTATGATATATGTGATTTTTTAGGGAAATCAAGAGATGATTTAACTATTTTAGTAGAAGGAGAGTCTAGTGAGGATAAAACCTCACTAAACTCTAAAGCTGTTGCCTATATTAATTTTAGGTTAGGAAAGCATATTTCAAAAGTAGATGATGAAAAATGGTTGATATTAAAGGAAAACTATATATTTTGGAAACTTTATGAAATGGCAAATATAGCTCAAGATTTACCTGTAAAAGATAAAAAAAGAGAGTTAGATGAACTTTTAAAAACACTTGTAGATGCAGAAGCTATGAAATATCAAAAAAAAGGAGTTATTGTAATATGATAAGGTGTGGCTTAAATACAAGATTATTAGAGATTCAAAATAACTTATTGAAGATTAAATCTGAGTATAGATTTGGGATTGTTGATGATGTTGACGAGTTTAAATTTACTTCTAGATCTATTGGTGTAATTATTGATGGAGAGACAACAAAAAATGGTCAAAGATATGTTAACTTAAGTTTTTATTATTCTGAAAATAAAGTAGGTAACCAGCTTCTAAACTTTAGAGATAAAGTGAGAGAATTTATTGAATTTTTAGATACCAATGAAGATAATGACTTTGATTCATCTAATTTTGAAACAAAAATAGAGTATGGAAATATTGAAGATGAAACTCAAAGAGCAAGTTTGAGGACTGCAATTATAAAAAAAACATATAGAATTACTAATTTATTGATTGATATTGATGATAATGAATATCAAAAAATGAGTGAAAATATATATTTAAAATGTGAGGAGGGGATGTAGATGTCACAAAAATTAAATGGTGTTGTATCCTTCCAGATGATTTTTAAAGAATTATATACTCAAGCTATTATTAGCCAGGGTAATGGAGTTTTAGGAATTTTTTTATCTGATTCAACTAAAACTGATTTTTTAAAAAAATCTTATGTTGATATAAGTCAAGTAAAGGCTGAAGATTGGACTGCTGGAAATTATAAATACCTTAAAGACTTAGCTTTTAAAGGTACACCTAGAAAAGTAGTTGTTTATAGATTTGATGAGCCTGAAAGTCCTGAGGCTGGTTATCCAGATATGACTCATCTTAATGAGGCTTATAGATTAGCATCTGAAGAGTGTGATTATTTTGCTTATCCTGGTGGAACAACAGAGGAGCAACAAGCACTTGTTGAAATGGTTAAAAAAGATAGAAGAGTGGATAAAATATTAAATCCATTACAGAAAACAATAAAGTTTTCAACAGCTGGAGTAACAGCTCCAGATATTCCATTTATTATAATGACAAATCAATGGAGAAAGGTAAATGGAACAAAATATACCGCTGTTGAGTATGCACTATGTTTAGCTTCTATTGCTGCAGGACTAGGAATAAAAGGCTCTATGACATATTATAAAGAACCTTGGGTAGAAGAGGCTGAATTTATAGAAGATGTAAATGCTGCTGTTGGAAATGGATACTTAGTTACTGTACCTCAAACTGATGGAGATAAAATTATCTATAGATTAGAAAGAGGAGTTAACTCAATGACAACTCCAACAGAAACTCAAGGTAGAACATTTTCAAAAATTAGATTAGTTGCAATAATGGACCAATGTTTAAAAGATATTAAATATACATATGTTAACTATTATATAGGTAAGAGAGATAATCATTATGAAAATAAGTCTCTATTCTGTTCTGCTGTTAATGGTTATTTATTAGGATTTATGAAAGATGGGTATTTAGATTCAAACTATTTAAATAAAATGGCTATTGATATTGATACTCAGAAAAAATGGGCATTTGAAAATGGAAAAATAACAGAAGAAGAGATGTTAACAATGGATGAATATAGAGCTTTGAGATTAAATACAAAAGATCAAGGGTTTTATAGAATAAAAGAGTTCACTCCTGTTGATGTTATGGAAGATGCAATAGTTGAAGTAGAGGTGATATAGTTGGAAAAATTCAAACCACGAAATATATTTAATGGAGCTTTTGCAAAACTCTATTTTGATGGTGAAATATTAATGGAAGCTAAAGCTGCAGAAGGAACTATTGAAGGAGATTATGAAGAAGTTCCTCTACCTGGAGGAACAAAAGGTCAAGTTTTAAAAGGAAGAAAAGGTGTTGGAAAATTTACTGTTCATAAGGTTAACTCTATAGAATTTAAAAAGTTTTTTGCCAATATGAAAGCTGGTAAAGTAACCGACTTTTCTCTTGAAGTAACCTTTGATGGACCACAAACATTAGGAGCAGAAAGAATTTCTCTTCCAGATTGTGAGTTTACAGGTAATTTAAATCTATTCAACTATTCAGTTGATTCATTAATTGAAAAAGAATTTGAATTTATATTTGACCCTAATACTGCTGATGTACCAGAAACTGTTTAAAAATTGGAGGAAATTAATATGGAAAATAAAGAAGTTAAAGATGAAAATAAAGGTTTAAAAGTAATAATATCTATTGCAGATGTTATAGCAAATGCTGAAAAATTAACTGAAAGTTCTAAAATAAGGAAAAAGAAAATGCTTCACTCTAAAAGATTAGAAGATTTAATTGGATGTGGAGGAATTGAGGTTGAAAGCGTTTCAAATAAAGTAATTTTTGAAGCTGAAACTAAAGAGGATGATATAAATGTTATGTATTATGGCGGTATGTATGTAGATCCAACTTATATTTTATCGAAAGGAATTTCTAGTCCTATACTTACTACTGACGAAGTTAGAAAAGCTTTTAAAGTTAATACAAATAAAGATTTATTTAAAAAAATATTCAATGAAGATGAAATTACAGAAATAGCAACTACTATTTTAAATTTAAAAGGTGGCTCTTTTACTGTTGAAAAAGAACTAAAAAACTAATAGGCTCTGACTTAACTTTAGCAATGTATGAGTTTTTTATACTCAAGGGACATAGACTAGATTATCTAATGTCTCTTAAAGGACTTGAAAAAGAAACTTTTAAAGCTATTTTTTTAAGACATCTTGATGCAGTTAATAAGAGCAATAATGGAGGTGGCCAATGAATGAGTTAGTTGGAGTTCGATTTCAAGTTGATACTTCAGAAACCGAGAAAAATTTTAGAAAATTATTTTCTACTACAAATAATCTCAATGATTCAATGGCTCGAACTATAACTGGTATAGATAGCACCACTCAATCTTTCTCTAAGCAAAATACCGAAATTAGAGAATTAGAGAACTTGTACTCTTTAACTAGTAAAGAATTAAAAAAAGCAAGTGAAGATTGGTATTTGTTATCAAAAGAAACAGATGTTTCTAGTGAAAAATTAGAAGAACAAAGGAAAAAAATAAATGAGGCAAGATTAGCTCATCAAATGATGGGTGAAACACTTGAAAATAGTAAAAATAAATTAAAAGAGTTAAAAAAAGAAAGTTCAGGAGTTAATGAAGCTTTAAAGATGCCAAATATGGATTTACTAAATCAAAAAAGTTTTGAATTGGCAAGAGGTTTTAATCATATTGGAACAACTACTCAAGGAACTAGTGCTGATTTAATTAATTTAAAAACTAATATTAATATATTAGATGGATTTGTTAAAACTTCTGAAAATAATTTGAAAAATTTAACTGCAGAATATTCTGAATTATCTCAAAAAACTGGAACAACTAATAAAAATTTAGAAAATCATAGAAAGAAGATAACACAAGCTACTAGAAATCACACTGATATGGCTAATAGACTTGATTATCTTAATAAAAAGTTAGGTCAGAGTAGAACAGAGGTTAATAATTTATCAAATAGTGTTGATAAATCTGGAAATTCATTTAAAGCAACAGCCGCAAAAATAACAGGTTATATTGGTGCTGCTGTTGGAATTAGAGAAGCTATCAATTTAGGTAAAAAAAGTATTGAAGTAAATTCCAACATGATTGAAACACAAAATAAGTTTAATGTTGTTTATGGAGAACATAGTAAGGCTGCAAATGATTGGGCTAAAAATTATACGGATGTATTAGGTATATCTGCATTAAAAACAAAGGAATCTATGGGAGATATTCAAAATCTATTCACTGGTTTTGGAATGGATAGAAAAACTTCAATGAATATGTCTAAAGATATTGTTATGTTGGCAAATGATTTGGATTCATTTAATAATTTATCTTCAAGAGGTATTGATGTTCATAAGACAATGCAATCTGCATTAATGGGTGAATCAGAAGCAGCAAAAACATTAGGAGCATCTATATTAGAACCACAAATGAATGTTGCTGCAATGGCATTAGGATTTAAAAAATATTCTAATAAAATGGATGAAACTACTAAAATTATGATTAGAATGAAAGCTATTCAGATGCAGAGTAAAGACGCATTAGGTGATACTGCTAGAAACTTAGATACTGAAGTTGGAAAAAGAAGAAGATTAAATAAAGTAACTGAAGATTTTCAAATCATGCTAGGTGAAAAATTAATGCCATTGCAATTAAAATATCTTGATACTGGAACAAAAACAATAGAGTTTTTAACAAATAATTTTGATGCTATTACTAATGTTACTCAGGCATTAGGATTTATGGGGGCTAGTTATGGAATATTTAAAACTGCTGGGTTCTTGACAAAGGGCTATAAAGACGCAACTACAGCTTTAGCTACTGCACAACAAGGCCAAACATTAGTCACATATCTTCTAACTACTGCACAACAAGGATTAAATACTGCTTTCAAAGCCAATCCTATTGGAGTGGTGTTAGCTGGTATTACTGCTGTTGTTGGGGTTGGATATCTCCTTTATAAAAATTGGGATTACCTTAAAGAAAAAGCATATAGTTTATGGGAAGTAATGGATAATAATCCATTTGGTAGAGCAGCAAAATTTATAATTCAGTATTTAACTCCTGTTGGCCAATTAACAACAGGTATAAAAAAGCTATATGAATGGTATAAAAAATTTAAAGGTGAAGGAGATCTAGAGAAAGAAGCTCAAATAACTGGTGTTGTTGATTCTCCAGATTTAACTCCAAAGCCTAATGGAAGCCATAGAAATGGCCTTACTTCTGTTCCTTTTGATGGTTACGTGGCTGAACTTCACAAAGGAGAAAGAGTTCTAACTGCTGAAGAAAGTAAAGCTTATAATAGTACTATTAACAATAATACTATTAATACATCTAAAATCAACAATATTAATCAAAAGCCACAAAGTAATAAAATTACTATTCAAATTGATAAAATTATTGAAAATATAAGTGTAAAAGATTCTAGTGAATTGGATTATAAATCGATTGCTTCTAAAGTAGTTGAACATATAATTCCTAAATTAGAAATTGCCTTAGCAGAAGTATAGGAGGTGCATATGAATCCATATTTTCAAATAGGAATATCAAATATTAGAGAAATTTATAAAAAAAAATTATTACAAAATCCACTTGTTAAAGGTTTGGTTGATACAGTTGAAGGTATGGATTCAGTTGTTTCTCAACTTTTTCCATCTTCTAGAATTAGGTTTTTGAATACAGATATCTTTATAAAAAAAGGTAAATTATATGCTGATGGAGTAGTGTTAATCCATTTTCCTATTGTTCCAACAGAAATCTCTGTTTCTGGTGATGGAAATTCTGAAGAAGTAAATACTCCTATGGGATTAGTAACTTTTTTAGATAAACATGGACTTCAAGAAATTTCATGGAGTTCATTCTTTCCAGCTGATTATGTTAGTTTTTCAAAAAATCAAGGAATATCAGAATGGGAAGCTGTTTCAATTATTGAAAATTTAAGAAAAACTGAAGAACCAATTGATTTAATAATAACAGGAACAGAAATAAATTTAACTGTATCAATAACAAATTTTACCTATACTCAATCTGCAAACGGTAATATTGAGTATAATCTAAGTTTTAAAGAGTTTGTATACCCTAAAGAAATCCCACTAAAAGAGGATAGCAATAGTACTTATTATAAACCACAACAAACACAAGAGAAGAAAATAGGGGTTAATTATTCCAATAAAGATGGAAAACCTCAATTTAGTGAATATAAGAGTATTTATAATGAAGATTTTTTGCCTAACGAATAATAAAAGATATGAAATAACATCTATTGTTAAAGATGGCTTCTCTTGGTCAAAATCAATAGATGAATTTTCACAAAAATTAGAATTTGAAGTTATTGATAAAAAAGTTCCTGGTTATCCAATAAATCCAGTTGAAGAAGGAAGTGTTATTCAAATTTATAATGATGACCTTTTAGAATTTGATGGAATTGTTTTATCGAATGTTGATGATTCTTATAGTGCTGTTGATTTTGCTTTTTATTTTAGTAAAAATGAAGAGATCTATCAGTTTAATGAAGTAGCTGCAAATATTTGTGTTGAGGAAGTTATTAAATCTTTAGAAGGTCCTGTTGGAGAAATTGATGCATCCAATATCTTAATAGACAAAATATATTTTGAAGAAAGTGCTGGTTCTGTTATATCTAAAATTATTGAGGAAATTCAAGTAAAGAGTGGCGAAGAATTTTATTTTTATTACAGAAAAGGACAATTTCATTTTAAAAAATATCCTACTGATGTAAAAAACTTTGAATTTAATTTTTATAATAAAAATTATAATTTAAATTCTTTTGTAAAAAGTATATCTAAATCATCAAGCATTGAAAATATGTATAACTCTGTAAAAGTGGTTATAAAAAATAATAAAGAAGATTATTATACAGAAACTTATTCCGACGGTCGGAATATTAAAAAATATGGAATTATGCAAAAAATAATAACTGTTGAAGCTGAAAAAAGTGAAGATAGTAAGTCTGTTGGAGAAAACTTTTTAAAAGCAAATTCAAAAGTAACAAAATCTTTATCACTTACAATTCCTTATGTTAAGAACATTTGGGATGGAGATATTTTAAAAATATCTAATGAAGAGTATGAAGTTGATGGATTTTTTAGAGTAATTAGCTTTACAAAAACAATGAAAGAAATAGGGTTGGAGTTGATAGAACTTGAATGAATATAGAAATCTTGCAAAACTTATTAAAGGTGGAAAAAGAAGTAAGTGGGCTGGAGTTGTTTTAGGAACAGTTGAAGTTGCTCCTCCAGATTTACAAGTTAGAGTAAATCCTAAATTACTTCTTAAAAAGCATCAAATTTGTATAGCAAAAGAAAAAGTAATAGGTTACACTAGAGAATTTAACATTAAAGGTAAAATAAAAGAGTTTACTTTAGAAAATGCAACTATTGAAACAACTTCTTCAAATATTGAAGCTGGTCCAGGTCCTCATAAACATGAGCATGGAATAGTTGAGGGAACTATAACAGGACAAGCTGGAACATTTGAATTTGACGGAACTTTAAAATGGACTGATGAACTTAAAGTTGGAGAACAAGTTATATTGATACCAACTAATCAAAACTCTATTTTCTTTTTACTAGATACAAGCTTTTACTATTAAGGAGGTGGGTGATGTTTCCAGAAATATTAAATGTTGTCTTAGATGTTTATAAAAGTGAAGAAACTACATCTAAAAAAAATATTGATAATCTAATAGATATCGAATGGAATTTTGATGAAAATAAAACAGTTATTAAAAATGGTGTTCCTTGTGATTTGATAGATAAAAGAGAGATTGTTAAACAATGGATTAAAAAATGTTTTATGACTTCTAAAAATACTTATCAAACTTATATAGTTAATGACAGTACTCTTCCTTTTGGAATTCCTTTAAAAAACTATATTGGTAAAAATATAAAAATGAATTTAATTATTTCTGAAATGAAAAAAGAAATTAAAGAAATGATGCTAAAGTTTCCATATATAGCAGAAGTTAGAGATGTTGTTGTTATTCAAATAAAAGATAAACTTTTTATATTTTATACAGTTATAACAACTGACAACCAACAATTAATAGGTGATGATTTATTATGAAAAATATTATAAGTAGAATGGTGGCCAATATCTCTAAATATTTTAGTACTGAAGAAGGAACTTATACAAAAGATATTGTAATAAATCCAATAGCAATAGAACTAAAAAATACTTCTGAAAAAGTTGCTGAAACAATGAGTAAAAGATTTAGTGGTGATGCAACTGGTAATGATTTAGATATTATTTGCCAAGATGATGGAATTTATAGAATACCCGCTATTAAAGCAACTGGAAAAGTTAAAGTTAGTGGTTTGAATGGGTATTCTGTTAGAAAAGGCATGAAATTAGTTAGGAAAGATAGTGTTACATACACAATTCTTGAAGATAAAGAAATAGTTAATATTTCAACAGTAGTTAATATTGAATGTGATGTTCCTGGAACAAATGGAAACTGCTCCATCGGTGACATAACAAAATTTAGTATGAACTATCCTGGGTTAAATCATGTTACCAATGAAGAACCTATTGTAAATGGAAAAGATGAAGAAACTGATGAAGAGTTACATCAAAGAAGAAATCAACAAATTTCTTCACCCGCCACAAGTTGGAATCAACACTGGTTTAAAAATGAAGCTTTAAAAATTCCGACGGTCGGAATTGCAAATTGTATTCCACGACCTACTGGAGCTGGAACGGTAAAATTAATTATTGGAACAAATGATTACGAACCTTCAACTTCAGAAGATTGTAAAAAGGTTCTATCTCATTTAGAAGAACAATTTTTAAATGATATTACAATTACAGTTGTTCCATTAAAAAAGAAAAAATTAAATATTTCAATTGAAGCTATTCTTAGTTCTGACTTTGATTCTGATTCAGCTAAAAATTTAATAATTGGTAATTTAAATGAATATTTCAAAGCAGCTCTTTTTAAGAGTAGAACTCTATATTATTCTTATATTTTGGAAGTATTAACACATTGTAAAGCTATTAATACTGTTAAAAATGTAACTATTAATAATGCTAAAGAGAATATCGTTGTAAATGATGATGAATTAGCTTATATTGATTCAACAAGTATAAATTTAAATTAAGGAGGAAATTATGCCTTTAACAAACTATGAGGCCAACAAGTATATAAATGACAGACTAACAAATGGAAAATTTGTAGGACTTTTAAAAAGTGATCCTGGTTTTAATGGAGATATTTCCTCTGAAGTTTCAGCATCGGAGTACAGAAGACAATCAATAACTTTTCTAGCTGGAGCAGAAGGAAGAACTCATAATAGAGATGAGATTTCTTTCCCTATCGCTTCTAGTAACTGGGGAACTATTAAATTTATTGGTATTTTTGATGCTGCAACTGGGGGAAATTTAATATCTTATTCTAAATTAAATTATGAAAGAGAAATTAGATCTGCAGATAGATATATTATTCCAGAAGGTTATAACATCTTTGAGGTTAGATAATGTTTCTAAAAAAATATGTTCTAGAAAACGAAGAATATAATGCTCTTGATTTAACAAATCATGTTACTGCAGAGTATTCTTTCAATTGGGGGTATCTTGATAATATTAGTAATACTGCTAATCAAAAAATTTATAATTACAGCGAATCTGTTTTACAAAAAATAAATTTTAGTAATATTGTTTTGGATGTTGTTGTCTCTAAAGCTTATCTTCAGAAACTTTTATCTTATATTCCTGAATATGCAAGAAAAGATGATTATATAAATGTTATATATAAAGCTTATGAAGATGAACTTTTAAGTCTTGATTATGAAATTCAAAAATTAGAAAAAGATTTGAATATTTCAACAGCTATAAGTACTTTGAATTATTTAGAAGATGAATACAGAGTATTTAATAATATAAATTTAGGGATAATTTTTAGAAGAAATACAATAATTGCTAAAAGAATTGCTAAAAATTTAAATACAAATAAGGACTCTATAATAAGATATTCAAATCTATTTTTATTAGGAGATCCAAAAAGTATTGAAAATAAAAAAAACGAATTTAAGCTAGTTATACACTATGATTCAATAAATAATTCTGAGTATTTAGAGAGATTTAAAGACTTTATAGAAGAAATTATACCAGCTTATTACGTTTTAGAAATAAATACAGGAGGAGAACTATGGCAAACCAACAAATAGATAATATCGAAGATATAAATGAAGCCATAAATCCAATTACACCACCAATTAATGGACAAGAAGGTTTAGAAATGCTTGGACATAACAGAAATCAATCTGTTATCTTATCAAGATTTTCAAGATCTTTCTTTAAAATTTACTCTCACTTAATTTCTTTGTATTTATCTGTTAAAAATTTAGGACAAAATAAATTAGATAAGGGTAATTATACTCAAACTGCTGAAAATTTAAAAAATGATATAGATACTAAAGCTTCTAAATCTGGAGATACTTTTACAGGTTATGTTGGATTTAATAAAGGATTTAGGTCAACAGCAAAGATTTTAGTAGAAATTGGTTTAGCAGATAAAGAGTTTCCAAATGGAATTAATGATAATAATAACAATTTTTTAACCGATTTCATTGCTAAGTACACTTGTCATAACAATGCTTTAACTATATTTGGACAAAACGCTTTTAATGCTAGGAGAATGGCACTTCAATCATCACACTCTAGTACTTCTTATGCTGAAGTTCCAGGAATTTTAGAGTTAAATCCCTATGGTGGTGACGTTAGAATTAATGGTGCTAAAGCCTACTGTGAAAATTATAAACCTACAAAATCTGATATAGGGTTACCTGACGTTGATAATACTCCAGATATTAATAAAAGTGTACGTTCTGCTTCTAGATTAACAACATCACGAAGTATAACAATTGGGAATAAAAGTTATACGTTTGATGGTAGTAATAATATCTCATATAGTTTAGCAGATATAGGAGCTGTTAATAGAAATGGGGACTCTATTGATGGAAAATTATTTATTGATAGAAAAACTACAGGTTCTATGGCAGGTATATCATTAGCTTTAGGTGATAATGATACTGGTTTCAATTGGGAAGGAGACGGAGAATTATATGCTTATGCTAATAATGTGAAATTGTGGAACTTAAAAGATGTTTATAACATAAATAACAAACCAACTAAAGCAGATGTAGGACTTGGAAATGTAGATAATACATCAGATTCTAATAAAAATGTTTTAACTGCAACTAGACTTTCTTCTGGTAGAAGTTTCAGAGTTGGTGATACAACAAAAACATTTGATTTATCAAATGGAATTTCTTTTACTAAAGATGAAATTGGGACAAGAAGAGTTCGAACAGATGGTTGTACAGGTCTTAACACTACTTCAAAGTTATGGAATAGCAAAGCTTATAATACATTTACATTAGATGCATGTAATCAAACACTAGCAATGTGGGTTGAAGATAGTAATAATAGTTACAAAGCATATATCCAACAAGGCCACAACAGTGAATCTTTCCCAACGGCTGTTGGTACTCTTAGCTTGAACCCTTTCGGTGGTGCAGTCCTTGTCAATGAAAGCCCTGTTATAACTAAAAATAGATTAAATCAACATGTTAGATTTTGGAGTGGCTCGTCATATACTGCTGATTTTACTCTTCCAGACGGAATGACATGGAACGATATTTTATATATAGGGTGTTTAGGTGGAAATGACTCATCTGTTATAGATGGTTATTTTATAGCAGGAATTGGTATAAATGGATCTGTTAGATGTGGTTATGTTCAAGGACAAAGTACTGATATGCAATTAACGTTTACAAAACTATCAGATACCTCTGGAAGGTTTTCTCAAAGTGGATCAGGAAGTGGTACAAGCGGACCAGACCAAACATTCCCCATTACTGATGTTTTTGGAAGAAGAATTTAAGGAGGAGAATATGAGAATAAAAATAAAATTAGATGGTAATAATTATATTAACGGATATGCTTCTATAGGAAATATAGAAGATTCGATTGAAATAATTTTACCTAATAAATTAGTAAATAGAAAAGAAGAATATAGTACAAAGTGGAATGAAGTAACCAATGAATTTGACTTGGTAGATATAGTTGCCTTTACTGAGGAGGTATGTGAAGAGTTTGCAAAAAATTATACCTATTATAAGCTTGTAGATGGGTTTTTAATATTTGATGAAGATAAAAAAATAATTGAAACATTAGAATTAAGCATAAAAAAATTAGAAAAAGAAATTATAGAAAAAACAACAGAATTGGAGAAAATTAGAAATTCAATGTTTGCAGGAACTCAAAAAGAATTAGATACACAAAAAGAATTAGATAATTTAAATCAAAAATATTTGGATTTAAATCATGAATTAGCGTTACGAATTGAAAATAAACAAAAATAAAAAATAGACAAGTTAATCAAACACTTGATGGAGGTAGGTACAATGAAAATAAATTTATATAACAATGAAGCAATAAAGGTAATGGATAGACTTATAGAAAAAGGAATAATAGTAGATGCTATTATTTGTGATCCACCTTATGGAACAACAGCCTGTGAATGGGATAAAATCCTAGATTTTAATGAAATGTGGCCAAGATTATTAAAACTTATTAAACCAACTGGTGCAATAGTTTTATTTGGAGCACAACCATTTACAGCAAAATTAATCAATTCAAAATCAGATTTATTTAGATATGAATATATCTGGGAAAAATCAAGAGCTACAAATTTCTTAAATGCTAAAAAAATGCCAATGAGAAAGCATGAAAATATTTTAGTATTTTACCAAAAATTATGTACCTATAATCCACAAGGATTGATTGAAGTAAATCAACAAATAAAAGGAAAAAGAAAAAAGAGTGGAGTCTATAGAGAAACCTCATCTAATGATTATATAAAAACTCACACCAACTACCCTCACTCTATTTTAAAATTTCCTTCTTTAAGTAATGGAGTGCATCCAACTCAAAAACCTTTAGATTTAATGGAATTTTTAGTAAAAACTTATACAAATGAAGGTGAAACAGTTTTAGATTTTACAATGGGATCTGGAAGCACAGGAGTGGCTGCAGTAAAAAATAATAGAAATTTTATAGGAATAGAGTTAGATAAAAAATATTTTGAAATAAGTAAAAAAAGAATTGAGGAGGTTACAAAATGAAAGATTTTTTAATAAATAACCAGGGAATATTAATTCCATTAGCAACTTTACTTGTGGGGTATTTCATTCCTAATGATACTTTATATAATATTGGATTTAAAACAAGAAAAAGATGGCCTAAAGATTTGAGAAAACTTGTATCTGATAAAATGTCATGTTTAGCCAAAGGTATTTATGAAGCTGATTACAGAGGAGATAAAAACTTAGTTGATAATGGTACTGTTAAAAAGATTATAAATAAAACTGAAATTGATTTGGGTTTAGACCAAAAATAAGTTGGGAGTGGGGAGAGGTTAAAATAGATCCATTCAATCATAAAAATAAACTAATAGAACTTAAAGTTTTTAGAAAAGCTAATTCTATTAGAGAATTGTTTAAGTTTTGATAGGAGAATATATGGAAGATATTAAATTAATAGCATCAATATTAGGTGCAATAGCTGGGGGATTCTTAGGATATCACAAATATATGATGTTTCAAATAGATAAAAAAGTAGACCAAAAGCTATACGATAAAGAAGTGGATCATATTACAACAAATTCAAAAAATAATTTTACAAATTTAAATGATAAGATTGTAACTTTAGCTGAAGATGTAAAAATTATAAAAACACATATTTTAAGTGTTTTAAATAATAAATAACACAATTTTTAAAGAAAAAATCTCAAAAAGGAGGATTTTATGCATAAATGTAAATATTTTAAAGCAAAAGAATTAGTATCCCCAGAAGTTTATAAAATCTATGGTGAAAATTCCATTAAATATATAGATAGAAACATCTTAATGTTTTTAGATACACTTAGAGAAGATTTAGGAGTTCCTATCTTGGTCAATAGGCCAAGTGTTGGAATTACACAAAGAGGATTAAGAACTACTGTTGATGCTATTGTTAAAGATAAAATTAAAAATAACAAGCTATATTTATCAGGTCATGTTCTTGGAAAAGCTATAGATTTTGAAGTTCCTGGAATGAATATGCAAGAAATTTATAATAAGATTGTCAATAATCCTAAAAAGTATAATATGATTACTAGAATTGAAACTTCTAAAGTAACTATTCCAAAAGGATATATTCATGTTGATACAATCCCAACTGATAAAGAAGGAATCTATGTATTCAATCCATAAAAAGTAAGGTTTTTAAGCCTTACTTTTTTTATTTTCCGACCGTCGGAAAAAAATAAAAAAAACTATTGACGACCCGACAAAAGTGTTGTATACTTATTTTATGATGACAGGATGTCAAAAGGAGGCCTTCATGGAAAAAAGAGATTTGAAAATTTCATTTATGAAAAGTGGCAGCGGAAGTATTTCTACAAGAATCGCTCTTCCGATAACATGGATAAAAAAAATGGGATTAGATATAGATAATAGAGAAGTTGAAGTTAGCTTTAATGAAAAAGATAATTCAATTAAAATTGAGCCAAAAAAATAATTTAAAATAAAAAAGGAGTCTCTAAAGACTCCAATTGAGTAGATATGAATACCTACTGCCTAGACACCAGTATTATATCATATCTACTCTAAAAATAATAGGAGGAGATTATGAATACAAAAACTTTAGAAAATGGAAAAATACAATGCAATTTTAAAGGAGTTAATTTTACAGTAGACTCTTTAGATGATGCAATATTAATAGGTTGGGCATTAGGTAGTATGAATCAAAATCAAAAAGGGGAGGCAAAATAAGTATGAGAACTAAAGTTATAGCTGTTATAAACCAAAAAGGTGGGGAAGGAAAAACTACTACTGTAAGAAATTTAAGTTATATCTTAGCTGTAAAAGGCAAAAAAGTTCTTACTATAGATATGGATAGCCAGGGAAATTTGACTACTAACTGTGATTTATTAAAAAGAGAACTTGAAACTATAGTTGATGTTTTCAAAGGTGAAAAAGAAATAAATGAAGTTATTATAAATGTTCAAAAAAATCTAGATCATATTCCAAACAATATTAAAATGTCAAAGTTTGGATTATATCATGACAAATCAGCTGGATGGTCAGAGCTTTTAAAAGAGGCCATAGAGCCAATTAAAAGTAATTACGACTATATCTTTATAGATTGTCCTCCTGCCCTTGAATTTGCCACTTATAACGCCTTAGAGGCCGCAGATGATATTATTATAACTCTTCAAGCTGAAGAGAACAGTATAGAAGGAATTGCAGATTTACTTGACTCTGTTAATGAAATTAGAGAGGCTACTAATGAGAACTTAAATATAATGGGGATAGTTGTTACTAAATTTAAAAAAGCAACTAAACTTCAAAATCAATTCCATGATATGTTAAAAACTCATTTTGGTGATGCTGTATTTAATACAATTATAAGAGATAATATAAAAATTGCTGAAGCAAATTATAACCATAAATCAGTTGTAGAATTAGATAAAAATTCAAATGGTGCTAAAGATTACTTAGCATTAGCAAAAGAAGTTTTAAAGAGGGTTTAATGAAGGTATATCAACTAAATTTTGAAGGAGATTTAACTTATTTGTATGAGTTAAGTGAAACACCAATAATTCAAAAATTAAGAGAAGAACTAAAAGGAGAAGCTATGATGAATAATAATCATTTAAAGGGTAATTTTGCATTAAATCCATCAAACTTAGAAAAAAGTAATATTGCAAAATACTCTATAATAAACAACATTACAAAAAAAATAATTGAAGAAATAGATTTTAATGATAGAACATTTATAAATAGATTGGATTCAGAAGATAAAGTTAAAGAATCAGAAGAGTTCTTACCACTTGTAAATTCAATAAAAGACTCAGGATTGCTAAATCCAATATATCTTTTAGAAAAAGGACACAATAAATATTTAATAGTAAGTGGATGGAGAAGATCTCTAGCATTAAAAACAATTTTAGAAGAAAATCCTAATAAGATATGGCAAAAACAAGCCGTTGTTTTTAGAGAAGGAACTCCTGTAGATTTACTTGAGAAGGTATCTATAGATGAAAATACAAAAAGAAAAGATTTATCAATCCTAGAGTTAAGTTATAAATTCAATAAACTATCTGAAGAGGATAAAGTTCCTATGGATGATATTTTAAAAATATTTGGAATTGCTAAAAGTCAATTTTATGCAATAAAAAAAGCAATAGACTTTAATCCAGTTATAAAAGAAATTTTAGAAGAGATTGGACCTGTAAAAGCTGATTACTTGGATAAAATTTTATTAGAACTTATAAAAAATAATAAAGATAAAAAATACCATACTGAAGAGGAAGATTTAGTTTTATCATATAAAGATAAAACTAGAGATGAACTGAAAGAAATTCTTAGGGATTTAAAGGAATCTAATAAAGAAGAAAACAAAAAAATAAAAGAACTTAAAACTTTTGAAGTTAAAAGAACCCCTAAAAGAACTACAATAACAATAAAGCAAAAGTTATCTGATGAAGAGTACAAAAAAATACAAGAATTCATAACAACTATAACAAAAAAATGATATGAGCTGACAAATATTTAGTCGAAACTGACAAATATTTAGAGTATTCAAAAAATAACTGACAAATATTTAGAGTATTCTTTTATGAACATTGAAAACTTAATAAAATCAAAGGTTTAGAGTATAGCTGACAAATATTTAGAGTATTTTTCAGAACTGACAAATATTTAGAGTATAGCTGACAAATATTTAGAGTATAGCTGACAAATATTTAGAGTGTAGCTGACAAATATTTAGAGTATTCTTCTTCTA
>NZ_CAMTIG010000040.1 GCF_947072515.1 uncultured Clostridium sp.
TGCCTTTTACATTTTGAAGAACTAAAAGTTTTTCAGTAACTACGAAAAATTTTACTTCTTATTTTATTTTCTTTATAAATTGAATTAAATCTGTTCTTATATACTCTGATTTAGAAAAACCCTTTTTAAATACTCTAATTTGAGTGTAAGGAACTCCTTCTAATTCAAGTTCTAAAACATCAATTCTATCTCCAGTGATAATTCTATGTTCCCTATTTCCTTTTAAAGCTAATTTAATCTCCATAACATACTCCTATTTATTTTTCTTCCACTCTTCTATAAGTGCTGCTTTATTATTTAAAAACTCATATCTTTCATATTTCTCTAAAATAGTCATTTCAAGTTCTTCTTTTTTCTCTATTAATTCTTGAAGAACTGAATAATTAGTGGCATTTTTTTGAATTTCTTTTTCTAACTCTTCTGAGTCTGATTCTAAACCAAAAATAACATCTTCTATTTCTTCAAATTCCTTTTTTTCGTTAAATGAAAACTTAGGAGCTTTTTCACTTGTGTTTTTCGAAGAAACTTTCTTTTGTTCTTTAATATCTTTATTATTAACTACTTTCTCATCTTCTATATCAGAATATGAATTTAAATAATCAGAATAGTTACCATGGTAAGTACTTATATTTCCTTTTCCATCAAATTTAAAAATCTTATTACAGATTCTATCTAAGAAATATCTATCATGGGATACAACTATTACTACTCCATTATACTCATCTATAAAGTTTTCAAGTATTTTTAATGTTTCAATATCTAAGTCATTTGTAGGTTCATCTAGTATTAAGAAGTTTGGATTCTCCATTAAGACTCTTAATAATTGAAGTCTTCTCTTTTCTCCACCAGATAATTTTTCAATTTTACTATATTGTGTAGATGAATCAAATAAGAAACGTTCGCATAAAGTTGAAGCAGATATTTTACTACCATCATTAGTTGGTATATACTCTCCTCCTTCTTTTACAAAGTCTATTACTCTAGAATCTAAATTTAATTCTTTTCCTTCTTGAGAGAATACACCTATTTTTACAGTCTCTCCTATCTCTATAGTTCCAGCATCAAGTAAATTAATATCTTCTAATAAAGATAAGAAAGTACTCTTCCCAACACCGTTGTCACCAACTATACCTATTCTATCTTCTCTAGTAAATATATATGAAAAATCATTTATTAAATGTCTATCACCAAAAGATTTTGATATATTATTTATTTCTACTATTTTCTTTCCAAGTCTACTACCTACATAGTTTATTTCTATATCAGTATTAACTTCATTATATTCAGTCGAAACTAAATCTTCAAATCTTTGGATTCTTGCCTTTTGTTTAGTACTTCTAGCTTTAGCACCACGCTTAATCCATTTAAGTTCTGTTCTTATTAAAGATTGTCTTTTAGATTCAGCAGATTTTTCTATTTCTAATCTTTCTATCTTCTTATCTAAATACTTTGTGTAGTTTCCTACATAAGAATATAATGTTCCTCTATCTAACTCTAATATTCTATTAGTAACTCTATCTAAGAAGTATCTATCATGGGTTATCATAACTAAAGAGCCTTTTCTTTTATTTAGATACTCTTCTAACCATTCGATTGATTTTGAATCTAAATGGTTTGTTGGTTCATCTAGTATTAATAAATCACATGGTTTAATAAGTGTAGCAGCTAAGAAAACTCTTTTTCTTTGTCCACCAGAAAGATTTTTCATTTTTTGCGAATAGTTTGTTATTCCTAATTTATTTAATATATTCTTAGCTTCATTTTCTAAGCTCCATAAATTTAAGTTATCAATTTGAGTTTGTAATTTTAAAAGCTTATCATGATCAGAAGACTTTCCTGAATTTATATCCTCAATTAGATTTTCATATTCTAATAATAATTTCATTTCTGAATTATCACTTTTAAAAACTTGCTCTAAAATAGATAGTTCTTCTGACACTGCTTCATTTTGACTTAAAAATTCAATTTTTATATTTCTATTTACTATTCTCTTTCCGTCAAAGAATTCATCTTTTCCTGCTAATATATTTAATAAAGTAGATTTTCCCGCACCATTTATTCCGATAATCCCTATTTTATCGCCTTCATTTATTCCTAGTGAAATATCGTTTAATAATATTTTTTCACTATAATTCTTACTTATATTTTCTAATGTTAATAAATTCATCTTATTCTCCTTTAGTTTATGTTCACTAAAAATATTTTATCAAATTTTAATAGTTATTACAAAAATAATAAAAATAAGCCTAGTTGTTTTTTTAAAACCAGACTTATTTTTATTAAATAGCAACATTTATTTTTTTAAATGCAATTTTCTTAGATATTTTTTTAGTTTCAATATCAATACTTATCTTATAGATATTTGGGCAACTAAACTCACGCCACTTTCTCATATATTTAGGTGTTGCTTCTAAGGAATATTCGAAGTTTTCCTCACATTCATCAGCAAACTCTAAAAATGAAAGATTTGAGCGAGTATCAATATATAGTTCATCAGGATTCAAATTGTTTACTACAGGATAGAAAAATTTCATTGGTATCTCATAGTTATAAACTCCTTTTAAAGCTTTTCCTTCAAAGGAAATTCTCTTAAGTAAGATATTCTTTTGAATATCATCTTTATCCAAAAACATTTTAAAAACTGGCTCTTTTTGTCTATTTTTGTCTAATCTAATCTTTATCATACTTTCCTCATTAAATCTATAAGCTGCAATTTAACATTACAGCTTATAGTTTCTAATATTATTACAGATTACTAAAATAATCTTCTAAAACTTTTTTTGAAAAATCATCCATAACCATAGTTGATAATCTTTCACTATTTATCCATTCACTATTTATAACACCTTTACCAAGGTTCATAAAATCTTTTATTTTTCCAATATATATAGCATAATTTTCATCTTTTGAATCTTGAATTACTTTATACTCATCTAAATCAAATATTAATGTATTTAGATTTTCTTTTATTACATTATGAATACATTTATCATTAGTTTCTTTTCCTTTTTTATCTCTTCCAACTAACTGCCAATCACCAGGTGATTTCTTTTTCCCTTTTTGAACAAGAAGAATATTATTAAAATCATCCTTTAATAATATAAAACAACCTTTGCTATTTTCCATAATTATAATCCCCTCCAAAATAAAATAGAATACATATTAAAATAAAATACTATAAACTATATTCGATAAAAAATGTCAAATTCCTCTTTTTACGAATAAAAATATAAAATAAATATAAATAATTTATAAATACAAATAAGATTATATTTTAAATCTAAAAAAAATAAGACTATAATTTTTCAGATTATAGTCTCACTTTTATTTTAATCTTCGTCTTCTTCTAAATAAAGTTCCTCAGCATCATGATCATAATAGAATAATTCAGCATATCTACCCCAGTCGATTACTATATCCATCATTTTTTCTATTTCATCAGATGAGAAATATTTTTTGAATAATTCTTTAAAGAACTCTTCTTTCATCTTGTGATTTGCTTTATTATTCAGTACATTTAATATAAGCTTAAATGTAGATATTTTTTCAACTTGATCTTTAAATAAATCTTTACTTTCATCTTTATCTAATTCAACAAACTCTTTTCCAAGTTCAGTTATAAAAATATCTCCTTCTTTAACTTCTGCAAAACCAAGCATTGAGATTCCTTCTATGTTAGGGAATAAATCATCAATTTCAAGTAATAAGTCTCCACCTAATTGATAAATATCCATCTTACCGCCGTTATCATCAATTAGCTCTAAAAGACCTTCCATAACTCCTACATGAGAATAAGGAATTGCTACAGGTTTCTTTGGTGGTTCCTTAGTATCAACTTCAGCAGCTGTTACAACCTCTTGTTCTTCAAGCTTACCTTCTATTAATAGTTTATATACCTTATCAACAATTCTTTCGAATTCAGGCGATTTTCTATTTCTAGGATGAGGTAAATCAATTTTAATTTCACCTGCAACATGAGTTGGCTTCTTACTAAGCATTACAATTTTATCAGCCATTAGTACAGCCTCTTCAATACCGTGAGTAATCATTATGATACTTTTTATTGGCATTCTCTTTTCTTGCCAAAGATCAACTAATTCAGTTCTTAAGTTTTCAGCTGTTAAATAATCTAATGCTGAAAATGGTTCATCTAGACATAGTAGTTTTGGTTCTACAGCTAATGCACGTGCAAAACCAACCCTTTGTCTCATCCCTCCTGAAAGTTCTTTTGGGTAAGCTTCTTCGAAACCATCTAATCCAATTAAGCTTATAAGTTCTTCAGCTTTATTTTTAGTGTAATCTTTTGGGAACCCTTTAACTTTTAATCCGATTTCAACATTTTCACGAACTGTCATCCATGGATATAATGCAAAGGTTTGAAATACTATTGCTGCTGCAGAACTTACATCAGTTACTTTCTTTCCATCAAGGATAACGTCACCTTCATCTGGTTGAATAAGTCCTGTCATTATTCTAAGTAATGTTGATTTACCAGAACCAGAAGGTCCTAAGATTGCAACGAATTCACCTTCATTTATAGTTAAATCTATGTTATCAAGTGTTGGTTTTTCAGATTCTCCAAAATACTTTACTATACTATTTACTTTTATAAATTCTTTTTCATTTCTCATTAGTTCGCACCTCCACTTTTATAATTCCATTTTGAATTTTTCTTCTGCTAATTTATAAAGTCTATTCCAAATTAATTTATTAAATATTACAACTACTATTATCATAGTTAATGTAGCTGCAAGTAACATTGCAAAGTTACCAGATGCAGTTGACTCAGATATTAATGCTCCAAGTCCTGTAGTAGTAACTGTTCTTCCGCCAAATGTTACATATTCAGCAACTATACTTGCGTTCCAACATCCACCAGCAGCTGTAATCATTCCTGTAACTAAATATGGGAATATTGAAGGTAGAATTAAATATCTCCATCTTTTCCATCCTGTTACACCAAATGTTTTTGAAGCAGCTTTTAAATCTTCTGGTATAGCCATAGCTCCTGCAATAACATTAAATAAAATATACCATTGAGTTCCTAATAACATAAGAACGACAGCAGCAATATTTAATCCACCAATTTTATTAACTAAGAATAATAATAAAACTGGGAAAAGTGCAGTTGCTGGAACTGATGCTGCTATTTGAATTATTGGTTGGAAAATTCTAGCTAGCTTTTTGTTTAATCCAATTGCTACTCCAACTGGAACAGTCCAAATTAAAGCAATTATTTGTGCAGCAACTACTCTTAAGAAGGTAGCACCTACAGCTGGGAATAAACTAAGTATCTCTTTAGTTGAAAGTGTTGCTATTAACTTACTTGCGTTAAAAGCTAAATAAATAAATATAATAATAGCTGCTATTCGTATAGCCCATTTTATAATTACGCTTAAAATAGTTCCGCCTTCATTAGAACGCTTACGTTCTTCAAACTTGTCAACTACCTTATCAAGTCTACCACCAACTTTTTCAACTATAGGAGTATAAATTTTATCTTGAAGAAATCCTATTACAGCAGATCTTCTTAAAAGTGTTAATAATGCAGAATGAGGAACTTCTGTTTGAGTTAATTCCATTTTAAACTTATCAGCCCATACATTTAAAGGCTTCCAAATAAGTTGGTCTAAAAGGACAATTACAATAATAAGAGAGAATATCCCCCAAGCTAAAGCTTTTATGTTTCCTTCATTAGCTGCTACTTGTAAATAAGAACCTATTCCAGGTAATGCGTATGTTTTACCATTTAAAGTGAACATTTCACATGTCATAAGGAAGAACCATCCTCCTGCCCAAGACATCATACTATTCCACACTAATCCCATCATTGAAAAAGGAACTTCTAACTTTCTAAATTTTTGCCATTTATTAAGTCTAAATACATCTGACGCTTCACTTAAGTCTGTAGGAATATTCTTTACAGAACTATAAAAACTAAATGTCATGTTCCAAGCTTGACTTGTAAATATAAGAATGATACTTGCAAGTTCAACCCCAATGTTATGCTCTGGGAATAGAGCCATAAGTCCTAATGAAACAGCTGGTAAAAATGATAATACCGGAATTGATTGAAGTATATCAATTATAGGAATCATAATTCTTTCTGCTTTTTTATTGTGTGCTGCAATGTGACCATAAATTAATGTAAAAATTAAAGATAATACATATGCTGCAGCCATTCTCCCTACTGATTTTAATAAATATACAGGTAGTGCACTAATATTCGTCGAAATAGTACTACCTACATCCGTTGGGTTTATTTGTCCGTGTATAGCAGGTGTTAGCGATAAATATAATAATGCTGCTATACCTAGAAAAATAAGTATATCTATTACACCAAACTTTCTATTAACTATTGTTTTTTCCATATTCATAATTAATCTTCTCCTTTGTTTTTTTCTTTATCAGTAACTACCACCTTCTTCTGTATCCATAAAAATTCCTCCCTTACTATATACTTATTATGTACAAATAATTATACTAATATAAAAAAATAAAGGTTTTTAGAACATAATCCTAAAAACCTATAACAAGCAAAATTTTGTAATATGGTTTTAGCACTATATAGCTTTGAGCTAAACTCAGCTACGTTAAGTAAAGCCTTAACTCGGCAATACCTGTTGACTCATTGGCATCTTTCGATGTTTCTGAGCAGTAGCATGTATCTAATATAGGAGCCTCCCCTAGAATATTTAATTTTAATAACTATGGTAATTATAGAATTAAAAATATCTATTGTCAATCTAATTAGAGAAGAGTTAACTTATATTTAAAATAATTGTAAATATAAGTTATATGTATATTTAATAAAATGAGTAACTAGTTTACTTAGCTAGACAATTTTTTGTATAATAAAAATATAGAAATTTTAAAGTTAGAGAGGTGATAAATATTTTTTCAATTGATGAACTTATCTATATAGTAAAAGTAATTTATAATGATATAGATGAGGATGAATATAGGTTTAAAAAAATATTGCAAGATAAGATTAATGAATTAGACTTTAATAAGTACCTTACTTTAATAGAAAAAAGTGAGAAAATATCATTAAAACTTGAGAATTCACATGAATTAAATAGTTTAAATAACTTACATATGGAAATACAAGAAGAGGTTTTAAAAAATTTATCAGAATATATAAAATAAAAGTCGCATAAAAATATGCGACTTCTATTATCTATTATTTAATACTTTATTTAATGCAATTAAAGTTCCAATCTTAGCATGATCAAAAGTTAATCCACCTTGAATATATGCAATATATGGTGGTCTAATAGGAGCATCAGCAGATAACTCCATAGTAGCACCTTGGATAAATGATCCAGCTGCCATTATAACATCATCTTCATATCCAGGCATTGGTGCCTTTTCACATGAAACATAAGAATCAATTGGTGAACCTTGTTGTATTCCTTTTATAAATTGACAAAGAGGTTCTTCTGCTCCAAATATAATTGTTTGAACAATATCTGTTCTTTTTTCAGTTGATGCAGGTTTTGCTGTATATCCTGCAAGTTCCATTAATCTAGCACAGAAAATTGAACCTTTAACAGCTTCCATAGTAGTATGAGGTGCTAAGAATAATCCTTGGAATAAAGTTCTCATTACTCCAAATGTTGATCCACATTCTCCACCTATTCCAGGTACTGTTAATCTGTAAGAAGCATTTTGAATTAATTCTTCTTTACCTACTATATAACCACCAGTTGGTGAAATTCCACCACCGATATTTTTAATTAAAGAACCAGCCATTAAATCAGCACCAAATTCAGTAGGTTCCATTGTACCAACAAATTCACCATAACAGTTATCTACAAATACAATAACGTCTGAACGTACAGATTTAATAGTTTCAATAGCTTCTTTTATTTGAGGAAGCATAAGTGAGTATCTAGTACTATAGCCTGTACTTCTTTGGATGTGTACTACTTTAATAGATGGGTCTTCTTTTAATACTTCTTTAACTTTTTCTAAATCTATAAATTTATTATCAATTAAGTCTACTTGCTTATACTTAACTCCAAAGTCTATTAATGAACCCATATTTTTTTCAGATTTATTAATTCCAATTACACCATGTAAAGTGTCATATGGTAAACCTGTAACTGTTAATAAAGTGTCATTAGGTCTTAGATTACCAAATAATGCTGTTCCAATTGCATGTGTTCCATTAACAAAATGTGGTCTAACTAAAGCACTTTCTGTTTTAAATATTCTAGCGTAAACTTTATCTAAAGAATCTCTTCCGATATCATCATATCCATATCCAGTTGAATTAGTAAAGTGAGAATCACTTATTCTTTCATCTTGAAATGCTTTTAAAACTTTTAATTGATTAAATTCTCTTATTAAATCTAATTCCTTAAATGCCTCTTCTACATCTACTAATGCTTTTTCGTATATTTCAAAAACATTGTTTCCTATATTGTACTTTTCCTTTAAAAATAATTCTGTTTCTTTTAACATTTTATCCTCCTATTTATATACAAAATAAATAGGCATAGTTTATTATGCCTATTTAAAATTTAACTAATCATTTCTTGTAAATAGCATTGGTGTTCCTGGAGTTATAGTTGTGATTGCATGTTTATAAACCATCATTTCATCACCTTCACAATCTAAAACTATTATAAAGTTATCAAAACCTTTCACAAAACCTTTAAGCTTATAACCGTTAGTTAAATAAATTTCAACAGGCACTCTATTTTTTCTAGCACCATTTAAAAAAATGTCTTGTAAATTATTTTGAACTTTGTTCATAAAAATCCCTCCGCATACATATGTAAATTTATAAAACCAAATCTACAAAATGGTTATTTATTTAAATTATACAACTCTAATTACATAATGTCATCAATAATTTTAGTCTGTATATCTTCTTCTGATAGTATATCCTTATCTAAAAAATTTACTCTCTTATCTCTTCTAAACCAAGTTAACTGTCTTTTAGCATAATTTCTAGAGCCCTTTTTTATTAATTCAATGCTTTCATCTAATGTTATTTTCTTATCTAGATAAAGTAGAATTTCTTTATATCCAATTCCTTGCATTGATTGATATGATGAATCTAGCCCTTTATTTTTTAATGAAATACATTCATCTATAAGTCCTTCATCCATCATTTTATCTACTCTATAATTTATTCTCTCATAAAGTTTAGCTCTATCCATAGTTAAAACAAAATAATGTACATCATAGATAGAGTCATACATTTTTTCGCCTAAATCAAAAGAGCTAAATGGCTTTTTAGTAATATGATAAACTTCTAAGGCTCTAATAACTCTTTTTAGATTATTTGGATGAATTTGAGCATAGCTTATAGGGTCTATATCTTTTAACATTTCATGTATGTAGATATTTCCTTTTTCTTCAGCTAACTTATTCAATTCTTCTCTATATTCTAAATCGCTCTCCCCTTCTGTAAAATCCATATTACATGTTAAAGCATTTATATAAAGTCCTGTACCACCTACAATTATAGGTAACTTTCCACGAGATATAATGTCTTCTATAATTGTACTACCTAATTGTTTATAATCAGATACATTAAATGATTGAGAAGGATCTACAATATCAATCATATAATGTTTAACGCCATCCATTTCATCTGTAGTTATTTTAGCAGAACCAATATCCATTTCTTTATAGATCTGCATTGAATCTGCTGAAATAATTTCACCATTTAAACTTTTTGCAAGCTTAATTGAAAGTTCTGTTTTACCTACTGCTGTAGGTCCACCTAAAACTAATACTTTATTTTTCATTTTTATCACCTTAAACTATTCTTCTAAACTTTTTATCTAAATCTGTTGATGTAAATTTTATTATTGTTGGCCTACCATGAGGACAATGGAAAGGATCATCTATAAAACGTAGTTCTTCTATTAATTTAATCATCTCTATTTCTGATAATCTATCATTTCCTTTTACAGCTGATTTACACGCCATAGAAGCAATTTTATTATATTTGACCTCTTCTGTTTTTCCAGATCCTAAGTTTCTTAAGTTATCTACTATATTTATAAAAAATCTTTTAGCATCTATCTTTCCTAAGAAATATGGAACTTCTTTTAGCATTAATGTATTTCCACCAAACTCTTGGACTAAGAAACCGGCATCTTCAAATACACCTTTGTTTTCTTCAAAATAAGCTAAGTCATCATTTGTCATTTCCATAATAGCTGGAACTAATAAAGGCTGAACAATAAGATTTCTAGTCTTTATATCTTTTAAATATTTTTCAAAATATATTTTTTCATGAGCTGCATGTTGATCTATTAAATATAGTGTTTCATTAAATTCTCCTAGTATATAGGTTTTATTAAATTGTCCTATAATACGGATAGGTGGAAATTTAGCTGTTTTTTCTATATTTAAATTTTCAATTTTTTCTTCAGTCTTTTGTTCAATTTTTTGCTCAGTATGATTAGTAGTTTCATTAGGTATAACTATAGAATCATCTGATAGAGCTTTATCTAAAGTTAAAGCCTCTGTTGAATTCTCATTAAAGGTCTCTTTTATAACAGAAGAGGCTTCAGTAGGAGAATTATCGTATCTAACAGGAGGAGCAACTTTAAATTTCTCTTTTAAAGATTGTAGTTCTTCATTTGATTTTTGAATTTCTTTATTTAATAATTCATTTTTCTCAAAAGAATTAAAAAGAATTTTCTTTTCTTCTTCTAAATTAAAAGAAATAACCTCTTCTTTATTATCAGGTAACACTATCTCTTCTTCAGGTAATTTAAAATTATCAAAGACATCCTCTTTTAGAGCTTTATGAACTGATTCAAATATAAGTTTAAATAAAAATCTTTCATCACGGAATTTAACTTCAGCTTTTGTTGGATGAATATTTACATCAACAAACTCTGGAAATACTTCTATAAAAAGCGTGAAGAAAGGAAATTTATTGACTGTAGAGAAAGCTTTAAATGCATTTTCCACAGCAACTGTTAAAGTTTTATTCTTTATATATCTTCCATTTATAAAGATGCTTTGATTATTTCTAGAACCTCTAGCAATTTCTTCTTTTCCAATGTATCCCCAAACTTTAATATTTTCTCTTTGATTTTCAAAATATAAAATATTATCACTTATAGTCTTTCCATAAATAGCTCTTATAACATCTTTAACGTCACCTTTTCCATAAGTTTGTAAAACCTTTTTACCTTTATTATATAATTTAAAACTAATCTTTGGATTAGCTAAAGAAAGTCTATTTAAAATATCATTTATAATAGACCCTTCTCTTGTATTAGATTTTAAAAACTTTTTCCTTGCAGGAACATTAAAGAAAATATCTCTTACTTCTATAACAGTACCAAAATTAGTACCACAAGGATGACTACTTAAAACTTCACCACCCTCTATTGAAATTTCTTCCCCCATCTCTTCATCATGTGGACGAGTTTTTAAATTTACTTTTGAAACAGCAGCAATTGAAGGTAGAGCTTCTCCTCTAAAACCTAAAGTCATTATTGAAAAAATATCATTAGAGTCTTTTATTTTACTAGTTGCATGAGGTAAAAATGCCTTTTTAACATCCTCTTTATGAATTCCAATTCCATCATCCACTATTTTTATAAAAGAGGTTCCCCCCTCTTCTATTTCAACAGTTATATTTTGAGCTAATGCATCAATACTATTTTCAACTAATTCTTTTACTACTGATGATGGCTTTTCTACAACTTCACCAGCAGCTATCTTATTTGCAGTATCAATGTCTAATATATTTATTCTACTCAATAGGCTCACCTCCATTAAATTTATAGTAAATCTTTTGCTTCAGTTACTAATGTATATAACTTATTCATTGCATCCATAGGATTTAACTTTAATATATCTATATCAGAAAGTTTCTTTAAGAAATCTTCTTTTTGTAAAGAATCAAAATCCATTTGCATATCATTTTCATTAGATACACTCTTTTGTTTAGTTTTTGTTTCTTTAATCTTTGGTGATTGAACAGGTTCAGAATCCTTTGGCTTAATAGTCTCTTCAATCTGTCTATGAGTTTCTTTTATAAGTACATTATTATCTTCTTGTTCAAGGTCTGATAATATCTCTTTAGCTCTCTCTATAACAGATGAAGGTATTCCAGCAAGTTTAGCAACTTCAATACCGTAACTTTGATCTGCTCCACCTTCCACTATCTTTCTTAAGAAGATTATATTATCGTCAACTTCACTTACAGCAACTGAATAATTTTTAACACCTTCAATAGTACCCTCTAGTTTAGTTAACTCATGATAGTGAGTTGCAAATAAAGTATTACATTTTAAACTTTTAGTATTAGAAATATGTTCTATTACAGACCAAGCTATACTTAATCCATCATAAGTTGATGTTCCACGACCTACTTCATCTAATAAAACTAAACTTTTATTTGTTGCATTCTTTAAAATATTAGAAACTTCCCACATCTCTACCATAAATGTAGACTTTCCACCTGCTAAGTCATCTGATGCCCCTATTCTAGTAAAGATTTTATCACAGACTGATATAGTTGCTTCTTTAGCTGGAACAAAAGAACCTATTTGAGCCATTAATGTTATTAATGCCACTTGTCTCATATAAGTAGATTTACCGGCCATATTAGGACCAGTTATAATTAATAATCTATCATTATTTGTATCTAATAATGTATTATTTGATACAAACTCTCCTCTTCCAATTACTTTTTCAACAACTGGATGACGACCTTCTGTAATATTTATAACCCCATCTTCATTTATAGATGGTTTTACATAATCATTTTCATTAGCTATATTGGCAAGGGTAGATACAGTATCTAACTCTCCTACTATCTTAGCTGAATTTTTTAAACGTGGAATTTCATTTTCTACTAGCTGTCTAATTTGAGTGAATAATTCATATTCTAAATTAATTAGCTTTTCTTCAGCTCCAAGGATGTTATCTTCCATTTCTTTTAATTCGCCTGTAATATATCTCTCTGCATTTGCAAGAGTTTGCTTACGAATGTATCTTCCTTCTGGAATAGAAGAATAATTAGCTTTTCTAATTTCTATATAGTATCCAAAAACTTTATTATATCCTACTTTTAAAGATTTAATTCCAGTAATTTCTCTTTCAGAGTTTTCTAAAGATGCTATCCACTCCTTACCATGGGATTTAGCAACTCTAAGTTCATCTACATCCTTAGAATAACCATCTCTAATTATATTTCCTTCTTTTAAGCTTATAGATGGATCTTCTTTAATACTATTTTCTAATAAACTTTTTAAATCTTCTAAAGTATCTAAATTATTAAAATAATCTTTAAGAAGAGGGGATTCAGATCTAGATAAAAGTTCCTTTATATCTGGCAACTTCTCTAAAGAACTTTTTAAAGAAATTAAATCTTTTCCATTTACATTTCCATTAGCAATCTTACCTACGATTCTTTCAATATCATATATATCTTTAAGTAAGAATCTTAAATCTTCATTGAATGATAAATTATTAAAAAGTTCTTCTACTCCACATAATCTCTTTTCAATTTCTTTTTTTGAAATAAGAGGCTCATCAATCCATTTTTTTAGAACTCTTCCACCCATTGAAGTTGAAGTTTTATCCATTACCCATAGTAAAGAACCACGTTTTGATTTTTCTCTTATATTTTCAGTTAACTCTAAGTTTCTTCTTGAGCTACCATCTATAGTCATAAAGTTTATTATGTCATAACTCTCCAAAAAGTTTATATTTAATAAACTCATTTTTTGTGTTTCATAAATATACTTTAATAGTATTCTAGATGCTATTAAAGAAGAGGGAGAAAGTGTATCAATCTCTAATGAACTAAATTGATTAAGTAATTCATCTTTAGAAACTAAAAACTCTGAAAAGTTTTTTCTAGTTAAAAGTGCAGATGAAATGCCTTCTAATTCTCTAATAGTATTTTCATTAAAGTTTGTATCTATAAGAATTTCTCTTGGATTCAATTTAGTTATTTCATCAAATAATGTTGATAATAACTTATTAAATGAAGTTACTTTAAACTCACCAGTACTAATATCTGTAGTTCCTATTGAGAAAGTATCTGTATCTTCAAAAATAACACTTAAATAAGTGTTAGAAGTTTCATTAGTATTTTCACTATATGTACCTGGTGTAATTACTTTAATAACATCTCTTTTAACGATTCCTTTTGAAGCATTTACATCTTCAACTTGCTCACAAATTGCTACTTTGTATCCTTTAGAGATTAATCTTTGAATATAATTTGCTGCAGCATGAAATGGGATTCCACACATAGGAGCTCTCTCTTCAAGTCCGCAATCTCTTCCTGTTAAAACTAATTCTAATTCTCTTGATGCGGTCTTTGCATCTTCAAAAAACATTTCATAAAAATCTCCTAGTCTAAAAAAGACTATACAATCTTTATAATTTTCTTTTATTTCAAAATATTGTCTCATCATTGGAGTTAGAGCCATATATTTTCACTTCCTTTCACTTTTTACCATCAAACTTGCTGTTTAAATGGATTTAAATGGGTATGGGTAAAATATCTATATACCATTCTATAGTCTATTTAAATATTTTTTTTGCCGTCTAGTCAATCAAAATATAATATTTTCTATATATTTTTGGATTAATCATATTAAATTCTAACACAAAAGGAATATTTTTTGAAATATTACTTTTACTAAAAATAAAAGGTAAGAGTTAAGTCATCTCTTACCTTTTAAAATTATATTTTAAATCTTAGCTTACCTATCTCTAATATTATCGATTACTAATGTTAGATTGTATTTACCGTGACTTATATTTTAAAATAAAACATATAAAATACTATTTTATATGAATCAAAAAGTTTTCACTTTAATACCAAGTTCAATTTCTTTTTATATTAATAGAGATATTAATATTTTTATTTAAATAAAGATATTATCCATAAAATATATCCTTCTGAAAAAGTTGCCTTAATACAAATAAAATCAATAATAAAAATAACTCCTATATAAATTCTAAAATAGAGTTTATACATACCTTCACTGTTTTGTTTTTCTTTATCTATATCTTTTATTTCATTATCTTCCAAATATTCTGATATATATTTTTCTTTCTTTTTTTCAAATTCTCTACTTTTATTATTTTTATTAAAACTAATTAGTTTTAAATTTAATACTGCATTACTTGATATATAGAGTGCATATAATAATGCAACTACCCTTATCATCGTTACATCTTGTTTTGCTATATATCCAACACTTCCTGCAATTAATGCTCCTATTCCAGCCAACATATTGGTATTTATACTTTTTACAATTTCTAAAATACTATCACTAATTACCTTTAAATCACTTTTTAAAAGTTTCATCACATTATTTTTTTCAGTAAAATACTCCTCAATATTGCCTCTTATTATTTTATCAAAATTATCAATTATAGAATTCTTTAACCAATCAGTATTTTCTAAAATTATGTCCAAATCTGTATTTGGACAATTTGTATTTCGTTTAGCAGCAATTAACGCGCCTATTACATTTCTAGCCACTGTTATTTTATCAGTTATAGAATCATTATATATCCATTTATATAGCCAATATAGATCGCTATAAGTTGCATCACTATAAATATCTTTTATTTGAGTAGCATCTATTTTAATTGTTTTATTAGAAAAAACCTTACATCTTATATTCCCATTAATTTCTTCCGTAACATTTGCAATACTTTTTATTATTGTTATTATTGTTATTTTTTTTATTAATAATTTTGTTTTTTGATCAACCATATTCTGAGTATCTGTAAAATCGACATATATTTCATCAGGAATTAACGTATTAGATACACCACTCCAATTACAGGTATTTTCTATTATTCTTCTCTGTTTATTTACTTTAATATCATTTGATTCAAATAATTCTATATCATCCTTAAAATTTCGTTTGAAATTTGTAACTAAAGTACTTTCAGTTTTAAAATAATTGTTATTTGGTGATAATATATACTTGTACTCTTTATCTACCAATCTTTTTTCAATATTATCTTGATAATATTGTTCTGTTAAAATCATTAATATATTAGATTGATCGTTAATACTTATATTTTTAGAAATCAATTCTCTTTTATTAATATATAACTTTATAATGTAATTATTTTCATCAATAAGTTCCCTATATTCATTAAACTCACAATCTGTATCTATATAATTAAATAAATCCTGTTCATCTGCACTTAAGTAAATACTTTCTATTCCAAATTTTAAAAATTCCTTCACGGTACTTTCTTGGATATCATAATTTTTTGCATCAATAGTTAGTTTATCTTTATCTTCTTTAATTTCTGCACTAGGAGCTGATAATTTAAATGCTTTTATTAATTCAATTAGTCGATACATTCTAATTCCTCCTAATTATTATTGGGTTATTTTTGTTTAACTTGTTTTTTCACACCTTTTAGAAGTATATCCATAGTTCCATCATCATATACGGTTTGTACATTAAATGTTCTATTTAATTCTTGTGATGATCCCTTAATTTCGATATTATCGATATACCAGACATCTTTAGTGTATGATCTTGTGACAATAGTTTCATTTATCTCAAAATCAGTATTCAGCTTTTCATCATTAATTTTCTGGTTTATAGTTTTCTTTAGATCTGTTTCAAATAAGTCATCAAGAACTCCATTTAAATTAAACTCTCCTCCTTTACCTAATTTTTGAGATAATATACTTTTCTTTTCTAATATCTTTTTAGGCTCTAATTTATAGGTATCTTCTATCTCACGTGATAAAAACTGTGCCATTCTTTTTGTACTCACTCTACTATCATTAAATGCATTACAATCTAAAAAAAGTTGCCAATATGCAGCTCCACTATCTCCATCTTTTGCTTGTCTATCTAGTATTATTACATCAAAATATTCTTGCGTTTTAATTTCTTCTATTGGTTTTTCTAATATCTCCATTAATGATTTTTCATTATCCTTTCTTTGTATAAGTATAGCTTTTTCTAATCTTTGATTATCATTAAATCCTATTGAATTCACATTTATTTCAATTTTCAGTTTTCCATCTTTGGGTTTTTCAATTGGTTCAAAATTATCATTGCAATTAAGCTTTATTATTGCTAATGTATCAAGTCCACTTTGTTGATATTTTAAAATCAATAAATTTGTAGACTTAGCATTAGTTCCATCCATCGCACTACTTAGTAATCTTGTTATATCTTTACTTTCTTCAATAAATGCATTTGTATTATTAAAAATATTTATTATTGATTTAACAACTGACTTTGGTCTACTATCTATATTAAATACTCCAAAATTTCTTTTATTATCTTCTACTGTATTTTTCAAATGTTTCTGTATTAATCCTTCTATTTTATCCATTGCATCAAATGTAAAATCACTTAATTTAATAGAGTTATTCCCTCCTCTATTTAATATATGTAAAATTCTTTTCTCTATTACTATCTCACCTGTAAACATATAGATTCCTCCACAATATAGTTTTTATCTATATTGTATAATATTACATTACGTATGTCCATTTTATGTAAAATGAAATGATATAATTCATAATCTTATTCAGTACTGTTTGTTTTCCACTTATTTTATATTTATTATTTTCAACCTATTTTGGATTATACTATTTAATTGCCCTACTTAATTTTAATTTCATTAAATTTTATATAGGCAAGCATAAACTTTCAAATCTTTTTTATTAAGTGCTATCTACAGATTCCTTATATATAATCATGAATGCATAGCTTAAAATGATATCTTATCACCTTTTATTTTAATAGTCTAAAAAAACATTTACAAAAAATAATTATGTAACTTTTACAAAGGTAAAAGTTGTATTATAATAAAGTGATAAATAAATGATATTTGGAGGGAGTTTTAGTATGAATAATTTAAATATTGACTGGGGTAATTTAGGATTTGATTATATGAAAATTGATTATCGTTATGTTTCTGTTTGGGAAAATGGTTCTTGGGATGAAGGTAGTCTTGTAGAAGATAATAGACTTTTAATTGAAGAAGGTTCACCTGCTCTTCATTATGGTCAACAATGCTTTGAAGGATTAAAAGCTTATAGAACTAAAGAAGGACATGTAAATCTTTTTAGACCAAATAAAAATGCTGAAAGAATGAATGCAAGTGCAGATAGGCTATTAATGCCACATGTTCCAGTAGAAAAATTCGTAGAAGCTTGTGAAAAAGTAATTAAAGCTAACGAGAAGTATATACCACCATACGGTACTGGAGCTACATTATACTTAAGACCTTTTTTAATAGGTGTTGGAGATAATATAGGATTAAAACCAGCAACTAAATTTATTTTTTCAATATTTTGTATTCCTGTTGGTCCATATTTTAAAGGTGGCATGAAGCCAGTAAACTTTTTAATTTCTGATTATGACAGAGCTGCACCGAATGGTACAGGAGCTGCAAAAGTTGGTGGAAATTATGCTGGAAGCTTAATTGCTCAAAAAATGGCAAAGGATAAAGGGTTTGCAGATGCTATATTCTTAGATCCTGCAACTCATACTAAAATTGAAGAGGTAGGTTCAGCTAACTTCTTTGGAATTACAGCGGACAATAAATTTATAACACCTCTTTCACCATCAATACTACCATCTATAACTAAATATTCTTTATTAGACATTGCAAAAACTTATTTTAATATGGAAACATTAGAAGAAGATGTATTCTTAAAAGATATAAATAAGTTTGTAGAAGCAGGAGCATGTGGAACTGCTGCTGTTATTACTCCAATTGGAGGAATTGAAATAAATGAAAAACTTCATGTTTTCTATAGTGAAACAGAAGTTGGACCTATGACACAAAAATTATATGATACTCTTGTAGGAATTCAATTTGGTGATGTTGAAGCTCCAAAGGGATGGATATATAAAATAGAGATATAAAAAAAAGCTGCTTTAAAAGCAGCTTTTTTCTTATATTAAAGTATCTATTAATTTTTTACAAAAATACTCCCCTTTTAAATAAGATTCTCTATTATCTAAAAGTTCTTTAGCTGTATCTAAATCTAAAGTATTATTTTTAATTAATAAATCTAAAACTAATTCCTCATCTAATAATGCTTCAAATAATTCTACTGAACAGTTATTATATTGTTTTTCTTTTACTGATTCTAAAACTTGTTTTAAGTCAGTTATAATAGCCTCTTCATCCTTAGAATCCATCATTTTTCCGCATAAATCTAATATTTGATTTTTAAATTTTAAAATTTCTTCCATACGTCACCTCGTTATTAAATAATAATAATTATTAACTATAGTATAAATTAAAGATTCTATTTATGCAACTATAATCTTTTCTTTAAATGTAATTTTAAGTGATATATAATTAATGTATCACAAATGATAATTAAAGGAGGAGATATTTTTATGTTAGATTTTAATTTTTATAATCCAACTAAAATAATATTTGGTAAAAGTAGTTTAGCAGAATTACCAAATTTAATATCAAATGAATATAAAAAAGTAATGATTCTATACGGTGGTGGTTCTGTAAAAAGATTTGGAACTTTAGATAAAGTAAAAGATTTACTAAAGAATCATGAAGTTATAGAGTTTGGTGGAATTGAAGCTAATCCACAGTATGAAACACTTATGAAAGCTATAGAGATTGTAAAGTCAGAAAAGGTAGATTTCTTAATTGCTTTAGGTGGAGGTTCAGTTATGGATGGAACAAAGTTTGTATCATTAGGTGCACACTACCCTGAAGATCCAGCTGAATTATTTATTAATGAAATGGAAGCAAATAAAAAAACTACTACTGCTATTCCGTTAGGAACTATAGTAACATTACCTGCTACAGGTTCTGAAATGAATCGTGGTGGAGTTATTTGTTATAAAGATGCAAAACTTTCTTTCCATAACGACTTAGCATTTCCTAAGTTCTCAATAATCAATCCAGAGCTTACATTTACTTTACCAGATAAACAAGTTGCAAATGGTATAGTTGATACATTTATTCATGTTTGCGAGCAATATATTACATATCCAGTAAGTGGAGCTTTTCAAGATAGAACTGCTGAAGGAATTTTAAAGACTTTAATTGAAGTTGGAAGAAAAACTTTAGATGATAAAGAAGATTATGAATTAAGAGCAAATCTAGTTTGGTGTGCAACAATGGCTTTAAATGGATTAATAGGTTCTGGTGTACCTCAAGATTGGAGCTGCCACATGATAGGGCATGAATTAACAGCTAAATTTAATATTGACCATGCTAGAACATTAGCAGTAGTTTTACCAAACTTATGGCGTGTTCGTAAAAAAGAGAAATTTGATAAACTTCTACAGTATGCAACTAGAGTTTGGAATATAACAGAGGGTACTGATGATGAAAAAATAGAAATGGCTATTCAAAAAACTGAAGAATTCTTTGAAAGCTTAGATATTAAGTTACGTCTTAGAGATTATAATGTTGATAAAAATAGATTAATAGAAATTAAGCATAGCTTAGAAGAATATAATAAGACTGCTCTATCAGAAACAAAAACATTAACTCCTGATATAGCCTTAGAAATATTAGAAAAATCCTATTAGGTAACTAATTAAAAATAATAAAGGTATAAATTTCTTATAGTTTATACCTTTATTATATTAATGTCTTCAAAATCTTTTAAGTTTTCACTATTATTTGTTATTAATATGCCAGAATCGATATTTAAAAATTTAAAATTAGCTTTTTTATTAATCTTACTATTATTTGCTACAATATATGTAATTTTTGAATTCTTATTTATTATCTCATTAACTTTTCCAGTATCTATACAGTCTACAGTAAATCCTTTAACATAGTCTACTCCATCAGCTGAAAGAAAAGCCTTATCAAAAAATAATTTGTGGAGTTCATTCATAAATCCAATTCCTGTAGTTGAGTTAAGATCTTTATTTAATTTACCACCTAAAAAATAAATATTTGAAGAGGTTTTAGATAATAAAAGTGCAGTATTTAAGCTATTAGTAAAAATTTTAACATTTTTTATATTTAAATTTTTAGCTATGTGTTGTGCAATATCACTTCCATCTAGAAAAACCAGTTCATTTTCTTTAATTAAGTTAGCACATACTTCTCCAATTACACGATTTTCAAATACTCTAGTGTTATCATCTTTTAAAAGAGTATTTATTTTATTACTCAAACTCTTTGCCCCACCATGTACTCTTTTTAATAAACCTTTTTTCTCAAGATTAATTAAATCACGGCGTATAGTAGATTCTGAACTATTTGTTGCACCAGCGATAGTGCTAGATTTTATAACTTCATTTTCATCAAGTAAATCAAGTATGATTTCATATCTTTTTTCAGTTAACAACTTATGAACACCTCTTTGTAAATTTTATATATTTATATTTTGCACTGTAACTTAATAAAAATCAATAATTAAATGAAAAAAAGAAATAGAATTAATGTCTATTTCTTTTTTTGCGTAGTTTGTATTCTTTTTTTCATATTTTGATTTCCTTTATTTCGGTTTACGCCCTGATTCTTTATATTTCTATTTTTTGTCCCTTGCTTTTTTAAACTTTGATTTTTTACAATCTGTTTTTTTGTGTTTTTATTTTTTAAAATATAAATTTTTAATTTTCTTTTATATAATCCTAATACTATAAAGTCAAAAATTAATAAACCTAGCGAGGCAATAAACTTTGATTTACTGAAATCTAGTATTGTTACCCAAAATGCTAAAATAGTAATTGAGGAAAAAACAAATAATATAGTTTTTATAAACTTTAATTTTTTTAATGAAGCTCCCGTAAGCTTATTAGTTTTATTTAAAATCTCAATATTATTATTAACATATAGAAAGGTTAATACTATTTCTATTATCAAACAGAAAAACGTATAGATAATCACGAAATCACCCTTTTTATAATGATATTTTTTAAATTATAATTTCTTTATTACTTTATTTATATACTATTTATAAAGATAGATTATTATTTTTTTATTAAACATATAAAGAAAAGCTCGAAATCAGAACTTTTCTTTACTATATATTATAATTAATATTAACTTTTTAAGCAAAGGAAATTATAAATATCATTATATACATCTTTTCTATTAATCTCATTTAAAATTTCATGACGACCATTTTCATATAATTTTAACGTTACATTTTGCATTCCTAATTCATTATAAAAAGAATGTAAGTTGCTTGTCCCTTTTCCATAGTTACCTACAGGATCTTTATCTCCAGAAATTATAAATATAGGCAAATCTTTTCTTAAGGTTTTTAAATTATCAGCTTTATATAGATTTAAAAGATTATGAAAGAAAGTACAATAAAAGTCTATTGTAGGAACAAATTGACAATGTGAATCTTTTATATACTTATCAACGATAGCTTCATCAGCAGTTAACCAATCTGAAGAAGTTTTTGGAGCTGCTATTTTCTTCGTATAATTTAAAAAAGTTAATTTATTAATTAATTTTGCTTCTTTTTTTCTATTAAACAAAACTTTTTGAATATTTAATAATATAAATCCGGCTTTTAAATCTATTCCTTCACGCTTAGATGAACCCGAAAGAATTACTCCATCAATATGCAGAGAATATTTAGTTATATATTTTTGAGATATAAAAGAACCAAAACTATGTCCTAAAATATATACAGGTAAATTAGGATATGTAGCTTTTATAAGTTTAGTTATAATAAATTCATCTTCAACTATATGGTTAAATCCATTCTCACCTAAATATCCATACTCTGAATGTTTTAGCGCTGTTTCTCCATGACCTCTATGATCATCTGCATAAACAATGTATCCATTTGCGTTTAAAAATCTAGCAAAATCCTCATATCTCCCACTATGTTCAATCATTCCATGAATAATTTGAATAACACCTTTAGGATTTTTAACTTCATTCCAAGTCCTTAAAAAAATATCTTTCCCATTAAAGCCTTTTATAAATTTTTTATTACTCCCCATATACACCTCTCATTAAATAGTTTATATAAATATAATAACATTTTGTTAACGTTAATGTAAGCAAAATGAAAAAATGACCTATAGTTTTCTTACATTAAATCTATAAAATTACATTTTAAATAAAAGTATGTATTGGATTTAAGTGTGAATTTCACTTTTATACTTACTATTAATTCATTAAAAAGAAAAATTAGTAAATGTATGTATTACATGTGAAGTATATTTATATAGCTTACTTTTATTAGAATGTAAATATACATATTTTGTTCTTTAAGTTTTCTTTTTATATTTTGAATTTAGAATTTTGATTTGATAAAATTTATTTAGAAACTGGAGGAATGTACATATGGGAAATAAAATTAAAGTAATGGACAATAAGTTCAAAGGGATATTCTTTATGATTATTTTCGCCTTATCCCTTTCTATAATGTCGACATTTTTAAAGCTTGCAGGTCACATACCTGTTGCAGAAAAAACGGTTTATAGAAATGGAATAGCTGCTATTTTTGCTTTTATTGTTATTTTTAAAAATAACAAATTTAGTAATTTTGGCAGCTATTTTGGTACAAGAGAAAATATTCTAGGTTTATCATTAAGATCTATTTTTGGGATTGTTGGGATAACATTAAATCTTTATGCACTACAATATTTAATGTTACCAAATGCAACTATACTACAAGATTTAAGTATTTTCTTTGTTTTAATATTCTCTTTCTTATTCTTAGGAGAAAAATTTAAACTAAGACATTTACTATTAATTATAGTAGCTTTCGTAGGAGCATTTTTAATAGTTGACCCTACAAGTGGGAAATTCTTATTATTACCATCAATTGCTGCTATTTTAGGAGCTATGATGAATGGTGGAGATAGTGTTACTATGAGATATTTAAGAGATAAATGTGAACCTATTACATTAATCTTCTTCTATAACTTTATATCTTGTGTAATATTATTACCATTTATGATTATCTACTATAAACATTTATCATTACATACAACTATCTATTTAATTTTAGCTGGTTTAATGTATATAGTAGTTGAGTTTTCAATTATCCTTGCATATAAATATGCACCAGCAAAAGATATTGCAATCTTTAGATATACAGATATAATTTTTTCAGCAATTTTAGGAGTTTTAGTTTTTGGAAAGATTCCAAACTTTGTAGAAATTATAGGATATATATTAATTGTAGCTGCTGCAATAGTTATATTATTATTTAGAGAATAAAAAAAGAACTGTAAATCAGTTCTTTTTTATTTTAAGTTAACATTCCTGCAAGTGTTCCTGTTGAAAAAGCAATCTGTAAATTGTATCCACCAGTCTCAGCATCGATATCAATGACTTCTCCGCAAAAATATAGATTTTTTATTTTTTTAGATTCTAATGTAGAGGAATTTATCTCCTTTACACTTACACCACCACTAGTTACCATTGCTGCTTTAATAGTTAGTGTTTCACCTATAGTTAAATTCATTTCTTTTATAAGATTAATAAATTTAAGTTCATCTTGTTTTTTTAAGTCTGCAGCTTTAACATCTTCTAAATTACATAATTCAAGAATTTCTTTTAAAAACTTTTGAGGTAAAATACCCTTTATATTATTAAAAATAGTTTTATTTACATTTTCTCTAATTTTTTTAGATAATTCCTCTTTTGTCATACTGCTAAGAAAATCTAATGTAAGAACTACATCATTTTTTTCTAAAACTTTAGTGATATAAGAAGATATTTTTAAAACACCAGGTCCTGAAATTCCAAAGTGAGTAAATATCATATCCCCTTGTTGCATAAAAGTTTTATTCTTAACTTTAGCTTTAATGGATACATCTTTCATGGATATACCTTGCATATTCTTAACAAAATTCTCTTTAACAACTAAAGGAATTAATGCTGCATATAATGGTGTTACTGAATGATTATATTTTTCAAGAAGAGAAAATGTTAATCCATCTGATCCAGTTTGAGGAAAGCTCTTTCCCCCAGTACTAACAATCACCTTATCAGCGTATACTTCCTTAGAATCATTTATGATAACACCTTTAATAGTTTCCTCTTCAATAATAAAGTCTGTAACAGTACTGTTATATAGTACTTTAATATTATGTTCTTTTAAATCCCTCTTGAAAATATTAATTATATCTTCTGAAGTATCATTTTGAGGATATATTTTTTCATCATATTCTACTTTATATTCTAATCCTCGTTCAGAAAAATACTTAAGTACATCTCTATTAGTAAAAGTATAAAATGACGAATAAAGAAACTTTTTATTCGTCACAACTTTTTCTAACATATCTTCTATTTCTCTATTATTAGTGATGTTACATCTTCCACCACCAGTTAATTTTAATTTTTTACCGATTTCATCATTTCTTTCTATAAGAATAACTTCGTTTTCTTCTGAAGCTTTAATGGCTGCCATTATTCCAGCAGGGCCTGCTCCAACAACTATAACTTTACTCATCTTTAGTTTCTCCTACTTATTTTATTTTTATATGAATTTCTTTTAATAATTCTAAAGTTTTATTATGCAAATCTTTATTAAAGCTTGCACATAAAGAACTATCTATAACTATCTCACTATTTGGATATGCATTTTGGAACATTACAGCATTACTAAGTACACACATATTAGTTACTATTCCAATTATCTCGATATAATCAATTTCTCCAAAGTCTTTTTGAACTTCACAAAGAGCTTGTGGTGAAATTCCAAATGATTTCTTTTCAAGTGTAAAGATATTTTTATTTTCTTTTACTAAAGAATTTAAATTTCCATACAGTTTATGACCATCAGTTCCTTTTATACAATGGATAATTGGAAAGCTTTTGCCTTCTCTTGTATTTAAATATTTTTTTTCATCATGTGTATCTAAAGTTATTAAAATTTTATCATCATTATCTAAATACTCTTTTACTTTAGAGCAAATCCCTTTTTCTAGAATCTTAGCTTCCTCAAATCCTGCAGAACCATCAACAAAATCATTTTGATAATCAACAACAATTAAAAGTTTTCTCATAATTCACACCTCTTATTACAAATATATATATTCATTATATTTAAAAAGGATAGTAGTAACAATATAAAATTGAAAATTTTAATAATAAGCATTAAAATTTTTACTTTCGTATATAATGAAAAAGAACCCTTAATTAGGTTCTTTTCTTATATAAACAAAGGGGATTTCCATTTCATCTTTACTTAATCCTCCATGAACTCCCTTTATATTAATCTTTGAAGTTGTATCTTTAGAAAATCATATTCCATTTTTATCTAGTGGAATAATTATAAGATTCCCCATTCTTTCTAATGCTTGCTCTGTAATATTCTTAAATAAATTTAATTCTAGAGCTTCCTCTATAGTTAATACCTTAGCAATACCTTTAAGTTTCTTTTGTAATAAGTTATAAAGCTCATTTAGTGCCTCTTCTTTTACATGTAGAAATATATCACGATAATATCCACAAGGTGAATATATATTACCTTTTTGATTTCTTTTTAAATATTTATCTATATCTGGAACTTCAATGTTTAAATATATCATTTTATTACTATCAATTTGGATTTGGCCATGATCTGCTGAAAGCATTATCGTTAATGGTTCAGATAATTTAATCTCTTCATATAGACTATCTATAAAATTTGAAAATAACTTTATTTCTGCCTTAAATTCATCTGAATTATGACCATACTCATGACCCATTGTATCTATTTCTGGTAAATAAACATAATAATAAACTTTACCGCTAATGTTTAAATCCTTTAATAGTATCTCTTTTAAATCATCATAAGAATTATAGTCTTTAAGAATAGAATATCTAAACATATATTTACTATAAGTACTTTTATTTAAAATTTGTGGCTGATATGAAATAGATTTTATATTATGATTTTTAAGTTCTGTGAAAAAACTTTCATTTATTAAAAAATTTTCTGGTTTAAATCCTTTATTCTTTAGAGATTCAACTTCAGTATCAGAAGAACCTTTAAATAAGAATGCAACTATACTATCGTCTACAACTGGTTCATAATAATACCAATCAACTATTCCATGTTCACTTATAGTTAAGTTAGTTAAAATAGTTGGGATTTGTCCTGATGTAGAAGAGGGAAATTGGGTAGTTAATTTTGAAATACATCCATTCCTAGTAGCTGTATTAAAAAAGCTACATTCATTTTTAGTATTCTCAAAAAATTTCCATCCAAATCCATCAACTAAAAAGAAAATTACTTTATCTGTATTTTTATGATTTTGCATAGTGTCCGTTGGTAACATCTTTGTAGTATCTATTCCAAAATTATTTTTTATAGTTCCTAAAATATTAGAAAAACAATAACTATCATGAAGAGGTATAGTAAAGTCATCTACTCTACTTATATCTACAGATTTTAAAGAATTTTTATTTATCATTATTTCCACCACCTTTAAATAAATTTATTATACTACAACAAATTTATAACTGAAAATATCTATGGCATTCATTTAAACAATAAAAATACCATTAAGACATAGAGCCCTAATGGTATTTTATTAATTTCTAGAAATTATAAATACTAAATACATAAAATATGTTATTACTAAAATACAACCTTCAATCCTAGTAAATTTTTTTACTGAAGATTTATTTGCAAATATAAGTATACCTATAAATAGAGTAACTATTAATAAGAATATTATATCTACACGCAGCCCACTATAAATAGTAATTGGATTTATTGTAGATGATACTCCTAGAATTAATAATATATTGAATATATTAGATCCAAGAATATTACCCATTGCAATTTCATTTTCTCCCTTTATCGATGCTACTATAGATGTTATAAGCTCGGGTAAAGATGTTCCCATTGCAACTACTGTTAATCCTACAAGTTTGCTACTCATTCCAAGTGAAGAGGCAAGTGCACTTGCGCCATCTACCACTAGCTCACCACCTAAGATTATTCCAATTAACCCTATAAAAATTTTAAGAAGATTCCTAAAAATTTTTATGTTTTTACAGTGGTTTTCTTTAGTTACATTTTTTTTAATAGCATATTTAATTAATGTAAATGTATATATAAAGCATAAAAAAATTAAAATCAAACCATCTTTTCTATCTAATAACCCATTATTCCAATTTAAAACAACTCCAAATGAAACTATATATAATACAACTATTACTAAAGAATTTATAGCAAAATCCTTTTTTATCTCATTTTTCTTTATAAAAAATGGCATAACTATAGCAGTACCACCTAGTACAACCAATGTATTAAAGATATTTGATCCTAAAACATTTCCAATAGCAATACCGTTATTTCCATTTAATGCAGAGATAGTACTTACTGCTAATTCAGGAGCGCTCGTTCCTAAAGAAACAATAGTTAATCCTACAATAACTGATGGAATTCCAAACTTCTTAGCAATTAAAGCAGAACCATCTACAAAATAATCGGCACCTTTAATTAGAAATGCAAAACCCAATATTAAAAGTCCCCCATTTAAAATCTCTCTCATAATCCCCCTCTTATTAAATTATTTTACAAAATTATTTTACAAAATTATTTATAGTTTTTATCATCCTTTTTAAGTTTTCTTGTTCTACTGTGCCTTCATCAATTCCTAAACAATTTCTAGCATAGCTTTCAATAATTAAGCCACCTACATTATTTATAGCAGATCTAACTGCTGAAATTTGAACTAATACATCACCGCAGCAAGTATTCTTATCCATCATCCCTTGTACGCCTTTTACTTGGCCTTCGATTCTCTTTAATCTATTCATAATATCTTTTCTTAAGGCTTCATTTTCTTGTATATATATATCTAAATTCTTTTCATCTATTGTCATTTAATTCACCATCCATAAATTTTATTATATTAACTTATATTGTATATCAGATTATTAATTATTTAAACAACTCTTTATAGTATTTAAATTTAATTTTGCTTTCGACATTTGGTACATATCTTTATATATAAGTTTCTCTTCTGTGTTTATAGCATTATTGAAAAAGTCATCTAATGTTATGTTTTTTTCATCTAATACTTCTGCTATTAATAATTTAATTTTGTTCATTCTAACAGTTCCATTAATTCTTAATGTAATATCATAGATTTCACTTAAATTAAAAGTATTTTGAATACAATTTATTATTATTCGTTCATCTTCTATTAAATTCATAAAAGTTAAATTATTTGTAAAATCAGTATTTAATATAATTTTATTTTCTAATGCTCTTGCATGAAGAATTAAGTTTTTAATTCTTTGTCTTTCTAAGTTACTTTCATATATACTAGTAATATTCATAAAAGCTTTATTACAGCAATCTAAATATTTATCTAATAAAATTTTAGTTTCCTTCTCTAAGTTATATGGGAAAATAAATTTATTTCCTAAAAGAACTAAAATACTTCCTACAACAATAAAAAAGATTCTCCATTCAGTTGCATCAATTGTATTAACAACATTTAATGTTGCTAACCCTAAAAACATTACTGTTATCATAGCAACATTTTGAATATACTTTTTAAAGTGAACATAGAAATATATTGCAACTAAAATAATAAATACTCTACTTATTTCATCAACAAAAATTAAAGATAATCCATAATAAATTCCTGCACCAATTAAAGTTCCCAAAATCCTGTCTCTAGCTCTATTTTTAATAGTTTCATTATAAGGCTGAGATACAGATGCTATTGTGAATATTATCCACTTACCATATTCAATATGGTAATACTGAATAATAAAATATGTTATTGATATTAATAAGGCAGTTCTAAAAGAAAATACAAACCTTATTGATTTTGTATTAAAATCAGCAAAAATTATTTTTAAACTCTCTTTAATATCAATTAATTTTATTTTTTTACTAACTTTAAAGTTTCCTGTCTCTAACTTATCTAGTTCAACCACCATTTTCTTAAAGGTTTCAATAGATACTATTAATTCGAAAATATTAATATTATTTTCAGTCATATGTTTGCTTTTAAATATTTTAAAAGCATACTCTAAATCCTCTTCTTTAATTTTTTCATTTATAAAAAGATTTATAGTTTTTAAAATTTCTATAACATCATCTTTAAGGTAATATAAACTATTATTTTTATTTAAAGTGATATTACTATGTATGTTTCCTAATTTATCTAGGATGGCAATTAAATTCAATTCAATATTTTCTTTATAATTTAGATAGAAGCTACTCCCCCTATATTCTAAAAGTTCTCTACTCCAAGTAGCATTTGCTTCCATAAACTTATCTAACTCCTTATAGGAGTCTTCATTACATTCATTATTAATGTAATTTATTAATAATGATAAACTTCGTTTTAATGAACTCATTTTACGCTTAACACAAATTTTTATATAAAATATTTGGAATAATACTGCTACTAATCCAACTATAGCTAATCCAATTATTCTATAAGCTAATGCCTTTCCAGTAACATTACTTGCAAGAAGCAATGTATATCCAAATAAAAATGGATAGTAAATAGATTTATTTAAATTATATACAATTGCATATAACAATATAAAAATTCCTAAGAAGTTAATTAAAAGACCTGTATAGTCATTTAGATTAACGAAAAAGGGTAATGCACCAATGAACATCATTAATGCAATTACTTTTAAAATACTTTTTACTGGTTTATTAGAGAAGTTTTTATTTAAAATACCTACTAATAGAAAAACAGCATTTGCTCCAACCATTAAGTTATCTCTTCCTAAAATTTTTATAGACAGTAATATGCCTATAAGGGATAGTATAAATATTCCACCGTTTCTTACTATAATTTCTTTTTTCATTTCCTGTAACTAAGACTCTTTATAAATCTTTCTTCCTTCCTCACATCTATAAGTTAAATTTATAGAATCACAATATTCTAAAATAGCAACTAAGTATTTTCTTGAAATATCTAGTTCTATTTTTAAATCTGATAAATTCATAACTTCATTTTTGATAAAAAACTTTTTAACTATTTCCATAGCCTTATCTAGATATTCTTTTGAATAAACTACCTCTTCAGGAAGTTCAATTAGTTCTCCACAATCTTTTAAATATTCATATACTTTCTTACATAAATTTTTATTAAAAGAATCATCTATTACTTCTTTTGCTTTCTTTGTCTTAAAGCCATCATCTAAATATGTTTTTAATAAATATGTTTTTAAGTTTTTTTCATCTAAATTTAATTTTATAGTTCTATTTTTTAAAGAAATTTCATCTTGAATAATCTCGATATAATTTCTTTCTTTTAGTTTTTCTAAAAAACCTTCAAAATATTGTTTTTTTATAGTTTTTCCAAATATTTTTCTTTTTAATTCTTCCTTAGATATTCC
>NZ_CAMTIG010000041.1 GCF_947072515.1 uncultured Clostridium sp.
CCTCCATACTTTTCCAATTTTTTAAATTCATACCAACAAGTTTTGAATACTTACTTTCTTTAATTGGTTCTCCAAGTTTTAAGATTTTATCTTCATAGTATCTATAATATTCAATTGTATTTTTATAAATAACATCAAAGAAAATAGATAATTCCATCATTTTTAGAACCTTATAAAATCTTTCATTTGCTATTTCAACTAGGATTCTAAGAATTTCATTTGCTGTTGTTATTTTTTCAGGAAGTTTTTGTGTCCAGTTTCTAATCCAACCTTTTTTGGAATAGCTATTATTAAAATTATTTGTAAAATTACCGACATTTTCAGCAAACTTCTCTGACAATGTTTTACTCAAAATGCAATCTCCAGTATATTTTTGGATATTCATAATATTGTTATAGATATTTATAAGCATTAATTTAACTTCAGGATCTAATTTAAATTTTGTTTTTCTATAATGCTGAGTAACTTCGAATATATGTATTTTTAACATTATGAAAATATACTTTAAAAATAACGAATCCTCTGTATTATCATGTGCCCAAAACTCTTCAGACAGTTTGTTTCTATAAATTTCAATTAATCTATTTTTATTCATTTATTAAGCTCCTTTAAAATAAACTTTGTTGTTCCCAGTACTTAATTACTTTTGCACTCTTATATTTTTTAGTGGCTTTAAGATAAAGTTCAATACCCTGTTCAAGAGTATCAACTATTCCTAAAGATTTCGTCTTTCTAGCTAGTTCTATATTAACAAGGTACTTTTTAGAATATTTATTATAAAAAACTCCATTTATCTCACTTTTAAGACTAATCATTTTTCCTTGTTCTATTGCATATTTACCATGTATTTCCATAGTGCAACCTCGCTTTTATTCATAATTCTCTTTTTTAAATGCTTTAAAATGTCCAGGATAAACTTTTTTAAGTTCCATAATCATTGTTGGGTTCAACCAAACTCCTTGCAAATGGTATCTATTTTCAAACTCAGTTAATCCTATTGAATGAGCTAAAGAATGATGTTCTCTACATAGTGGTATAAATCCAGTAAGTAATCCTGTATCTTGTTCATATGGAACTCCTAGTGCTGGAGTATGATGTAAATCTGCTTCAATTCTTCCACAGACAGCACATACTTTATTTCTAAGACAAGCAACTATGTATCTTGAAATATCAGGACAAATATCTCTAGCACTTTTAAGTTTTTTATTTGGTCCTTTTCCTATATGTAAAATTAAGTTATATCCTTGATGTATACTCCAATCTATTATCCAAGCTATAAAATCAGTCGCTATGTCTTTACTTGCACAATTTCTTTTATTTGGAGATATAGAGAAGTATTCTATTTTTTTCTCAGAACAATATTTATTTTCAAGTTCTTCTCTTAGCTCTTCCTTTGTATATCCGATTAACTCTCCAAGATCCTTAAATATGCACCACAGCATTTTCATTTGTTCATCACTTATCGTATCTACTTTTTTAATTTCTATACCTTTGCTTAATTTAGAGTGTAGCTTTTTTAACTCAGCCACACTCATATTTTCATTAACTTCCAATATTGCTCTATCGTTTTCAAATACTAATCGATACATAAATATTCTCCTGGAACTACTTCATTTGCTTGTCTATTTCTTCATCTATAATATTTTGTAGCATTTGTAGTTCATCTCTGTTCATTGAGTTAAAATCAATTTTTAATTCACTAGATTTTTTCTTAATATCTAATTTTACTGTATCAGCACTTGCTAAGAGTTCTAAAACCTCTTCTTTTGTAGCTGGAGTAGTATCTTTTTGGTTATCAACATACTCAACGTTTTCAACTATTAGAGAACCATCTTTCTCATCAATATCAGCTTTTTTTATAGCAGCTTGATCTACAGTTTCCATGATTTGCATTTCAGTAGATAATGGTGCAAATTTTAAAATTTTCTTTAATATTGTTTTAAGTGCCATTTCATCATAATTTTTTGACCATACAGATTTTTTCTCATATTCTTTTCTAGTTTGGTCCTTCATATAAGTTTGTGAATATTCTAAGGCATGTTTTTCAACATCATCTTTAGACATATAAATAGTTTTATTAAATCCATTTGTAAGTTCCATATAAGCAGCATATCCAACTATTTCTCCATCTTTTGCAGTCATATCAAATTCAATTTCTTCTGTAAGAGGATTAAATGATAATATTTGACCTTCTTTAATTGGAATTGCATTTATTTTCTTTACTCCACCACTTCTTAAAGCTAATTGAATCATTCCTTTGTAACCTAGAATAAATTGTGCTTGTGATCCATATTTTATTATGTAAGCAAATCCTAGATTTTTTTCTATTGGAAGTTTTAATGCAGCAGCTATAAATGCAGATGCTAAAACTGATTGTGGAGCTGCACCGGTTAAATCGGAATTATACAAATTAACAAGTGATACCATGAATGAACTAGCATTATTTCCAAGAACCGCTTTTAATTTTTTACCATTTTCTCTTAACATATTTTGTAATATAGTTGTAGGACTAACTTCTCCCTGAGTATTTGAAGGTAGAGTTTTTCCAGCTCCACCTATCTTGTTTTTAGCTGTTTTAATTTCTGTTGTCATTTTATTTCCCTCCATTAACTAACTTTATAAAATTTAGATTCTGTAACATTGAAAAAATCATCTGCATTTGGAATAGATTCTTTTAGTTTCTTTTTATCTAAAGTTTCTCTTTTTTGAACCACTGTTGTTATTTTATGATTTTTAAATTTAGCTTTTTTTGCTCCTGACTTTATCATTTCATCTATCCAAGTTTGCTTTATAAGCTCTAATTTTTTACTTTTTTCTTCTATCTCTGCTTTTAAATTGTCAAATTCAGTTGTATCTATATCTAATTCAACTTCAATATCATTTAAATTATCAGCTTTTTTCTTTTGATATTCAGTATATGCTTTACTTCCATCAGCTGGAGGAGCTAAGTTTGTTTCTATATATTTTTTCCACCATTCTTCACAATAATTTAAAACATAGTTACATTCATCATTGTTTCTTTCTATATAAAATTCTTTATAATCATTACCACCAATTAAACAGCATATATACGCAAAATTAAGTCCTGTAACTGCTAAATAATGCATTACTTGGCAATAATATTCCTGAGGTACTGTTTCTTCATTCCATTCTTTATAATTGAATGAATTTGTTGTTTTTATTTCTAAAACTCCATACTCTTTTTTTATTGGATCATATAAAAGTCTATCAACATTAGCTAATGATTTTCCTTTTTTTAGAGTTCTATTCAGTTCAAAAACCTTTAAATCTTTATGTCTATCATCAAATTCAGTAGCTATAGCACTTTCTAATCTATTTCCCCAGTGTGTAAATCTATTCCCACTAAATGAAGAACCATTTATTTTATCGTTCCATACATCAACAGCAGATTTATATTTGCTTTCTCCAAGAACTCCGGCTACATCAGAACCACCTAATCCAAGCTTTCTAGTTTCTAACCAATCGTTTTCATCTTTGTATTGAATTACTTCAATTTCAGGATTTATATTCTCTAAGAATTTCTCTTGTTCTGTAGGCTCTTTTAAAAGTTCTTCTAACTCAGCTTTTCTAAGTTTACTGTAACCTTTTAAACTTTTTGATTTTGCAATTTCTTTTAACTCTTTTATAGTCATTTCAGACCTCCCTTAATCTTTTTTAAGTCTTGATTACATACTCAACAGTTGTCGGGGGGAACAACTTTTTCACTGGGGGATAGTGAGTTGAGTATGTAATTAAAACCTAAAGGTTAGCAACCCTATTTGATAAGGGTTGCTTTATAGCTCGTACCTTCTTCTTTATATTCTTCTCTCATTTCTAGTAAGCAATCATCACATAAGTTCATGTTCCAACCTTTCATAAAATCATCTGTAAGTATCCATTTGGCTTTATGTTCTCCACACTCACACATAATGTCATTATCTTCTTTAAATGGCTTTAAATCTCTTATCATCAAGTCTGTTTCAACTTGTAGAAGTTCTCTTCCTAACATTTATTCCTCCTCCAACGCACAAAACTCAGTTCCGTATCTTTCACATTCATAATTACAGTTTCCATTTAGCCCTTCATCAAAACACCATTGTTCTGCTTCTTCTCTTTGGGATGTTATATACGGACATTCAATACTTCCACATTGAGATCTAAAATCACAAATTCCATTCATATCACAACCTAACATTTTATTTTCTCCTTACATCATTCTCATTATTATTATTTGTACTACTAATACTCCAAGTCCTACGATTGTTAATTCTGTTATGGTTTTCATTAAACACCCCACATCTTAGAGTAAATCTCTAATCTAGCTTGACATTCACTATATGTTCCTTCCAACGTTAAACCTTTTATTTTGAATTGCCATAAGTCGTTTTCTAATTTTTTTTGTTTCATAGTTACCTCCTGTTAATACCCTTAAAGGTTATTTAAAAGTTTAAAAAAATTTGAAATTTGCTTCTATAATGGTATTATATAACCCAAAAGGTTATTTGTCAATATTTATTTTTTGTTTTATAATCTTTTAGGATATGAAGTTTTTAGGAGGAATTTATAATGAAAAAAAGTTGTGAAATTATCAAAGAATTTAGGAAAGAAAGACATCTTAGCGCAGCAGCTTTGGCTGAACAAATAGGTATATCTCAAGTTTTTTTAACTAAAATAGAAAATGAGCAAAAGAAAATTTCTGAAAAAGTTTTAGAATCATTAAAGGAAATTATGCCCGAAAAGATGTATAATCAAATAGTTGAATATGAAAATTTTATTAATACACCTGAACCAATACAAAAAGAATTAACTGAACTTAGAAAATTATCAAGTAGAGAAAAAAATCATTTTAGTAATTTTATGAATGAAGCAACGATGTATTTTACTGATAGTAAAATATCAGAAGAAGATAAAAAGAAAGTATTGGATGCATTAACAGAAGTTTATTTTGAAGCTAAGCAAATGAATAAAAGAAAAAAATAAAAAAGAAAAGGAGTATCAACAATGATAGACATTTATAGAAGAGTAAATAACTTAAAAAAACGTTGGGGAACATCAGATCCTTTTAAGATATGTAAATATTTAAAGATACAAGTTAGATATTATGATCTTGGAGAAGCAAAAGGATTTTATAAGAAAGTTTTAAGGAAAAAATTTATTATTATAAATGAAAACCTATCATCTTTAGATAAAAAGATAATATGTGCTCATGAGCTTGGGCACTGTTTACTCCATTCATCTAAAGATGTTCAAAATTTATTAGAATATGGAAATTTTGAAAAATATTCAGTTTTTGAAGATGAAGCTAATGAATTTGCAGCACATTTATTAATTGACAATAACTTTAATGAATATTATAAAAGTTGTATTAAATCAGATTTACTAGAAGAATTAAAATATTACTCCAGATACAAATTTAAATAATAAATTTTTTTGTTAAAACTTTCTACAAAAAAGTAGAAAAAACAAATGATAATAGGAGGAATTATGAAGAATGATGATTTAAAAAATAAGAAAAAAATACCTGTAAAAGATGTAGAAGATTTAAAGTGGATGACTATTCCAATAATAGGAACAATAGGTGATGGTGGTAAAATCACTTTTTATGAAGGAGGAGAAGAAATATTATTTGGTAAAAATAAAGAGCTTTTAAAAAAAGATAAAATAAATTAAGCACCCAACAAGGGTGCTTTTTAAATTAATCCATCTGTTTTTTGTCTCAAAATTTGAATAGTTTTAGGTCCTGCTATTCCATCAGGAGTAAGGCTATGATCTCTTTGGAAATTTTGTATAGCATTTGGCCCTGTATATCTTAAAAAAGTAAGTCTTGTATAAATTTCATCTTCAGACATTAAAGGCTTTTTTACAGTAGTCTTTTTTGGTTGAGTAGTGGTTGATTTTGCACTAATAGTTTTTGTGCTTTTTGACGTAGTAGAATTTGAAGAAGTTGAATTATAAGAACTAGAAGTAGCTCTATGATAATGATAAGTTCCTGTCTTTCTATTCCAATGGCCACCACTTGAATCTAATCTTCCTGGATGAGATAAAGCATAAGTAGAAATTAAAATAGATAAAATTAATATTTTTTTCATGAATCCCCCATCTTTAATTATTATTTTATGTCTTCTAAATAAATATTTCCATTTTTATCTTCTTTTAAATACTTTGAATAATGTTCATCAAAAAGTAAATTTGTGTATAAAATTTTAGGTGTCATATAAGGATTATTACCATTTGTATTTATAGATGTAGCAAAGTAACCATTATTTATTTCCATTTTAGGTAAGTAAAAAGAAATAAAATAATTTTCATATCCTGGATTTTTTAATTTCTCATTATATGCAATTTCTTGCATTATTTCCTCTGTTGGAAATTTTCCTTTAATTATTGGAATTTCAAAATCTACAGAATACTTCATTCTTGGAATAATTTCTTTGTTTAAAATTTTTTCGTTATAATTAGAAAAAGAATTAATTCCAAAAATAATAAATAACAACAAAAATATTATTTTTTTCATATTAGTATCCTTTTTATTCATTTGGATTTTCCATAATTATTTTATAACCGTGTGAATTGGCATAGATATTCATACCAAATATTATTTGTTTACCATTGTTTACTAACTCATCACCTTCTAAACCTTGCATAGCTAAAAGAAGAGATAAATTGTAGATATTCAGAGTCAGCGTCTTTCCTTTTTTTGTAATAAAAATTTGTTGTTCAATTAAAGTTTCTGCTGAATCGTGTAATGTTTGATTTGGACAAGCAAAAGCTAAGCCAGATAAGATAAAAAGACCTAAAAAAATTTTTTTTAACATTGATATTCCCCCTCGTTATATTTTTTTTATTTAATATATTGAAATTATACAATTTAATTTAATAAAATACAACAATAAAGTGTTGACTTTAATAACCTTTAGGGTTATAATAATTTTGAGGTGATTCTATGCGAGAAGTTGAAAATTTTTTTGGAAATCTAATAAAAAAAGTAGATTCATATAAAGAAAAAACTGGAAAAACTTATAATCAAATTGCGGAAGAAATAGGTATGTCAAAAAAATCATTTGCTAACTTGAGAAATGATTGGAAAAATAATAGAGGTTATCCTAGAAAAGAAACATTAGATAAATTAAAAAAAATTTTTTAATCATGTAAATACCCTTTAAGGATATTAAAAAACAAAATTATTTTTATTTTTAAAACACAAACATTTTCAATTTAATTTCGGAGGTGAGAAGATGATAACTGAAAAACTATTTGAAGAGATTGCGAAACTGAGTAAATCAGAGTGGCAAGCTGTATCGACTAATGTTAATCATGCCTATAGTAGTGAAGCTAGAAAAAGAGATAAAGAGTTGTTTTTAGACAACACTACTATAAGAGATTCTGTTTTAAGTGGTCCTTATTTTATCAAGATACAATCTGAATAAATATTGGGTTTATTCTGTAATCAGTACCTTTGTAGAAGATATGAATGTAGTCTAAATTATAATATGATTCTTCTGTTGTGTTTTGGGAACTGATAATCGCATTTTCTTCATACCAAACATATGGTGAAGTTTTATTTTCTCCCATAACACAGTTTGGATCATCATTAAGACAAACCCATTCACCGATAAGACATGCGTAAACTTTTGACATATAATACCTCCATAAAATTATTTAGTTGTGTCGGAACTCTATTATAACTTTTTGGAGGACTATATACAAGCCTACTTGATTGTAGGCGTTCAATTGGTGCTCTTAACCCGTAGCCAACATAACTAAGGGTTGAGGGTAACAATTGAATAAAAAGAGGTTATGTTGGCGCTTAACCTCAATAGGAGGAACAAATGAGTAAAGTAAACAGTGATGGATATATAAATATTCAAGGATGGATGGTATCTGAGCTAGGTTTAAAAGGCAATGAATTATTAATATATGCAATTATATATGGATTTTCACAAGATGGTGAAAGTAAATTTACAGGAAGTAGACAATATCTAGCAGATTGGACAAATACAACAGTAAAAAATGTTCAAAATGTTTTGAATAGTCTTGTGGATAAGGGACTTTTAAATAAATATGAAAAATATGTAAATAATCTTAAATTTTGTGAATACAAAGCCTTAAAAATAGAAATTATACAAAGTAAAGAAAAAGTTCCCGAGGAGGGGAAAAATTACACTGGGGTAGGGAAAAATTTTCCAAAAGGTAGGGAAAAAAGTTCCCATAATAATCTAATTAATAATCTAGAAGATAACCTAGATAAAAAGATTGATACATCAGCTGAAGCTGAATCGCTAGATCAGGAGAAAATTAAATTTAGAGAAAATATAAACAAATATATTTCTAAAGTTGAAGAAGTTACTGGAAAAAATAAAGAAGAAATATCCAGAGTTATAAATCCAAGTTTAATGAAAGATTATAATATGGAACTATTACTAAAAAAAATAGATGAGTCTAAATTCCTTGGTGGGAAAACAGATACTAAACCTAAGATTAATAATTTTTGTTCTAAAAATATGATAGATAAAATTTTAATTGGATTCTATGAGGACCGTGAAACTAAAACTGAAAAAGTAGGACCTAAAAAAATTGAAGTTGAAGACAAAAGATATAAATCGTATACACCAGATGAAGTTTTAGCAGCAATAGAAAATGGAGGGTTTTAATTATGAAATGTAAAAGATGTGGAGTTGAATATAAATTGAATGAAAATATAGCAGATTTTCTGCCTGAAAAACTTAAAGAAAAACTTAAGTATATTCCAAACTGTGATTGTTTAGAGAAAGATTCTAAATACGAGCTTGAAATTATGGATAAAAAGCTTGAAGCAGAAAGAAGAGTAAATAGAATAAAGAGGTTTAGGGATGTATCTATTGTGGACTCTAAATTTAATAAAAGCTTTTTCAAATATGCAGAGGAAAATAAAGCGATAAACATGTGTAAAAAATATACTGATAAATTTATAGAGAAAACTCCCAAAGTTGGAATGTATTTATATGGACCTGTTGGAACTGGAAAAACATTTGCAGCTTGTTGCATGGCCAATGAATTAATGGAAAGCAATAAAGCAACTTTAGTAATGAATTTAGGCTTATATTTAACTAAGCTAAAAAGAGAATGGGCAGAAGCTGAAAATGATGTGCTTAATCATGCTAAGGAGTGCGATATGCTTATTATAGATGATTTTGGTGTAGAGAAAGTTACTGAATTTGTATTAGAGAAATTATTCGCATTAATTGACACAAGGTATAGAAGCCAAAAAGCTATTATAATAACTTCAAATTTAAGTTTAGAAGAAACTAGAACTAAATTCGGAGATAGAATAGCTGACAGAATAGTAGATATGTGTTTTCCAATTGAAGTTAAAGGTGAAAGCATGAGAGGTAAAAAAACTACAGATGAATTTGTACATTTGATGATGTGATAAATATGAAATTTAAATTAGATAAAACTAATATGGAACTATATCAAGAAGAAATATTGTTGAAAAAATATGGAGATTACTTAAATGAAAATAAAATAGTTGATTCAAAAGAGAGTTTTGAAAGCTTTATAGTTGATTTATTAAATCTTGGAAACTAGGAGGAGAGAATGAATTTTGATTGGAATTTAAAAGAACATCATAAATTATGTATGGATGAAGGACTTACAGTTAGAAGCTACGGTAACCCTGAATATGCCATGGCAAAAGATGAAGAAGGAAAATATAGCTTGTTTGAAGTCAAACAGGAATTTGGCAGTAATGGCGAAGAGATTTGGGAAAGAATAGCTTCAAGTAAATGTTTTTATAACTTCAAAAGAAAACTAATCGTTTTATTTATGGAGGGTGGCAATGATATCTGATTATATTTTAATAGGAATTTTATCGTCTGTAGGATTTGTAATATGGTTAATTATTAAAAAAATACTAGAGAACCCAAATAAATGTTGTGGTGATTGTGTCGATTATAAAAATTGCTGGAAAAGCAATAACACATGCAGAGAAAATCCGGCATGTAGCCATTTTAAAGAAAGATATAGTGATTTTAATAGAGATTGAATGTCATAGGAGAGTGAAAATAATGTTTAAATACATGGAGGATTATTATTTAGAGCCTAAACAAAGCTATAGCAGTAAATATACAAAAGTTGTTGAAGAGTTCGGAGAGTTAAAAGAGTGTGTTGAAAACTATGGTCCTGTATCATCAACAGCTGAAGAAATAGCACAAGAATCATTAGATTTAATATTATCAACAACTAACTTTTTAAGAAAAATGCAAGATGAAGGATTAATAGATATTGGAACCGAGACATTTAAGCACTCAGTAAAATTAAACCAATACTTAGAAACAGGAAAATATACAAAATAATGGAGGGATTTATGGATCATATAGGAAGAATGGAAAAAGAATTAGAAGAGTTAAAAGGAAAAGCATCTAAACTTAGCGATTTTTTAGATTCAGAAATAGAGAATAAAAGAATTACAGATGAAAAACAAAGGATATATATGGGTATTCAATTATCACATATGAATAGTTATATAAATATATTGGAATTAAGAATAGAGAATGACAAAGAAAAGTTGTCCAATATAGGAGTGTGATTAAAATATGCAAATTGAAAAAATAATAATAGCTTTAGCATTAATTCTTATAGCAGCTGGAATTAGTATAAGTTCTAATATAACTGGTCTTATAAGTGATATTATGTATCTTCATATGGGAGCAGATAAATATTTTGAATTTTATAAAAACCATTTCATATCTCCTAAGATAACAATACCAATACACATTGCAATGTTAATAATTGTTTTGTATGCAGTTTATAAGTTAATAATATTCTTAAAATAGGAGATAAATAAAATGACTAAATTAGAATTTCCTTTTTGTCCTCCAAGTGTAAATACTTACTATAGAAGAGGGCAAAATACAACATACTTAACTAAAAAAGGTAAAGATTTTAAAAGTAATATGCTGGACTACTTAATGGTAGTCCTTAAATATAAAGAGAAACCATTAGAGGATAGATTAAAAGTATCTATAGAGATAAATTTTAAGGAGAAAAGAAAAAGAGATGTAGATAATTATAATAAAGCAATTTTAGATAGTTTTAATAAAGTTATTTGGAAAGACGATGAACAAATAGATGAGTTAACTACTAAAAAAAGCTATGGGAATAAAGAGAATAGCATAGTTATGGTAGTGCAAAGAATTTAGCTCCAGGAGGGTAAATAATGGAATTAATTAAAATAGAAAATAAAAATGGAACTATAAACAGTTTGGAGTTATTGGAACAAATAAATTTTTTCAGAAAACAAGAAAAGAATAGAGCCGAACTACAACATAGAGATTTATTAAAAATAATCAGAGATGAATTTGAAGAAGAAATAGATGAGGGAAAAATTTCCCCTATCTTTTATAAAGATTCTATGAATAGAGAACAACCAATGTTTGAACTAACTTTATCTCAATCTAAACAAGTTTTAGTGAGAGAAAGCAAATATGTAAGAAAAGCAGTTATAAAAAAGTTGGAAGAGTTGGAACAAAATGTAGTTCCTAAAGTTCCAACAAGTTTTAGAGAAGCTTTACTACTGGCAGCAGAGCAACAGGAAAAAATAGAAGTTTTAGAAATAGAGAATAAAATTAAAGAACAACAGATAGCTGAATATAAACCTAGAATAGAATATCTAGATACTATACTGAAATCACAAGATACAATGACAGTAACTCAAATAGCAGCAGACTATGGAATATCAGCAAAGAGATTAAATCAAATACTCCATGAAGAGAAAATACAGAGAAAAGTTGGAGGGCAATGGCTGCTATATACTAATCATATGAATAATGGATATACAAAATCAGAAACATATATGGATGTAAAAGGATCTCCAAGAATAAATACTAAATGGACTCAAAAGGGAAGAGTAAAGATACATGAAATACTATCTAAATTAGGGATAATGGCTAGTATGGATAAAGAAAAAAGTGCATAGGGGTGGATTATGGAGGAGAAAGAATTAGTACTTGAATTGATGTATGATATGATAGAAAGAATATTAACTCCAAGAGAATTTGAGATATATATAATGAGTAAGAGGATGAAACCAAGACATATAGCAGATAAGCTAGGATTAAAGAGTAGTGGTATAAGAAGAAGATTGGTTAAAATTAAACATAAGATAAAAAATCATGAAGAATGGTTAATAGAAAAGGTTGAATTAAGAGGGCTAGTAATATAGCTCTTTTTTTTATTAAAAATATTTAAAAACAGTGCCAAATTATTGGCAACAAAATAGCTATAAGTGAAGAGACTAGTTTTATTGGAGGATAAATATGAGAATAAGAGCTCCATCTAAAGAGGGTGGTTAAGTGGAAAAATATGAATTAGCAGAATTGGATTATAAAAATGGAATGAAATACAAGGATATAGCTGATAAATATGAGGTATCACTTAATACTGTAAAGAGTTGGAAACAAAGATATAAATGGTGCAAGGATGATAAAAAGGTATGCACACAAAAAACAAAAAAGTATGCACACAAAAAAGTAAAAGAAGTAGCTAAAACGTTGATTGAAGAGGGGCATACTCTAAAAGAAGTATCGGAGCAAACTGGAACACCTAGAAGTACTATCGCTAATTGGAGTGCAAAAGAAAATCTCCAACAATCTCAACTTGAATATCTAAAGCAATTTAGAGAGAAATATAAAGAGAGAATAGAAAAAAATAAACTTTTAAGAATGGAAACAAATGAGGAAGCATTAGAAGCAATAAATTATGAAATTGGTAATTGGCGAGATAATGGAAAAATATCCAAAGCAGCTATGGAAAAATTGATAATGAATGAGGAAGTTGAACAATTAATATTTGGATTAGATAGAATTGAGAAGTTAGAAAAATTAGAAGTAGAAAAAGTTAAGGCTAACCCTGAAGAGACAGAATATGAACCAATAACGATAGTAGATGATATAGGTGATTTAAATGAGAATTAATCTATCAGAAAAGATAACTCCAGAATTTTATGAGTCATATAAAGTTTTTAAAAATAAAGACATCTTAGAAATGGTTGAGTATGGTGGAAGAGGTGGAGGAAAATCATCTAATGTATTTATTTTTCCAATAATGAGAATAATAGCAGAGGAGATAGATTGTTTAGTTCTTAGAAAAGTAGCCAATACAATTAGAACATCTGTATTTAGTCAAGTTATTTGGTGTTTAGGGCATTTAGGTATATCTCATTTATTTAAGGTTAATTATAGCAGAATGGAGATTATTTACAAACCTCGTGGAAATGGATTTTATTTTAAGGGTGCAGATGATCCTATGAAGATAAAATCACTTAAAACTTTATATCCAGTAGCAATAACTATATTTGAAGAAGTAGACCAATTTAAAACTTGGGATGAAGTGGACCATATAAAACAATCTGTATTGAGAGGAGAAATAGATCATTTTAAATTAATTTATCTATTTAACCCTCCAAAGAATAAATATCATTGGTGTAATCAAAAATGGTTATTTGGAAATACTGAAGGTATGTATGTTCATTGTAGTAATTTTACTCAAAATCCTAAACTACCAATTCAATTTATAAAAGAAGCAGAAAAAGCTAAAGCAGAAAATGAGCTGAGATATAGATGGATATATATGGGAGAACCTATAGGAAGTGATATAGTACCATTCCCTAAATTGATAGTAGAAAAGGAATTAGACCAGAAACTAATTGATAGCTTTGATAAAATCAATCAAGGTTTAGATTGGGGATATGGTGGAGATCCTTTTGCATTTGCTAGAACTCATTATGATAAAAGAAATAAAATTTTATATATATTTGGAGAGATTTATGGTTGTGGACTTGGGAACTCAGTTACAGCAGGGAGAATTAAAAAAAATGGTTGGGATGATACTCTAACAATTGCAGATAACAATGAGCCTAAAAGTATAGACTCTTACAACGATGATTATGGAGTACCTACTGAAGCAGCGAAAAAAGGTGCAGGAAGTATAGAAACTGGTTTTAGATGGTTAGGTGAACAAACTATAGTAGTTTGTAAGAAAAGATGTCCTAATGGTGCTAGAGAACTTCAAATGGCTGATTTTAAAGTTGATAAAAATGGAAATATTACTGACAAAATAGAAGGAGCAGACCACTTTTTAGATGCTCTAAGATATGCCACAGAGGAATATTGGAATTATAGCAAAATGAGAATCTTAGACTAAGGAGGTGAGAAAAATATTTGAAACATTAAGAGGTTACTTATCTAGATTTTTAGGTGGAAATGGTTTAACCATAATAGATGTATGTGATGAGGAAGCTGTTCAAGATTATATAAGAGATCCTTTTTCAAACTCTAGTTTTTGTTTAGCTATGCAAAAGAGAGCTGATGCTACAAAATCAGTTAAATTATCAATATTTACAGGAGAGGGAGAGAATAAAAAAGAAGTTCCTAATCACAGTTTAGCAATATTAGGTGAGTATGTAAGTTCATCAATTTCTTATGCTGACTTTATAGATTATGTACTTAACTGGTCTATAGCAAAAGATAAAGGATGTCTTATTAGAAAAGTTAATGGTCTTAGTTGGTTAGCTCCAGATTTAAGAGTATATCATCCAGATAATTTTAATATCCACTTTAATGGAACTGAAATTTCAAGAATAGAGATTATTAATCCAGGAGAAAATATAAGTGATCCAAATGAAATAAAAAATAATTTTTTATGGATAAAATCAGCAAATTATTATCAAGAGGTAGCTGGAATCTCACCAAATTCTTATGGTACAGGACTTTCAAACCAAAATTCTATGGGTATTTTAGGTAGCTTTATAAAAAAGGTATGGACTTGGAATTGGAGACTATCAAAAAATAGTGGAAAAATAAACGGTGTTATATCTGGAGGTTCAGGTCATTTAACAAAAGAAGATAGAGAAGAAATAAGAGATAGATATGCAGCTATGTCATCTGGAACTAATAATGGGAAACCACTTATTTTAAGTGGAGATGCTAAATATCAAGATACATCTAAATCTCCAATAGAAGCAGATTGGTTAAATGGAGAAAAAACAGCACATGAAAGAATCTGTTTAAGTGTTGGCGTTCCTCCAGAGCTTGTAGGTGGAGGACAATCTACTTATGCTAATAGAAAAGAAGCTAAAAAAGAATTATATACAGACACAGTCATTCCATGGATGCAGGATTTAGTTAATCATTTAAATAAGTTATTTGCTAAAGAACTTAAAGGAGCTTACTTTGATATAAAAATATCACATATAGAAGCTTTGAAACTTGATAAAGCTGAGGAATTAAAAGCTTTAGATTCTATTAAAGATAGACTAACTGTAAACGAATATAGAAAAGCTGCTGCTGAAATTACAGGATTGAAAATTGAAGATATAAAAGGTGGGGATGTAATAGTTATAGGAACTGAAACACTTGAAAATTTATCTACTCCAATTGGAGGTTCTGGAAATGAAAAAGAGGATGATATTTAATGAGTAAAAAATATCTACTTTTAGCAAGGAAACAAAAGAAATTTGAAATGAAGTTATCATCTGATAATAAAATTATAATTTCAAATGTCTTTAAAAGGTTTAAAAAAAGCATTCTAGATAGTAATAGTACAAAGTTATCACAAGAGTTTAATAATCAGCTTAAAATTGATTATATTGGATTTGAAGAGGATTTAAACAATGCATTATCAAATATGATAGTTAAAAATATAGATAAAGCAATTACATATTATACAGAAATATATAGTTGGAATATTACCAAAAAACAAATTTTAGGCATTAAAGATACAATTTTAAAAAATTGGACAAAAAAATATGCAGCTAAAAAAGTTACGAAGATAACAGATACAACTAGAAATATTTTAAATAAAGTAATTTCTGATAACCAAGGTCTTTCAGGTAAAGGCCTTATAAAAGAGATTGTATCTAAGATTGATGATATGAGTGATACAAGAGCAGCTACAATCGCAAGAACTGAAACTAGTTCAGCTATAAATAATACAAGTCTTAATACTGCTAAGGCAGCCAAGATGAAAAAGAAAAGATATATACATATAGGTGGAAGATACACATCTAGAGATAATCATAAAAGATTAAATGGAAAAGTTATAGGAATAGATGAAGATTTTGATTTTGGAACTGCAAAAGCTCCATGTCCTCATCATCCAACATTACCAGTATCAGAAATAGTAAATTGTAATTGTTTAATTACATTTGAATAGGAGGTGCTTATGCCACAAAAAAATATTAGTTTTGGAGTAAATCTTGAAGAATTTGCAGAAAAAACAGATAAAAAAGGTTGTTTTAGTGGAATATTAGTTAATTATAATCATAAGACATTAGCTCTTGGATATTATAGATTTAATAAAGGTTCTATGAAGAATAACGAAGGTAAAACAATGTTGCTACTATATAACCATGCAGGGAATAATATTCCAGTAGGTACATGTATGGGATATGAAACTGAAAAAGGATTTGAAATAGAAGCTCAGTTACAACTAACACAAGATGAATCCGGAGCATATTTAAATTCTAATGCAGCAGCACTGTATGATTTGATGAAAAATCAAGGAGCTAAATTTGAACTATCTGCTGGAGGAATAATCTCTAAAGGAGGTTCTAAAGAAGAAACTGTCGATGGTAGAAAAATTTATTATTATTCAATAGATGAATTTAATGCACATGAGGGATCAATAACTCCAAAAGGTGCAGTACAAGGAAGTAAAATAACAAAAGTATTCGGAGAAAATGGAGGAGATAGAAGAATGGGAGAAAATTTAACTTTAGAGAACATGCAAAAATTATTAGCACAATTTACACAAGAAATGATGAGAGCTCAAACAGATGATGAAATTAAAGGGTTACCTAAGAAGTTCTCAGAATTACAAGAGCAATTTAAAGGGATTGAAAATACTATAAATACTGAGTTTAAAGATGGGTTAGAAGCTAAGTTTAAAGAAATTAATGAAGTTATAAAAGGGTTAAAAGTAGGATATACTGCTACAAAGCAAGATATATCAGATGCAGAAGCATTTTTCTGTATGTTAAAAGAAATGGATGCAAAAGGAACTGGAGTAGAAATTGAGTTTAGCATGAATAATGAAATAAAGAACTTCGCTACACCTTCAACTGGAGATACACCAAATGCAATTAAACCTAAATATGTAGAAACTATATTAACTAGATTACAAGCTAAAAATAGTGTAATGGCCAGAATATCGTTTTTACCTATTGGAGATAATTCGGTTGTTATTCCTAGAGAGATGTTGGGATTACCAGAGTGTGGAATAGTTGGAGAACTTGATGAGAGAACAGAAACTAAAGGAGTTAAATTAGACAATGTAACTATTAATTTATTCCAATTCTACTGTATGCCAGCTGTATCTAATAGATTATTAGCTGTAAATTTTGTGGGATATTTAAACTTCTTAATGTCTAGAGTTGAATATGCTTGGTCTTTATTCATATCTGATAAGATGTTCACTGGAACCGGAGTTAATCAACCTAAAGGAATTTTAGTAGATACTAATATTGCTGAAATTGAACTTGATTTAACAGTTACTGGTTCTGATTTAGCAGATAAAATTTTAGAAATTTACTATTCAATGAGAACAGAAATTGCTGAAAAGTCAACTTGGGATATGACTAGAGCTATGTGGTCAACAATTGCAAAATTAAAAAATGATAGAAAAGATTTCTATATAACTGATTTAAACACAGGTAATGCCAGAACATTAATGAATAGACCAGTTAATATAATTGAATCTGATGTTTTAAAGAATCCAAATACTGCAGCAGCAGGAGATTATTTAATTACATTTGGTTACTGGGAAGAAGGAATGATTGGAGTAATTAATCCTAATCTAAACTTAAAAATAACTGACCAAATTACAACTAAGGGTATTACTAAATACTATATGGAAAAATTATTAGGATTTGGAGTTCAACTTCCTGAGAATTTTATAAAAATAAAAAAAAAGACAGCATAGCATTAATGTCATTGGAGAATGAAGTAAAGAAAAGAGGTAGAAGAGCGGGGAGTTAATCCCCGTTCCTTATAGGAGGATATATGGCTCTTTATAATGAAAAAATGGCTAAAAATATAACTCAAATAACAGAACAAGAAACTTTAGATTTTTATTTTGAAGCTATTTTAGAAAAAATAGAAGCAATATTAGGATATAAGTTGGAACTTGGAGAGAGGAAGGAATTTGTCAAAGGGATTAATTCAGAAGATGTATATCTAACATCAAGGCCAATAGTTTCTATAGTTGAGTGTTTATACTCTGGAGTAGATATAACTAGATTTATAAACGTTAAATCTAATAGAAAAATAAATATAGGTACTGAACTTTGTTCTTGTGATGAAATAGAAATCGAATACATTGCTGGATATTCTGAACTACCTAAAAATATTCAAATGTTTATATTTGAACAAATAGTTTTAGCAGGAACAAAAATTGATGAAGCTGGATTAAAAAGTTATTCTATTAAAGATATAAGCTACACATATATAAATGACTTGGATAAAAATAAAAACTTTATAGACTCCATAATTAATATGTTTGGAGCAACTGCATGTCTGTAGATATAGGAAAAATAACTAAAGCAATGAATTATTTTGCTACTCATACTATTGAAATTGGTATTTTAGGAGAGGGAGATAGCATGGGAGAGCAGAAAGAAATGACTGTTCTTGAATATGGAAGTTATTTAGAGTTTGGAAGTCCAGGAGGAAAAATAAAACCTAGAGGATATTTTAGAAGAGCTATTGAAGAAAATAAATCATCTATAACTTTATTTGTACAAGGAGTATTAAATCAAGTATTAGCTGGAAATTTAGATGGTAGATTAGCTTCAATGCAAGTAGGTGAATATATAAGAGGTTTAGTCGTACAAGCTATAGCTGATGCTTCTAATTGGGCAATAAAAAATGATCCTGATTATGAAAAATGGAAGGCTAATAAATATCCAAATCGTGCAGGACAAACACTTATTTTAGAAGGGTATTTAATAAAAAGTATTAGATATAAAATAAAAAAAGGTGGAGCAACTGTTTATAAAAGTGATTGGAATAAGGTTGGTGGCTAATGAGTAGAGTTTTTATACCTAAGAGACTATTAACTCCTATAACTGTTGAGGAAGAAATAGGAGGTCATTGGGATAATGGAGAATGGATAGAAGGAATAAAAAAAACTATAACTTTCAAAGGCGTTTATTTTCCATTTAATTCTTCTGATATAAAGAATTTTAAGGAGGGTTATATTGAAGTAGGTGACATAGACCTTAGAGCAAAGGTTGCATTGACTGAAAAATCAATAATAGAACTCAATGGAGTTAAATATGAAGTTAATCCTAATTTAGATTATGGATATTTAGCTGATATTAAATTCTATATTTTAAAGAAGGTGATTAATAATGTTCACGATAATCAGGAAACTAATTAATACTAGAGTTGATAAACCTGTTGAAGTGATAGAAGGATATAACGGAAAAAAAGAACCACCAAAACCTTATGGTGTAGCTTATGAATTGTCTGAAAATACAGAGGATGTATTTTGGGATGATGAAATATTAAAAGATAAAGAACATGCTTTTTTCGAGGGAGAAAGTACTATACAGTTTGAAGTTATTGGAGAAAATTTAAAAGAAGCAAAAGAAAAAGCAACTGTTTTAAAAAATCTAATAGTTTATAAAATGAGATACCAAGAATGGGAGCAAAATGGGATAGGAATAATTAATGAAAATATAGTTATTAAACCTATGCATGAGGAGCAATCTAAGCAATGGATTTATAGATTTATATTTGATATTAAATTTGAGTATAAATTAGAAATTGAAAGGGCTTTAGATTTAGCTAAATCAATAGAGTTATCTTTGAATAATTCTGAAATAATAATAGGAGGTAAGTGATGGAATATCAAAATCCAGTACAAATAAAAGTAGAAATGGCTCCAAGTTTTACTAAGGCAGCTTTAAATAAATGTTTATTTATAACAAATGAACATAAAACTGATGCTGACGGAGCAGTAGCAAGTATTAAAACATTTTCAAGTTCTGAAGAGGTAGCAAAATATTTTGGAAATAATTCTAAAATATATGAAGCTATTCAATTGTTTTTAAGTCAAAAAACATATCCTGCAAAGCAACCATTAATACCAGATTATTTTCATGTTTTATCAGTAAAAAAAACTGGAGCAACAAAACAAGATGTCGTTGATGCTTTAAATGAACTAGGTTCAACAGTTGAATATTACTCAATAGCACATATTTTAGAACCAGAAGTAATGACAGTGGGAGCATTGAATGCGTTTTGTAATGAAAAGAGAAAAATATATTTTGAAACAACAACTACAGAAACAATAACTGATCCCGAAAAGAGTGATAGATATATAAAGTTTATTGATTATTCAAATGAGAATAAAGCGATTGCGTATATGGCAACTGTAATTACTCCAGGTGCAGGAAGTAAATCTGATATGAATATTTTATCAGGAGTAACAGCTGATGTAAGCGGTGGGAAAAGAGTTGAACTAGCTAAAGTTAATATAAATTTTGCAGAAAAAAGAACTTCTAAAGATTATGTGCTTGCAAGAATGGGAGTTACAACTGATTCAACAGACATTACTGAGGTAACCGCTACAGATTGTATTATTTATAATTTGATAGATAATATTGAAATCGCTATGGCTGAAAAAGGCTTCAAGCAAGATACTAGAGGATATTCTTTATTAGAGACTGTTATATCAAATGTAATGGGAGAAATGTACCAAATGGGTCTTATAGCTGATTTAAATGGAAAAGCAGAGTTTAAGATTCTACCTATAAATCAAACTGCTGCAGAAAGACAATTAAAAGTAATTAGGCCTAGAGTTATATTCAGATTAGCAGACTTTACTAAAACAATAGAATTAACACTAGAGAGAACTTATGGAGAGGTGAATAAATAATGGCTAAAGACATGTCGAAAGTATTTTTTAATTATAATGGGTTTTCTTTAAAAAATATACTTGAAATTACATGGAATAAACCAACAGACCCTTGGACACAAGATGAGGAAGATCTATATGGTGAACATGAAAATATATATGCTGGTTCAAAAAAAATAGTTTTTACTATAAAAATAAGAACTAATACAGATGATGAAAGAATAATGAAAGCAGCTGAACTTGCAAATTTAGAAGGTATAGGAGCTTTTATAGATAAAAGAGGAAGTATAACAGAAAATATTCCTTTTGACTTAGGTGTGGTATCTATTTTAGATAAAACTTACAATAAAACAGAAAATACAGTGCAGATTTTAGTAAAAGCTAGAGTTATTGCAGACGTTATGATTTAAGGAGGGATTTTTAATGAAATTAAATTTAACAAAGGATCAATTAGATAAAGTAAAAGATATGGAATTTAAAAGAGAAGGTATGGGAGCGTTAGAGTTTAAACTTAATGTTACTGATGCTGAATGGGAAGATAGAGAGGTTCTGTTTAGAATAGAAAGAGTTTCTCCCCAAACATATTTAAGAATTGCTGAAAAAGATGGATTAACAAAATCTGTTCCAGAAACTTTACATAATTTTATATCGTTACCTGTAGAAGCTAAAAAAATAGATTTTTTTACATATGATAATGAAGCGTTAAATGTAGTTGGGTCTATTATAAATGGATTCCAAACATCGCCCTTATTATTCGGAAGAGGAACTGGAGGACTTGAAGAGTTTACTAAAGATTAGATATGAGTTTGCTTTTGAAACTAGGCAGCCTATAAATGATGTTCTTAATATGAGTATTGAAGATTTCATTATAGCTCAAAACATTTGGAATGAATATATAACGAATAAAAATAATAATATAGGTGGGGGTGAAACATGCTAGAACCTTTAACAACCAGTTTTAATATAGTTGGAAGTGGATTAAGTGCTTTAAAGCAAATTCAAGATAGCTACAACAGATTAAAATCTTCATTTAAAACTACCGAAGTAGAAAGTAAGAATTCTTTTGGAAAAATGAAAACATATGCAAATAGTTTTTTTAATACAATGCAAAGAGGAGTTGTAAAAGTAGGAACAGGTTTTAAAACAATGATGGCTCGTTCCGCATTATCCTTTAAAAATTTCATGGGAAGTTTTTTAGGAAAGGCATTGCTTATAGGTAGTATTTTAGGTGTTGGAATTGGTGTAGGTAGCATGATTAATGAATATAGACAATTTGATGATATCATGCTACAAACCAAAGCTATTGCTGGAGCAACTGAAACACAGTATGTATCTTTAAGGGAACAAGCTAAGGAATTAGGAAGAACAACTAGGTTTGAAGCTTTTCAAGTAGCTGAAGCTCAAAAATATCAAGCTGTTGCAGGATGGAAAGTTAATGAAATATTAAAAGCTACTCCGGCTATTATGGATTTAGCAGCTGCATCTGGGGAAAATTTAGGAACTGTATCTGATATTGTTACAGATTCAATGACTGCATTTAAATGGGCAGCCAAAGATGCTGCTAAATTTACAGATATATTGGCAGCAACAGCCACATCTACAAATACAAATATTTCAATGTTAGGAGAATCCTTTAAATATGTTTCTCCAATGGCAAGTGCTTTAGGAGAAAGTGTTGAGAGTACAGCTACTTATTTAGGTATGTTAGCAAATGCAGGAATAAAAGGAAGTATGGCAGGAACAAGTTTAAATCAAGTGTTTTCTAGCTTATTAAATCCAACTGATGAGGTAAATGCAAGTTTGTATAAAATGGGAGTAAATCTAAAAGATTCTAAAGGTAATTTTGTAGGACTTCAAAGTGTATTTAAATCTTTAAGAGCAGGATTAAAAGGTATGGGTGAATTTGAACAAGCTGCTACTCTTAATAAAATATTTGGAGAGAGGGGCGGTAGAGCTGTTCTTACAATACTAAAATCTACAAATGAAGAATTTGATTCATTATTTAGTAAGATAAAAAATTCATATGGATCAACTAAAAAAATGGCAGATATTATGAATAGTGGATTTGGTGGTGCTATGGATAGACTTAAATCATCCGCATCAGGGTTAAAACTTGAAATAATGGAGATTTTATCTAAACCTATGGCTAAATGGTTTGATGGTTCAGCTAAGAAAATGGATGATTGGACAAAGAAAATAAAACCTTTAACAGATGATACTTTGAAATTTTGGAAAGAAAATAAAGAAGCAATAATCGGAATAGCTACTGTTATAGGATATATGATTGCTCCAATGGCAACTTTAGCAACATGGTTTATAGGTTTATATAATAATTGTGATGATTTTAGAGAAATTGTAGATTTTACTTTTAAGCATTTATTTGGATTTATAAAGTATTCAATAGAAAAAATACAGGACATGATTGAATGGGTAAAGGATCTCGGAGAGAAATTAAAAGATTCATTTAGTTTATTTAAGACAGAGCAAGGGTTTAAAACTTCCTTGGAAATGGAGGTTCCTAAACAAGTTGATATAAAAGCTAATTTAAAAACAAATAGTTTACAAGATAGCTCATTTGCTGCTTCGAATTTAGTTATAGAAAAATTAACAAAAGAAAAAATTATAGAAAAAAATACAGAAATGATGAATGACAATATAAAGGGTTCTAATATAACTAATACATCAAACAGTAGTAATAAAACAGTTCATAATACAAATACATTTATAATTCAAAGTAATGATGAACAAAAAACAAAGAAAACTATAATGGAAGTTTTATATGAAGAAAAAATAAAGGCTGGTGAAATATAATGTTTAATCTTTCAGGAATTACAAATTTAATAGACAAACCTTTAGAGGGATTATCATCATATTTTACCTCAAAGGCAAATAGTTTAGTGAGTGGGTTTACAAGGACCTACTCACTTTCATCAACAGAGAAAATAACATTAATTTCAGATATATATATAAACAGATGTTATCAAATAGGGAGTTCTTATAATGCTGAAGCTCCAAGTCACAATTTAGATGATGGGTCTGTAATTGCTGAAACTATTATTAATGGACAAGACGAATGGAATATGAAATGTAAATTAACATCTCAAAATCATAAAGAACAATTTGAAAAATTATTAAAATATAAAGAAAATGGAGAATTAGTATCTTTAACTTTTGGTGGTAAAACAACAACTAATCTAGCAATAATGAATATAGATAGGACCATTGATAATATTTTATATACAGATTTTACAGTTTCTTTTAAAAAATTAAAATTTGTAAAAGTGGCAATGATTCCAGCTCCTGAAATGAAAAAAGTTACATCAAAACCTAGTGAGAGTTTGGCTGGTAAAAAAGAAACTACTAAAATTATGAAATCAAAAGCTAGTAGTGTTGAAATGGGTATTGGTGAAGGTAAATTAACTCCAAATGAAAGAGTTAATAGCAATTCATTTAACATGATAAATCCGTTTCCATTTGGTGTTAGTGGAAATATATTAGAGAAAAATTATGGTATTAATTCAATATTGAGTGGTGGTAAATAATGTATGCAATTGAAATAAGTAAAAAAAAGATTCCTTATTTAACTCAAATTTCAATAAAAGATAATATTTTTTATATAAATTTTAGATGGAACTCATACGACAATAGAATTTATATGGATTTATTGGATGTTAATAAAAATATATTAGTAGAAGATGAACCTATTGTATTAGGACAAATTTTATTTGCAAGATATTACATAGATGATGCAGGAAATATGAATGATAAATTTCCAAAAGCATTAATAGTAGCAAACTTTAATGATGGAAATGATTTATCTAATATAACATTTGATAATATTGAAAATGTTTTACTTTATATAAATGAGGTAGATATATGAATTTTATGAGATGGGCATCATTAACTATAAATGGAGTTAAAATAAATCATGAGGAGCAAGATGGTTTATATTTTGAAGTTGAATACAATAGTGGAAAAGATAATGAAATAGGTGTATGTAAAATTAGAATTTATAATTTATCCCAAGATATAGAAGTTGGATCTGTTATAGATTATGACTTTGGAAGAGATTTGTATGGTGGAAGATTTGGAACATTTGTTGTAAAAAAGAGAAATGAAATTAGAGACAAAGCAGATAAAGTACAAGAATTGTTATGTAGTGAAAGAGCTGTTGAAAGCTCTAATACTGTTAGTGTAAGTTTAAAGGGTCAAATAAGTAGTTCAGATGCCATTAGAGAGATTTGCAATCAAGCTGGTCTTAATATGGTTCAAGTAGAATTAGAGATTGAAAAAACATATCCTAATAGCTTTAGTTGTTTTGGAAAAGCTACGGATGAATTAAAAAAAATAGCAGATAATACATCTTCAAAATTTAAAATAGAGGGTAAAGATGTTTATTTTTATAAAGATAAACCTAAAAGTAAATTTATAATAGATTTAAATTTCAATAGTGGTCTTATTAAAAATCCTGCAGCAGCCGAAGAAATAACATTGGATTCAATTCAAAATAAAAAAGCTCAGAATAAAGAGATTGAAGCTAATTATTTAACTGAAGATAAATTGAAAAGTAAGTTGTCTAAGGAATATGATTTTATAATAGAATGCATGAGTTTACATTCTTTTAAGAAAGGAAATATAGTTAATATAAGTGGAAGTGATACATTTAATGGATTATGTAGAATTTGCTCTTTAGAAATGAGAAATACAAATAAATGGATAACTACATTAAAGGTTAAGGTGATGTAATGTTTACTAGTTGTCTAGCTAAAATAACAAGTATAGAAGGCAGAATCTTATCTGTTTCTCCAGTTGGGACCATGAATGGTAAAAAACCTCCTGAAATACATGGAGTTCCATTAGGATTGATAGGTAACGAACAAAATCATTCTGATTATAAATTAAATATTGGAGATATTGTTGCTATTTTTTTTACAACATTTTCTTTAGATGATTTTGTAGCAAATGGATCTGATGAATGTAATAGTTCAATAGGTAAAAATGATTATAATAGTGCTTTTGCAATACCTATAACATTTAATAATCAAAGTATGGACTTGCCAGAATCTATAAGAACTGTTGGAAATAATATCCATAAAGGTAATTTGAATCAAGAAGGTACACAAGATATAACGGGATTATGTAGTAGTGAAACTGATTATATATCAGCAGGAGTTAGTGGAAAAAACCATTCTCACAAGTACAATCCTGGCTCAAATCCACCAACAGACACTGCACCACCAACTAAATCAGCAAAAGAAATTGGAACAGGAGGTATGCTATGAAAGAATTGATGTTTAATGATGGAGACATAACCTTTATAGTTTCTGAAACAATTGAAGGATTTGAAAATAAGCTGGTAAATTCCTTACAAATATTTTCGTGTGAAACATTTTATGACCAAAATAATGGAATTAACTTTGATGTTATAAGTTCTAATCAGACTGATTATAAATTGGAGCATATAAAATCAAAATTGCTAGAATGGTATGGGAATGAAATCGAGGATTTAAAATATAAAAACATCAAATTGGTTAATAAGGTTGTTAAAGCGACTTTAGAGTATAGCCATAAAACATTAGGCAATAAAGAAAGTGAGGTGAATTTCTAGTAATGGCAAAAGGATTTAGTGGATTAATGGGAATGGTTCAACAAGAAGCTAAAATTCAATTTGGAGAAGATTTTAATACTGATGTTACATCAAATTTTTATAAATATTCAGCAACAATAGTATTGTTGTGCTCTTATTTAGAGGATAAATTTATATCCTTAAAATCAGGTAGAAATATATACACAGCATACGATACACAATTAGATGATTTATTTTCTAATGATTTGATATTTAGAATACAAGGAGCAAGAGCTACAGGAAAAGCTACTGTAACTGGAGATAATGACACTGTTATTTATGAAAAAAGTTTGATTGTAAAAGGGAATAATGAGTTTATTTATACGAATTTAAACAAAGGTATTATAACAAATGGTACTGTAGAACTTGATTTTGAATGTACAACTATGGGAACTAATGGAAATTTACCAGCTATGAATTTTAAAACTGTTCAAAAAGCTCCGATTGGAGTAAGAGATATACAGAACAAAACTATAAGTGGTGGTCTGAATAAAGAAACTGATTATGAATATATCCAAAGATATTTAAGCACTATAAGAGATGTAGATTGGAGTTTACCAGCTTTATTAGGTTCAATAAGAAAATTAAATGGAGTTGTAAGTTGTGATGGAGTAAGAAATAATTCTAATACAGATGGTGTTAATGGAATAGAAAAGAAGAGTGTTCGAGTTGTAGTAGATGGAGGAGATCCAAAAGAAATAGCTCAAACAATTTACAGGAAAACACATACTGCAAATACTGTAGGTACTATAGAAAATAATATTGAATTAGTTCCAGGATATTATCAAACGATAAAATTTGATAGACCAAATATAGTTGGAATAGATTATCAATACAATATAATATCTCAAAATACAGATGAAATATTAAATTTATTGAAAGAATACTTAAATTCATTAAAAGTTGGAGATATAGTTTCAACTGAAGAGTTTAGAAAACAAAAATTAGATAATACAGCTATAGAAGCAAATATGAGAGTGTTAAATATTAACTTTAAAAAGTCATCTTCATTAACATATGAACCTTTTATTCAGCTTAATTATGATGAAAAAGGGTCTTGTGGAACAGGAGCGCTAATATGAGCGAAATAGAAAATATATTAGAAAGTTTACCAGAGCATTTTAAGAAAGAAAATTCTTTAAAATTAATAAATTGCTTTAAGCCAATTTTTGAATATTTAAATAAAATTCTTGATGATGATATTGGGATGAGTAGTATAAATAAGGCTTTTGATGAGTATTTAGATTATATAGGCTATAGAATGCTTGTTGGAAGAAATAATATGAATAATGAAGAATATAGGCCTTTTTTAAAAATGATGAGATTTAAAAGTTTAAATGCACCAACAACTGAAAATTTATTAAAACTTGCTTATGATATGACTGGTTTTTATCCAGCAGAAACTTATTTTTATCCTAATGGTGAACCGGCAAGTCAATATATAAAATTTATAGTTCCATACACAACTGATTTAAGTAAATTTCCAGATTTAAATCAAATATGTGATGCTGGAGCTAGAATTTATCAAGATATTTTATCCAAAGCACATAGGAGTAGATATTCACCAGAGTGGTTAGCAGGAGTACATCAACTTAATATGAATCTTGAAATATATGAGGTTCCAGCAATAGGAGGAAATAATGTCTAAATTAAAAAAAATAAAAAATGGAGAGTATATAGGTGGAGATAAATATACAGTAACCCCAGATGCAGGAGGAAAATCTAAAATTGTTTTTAGTCCAGATAGTATATTAACAGAGCCAACACCAGTAGGAGCTGAGATATTAAATGAAATGCAGTTAAATGAAGTTTATACATTAGATACAGTTAGAAGTGTTGATGGACAAAAAGAAATATATACAGCAACTTTAGAAGGATTTACAGAGTTTGATAATCCAGATTTGAATTTTAATTTAAAAATAAATTCAGAAAATACAAATTCTCAAACTTATTTAAGGCTAAATAATATTGATTATCTTATAGAATGTAAAATTGGAAATTTAAAAGCTGGAAGTATAGTCTATGCTAAAAAAATAAATAATACTATTAAAATAATTGGCAATAAAAACTTTGGAACAAATGAAGGAGATATACTAGAAGGAAGTAAATTAGCTGAAATACTTGGAATTGAATATGGTGGAGTTTTAAATAATAATAATCAAAAAGTTGCAGGGAAAGGGTACTATGATACTGCAAATAAAAATATATATAAATGTACTACAAATACTTCTATAAATTACGCAGATGCAGGATATTTTATAGAAGTTTCTAACAATGATCTTTTGGGTAAATTACAGAATTTA
>NZ_CAMTIG010000042.1 GCF_947072515.1 uncultured Clostridium sp.
AACTTCTTGTTGCATAGCTCTTTTTTAAAATGTCCTTGACATAGGGTCCACTTTAGTAATCCTTACTCTAAAAATGGCTTTTTTATTTCTATTATGGATAATACTTCTAATCAAACACCTGAGCAATATGCTGAAAATTTAAAGGCTATAGCAGAACATAATAAAGATTCTAATTATTCTTTAAATATGATTAGACAGCTAAAAGATTTATCTTTTGACGGGAATATTGTTAAATCTACATATGCTGGAGATTTTAAATCCTTAAAAGATGATCCTGAATTTAAAAAGTGGAATACTCCTACTACTCCAACTGATTTTACTGTTTACAATTATGTAGTTTTTCAAGACAATAAAATTTATAACATAGAATATGTTTATCAAGATGAAACTATCGGAAATAAAGTTATAGATATTTTAAATAACAGCATCACTATAAAATCTTTATAATGATTAAGAATCAGTATTTTAAATATATCTTTTTATTAAGTATTTTTAAATTCATATAAAAATGACTCCTAATAAACATAGATAATATGTAACCTTGAATAAATCATTATAATTTAAAAATAATATTAAAAAGGTGATTTCTACATTTTGTAGTAATCACCTTCCTTAAAATCAATTAATATATTTTTAAAAGTATAATCTCACTTCTATATTTTAACCTATAACAGCCTCATTTCTATGTTATCTATAAGTTGTTTGCGTTAATTTTTCAGCATGTTGTGATTCTTGTAGTTGCTTTCCATCTAAAGTGAATTTTACTCCATCAATCCAGTATCCTTTATATTCTCTTTGAAGCACATTTTCTATCAATGTATATTCTGTAATAGCTCCACCTAAAGATCCTTGCATTCTTTGATTCCAATAATCTTTACTTCCACCTAAGTTAACAATTGCAATTTTTTTATTATTTACTGTTTCTATATCTTTTAATTCAATAGTTTTCCCATCAAAATAATCTTTTGAAACTTGATTTAGTATTTTCTTTATATTATCTGCAACTCCAAGTCCTACAGTCTTTATTTCTTTTCCATTTACAACTTTATAATCAATATCTTTTGTTACAACTTTAAATATTCTTTCAGTTTTATCTTCTTTTTCTACTTCTTCTTTATCACTTGTACTTGGTTTTTTATTATCTTCTTTCTCTGCTTCTGGCTTTTTATCATTTTTATCTTCCGACTCTACTTCTGGTTTTTTATTATCATTTGTCTTATCTTCTGATGAATCATTTCCCTTATCAGAACTTTCTCCCTGTGTAGTACTAGTATCTTTTCCAGGTTCATCTTTATTTGTTCCCATACATCCAACAAGTGAAATAGCAGTAGTAATAGTAATTAATCCAATTATTAAAATTTTTTTCATATTAAATCCTCACATTTCATTTTCCCTCTCCCTATTATTATACAATATTTACCACTACTTGTTTTATTAATTTTTTCTGATTTTTTCACTATTACAGTTCTACTTTCCTTTAAAATAGTCAAATTTTTATGATTATCTTTTTTATAAATAATTCATTATTTCTCTTTTTTATTTATTTTGTTAACATACTATATATTTTATAAATCCTTTATTAATCCAAAATTCCCATTTTCTTCTCGTTTAGTATTTATAGTATTTGATTGTTTTTAATTTATTATGACTATCAATGACTGTTTATGATTGTTTGTGATTGACCTATGAATTTTACTGATTTATACTACAAATAGATTAACGATTACAAGGAGTGATTCAAATGCTTACTGAAGAAAGATATGAACTCATTCTATCTTTACTAAAAATAAATCATTTAGTGAAATTTGAAGAATTATCAGAAAAACTTAAAGTTTCTGATTCTACTATAAGAAGAGATTTAAAGCATCTAGAAGAACGTGATCTTTTAAAGAGATTCCATGGTGGTGCTAAAGAAATAAATACTAATTTAACTGAACTTAGTTATAAAGAAAAACAAAGCAAGAATTCCTATGAAAAAGAACTTTTAGCTAAGTATGCTGCTAATTTAGTTTCTAATGGAGAATCTATCTTTTTAGATGCAGGAACAACAACTTTTGAGATAATTAAACATTTAAAGGATAAACAAGTTTTTGTTGTGACAAATGGCTTAAATCATATTAATGCCCTTGTTGAAAACGATATCTATTGCTATATGATTGGTGGAAATGTTAAAAAGACTACTAAAGCTATAGTCGGAAGTCATGCTTTAAATTGTCTTAATAAATTTAATTTTGATAAATGCTTTATTGGTGCAAATGGTATTGATATAGACTCAGGCTTCACTACTCCAGATTGTGAAGAAGCTAGCATAAAAGAATGTGCAATTTCAAATTCAAAGGAATCCTACATTCTTTCAGATATTTCTAAATTTGATTCAGTTGCTTGTGTCAAGTTTGCAAAAATTAAGCAATGTACTATTATTTCAAATAAAAATAAATTACTAGAAAAATATAAGAAAATAACAGACGTTAGGATGGTGACAGATTAATGATATATACAGTTACTCTAAACCCATCAATAGATTACCTCATTTCTATTGATAATTTAAAATTAGGTGAAGTAAATAGAGCACAAAATTCTATTTTATTTCCTGGTGGAAAGGGAATCAATGTTTCAAGAGTTTTAACTAATGGACATACTAACAACACCGCTCTTGGTTTTGTTGGTGGATTTACAGGAAAATTTATTCAAGAGTCCTTAAAAAATTTAAATATTAAAAGTGATTTTAACTTTATAAATGGACTTACTCGTATAAATGTAAAAATAAAATCAACTGATGAAACAGATATTAATGGTGAAGGGCCTTCAATATCTGATGAAGAATTAAAATCCTTTTTTCAAAAATTAAAAACTTTAAAAGAAAATGATATTTTAGTAATGGCAGGTAAAATCCAAAATACCTTACCTCAAACTCTTTACTCAGATATTCAAAACTTTCTTAAAAATTCAAAAGTAAAAATAATAGTTGATACTTCTGGTGATGCTCTTCTTCAATGTATCAAAAATAAACCATTTTTAATTAAACCAAATAATTTTGAAATTGAAGAAATCTTTAAAACAAAAATAACTAACCGTGAAGAACTTATCCAATATGGAGAAAAACTTCATTTGTTAGGTGCTGAAAATGTAATAATTTCTCTTGCTGGTGATGGTGCACTACTTATAAATAAAGATGGTGTATTCTTTGGAAATGCTCCTAGAGGAAAAGTTATTAATTCAGTTGGTGCTGGTGATTCTCTTGTTGGTGGATTCCTAAATGAATATTCAAAATCCCAAAATATTTTAGAATCCTTTAAACGTGGAATTGCAACAGGCAGTGCAAGTGCTTTTTCACTAGATATTTGCACTGAAGATTTTGCAGATAAACTACTTAATACAATTTCAATAACTAAATTATTTACACTTTAAAAAAGGGAGGACAAACTAATGAAAATTTCTGAACTATTACGTTATAATGCTATATCTTTAAATTTAGATGCTAAAGATAAAAATGAAGCCATAAATCTTCTTATAGATTCTCTTGATAGCGTGGGACTTCTTAATGATAAAGAAAAATATAAAGAAGAAGTTCTAAGACGTGAATCTCTATCTTCAACAGGTATAGGCGGAGGAATTGGTATTCCCCATGGAAAGACTTCAGCTGTAAAAAAAGCGGCTTTAGGCCTTGGAATTTTTCCAAAGGGAATAGACTTTGACTCTTTAGATGGAGAACCTGTAAATATTGTATTTATGATAGCTGCTCCTGAATCTGCTAATAATGAACATTTAGAAACTCTATCTAAACTCTCTGTTTTACTAATGAATGATGGGTTTAAAGACGGACTTTTAAAGGCTAAAACTTCATTTGATGTCTTTTCTCTTCTAGACAAGTATGAAGAAAGTGAAGATAATTCTACTGACTCAGAAGAAAACGTTTTAGTTTCTTCTAATAAATCTTCTGTTGAAAAATATATTATAGGTGTAACAGCCTGCCCTACAGGAATCGCCCATACTTATATGGCTGCTGAATCCTTAGTTAAAGCTGCAGAAGCCAAAGGATATAAAGTAAAAATAGAAACTAATGGTTCTACAGGAATAAAGAATGGATTAACTGCAGATGATATCAATTCAGCAGATGGAATAATTGTTGCAGCTGATAAAAAAGTTGAAATGGATAGATTTTTAGGGAAGAAAATTGTAGTAGTCCCTGTTACTCAAGCTTTAAAAGATCCAAATGGATTAATCGAAAAATCTTTAACAAGTGCTCCTGTTTATTCAAATCAAAAAGGAGAAACTTCTATTGATGGAATGCTTGGTACTAAAAATAGAACTGGTATTTATAAGCACCTTATGAATGGTATTTCTAATATGCTTCCATTTATAATCGGTGGTGGTATTTTAATGGCTATATCTTATGCTTTTGGAATCCATTCAGCTGATCCTGGAAATGCTCAATATAATATAGTTTCATATGTATTAAATACAATTGGTTCTAAATATGCATTTTCTCTTATGATTCCTATCTTAGCTGGTTTCATTGGTTCAAGTATTGCTGATAGACCTGGATTTGCTCCTGCTATGGTTGGTGGTTTTATCGCTGCTCAAACTAATGCTGGTTTCCTTGGTGGTATCTTAGCCGGATTTTTAGGTGGTTTTGTAATACTATTATTAAAGAAAATCTTTGCTAAATTCCCTCAAACTTTAGATGGTCTTAAACCAATGCTTATTTATCCTGTTTTAGGAATACTTATAACCGGAGCTTTAATGCTTCTAGTTGTAGCTCCTCCTGTAGCAATGTTAATGCAATGGGCTGAACATTTATTAAAAACTATGGGAACTGGATATTTAGTTTTACTTGGTGCTGTTGTAGGTGGAATGATGGCTGTAGATATGGGTGGTCCTGTTAATAAAACTGCTTATGCTTTTGCTATTGCAATGCTTGCATCTGGAGATACTGCTCCAATGGCTGCCGTTATGGTTGGTGGAATGGTTCCTCCATTAGTAGTTGCACTATCTTCAACATTTGCAAAAAGAAAATACTCAAAAGGTGAACGTGATGCTGGTAAAACTGCATATGTTTTAGGATTATCATTTATTACAGAAGGAACAATTCCTTTTGCAGCTGCTGATCCAATTAGAGTAATTCCTTCTTGTATTGTAGGCTCTGCAATTGCTGGTGCACTTTCAATGTTCTTTAGAATAACAATGCCAGCTCCATTTGGTGGAATCTTCGTATTTCCTCTAGTTGGAGGAAGCACTTTAATGTACTTAGTTTCTCTTATAGTTGGTGCTATAATAGGTGCTATTATCCTTACATTAATCAAAAAACCACTTCCTGAAAGTGTCCTTAATGAAGCTTAAATTTGATAAAAAAAAGTCTATTTCTTAAAATTAGAAATAGACTTTTTTTCTCAGTATAAACAGTTTTTTTCCCATTACTTATATGCAAAGTATATCAAATTAACCTAATCTCCTGCAACATTATTTAGGTTAATTTTAATGCTTAAAATAAAATTTTACTAGAATATTACTACTACATTGTTTCTTTACTGAATATTCTGTTAATTGTCTCTAAATTAGATTTACTCTAAAATTTTAAAGTTATATAATGCTTTTTACACACTAAAAACAATTTAATGGAGGTAATTTTTATGGAAATGAAATTAAAAGGAAAAATAGCAATAATAACTGCAGCATCTAGAGGAATTGGGTTTGAATCTGCAAACATCTTAGCTCAAAACGGAGCAAAAGTTTACATAGCAGGTATTGAAGAAGAAGATTCAATCGAAAAAATAACTTCATACGGCGGACAAGCAGAATTTATATATTTTGATGCCCATAATAAAGACTCTTATATAGAAATGATTGATAATGTTTATCATAAAGAAGGGAAAATTGATATTTTAGTTAATAACTATGGTGCAACTGATGTAAAACGTGATCGTAGTTTAGTTGAAGGAGACACTGATGCTTTCTTTAATGTTTTAGAAACTAATGTAGCTAGTGTCTATGTTACTAGTAAAAGAGTAATCCCTTATATGATAGAAAATGGTGGAGGAACTATTGTTAATATCTCAAGTGTTGGTTCTGTAGTTCCAGACCTTTCAAGAACTGCTTATTGCGTTTCAAAGGCAGCAATAAACTCTTTAACTCAAAATATTGCATTACAATATGCTAATAAAAATATTAGATGTAATGCTGTATTACCTGGATTAATTGCAACTAAAGCAGCACTTAAAAATATGTCTGATGATTTTAGGGATTCATTCCTTAAACATATACCATTAAATAGAGTTGGTTCACCTGAAGATGTAGCTAAAGCTGTTTTATATTATGCTAGTGATGATTCTAATTATGTAACTGGAATGATTCATGAAGTTGCTGGAGGATTCGCTTTAGGAACACCTCAATATGCAGAATACATGCATTTAATGGGTAAATAAAATTGTATTTTATTAAAATATCTTAAGTAAAACTTCATCACTCTTTTTTTAGTAAACTATCTTACTAAGATATTTTAATAATAAAAATACTAACTCATATTTTTTCTATGAGTTAGCATTTTTTTAATGTTTAACTTTATTTAAAATTAAATCATATATTTCAATAAGTATAGCAAGTGTTATTCCTACAACTAATCCATTACTTAAAAATGAGCTTAGCATTGTTGGAAGTCCTTGAAATGCTGAATTTGGTAAATACATAATTCCGTATCCTGCAAATATTGGAATTCCTATAGTAAAGAATATTTTACTCTTATCTTTTATTTTATCTAATTCTTTTATAGCATTCCCAAAAAGACTACTAAACACTGTAAAAATTGCTGCATATGCAACTGGTGTTGGAAGTGTTGAGAAAAATGCCATTATAGGTGTTATTAAACTAATTATTATAACTAAAATATTACCAATTAAAAATGGTTTTCTTTTAGTTGAACCTGTCTGTTCAATAAACCCTGCAACAACAACTCCTGGAATTGCTGCAACTGAAAAGAATATTCCAGCTATGATTTGGTTTACTCCAAGCATTGCTCCACCTTTTTTTAGTGAAACATCATAAGATTTTTCATTTGCCTTTTCAAGCATTACTTTAATTATATTTGTAGATGCAAGCATAGTACTTATTAAAACAAATACCGCAATAATAATTGATGGTATCATACTTGCACTCACTATTGGCATTCCAAATGGAAAGGCCTTTGGCAAGTTTATAAATTCATGCATATTGGGCATCTTATTTACTGGAAGTCCTAATAAATAAAATACAAGCCATCCTACACCTATTACAATTATAAATGATACTGGTGCAAGTTTCTTAAATCTTCTTATTACAAGTGATAAAATTATAATTCCAATAGAGACAAGCATTATAGGAATTGATATTTTTGTACTTCCATTATATCCAACCCCAAACATTCCCTCTATAAAATCTTTTGAAAGTTCTCCAACTACTAAAAATAAAAATGTAGCCAAAACTCTTGGCGTAAATATTACCATCAGCTTATCTAAGAGTCCAAATACACTTAATAAAATTATAATGACTCCTGTTGCTATTATTGCAAAACTTATTACACGAATTGCATTTATGTCGCTTCCAAAAAGAGCTTGCCCAATTCCAGCATAAATTACCATAAGTCCTACCCACAATCCTGATGGTACTTCACTTATATAAATTTTATGTCCAAAGAATAATTGGATTAAAGCTCCAACTCCTAAAATAAAAATAGTTCTTTGCAGAAATGTCATAGTCTGCATTTCAGTTAAATGAAACATTGGCCCTATTGCTAATGCATAAACTACATTAGACAAAATAATAAAAGCCATCCATTGAACTGATAATAAAGCTTTTTTCATAGTTACTTTTGCTAACTATATTATATTTTCTTAATTTTATTATTAATTCTTAATAATAAAATTAAATATATATTGAGTATTAAAATATATTATAGTAACAACTCACCTACCTTTTTATAAATTTTCTTTCTTAGTATACCACTTAAAACTTTTTTTTAATTTATTTCACTACTTTTTATATAAAATATAATATTTTATTAATATCTTGCTTTAAAACTTAAGAAGTGAGTATATACTCACTTCTTAATTCCTATTTTTCATTTTTTCTAAACTCTTCTATTCCACCCTTTAATACAAATGCTGTTCCAATATTAGCCCCTTTGATTATTTTAGCAGCTTTAAGTGCTCTAACTCCAGTTTTACAAACTGTTATAAATGTCTGTCCCTTATATTTTTCTATCTCATCTAGCCTATTTGGCAATTCTTTTATTGAAATAAAGATGGAACCTTCTATAGGTTTTAATTCTTTAAATTCTTTTTCTTCTCTTACATCTAATATAACTGTTTTTAATTTCATCTTCATAGTTTCTTTAAGTTCATCTTTATCTATATATCCTACATTATCTAAGGAACCTGATTTTCCCTTTCCTTTTTGACAAACTGATCCACTACTTGTTATATCTACTGACTTTAAATCTGCATTTCCTCCCGTATTTAACTTTATTACATCTTGCATCCATTCAGGAGCTTTTTCCTCTGGTTTGGTAATCTCTATAAACTCTTTTAAAGTTTTACATTTTAAAATTTCATTTTCTTTTTTTACTTGATATAAACTTGAAAGTTCATGTTCTGCATAATTATGTGCAGGACAAATAACTAAATAATCCTCTAGATTTTCTAACTTTTTTAAACTTTCAAAATGCTCTTTACTATTTCCTGTTGGCAAGTCATCTCGTCCCGAACCATCTAAAAATAAAAAATCTCCTGTAAATAATTTATCTTCACATATTACAGACATGCTATTATCAGTATGTCCTGGTGTATATATAATTTTAAAATGTAACTCATCTACATAAAATTCTTCTAAATCTTTAAATTTTCTATCAACTCCTATAGATTTGCTTTTTTCATACATTCCATAACTTGCCCCTGTAGCTTCTTTTAAATATATTCCAGCACTTAAATGATCTGCGTGAGTATGTGTATCAATAATAAGCTTTAATTTCACCTTATTTTGCTCTAAAATATTTAAATAGTAATTTCCATAATCTAATTTTGGATCTATAAGTATTCCATTGTTTTTTTCTGTAACTATTAAATATGCATAACAACTGTCAATATCAATTTTAGTAAACTTCATAAAATCACCTCTATCTCTAGTTTTTTATAAACTCTAAATTTTATTCCATTTTTCTAAAACTTTATATTGTTATTTCTAATAATACATTCTTAATATAACTTTCCCTTAGTATTTTTATTTTTTATATTCATGTGTAATTTCTAAGAATTTACCTCATTAAACCTTCTAAACCCTGTATTTGTATTGTAAATAATATTAGAACATTTTTTACTTAATAAAATATATGTAAACCTCTATTTTTTCTTCCATTATTTTAAAAAAATAATTTCTATTATCTCCTAACACCTTATAATAAGAGAATTCTATAACTATACTTCATAATATAAAGATTTTTCTTTATTTCTATAATAAAATTATATCTCAAAACTTTTCTTCATTTATTCATAACTATATTAAATATTAACTTTTTATATTTCATTTATTTAGTTTATATGGATATAAAAGGTATCTATTCTATTCTCAAAAATTCTATTTTATGATATAATTGCTATGTTTTTTACAAAAGAACATAGCAACTTTAAGCTAAGAAAGGAGACGTCTACAATGAAATTTTTTAAAGAATTTTCAACATTTCATAAATACCTTTTTTCAATATATGCAACACTAAACATAGTAATATTTCTTATTCCACTTTTTTATCCAGGTGGAATTGCTAAGAATTTAACCATTATAGGGGTATTAGCTTTAATTTCAACACTAACTGGATTACTATCATCTATTTACACAGCTCGGGGACAAGCTGTAGCCTATATTTGGGGAGTTTTCAATACCGCTACATATATTTTTGTTGCTTGGGCATCCCACGCATACGGACAATCTATTTTGTACATATTTTTTGAGACACCATTACAATTAATTGGATATTACTTATGGTCAAAAAACACTAAAAATAGTTCTTCAAATACTGTAGAATCAAGAAGACTAGATAAACGTGGCTGGATTATTTTAATTGTTTCATTCTTTACAATATGGATACTTTACGCAATATTTATAAGTGATTTACCATATTTACTTAAGACATTTACGCATATAACTATTGCTGCTGATAAAGAATTTATAATTGATTCTCTATCTTCTACATTAACAATAATCGCAGTTATTTTAACTAGTAAGAGATTTTATGAACAATGGCATTTTTGGATTGCTTCAGCTTCCATGGGAATAATATTATTTCTAGTTTCAATGCTACGTTCTAGAACATTTAGTTTAAATTCATTTTCAGCATTAACTTTATGGAGTTTATTTTTAATTAGTTCTATCTATGGATTAAATTTATGGAAAAAATTAAATTCTGATTCTAATAATAAAGAAGAATTAGCTAAATTTGATAAAGAAGAGTTTCTAATAAAATAATTTGCCTAAAAATAACTTAAAGCAAAAGAAATACAGCATTAAATAGCTCTATTTCTTTTGCTTTTTTATTTAATATATTTTATTTAATTATACCCTTTAAAATTTATTATCTTGAAATAAGTTTCCAAGTCCTCCTAAAACGCTTCCTTCTCCAACATCTTTTCCTCCACCTTGTGGAGCTGCAGCAAAGACTTTAGATGCAAGTCTACTAAATGGTAAACTTTGAACCCACACATCGCCAGGACCAGTTACAGTTGCAAAGAAAATCCCTTCTCCTCCAAACAAACTGTTTTTTATTCCACCAACGTATTGAATATCATAATTTATATCTCTAGTCATAGCAACTAGACATCCTGTATCTACTTTTAAAACTTGTCCTGGAAACAAAGTTTTCTTAACTATAGTTCCACATGCATGTATAAATGCCATTCCATCTCCTTCTAATTTTTGAAGAATAAAACCTTCTCCTCCAAAAAATCCTGCTCCAAGCTTTCTTTTAAAATCAATTCCTACACTAACACCCTTAGCTGCACATAAAAAAGCATCTTTTTGACAAATAATTTTTCCATTATATGCTCTTAAGTCTACAGGAATAATTTTTCCAGGGTAAGGTGATGCAAACGCAACTTTCTCTTTAAGTGGACCCCCATTTGTAAATGAAGTCATAAAAAGCCCTTCTCCACTAATAGCTCTTTTAGCAGCTCCTCCAAGCATTCCAAAAAATCCGCCTGATTTCTTGCTTCCATCGCCAAAAATAGTTTCCATTTGAATATTTTGATCCATCATCATCATAGCTCCTGCTTCAGCAATAACAGACTCACCTCTATCAAGCTCAATCTCTACAAACTGCATATCATTACCTATAATATTAAAATCAATTTCATCATTATACATTAAAATCCCCTCCTCATATATATGTTACTATTTTACACTACCATATCTTAATTATTCTATGCTTAAAATAGTCAAAATTTATTTTTCTTTTCAAAGTTACTCTCTGAAAACTTTAACTTTTAATACATATTTTTGAAAATATTTAGTGATATTATTATATTATCTATTTGCTAAAAGTACTCTTAAATTTTGTATTTAAGCTCTAAAATTCACCTTAAGAAAGGACTAATTTTTAATGATTAATAAAGAAAATAGACCAGTTATTATTTTAATATCCTTCTTCGTTGTTTTTTTTATTTCCTTTATAATTTTTATATCTGTTATGGTTACTCCAGAAAAAGCTTTTGCTATAACATTAAATTCTAACACTTTAAATATCTCCGGTAAAAATGCTACACAAATCTCCTTGAATAACATAAAAGAAATCAAATTTTTAAATAAAGCTCCTAATATAATTTTTAATGGTGGTGGTGAAGCTAATAATATGCTTTTTGGCCATAACTACATGAAAAATTTGGGCTTTACAGAATGCTATGTAAATAATGCTTCTGGAAATGTAATTTATATAAAAACAACTAATGATCAATTTTTAATCGGCTTAAATGATTCCGTCAATACTAAAAATTTATATAATAAGCTTTTAACTTCTGATAAAATTTAAAAACCTAAAAAACTATTTTAGTAAGGAGGTTGTTAATTTTGAATACTATTAAGTTTGGAAAAAAATCAGAAACTACTAAAAATACTTTACAATTATTTTTAGGATTAATCCTTGTTTTATTATTTATAAGTTTTCGACTTTTTATTATTAAATCTAATTCTAATCATTTTTATAATATTTATAAGCTTTTATCCCTAATTTGTTTAATTCTAAGTGTATTAAGTATATTTTTTTGCATAAAATTATTTGTTTTTTTTAGATACAAATGTCAATTTCAGCTTACAGATAAAGGAATAATTTTAAATGGTCCTTTTATAAAAAGTAAAATTATATATTGGAATAACGTTAGATATTTTAAAGAGATTGCAATTCATAATGGAACTATGCCTACAATTGCTATCTATTTAAAAAATTCAAGTGAATATATAAATACACTAAATATATTAGATAAATTATCATTCAACTATAATAAAAAAAGAAATTATGGTGATATAAATTTTTTAGGAATTCTTATGAATGATCAATATGATGAAATTTTAGTATTTTTAAAACAATATTCAATTGAATTTTAAATAAAGGCATTCATCAATAAAAAATTTACCTCAATCTTTTCTATACTAAAATATAATTAATAAATACTTATGAAATCAATCTTACTAGATAGGAAAATATTTCTGAAAATAATCTAGAATTTAATAAAGATAAATTTATTAAGCGAATGATTTCATCATCATATTCTTTAACTATCAATGATATACAATACACAGAGTTTATTGCGGCACTTGAGTCTTATTTTGATAAACATACAACTGTAAATAATACAATTATTATGCCAAATGAGACTATTGCATATCTTAATAAATAAATGATAATAATTATACAAAAAAATACTATAGAGCATTAGAAAATCTCGTTCTAATGCTCTATAGTATTTTTATTTAAACTCTATTTTCTTAATACAAACTCCCCTATTCTATTAAACATCACTTCTTAAATTATTAAATACCATTAAGTAGCCACTTTCACCTGGTATAAAATCATTTATTTTCAATGTGAATGTCCCACTAGGATCTATATCATTATAATCTATACTAATTTTATTTTTATTAAATACATCTCCTTTAAATAATAAATTTAAATGAACTACTTGCTCTGTTAAATTTTCATTTATATATTTACTTACTTTAGCTTTAAGAACCTCTTTATTATCTATCTTAGATGAGTATTTATTAACTAAATAACTGTAACATCCATTTGAAATATATTCTTTCAACTCATTGAAATTTAATTCCTTTTTATTCTTCCAACTTTCAGTATTTTCCTGTTTAGTAGTCTCAGCTTGTTTTATTTTTTGTATTTCCTGTTTTTTTAACTCATTTTCCTTGTTTACTTTATTACTATACAGCTTAGCACAACTTCCTCCAAGAATTATAATAATTATAATTCCTATAATTACCCCTATAGTTCTTTTCTTTTTCATTTGTATTCCCCCTAAAATTTAATATATCTTTTCCAATATTCACCTTAATTATATCATTTTTTAAATTTATACATATTTTTTTAAATAAAAGCTATATCAAAAAGTAATTTTGATAATACTTCAATTTGTGGAATAAGTATTAAAGATATACAATTTAATGGACACAAATTATTCAAAATATAAAAATATCATTATTCTCAATTTAAGAAATTATTCTCAAATTGAGAATAATTTCTTAAAATTTTATTTTAATCTGTTTATAAATATCTAGTTATTCTATTTAATTAATAATTTAACCCTATATAAATTATAGAAATATATATATATCTTAATGGCATTACTATTGCTAGTTATATTTTTATATTTAAGGAGTTGATTTTATGAAAAAAAGTTTATTTATAAAAAATATTAAAACCCTTGTCACTTGTGACAATGAAGATAGTGTTTTTAATAATATTAATATTTTTATTGAAAATGGAGTTATAAAACATATTGGAAGTGATATATTTGATGCTGATGAAACAATAGATGCAAAAGACATGATTGTTTATCCTGGGCTTATAAATACCCATCATCACCTTTATCAAACTTTTACTAGAAATTTACCCGAAGTACAGAATATGGAACTTTTTCCTTAGCTTACTTATCTTTATGAAATTTGGAAAGGCCTTGACTCTGATGTTATAAGATATAGTTCTATGATTGGAATGGGTGAACTTATGAAATGCGGATGTACAACTTGTTTTGATCACCATTATGTGTTTCCAAAGGATGCTGAAAACACATTAATTGATACTCAATTTGAAGCTGCTACAGAACTTGGAATTAGAATGCATGCTTCTCGAGGAAGTATGTCTCTTAGTAAAAAAGATGGCGGCTTACCTCCTGATTCAGTTGTACAAAACATTGATAAAATACTTTATGATTCAGAAAGACTTGTAAATAAATATCATGACAGTACTCGTTTTTCAATGCGACAAGTTGCACTTGCCCCATGTTCTCCATTTAGCGTGACAAGCGATCTCTTAAAAGAGTCTGCTAATTTAGCTAGAAAATTAAATGTTAGACTTCATACTCATTTAGCTGAAACTAAAGATGAGGAAAACTTTACTTTAGAAAAATTTAATATGAGACCTCTTGAATATATGGAGAGTTTAGGTTGGATTGGTAGTGATGTATGGTTTGCACATGGAATACATTTTAATGATAATGAGTTAAAAAAATTAGCTGATACTAAAACAGGGATAGCACATTGTCCTATTTCTAATATGAAATTATCATCTGGGATTGCAAGAATACCTGATCTTATAAAATTTGGTGTTCCTGTTGGTCTTGCTGTTGATGGAAGTGCTAGTAATGATGGGTCAAATTTATTGGAAGAAATTAGAGTTTGTTATCTTCTTCATAGATTAAATTCAAGTACTAAAGCTCCAACAGGATATGATATTCTAAAACTTGCAACTAGAGGTAGTGCAGATGTCCTTGGAAGAACTGATATAGGTTACTTAAAAGAAGGTATGGCCGGTGATTTATTTATGATTAATACTAATAGAATTGAACTTGTCGGAACAAACTATGATCCTAAATCTATTTTTGGTACTGTTGGTTTTAAAGGCGGTGTAGATTATACTATCGTAAATGGTAAAATAGTTGTGAAAAATGGTACTCTCGTAAATGTAGATGAAAGTAAACTTATATATTTAGCTAATAATACTGTAACTAAACTTATAAATAAAAATAAATAAAATTTAAGCTGATATAAATTTTTATATCAGCTTAATTCATCTTTATTTTATTATTTCTACATTTCTTTCTGGAATTTCCATCTCTATCATTTCTTGAATTGCTTTTAAATGACTTTTGTCTTTATCTGCTATAAACATACAAGTATATCCTTTAGCTCCTTGTCTTCCTGTTCTTCCGATTCTGTGGATATAACTTTCCGGAGTTTCTGGAGCATCATAGTTATAGATATAATCCACGCCTTCAATATCTATTCCTCTAGCTGCTACATCTGTTGCTATAAGATATTGAATTTTAGCTTCTCTAAAGTTTTTCATTAATCTTTCACGCTTAGATTGTTTTATATCACTATGAATTTTTTCACAGTTAAATTTTCCTCTAGCCATATATTCTTCTAATTCATCTGCACGTCTTTTAGTTCTACAGAAAATTATAGCCATAAATGGATTATCTTCTTCTAATGCCTTACATAAAGCATTTCTCTTCCATCTATCTGTTGTAAAAACTACTTCTTGCTTTATTTCATCTAAAGTTACTTTATCATTATTAGATACAGATATTATTTTAGGATTATTCATATATCTATATGCAAGTTTTTTAACCTTACTATCCATAGTTGCTGAGAAACATAACATTTTTTTCTTTTTAGGAACATATGTCATTATCTTATCTATTTCATTTCTAAATCCCATAAGTAACATTTGATCTGCTTCATCTAAAACTACAGTTTTAACATTTTTTAAGTTTATATTTCCTTTTTCAATATGATCAATTAATCTTCCTGGCGTTGCAACTACAATATGTACATTCGTATTTAACTTCTTTAATTGTCCAGCCATATCCTTTCCACCATAAAGTGAAAGTACATTGACTTCTTTTCCTTTAGATAATTTATTACATTCTTCTGTTATTTGTATTGCAAGTTCTCTAGTTGGAGAAATAATCAATCCTTGTATATTTTTATTTTTTAAATCTATCTCTTGAAACATTGGTAATAAAAACGAAAGTGTCTTTCCTGTACCTGTTTGAGCTTCTCCTATTACATCTTCTCCATTAAGTATTATTGGAATTGCTTTTTCTTGTATTTCTGTAGGAGTATTTATTCCATTTTTATTTAATACTAATACTAAATCTTCATCTATTTTAAGTTCTTTAAAATTCATATATTTTAACCCTTCCCTTACAGTCTTTTTAACTGTTTTTTTATTTCATAGGTGTATTTTTAATAATACTATTTTATATACATAAAATCAATTAAAATAACTTTTTATAAACGACTTTTTATAAAACTATTAATTTTCTTAGATGCTAATTGTATAATTGAAAAATTCCGTTATAATTTACTTTGTATTATTTTTAACTAAACTTATATTAACAAAGGAGAAGATAGATGGAAAATAACGATAAAAAACTTGGTTTATTCGGTCTTGTCTTTCTTATAATAGGTGCAATGATTGGTGGAGGACTATTTAGTTTACCTTCACAACTAGCAGAAAATGCTGGAACTTTTGCAATTATTATAGGGTGGATAGTGGCTGGTATTGGTGTATTCGGTTTGGCATTTGTATATCAATTGCTTTCAGATAAAAAACCCCTTTTAACAGGCGGATTATTTAGCTATGCTAAGGATGGGTTTGGTTCTTATATGGGTTTTAACTCGGCTTGGATCTATTGGCTAAGTTCAATTTTTGGGGATGTCGCCTATGCAACGTTAATTTTTGGTTCGCTCTCATACTTTTTTAACATTTTTAACCCTGCGGGAAATAACTGGCCTTCAATTATAGGTGGTTCACTTATTATATGGGTTATAAACTTTTTAGTTTTAAAAGGAATTAAGCAAGCTGTTATTGTAAATGCAATAGTTACTATTTCAAAAATATTACCTATTATTTTATTTATTGTAGTTTGTATATTCTTTTTCCATCTAAAAAACTTTTCATTCCAATTCTTTGGAGCTCCTTCACTTGGTGGAACATATAACCAAGTAAAAGATACAATGATTGCTACTCTTTGGTCTTTCGTTGGTATTGAAGGTGCTGTAGTTGTATCTGGAAGAGCTAAAAGTCAAAAAGATGTTGGAAAAGCAACTATAATTGCTCTTGTTAGTGCAATTGCTATTTATGTATTAATAAGTTTACTTGCTCTTGGAGTTATGAAAAGACCTGATTTAGCTAATTTAAATAACCCATCACTTGCATATATTCTTCAAGCTGCAATTGGTAAATGGGGTGCAATAATAATTAACATTGGTCTTATTGTTGCATTAACTGGAGCATTACTTGGATGGACAGTTATAACTGCAGAAATGCCTTTTGTAGCTGCTAAAGATAAAACTCTTCCTAAGATATTAGCAAGAGAAAATAAGAATGGTACTCCTAGTCCATCTCTTTGGCTTACAACAATAGTAACTCAACTTTTATTACTGTTTGCTCACTTTTCAAATAATGGATATCAATTATTATATACAATTGCATCAACTGCTATATCGATTCCTTATTTCTTAAGTGCTTTATATGCGTTTAAGCTATCCTTTATAAAAAAAGATAAAGCTTTTACTGCTAAAGATAAGATTGTATCAATTATAGCTACAATCTATACTATGTGGATTATATATGCTGCTGGAGTTAAATATCTATTACTAAATTGTATATTATTCTCTGTCGGACTTATATTCTATATATGGGCTAGAAAAGAAAATAAAGAAAAGATTTTTGAAAAATGGTACGAAATATTAATTGCAGTAATATTCTTAGTTGTAGGAGTAATCTCAATTTATCTCCTTGCAACAGGAAAAATCACAGTATAAAAATAATATAAAAAGTAAAAAGGGATTGCATCGCAATCCCTTTTATTTATTAAAGCATTTTTAGTCTTTCTTTCATTAATATATTAAATACATTATTATCTTCGAAGTCCTTTTTTATTTCCGGACTTAAAAGATTTTTTAGTCCTTCTTCATCTACCCACCTATAGGCTATATGTTCTTCTGACAACATAACTTCGCCTTTTTTATATTTGCATAAATAAACAACTACAAGCATTTGAAGTTCTTCATCTATGACAACATTTTTTGCATAAAGAGGTCTCTCTATATTAATTTCTAGATTTGTTTCCTCTTTTACTTCTCTACTTAATGTTTCCAGAACAGATTCACCAAACTCAAGTTTTCCCCCAACAACTTCCCAGCTGCCTGCTCCAATCTTATCTTGAAAAGATCTTCTTACTGTAAGGATTCTTCCTTCTCTTAAGATAATTCCTTTCAAAACTACTTTTGTTTCTTTCATCATTTAAGCTCCTTAATCTGTTTTACATAAACATTATACCATGTTATACAATTCTCTCAATAATCTTTATTAAATAATTATATGTTATTTTACTATTTTTACTTTTATACTCTCTAATAAATCCTATCCAAAGCTTCTCTAATAACTCCTCAAAAGAAATTTCTATCCCAAATTCTTCTTTTAATTCCATCAAAATTAACTCACCTTTAACCATACTTTTCTTTTCCATTGTTATATTCAATCTAATACACTTTTCACGTTCTAAAATAACTTCTACATTCTTGCTCCCATTAGATATACATATTTTTTTATCCCTATTTTTATAATCTTCCTTTAAAATTTTATATACTTTCTCTAAATTATATACCTTAATGCAATCCCTTATAAAATCTAAATAAAGGCACATTAAAAAATGTTCTATAAGAAAGTCATCTTCTATATCATCTTCTATGCATTTACATAGAAGCTCCGTTCTATAAAAGTCCTTTTTAGGAATATTCAATGTAAGTTCTTTTTCTTTCTCATTATAAAAAATTTTTTCTAAAACACTCTTTAAAACACCCATAATAAAAAATCTCCAAAAAAATAAAAATTCTTTATATTTATATGAATACTTTTCTGAAATTATGTTAAGAATTCAAATATTAAGGACAAAGGAGTTGTTCAATTTGAAAAAAAATAAAAAATTAATAGACGCTTTAAAGAAAAAAACTACTATAAAGGTCAAATCAACTAATAAATAGCAGTCATCATAAATTTTATATATAGCCCTAGCTTTAGTTTTCTTTATCAATGTCATCACCTTATTTCTAAAGCTAGGGTCCCCCTATTTTATTTTGAAATCCATGTTTTTATCATCTCTCTAACAGATCTACCCATTTCAGTTGAAAATTCGGCACCAGTTTTTCTAGCATAATTAAACTGTCCAAAATTCTTTGCATTATATATATTATTTTCACTAATTTTTTTATCCTTAAACATATTTTTAAGACTTTGCTCATCCAATCTCTTATATTCTTCCTTAAAAACAATATACTCTTCATCAAATCGTTTAGTTAAATACCTTTTTTCATCTTCATAATGCCCAATACATAACATACATACAGGAACAACCCATTTAGGCAGTTTAAAAAGTTTTTTATGTTCCTCATAATTTTCTATAATATCTCCTATATAGCAAGATCCAATATTTATACTTTCTGCTACAATAGCGCCAGTTTGTGCTGCTATGATTGCATCTTGTATTGCTAAGAATAAATCACCTTCATCTGGTGTTCTATACTCTAATTTATTTTTAATACAATAATTTAAAACACCCGATGCATCATAAAAATCATACCATCTTTGTAAATCAGCTAAAAAAATTAATATCTTATCACTATTCTTTATAAATGGTTGATTATCGCATGTTCTAGAAAGAATTTCTTTAGTCTTATCATCTTCTATTACTAATATGGAGTAGAGCATCATATTGCCTGCTGTAGGGGCTCTCATTGCGCCTTTTAAAATAACATCTAGTTCTTCATCATTTATTTTTTTATCTCCATATTTTCTAAGTGACATTCTATTATTTATTAAATTAATAGTTTCATTCATATCTAAATCCCCTTTTTAAATTATTTACCATAATTACATCTTTATTATCTATTATGGAAATTATTATTTTTTATTCAAATTTTAGATAATATTAATTTTAATTTCACCCTTTATTAATACCGGTATAATATTCTCAATGTAATATTTAGCTATCATAAAAAATAGGAGGGATATATTTTGGGTAAAAAGAAAATAATTATTTCTATTATTGTTGCAATAGTTATAATAATAGCAATTTTAGTAGGTTCATTCTTTATGGCCGTACCGTCAATCAACCTTTTAAATTCAAATAAATCTGTAACATTTATAGTTAAAAAGAATGAAAACCTAAATGATGTTTTATCTACACTTAAAAATGAAGGAAACCTTAAATACTCTAGCTTAATTGAACTTTATACTAGTGTAACTGGTGAAAACTTCTCTGTAACTCCTGGTGTTTATACTATAAACTCTAAAGTTACAGCAAAACAATTTATAAATATATTAAAAGAGCAAAAAACTATTTCAGTAGTTATCCCAGATGGAGCTACCGTAAATGATATTGCTGGTATATTTAATGAATTAGGCATGTTTACAACAAGCGACTTTACAAATGCAGTTAAAAACTATCCATTACCTCAGTACATTAAAGATGTTCAAGGCAGAGAATATAACTTGGAAGGATATCTATATCCAACAACTTATCATTTTACAAAGGGTGAATCTGCTAACCAAGTAATAGAAACTATGATTTTCAATTTTGTTACAGTTTTGGATCAATCACAAAAAGCAGTTAATGTTAAAATAACACCTGCTCAAATAAATGATGTATTAACTAGAGCTTCAATAATTCAAAAAGAAGCCAAATCTGAAAATGATATGCCAAATGTTTCAAAGACATTAAATGAAAATCTTAAAAATAAACAACCACTTGGAGTACAAGGTCTTGGAAATACACTTCCAAATGGACCAATTTGTAATCCAGGACAAAAAGCTATTGAAGCTGCTTTAAAACCAGCTAACTAATAGTTAACATAATTTTGCTTATGAAAAAGGTTATCTAAATGAATAGATAACCTTTTTATTTAATCTTTATTAATTTATTTGTCTATCTTCTATTACTTCAAACATTTTTTCTTTACATTCTGCTCTTACACTATTAATTAATTCTAAAATATCAAAACATTCCCCCAATGCTTTGCTTTTATGAGGACTTTCCTCAATATTATGCATGTTAAGAGCTCTTTTAAATCTAATAATATATTTACTATGTACATAATCCATGTATGATTTCATTAAACATACTGAATCAACCTCTTTAACGTAACCGTTTCCTTTTAATAAATTTGATACTAAAGTAGAGTTATATGCTAATATAGTTTTATCTTCTAAGATATTATAAATTTCATCTACACAATCTGTAAAAATTCTTTTCTTAGATATACTATTTTTATCTATTCTTTTTATTGCATAGGATTCATAACTAACCCTTTTATTTGTCTTAAATGTATTATGATAAATAACATCTCCCTTTATATCTATTACTGCCATTTCAATTATCTCATCACGTTTTGTATCTATCCCTGTTGATACAATTGAGACAATAACATTATTCTTATGTATTAATCCATCCCAATAGGAAAAATTCTGCCTTAAATCATTAATTCTTTTCTTATAGGCTTTCTTTATATGATTTTCTCTATTTTTTTTACATTTATATCCTTTACATTTTCCTTTTAATTGAGCTTCTCTAAATTTAACTAAATTCTCTTTTGAAAGATTATAAACATCCTCTAATAAATAATATTTCTCTTCTATGCTATTTGCACTTTCCTTCTTTGTATATACTAAATGTATAATTCCTTCTTCTATTAACTTATCTAAAATTTCTTTTTCAATGTTTAAAATCTCTAAAATTTCATTATATGTACTACCAAATTCCTTTTTTTTCAATAATTCATAGATATGCCAAAGATTGATTTTATGGTAATCAATCATCTTTATTAACGCATCCTTACTACAATTATCACTGACAGGTATATTTTTCTCTAGCAACACTCTCCTTAAAATTTCATCCTCTACTTTTCCTATGTTCTCTCTCACAATGTTAAGTATGTACTTCTTCGTAATTATCTTATGCATTATTGTTTGTTAAATAGCCTAAAGTCTATTTAACGTCCCCCCTCTCCAAAAAAAATTTACATTTTTTTCTTACTTTTCATATTAAATTCTTTTACTAAAATAATCAACATTACATTTTTTAACTTTTTATAAACAAATGTTTAGTTATCCAAAATATTTATTTTGAATATAATATAAAAAGAGCTATTAGGAGGTTAATTTTTATGTATATATTAGCATTATTACTGAGTTTAGCTTTTATCTCCATTCCTTTAATAGGAAAGAAAAAACATTCTATTTATTTATCAGAAGTTCTTATTTTCTCCGGTTTTTCAGGGAAAATTTTACATTCTAAGAAACGTGGATTATCTAGAAAAATCATCTCTAAATCTAATTATCTTAAAATATCACTTTTAAGACAAAGTATTTTAGCTATATCTATACTTTTTTTAACAACCTTCTTTTCTTTGTTACATTTAAGTAATATTGTTGGATGTCTACTTATACTGATTTATACTTTTTTTAGTAGTTTATTGGTAGGACTAACTTTAAATAAATATCTTCCATTAAAATAAAGACTCTATTCATGGAGCCTTTATTTTTTATTTAGCCAATCTTCTATATTTCCCATATTTTCTTTAATTTCATATAACTCATTTAATTAAAACGTTTATATAAACACCTACGCAATTATAAATAATTCTACTTTCATTTATGTATATGATTATAAATATATCTACACAAATGTTTACAGTTACAATTGTAATTACATTTTAACTTTTAATTACGTTTTCATTTATGTTTTTATATACTTTTATAATTGTATTTATATTTTTATTTATATCTACACTTATGTTTACATTTTTGTTTGTACAACTACTTACGTAAATATTTATATATGTGTAAGTGGTTATATATACACATACACATACGCATACAATTATAATTATACAATTGTATTAGCTTACGTTTATAGTTTCATTCATATATAAATAGACTTTTCTAAAATTATCTCTAAAAAAATATACTATATAAATTTTTATTCAAATTAATACTACATACTTAAATAAATATATTAATACACCTTTAACCCTTTATTTAAAACGGGTTTGTATATTTAATTGTATATATGTTTACATATATATTTGTGTTTACGTTTATATTTAAAACTACATCATTGAAATAATATAGAGTATATCATGCATATATATCAATATAAACTAAAGCTCTATATAATTGAGTAGTATAATCAATTTATTCCAAATAAACAAAACATATATTTCATATATTATTTTTCTTATACGAAATAAATATTGTATAATTTATTTTAAAAAATATTTTATTTATAATATATGAATTTTATTATAAATAAATATTTTTTCAATTTATCTGCTAATAAATTAATATAAACTAGCTATTTTATTACATATACTTTTGATATATTTAATTCAATTTATGCAAGTAAATATATCTGTTTACATTTATGTTTGTTTATATATTTATATTTTTATTTACTTTAATATTTGTATTATTAATTACTCATTATATATATCCTTATAATTATGTATTTTTTCTTTATCCTTTATTTTAAGATAATCTTCTTTATTTCCATAATTTAAATCTATTTATCCATCATTTATTGTTAATTTAATTTTTAATTCAATATTTTTTAAATATTTAATATTCAAATTCACTTTTTATTAACTTATTGATTATTTCAAGCCATAAATTTCGCTAAATTATCATTTAGCGAAAAATAAAACTTTTATTTCCCAAATTTAAATTCTCATTTTAAATAATTAATCTCAAAATTTTAAATCTTATATACACTATATTATTTTTCTCATAGAATGTAATATATAAATTTTCAAGGAGATTTTATGGATACTAATACTAACACACCTAATACTCAAATTCCTAACTCTAATTCAACTGCTGGACTTCTAAAACTTCATTGTTTACTAGCTGATTCTTATATACCTGTTTCTAACTGCAAAATAGTAATTATGAAGAGTGACTCAAATTTTAATAATTTAACTAAAGTTCTTAGTGATTTTAGTGATTCTACAGGTATTTTAGATAATGTTAAGCTCTCAACTCCTAGTATTATTTTTAGTTACCATCCTAATTCATTGCCATATGGTATTTATAATATTGGAATAAGCAAACCTGGCTATAATAACCTTTTAATTCGTGGTGTTCAGGTTTTTCCAAATGTTAAGTCTATACAAAATTGTCGCATGACTAAAGCTGTCGGAATGCCTAAAACTAACATTATAACAATCTCTGCACATAAAATGGTTACTAACTCTGGTTCTAAGGTACAAGGTGGAATAAAACCAACTGATAAATATTACTGTGATCAAAAAACCATTACTGACCTTATAAATGCTAGCAAAACTAATAACAATAATATGCGTGTTTTAAATCAAGTTGTTGTACCTTCAGATATAATTGTACACGCTGGTTCACCTTATGATGATTCTGCTCCAAATTACACTGTACCATTTGTAGATTATATTAGAAATGTCGCATCTAGTGAAATCTATTCAACTTGGAATTCTTCTGCTATTAGAGCCAATGTTTATTGTATAGTTTCTTTTGCATTAAATAGAATTTATACTGAATGGTATCCGTCTCATGGTAACAATTTTGATATAACAAATGATACTGCTCTTGTTTTATAAGGACAAACTCTTCTATTATAAATACATTTACAAATATATCTACAAATATATATGTTTACATTATTACTTTCATTTTGTAAATATATTTATTTTTATTTATAATTACTTTTATACAATTAACTGTGTTTACAATATTATTTACATTTTTATTGTTATATTTATATCCCTATATACTTATATATTTACTTGTATATATGTTTACATATATACAAGTAAATATATAAACATTTCTAATTACTTATTTTATCTATAATCTTTTACTATCAATTATTATCTTTTTAGACTTATTCTCTTTCCAAATATTTAAGCTTTCTACTTACTATATTATTTTTTAATTTCTTATCCTCCTTTGTTGCTCTTATATTTTTTCATTTTTATTATTACTGACATTTATTACTACTATTTATTTATGTACCATTCATATATTTATATATACACATTTTAGGAGGTGATTTTTATAAAAACCGTTGCACTCTATACTCGGAAATCAAATATAACAAAACAAGGTGATTCTATCCAAAATCAAATATCAATTTGCAAAAATTATATACAAAATAAATTTCCTGATGAAGAATTTATTTTTATTATCTATGAAGATGAAGGATTTTCTGGCTCTAATATTAATAGACCTAAATTTAAAGAACTTCTTAATGATATTAAGCAAAAAAATTTTTCTATTCTTATTTGCTATAGGTTAGATCGAATTAGTCGAAATGTCGCTGATTTTTCTAATATTCTAACATTACTTGAAAAGCATAGTATTGATTTTATTTCTGTTAAGGAACAATTTGATACAACTTCTCCAATAGGCCGTGCCATGATGTATATAAGTAGTGTATTTGCTCAACTTGAAAGAGAAACTATTTCTGAAAGAATAAAAGATAATCTCTTAGAATTAGCTAAAACTGGTCATTTTTTAGGTGGACCTTCTCCTTTTGGATTTGAAGTTCAAAAAAAATATTATTTAAATGCAAATTTAGTTGAAAAATCTTTTTCTATTCTTGCCCCTATTAGCAATGAACTTGATATTGTTAAAGTTGTTTATTCAAAATTTTTAGAATATCAATCTTTAAACCAACTTGTCGCATTTATAAATACTAGTCATCTTAGATCTCATTTTACGAAAGATGTTACTCCTATAAAAATAAGACGAATTTTGTCTTCTCCTTTATATGTAAAATCAAGTTGTCGCACTCATTCTTATCTAAAAGAAATTTCCTCTCAGGTTTTTGGTGTCGCAAATGAAAATGGCTATTTAACCTATAATAAAAAGAAGAATGCTCCACAAAATTATATCTATGCTGTTTCTGACCATTTAGGGATAATTGATGATTCAACTTGGATAAATGTACAAGAAATCTTAAAAACTAAAAAATCTGCTAAAAGATTGGGAAGTAGTTCTATCCCTGCAGTTCTATCTAGTATTTTAAAATGCTCACTCTGTGGTAGCAATATGATACTAAAACAAGGTGGCTTAAATAAAAATGGAGTTCCCTATTATTACTATATTTGTAGTAAACATAAAATTAAAACTTGTACCAATCCTTCTGTAAGGGTTGATTATGCAGATAATTTAATTTTAGAAAAATTAAATTCTCATAATAAAAATTTTTTTAAAGGATCTTTTACTGCAAATTTAAAAAATTCATCTAATGAACTCCATTTTCTAGAAAAAAATCTTGCTCAAAGTAAAAAAAATTTTAATATCTTAATAGATAAAATCTCTTTATGTAGTTCAGATATTTTAACTAAATCTCTTCTGGCTAAAGCTGAAAATTTAAGTTTAAAAATATCTAATTTAGAAGCAAGAATAAAAGATATCTCCACAGCAGATAAGAATATCCTTTTAAAACTACAGAAAGAATCATGTATATCCCTTAAGACCCCTTCAAAGGAAAGCCCTTTAAAAGGTCTTCCATTTTTGAAGCAGCGCTATATTATCCAAACTTTAATTAGTAGTGCCCATTGGGATGGCCTCAACTCCACAATTATTCTTAAATTAAAAGATGATTTGTCTTTATAGTACTAATCCTACTGCGTATGATCAAAGTTTTGTCTATGGAAGGACAACCTATTCTTCCATTGATTCTATTGTAGATGAACTTTTTTCTACCTTCATTGAAGTACAAGATACAACCTATCCTATGTTTGCTGAATTCTGTAATGGAACTAGCGTAACTTGTCCTGGATGGCTTAGTCAATGGGGTAGTCAAAATCTAGCTGAACAAGGTTATTATCCATATGAAATTCTAACTTATTATTATGGAAATAATATTAATCTTGTCCGTGCACTTGAAGTAGCTGATGATCCAAGATCTTATCCAGGTTCTCCGCTTCGAATTGGGTCTACAGGTCCTAATGTTGTTAAAAAGCAAAAACAAATAAATAGAATAGCACAAAACTATCCATTGATTCCTACATTAGCAACAGATGGAATCTATGGCCCTTTAACAGCTAATTCAGTGAAAATCTATCAAGGTGTATTTAATATACCTCAAACAGGTATAATAAATTATGCTACTTGGTATTCATTGTCTAGAGTTTATACTTCTGTAGAGAATTTTAACGAATTAAATAGCTAAAAAATGCCTCCTAAATTTATAGGAGGCATTTCAGAGTGTCGACAAAGTCGACACTCTTTCTTTTTTACTATAAAATAGATT
>NZ_CAMTIG010000043.1 GCF_947072515.1 uncultured Clostridium sp.
TTTATATAAGGTAGTATTTATTAAAGAAAAAACTATGTAAGGATAATATATAATTATGCTAACATAGTTTTTTTTCTAAATCATTGCAAGTATTGCCATACCAATTGAAAAAATAATTGGTGCAAGGACAACAGTAACGATACCGTTAACTCCAATTGCAAGAGAACTCATAGCACCTTCAGTTTCACCAATTTCAAGTGCTTTGGTAGTACCAATAGCATGAGATGATGTACCTAGACAAAGTCCAACGGCAATTTTATTTTTAATTTTAAATATTTTCATTATAAATGGTTGAATTACAGCACCTATAATACCAGTTGTTATAACAGCAAGAACAGTTACAGGAACTAATCCATGAAGTTCAGCAGTTACTGATATAGCGATAGGAGTAGTTACTGATTTAGCCATTAATGATGCAATCATTTGTTTATCTAAACCAACAAAATGTGATAGTAAGAAAATTGATATAATACCACCACCACTTCCGCATAGTATTCCTACTACGATAGGGATTAGGTTTTCTTTTAATCTATCTATTTGTTTATATAGTGGTACAGCTAAAACTACTGTTGATGGAGCTAAGAATAAGTTTATAAATTGAGCACCTTCATCATAAGTTTTAAAATCTATATGAAATACTAATAAAAATCCTATTACTAAAACAATTGCAATAAGCAATGGATTGAAGATTGGTAGATTTGTTTTTCTGTAAAGCAAGATTCCAATCTCATAAGTTATAAGTGATAAAACTATACCGAATAAATCATTATGTATAACTATGTGTGATAGGGTTGACATTTTAATTACACTTCCTTTATTTTCCCTAAATTATTTGTTTTCATTTAAAGCTTTCTTTTTATCTAGTTTATTTGCAACAGCTTGAACGACTAAGCCTGTTATAGTCATTGTAATAGCGGTTGTAACTAAACAAACTATTAAAATTTGCACGATATTTGCTTTTATTAAACCAAAGGAGTTCATAACAGCAACCCCTGCAGGTAAAAAGAAAAAAGCTAAATGATCTAAGAAAAAGTTACTTATAGTATCGATTTGTTCAACTTTAACAATTTTTAAACATAAGGCAATGAATAAAAGAATCATTCCGATTATATTTCCGGGAACTGGTATATGGGTTAATCCTGATATTACTTCACCAATAATGTAAATGATTAATATTATTAAAGTTTCTCTAAAAAGTTTCACTTAACAGTTCCTCCTTTTCTATTAAATTCATTAATACTTTATCACTTAAAGTATTCTAAGTAAATACGGGAAAAATGACAATAATGAGAGAATACAGTGTGAAAACGATATCTGAAAAGTGTAAAAAGTGTGGAAAGCCTTATTAATAGAGGGTTAGGAGATAATTTTTGAAATAAAAATGTTTTACAATTTATTCATAAAATAATGAGAGAAAAGAAGCAATTGAAAGAAAAAATAAAAAATGAATGTTGACAGAATATTATGCTAATATTGAGTCTTAGAGTTTGAAAAAAAGATTATGAAGAGATAGAAATTCAAAAAAAATTTATGACTTTGAGTCAATGAAAAACAAAGAAAATAATAAGAAAAAATATTGAAAATTGAGATAAACTCTAATTATTAAAGAAAAAAATAAGGGCGAGTAATAAATAAATAAAGCTTTTAAAAAATTAAAATGAAAAAAAATTGTGAAGAAGGAATCAAAAATTTGAAGTATATAAAAAAAGTCTAGATAAGAAAAATAAATACGAATATAAATATTATTTTTATATTATGAATATTAATAAAAAATGAATATTCTTAAGGGTGTATTGTTACAAATAGAAAGTTTTATTTGTGAAATGGAAAATTAAAAAGGCTGTATTCAAACAGCCTTTTAAGTAGTTAAGTTGAGTGTATATCTTTTAATTCATTGTTAGCGTTTTTGATAAGCTGTTCAGCTTTTAAAAATGCTTTTCCAACTAGTATTGAAACTAAAACAGTAGCAATTGCTGAAAGAAAAGAATTAAGATAATTGTTGAAGTTTAAATAAGGTAATATTGTATGGGCTACAGAACCATGAACTAAATATACCCATAATGATATTTTACCTAAATTTGAAATATAATATTTTTTCTCGGGGATTAATGTTAAAATAAAGCCACTTAAAAAGAATGCACCAATATAATGAAATGCTCTCATAAATAGAGGAAACAATCCTAAGGATTGAAAAGTTTCATAATTAGTATATTCAAAAAGTAAATCAACAGGAGTATAGTGTCTTAAAGTGTAAAGAATTATTAAAATGATAATTGAAGGAATTAAAAAATAAATTCTTCGTTTTTTAAGCCAGTCCACATATTCTCGTTTAAACATAGTTCCAGCTATAAAAAATGGTAGAAAGAAAAATGTTCTAGAAAAGCTAGCGGAACTCCCAACACTATTATCAAATCCTATTATAAGAGAAAATAAAATTGAGCCAATAAGCCAAAGTTTAGGATTCTTTATATAATCAGATATGATATACCAAAAAGTTAATGATAGAAGATACCAGAAAGTCCAATGTGTATATAATAAAGTTAAATCATAATCTAAATGTAAGAAAAAATTAGAGTATGCAACGTAAAGTATCTGAGCAAAAATATAGGTTAAAAAAATACTTTTAACCTTTTGAACTGTTGTACGGTTACTTTTTTTTGAAAAATATCCAGATACAAAAGTGAAAAGTGGCATATGAAACATGTATAAGAAAAGGATGAAAAAATGCAAGTCCACATTTTGAGGAGCTGCAAGTTCTAATATATTACCGATTATAACAGCAATTATAAGAACACCTTTTAATGTATCAAAGTAATAATCACGTTTATTAATATTTATTTGCAAAAATAACACTCCTTATTTAAAAAGTTAATTAAATGTTAAATATAATAAAATTATAGCTTAAATAAGAAAAATATACAAATCGATATTTAGATAAAAAGGGGTTAATAGAGAGAAATAAAAAGAAAAATAATATGAAATTATAAATTATTAAGAGAATAAATAATTTATAATTTAAAAAATATATTATTATTATAGAAATATATAGAAGAATTTTTGTTTGGAAAGTTTAAAAAAAACTAAAATTAGATTATTATATAGATTATAAGAATAAAAAAGGGAGATTCAAATGAACATACAAATATTTGGAAGAAAAAAATGCTTCGAGACAAAAAAAGTGGAAAGATACTTTAAAGAAAGAAGGATAAAATATTCTTTAGTTGATTTAGATGAAAAAGGAATATCTAAAGGAGAATTAAATAATATAAAAAGATCAATAAAAATAAATGAATTAATCAATGTAAATAGTAAAGATTATAAAAAATCGAATCTAGATAAAATAAGAGCTGTTGAAATGAAAGAAGAAATAATTTTAAAAAATCCAAAACTTTTAAAATCGCCAATAGTTAGAAATGGGAAAGAAGCAGTCTTAGGATGCATAGAAGAAAAATTTAAAGAGTGGGAGTTAAATGATGAGTAAAAAGAAGTTTAAAGGAAGTGTAGTTTTAAATCCAGTACCAGTTGTAATTATTTCAACAAAAAATAAAGAAGGAAAGGAAAATGTATTTACAGTAGCTTGGGCAGGAACTGTTTGTACAAAGCCACCAATGTTATCTATATCAGTAAGACCTGAAAGGTTATCTTATGAATATTTGAAGGAATCTATGACATTTGTAGTAAATATGCCAAGAAAAGATATGGTTAAAAAGGTTGATTATTGTGGTGTGAGAAGTGGTAGAAATATTGATAAAATAGAAGAATGTGATTTTACAATGGTTCCATGTGAAGAAATACATGGAAGTTATATAAAAGAATGTCCAGTATCAATAGAATGTAAGGTAAATAAAATAATTCCTTTAGGAACACATGATATGATAATTGCTGATGTTTTATGTTCACATATAGACGAGGATTTAATGGATGAAAAAGGAAAGATACATTTTGAGGAAGGTGAATTAATTACATATTGTCATGGGGAATACTATCCTATGCCTAAAAAACCTATTGGAAAATTTGGTTATTCAGTAATGAAGAAGAAGGAAACAAAAGAAAAAAAGGAAATAAAAGAAGAACATAATAAAAAGGAAAGAAAAGAAGGATATAATAAAAAGAAGAAGAATAAGAAAGCTTTAAATAAAAAGAGAAAGTAAATAAAAAGAAAAGTAAAAAAGAAACTAGGTAATTAAAAAACCTAGTTTCTTTCTATATAACATAATTTAATATCTTCTTCTATAGTTTGAATAACGGGTTCTTTTATAACGTCTTTTATTTATAGCTCTAATAATAAATAAAATAATTAATATGATTAGAACTATGCAAATAAGAACACCTAAGTATATAAAAACATTTGCTTTTATTAAATCAAATTTAGAAATACCTAGAGAACCTTTAATAGTAGTCTTATATAGACCAGATACAAGTGTTAAATCAATACTATCTTTAGATGTTGCCTTCCATGCACTCTCATCATTTACATTAAAATGAACTTGAGTATGATTCACATTAAAGGAATTGTTATATAACATAACATCATTATCAATAGTAATAGGAGCAGTTACTTCTTTAACTGGTCCAAAAAATCCAAAAAGTTTATACTTTAAAGTGACATCTTTTATAGATTTCCCTTTTTCTATAAAGATAGATGGTTTAGCATTATAGCTATAATTCATAATTGTTTCCATATCTTTATATCTGTAATCTGGTGTATTCATGTCGTTAGAAAAAAGAACTATTCCAAGAATTTGTCTACCATTTCTGTCATAGACGGATGCTAAACAATTACCGGCATCATTAGTAGTCCCTGTTTTACCAGCAATGTTACCATCTTTTCCAAGTCCATCATTTCTATTAACAAGATCAACTCTCTTATTATTTATCATAATACTAGAATTTTGCATTTCCATAGTTTCGCGAACCCATGGATTATTAAATGCTGCTTTTAAAAGAATAGCTAAATCGTAAGCTGTTGTGTAGTGTTCTGGATTATGTAATCCATTTGCAGTTACAAAATGTGTATCTTTCATACCTAACTCTTGAGCTTTTTCATTCATCAGTTTTGCAAAGTTAGCAGAATTTCCTGAAACATAATCTGCTATCATATAAGCTGCATCGTTTGCAGAAAACATAAGTAAAGCCTTCATAACATCTTCAGCAGACATAGCTTGTCCAACTTTGATTGATACGCCAGGCCAATTTGAATGTAATGAATATGGTGGTTGCTTAGAAGCCTCTTCAGTAAACTTAATTTCGTCAGTTTTATTTGCATGCTCTGCAAATAAAAGAGCGGTCATAAGTTTTGTTAAACTAGCTGGATAAGCTTTTTTGTCTGCATTTTTTGAATAGATAATTTCCCCTGTTTTTAAATCCATTGTTAATGCAAATTTACCAGTTATATTCGGCTCATTAGTTTGAGTTGTTTCATTAGTTGCCTTAGTAGATACAGGATCTGCTGAAGCATTTAATGAAAAAGGTAAGAATAAAGAAATTATAAATAGTAAAGCTATTAATTTAATAAGCAAATTTTTTTTAGTAAAAAAATTTGTTTTCGTCAAAGCAATCTCTCCATCTCGTTTGATTATTTTGGGACATACTCAAAATGAGTATAACATTTAAAATATATAATAACAATAACAAAAAAATAATATAATTCTTACAATTTATTAATAAAATTTATTATTTTAGGCAAAATAAGAGATGAGAGGGTGGTATTTTGAAAAAAAGATATAAGATTTTATTTTATTTAGTTATTTTGATCACAACATTTACCATACTAGAGGTGAAAGTTGTAAAGGGAGGTGAATTAAAAAGAACCGTTTATCTAACTTTTGATGATGGACCATCGAGTATAAATACAGAAAAGGTATTAGAAATATTAAATAATAATGCTGTAAAAGGGAATTTCTTTGTAGTAGGAGGAAATGCAGTTAAATATAAAGAAAAATTAGAAAAATTGAGAGAGTATGAAATGGGAATATATCCGCATTGTAATGTACATAACTATAAACAAATTTATGCTGATGAAAATTCATATTTTTGTGACTTAGATGCATGTAATAAAAATTTACAAAATATATTAGGTGAAGAATATAACTTTAATTTTGTAAGATTGCCTGGTGGAGCTACAAATGAGGTATCAAATTATGATATTAAAAATAATATTTTAAAGGAATTAAATAAAAAAGGTATAAATTATATTGATTGGAATGTAGATTCAGGTGATGCAGAAGCAGTGATTGTATCTGCAAATAAATTAAAAAATAATTTTAAAAAAAATTGTGGAAGATATAAAGTGGAAGTAGTATTGATGCATGATACAGATGTTAAAGATACTACTGTTAGCACATTACAAGAACTTATAAATACATATAAAAGTAAGGGTTATGAATTTAAATGTTTAGATGAGATAACAGGAGAAGAAATAGACTATTTAACAAATACAAAAGTGATAAATAGAAAATTTATAGAAAAAAAGTAGATTTTAAAATCTACTTTTTTTCTTTAGATCTATTTATAATACATTCTTTAGCTTTTAATTCTAAAGTATCATTTAATGGATCTAATGTGATATTCTCGTTATATTTTTTATCTAAAGCTAGAGTTAAGAAACGATCAGCAAGTTCTGGGTTTTTTGAAAGTAATGATCCGTGAAAATAACTACAAAAAGTATTTTTATAGATACAACCTTCATGCCCATCTTGACCATTATTTCCATAACCTTGTAGGCATTTTCCAAGTGGCTTTAAATCGTTTATAAAAGTTCTACCAGAGTGATTTTCAAAACCAACATATGTTTCATTGAAATCCTCATTATGAATTACTGTGTTACCAATAAATCTAGTGTCGCCACCTTCAGTGTAGATATTTAAAATACCTAAACCCTCTAGTTTTTCACCATTAGGAGCTCTATAATAATTACCTAATAATTGGTAACCCCCGCAAATTGCTAATAAAACTTTACCTTCTTCTACATATTTATGTAGCTCTTCGCGTTTATCAGTTTTTAAATCATCAGATACTATAGATTGCTCATAATCTTGCCCACCACCGAAGAAGACAATATCAAAATTATCCGCATTAAAAGTATCATTAATAGAAATATTTATTATATTTACCTTTATTCCACGTCTTTCAGCTCTTTGTTTAAGGATTAGAATGTTACCAACATCACCATAAACATTTAAAAGATCTGGATAAAGATGACAGATATTTAATTCCATAAAATTTCTCCTTACCAAAGTTTTTCGATGTATCCCTTAGAATGAAGATACTTTCTGTAATTTATCATAGCAGTATAAGTAGCTAAGATATAAAAATTCTTATCTTTAGAAGACTTAATCATATTAGTAAGCTTTTCATAATCAGCTTCTATTTTGAAATTATCTTCATTTAATCCAGCAGTTTTAAGTCTCACTGCCATATCATACATTCTCATTCCAGAAATGAATACATCATTTATAGGTAATGTATGAAGTTTTTCAAAATCTACATCCCAAATCCAAGAAACATCTCTACCATCTGCATAATTATCATTTAGCATGAATAGACAAGAGAACTCTTCTTTGTTAAGACAAAGAGTATCGATAGCTTGGTTGTAACCAGCAGGATTTTTCACAAGAATTATTTTAGCTTGCTTATCATCAATATTTATAACTTCTTGTCTACCGAAGCTTGAATCTTGTTTACTTAAAGATTTTAATATAGATTCAGTTGGCATAGATAGTTCTTTTGCCATAGCATAAGCACAAAGTCCATTATAGATATTGTAAACACCAGCTTGGCTAATTTTAACTACATCATCATTTATCATAACTTCAGAACTATTTGGTTCTAAGTCGATTATTTCATTTACTGAATATTTAAGTTCACTACGTTTGTATCCACAGTTTGGACAATAGAAATCACCTAAATGATTGTAAGTTATGTAGTTATATTCATATGGAGCTTTACAAAATTTACAGAATTTTGCATCGGCATTTACATCAAGCTTAACTCCTTCTTTAACAGGAACTGAAAAACCATAAAATGATGTTTCATTAGGAACATCTAATTTCCCAAGAAGAGATTCATCCCCATTTAAAATAAGTTTTGTTGATGGAGTTTTTACAACACCTTCCATTATTTTAGAAAGAGTAGTGTAGACCTCACCATATCTATCAAGTTGATCTCTAAAAAGATTTGTTATTGTAAGAAGTTCAGGTTTTAAATGTTCAGTTATAAACTTAACATTTGCTTCATCAACTTCAATAATTGCAAATGATCTTTTATTAGATTTCCCAAACTTAAAATTATCTACGAAGCAAGTAACTATTCCAGGATACATATTAGCACCAGTGCTATTAGTTATAACTCGACAACCAGATTCTTTTAATATGTTATAAATCATACTTGTAGTTGTTGTTTTCCCATTGGTTCCTGTAACAAGAACTACCTTATAGTCTTTAGCTACAGTTTTTAATATTTTTTTGTCTAGCTTTAAAGCAACTTTCCCAGGAAAATTACTTCCGCCTTTTAAAAAGTTTTTTGATAAGAATAAGACTATTTTACTAGCGATTATACTTATAATAGATTTTATATTAATAATATTCACCATCCTTACTTTAATAAGTATTACCAATAATAATAAAAAGATATGCTTTTAAACATAAATATATATTAACCCCTAAAAGAGTATATTTCAATGAAAATAGTGTTAAAAAGCTATTTAAACTAGAAATGTTAGCAAAATTTTGATAATATTAAATATATATGAATTAAAGATGGAGGATTTATGGGGAATTTCTTGGGGAAAAATAAAAAAAATATTGAAAAAAGGCCAAATATTGAAAAAAGGCCAAATATGGAAAGCTTCTTGATTATCATAGGTGTGTGTTCATTTGCGTTGATGATATCGTTTATATGTAAAGTGGCAATGAAAGAAGAGATTAAAAATACTGAAATAGTAATTGACTTAGAAAAACGAGAATATTATGAAGGTAAATATGATGAAGCTATTGAAAAATTAAAAAAGGAAGGAGAAAAGGAAAAATGGCCTGCAAATATAATAGAAGAAAGTAAGATACATTCTATAAAGGGAGACTTACTTATATCGAATTCTTTTGCAGAAAAAGCCTATATTCAAAGTAGGGTACAATTAGATGTAGAAGGAAAAAATAAGTATGAAAAAGAAATGGAAGCCTTATCAAAGGAAATTGCTTTTACATATTTGGTAAATGGTAATGTTGAAAAGGCAATTGAGTATGGAGAGTTTTTTTTTGAAGAATTTGAAAATGATTTATTAAAAGAAACATTAGTAGTAGCTTACTTAGTGAATGGAGATAAAATAAAGGCAAAAAATATTTTAGATTCAATGAAAGTAGATAGAAAAAATAGTTACAGATTAAGTGAATTGGGAGAAATGAATATCTTATTAAAAGATTATAATGAAGGGATAAAATATTTAAAAGAGAGTTATAAACTTGATAAAACAAATATTAATGTACTAAATATTTTAAGAGAGTATAAGGATGAAAGAGATTTTATAAAATATATTAAAGAAAATGAAAAAGATACTATGGATAATATATTTATAGCTCAAATTGAAATAATGAATCCAGAAACTTATGATAATGGAATAAAGAGAATGAACAACATCGAAGAAGGTGAATTTAGTAGATTAATATTAGAACTTCAAGCAAGTGAAAAAGATTTAGATGAGAAAAGAAGTGAAATATTAATAAATGAAATAAAAGAAAATTTTGAAGATACTTACGGAGGGGCGTATGTTCTTTCAGGTATATATACAAAGAGAGATGATTTGGAAAATGCTATACATTATGCAAATAAAACTTTAGAAATAAATGAAAATTTTGGGAAGGCATATACCTTATTTTCTGATATACTAAAAAAGGAAACAAAAGATATTGATAGTGCAGGAACTTATATTAGAGAAGGACTTTTAAAGAGTCCATATAGTATAAAAATTATAAAGACGGCAGCAGAATTTTATAGAGATAAAGGTTTAAATGAAATATCATATATATATTATGATATAGCTACTAAATTAGATTCTTATAATTATAGAAATTTTGTAGAAAAAGCAACTATTGAATCAAAAGGGGAAGAAAAGAAATTGCCTATAGAAACAATAAAGAATGCTATTAAGATAGATTCAGAAAATAGTGAACTTTACAATTATCTAGGAATTATGTATATAGAACAAGGAAGTTTAGAGTATGGGATAGAAAATATAAGAAAAGCATATGATGTAGATAATTTTAATATAAAAGCATTAAATAATGCAGCGGTTTATTACACGAACTATGAAAAGAATATATCAAGAGCTATGAGTAATATAAAAACTGCAAAGGAAAATATTAAAGAAAAAACTGACATTAAAATTAAAGAAAGTGTTTCAGTAAATTTTTCATTGATAAAAAAAGTCTATGAGGAAGTAGAAGAAACATCTATTCAAAATTGGCAAATAGATAATTTAGAATTTTTAAAATAAATAATATTCAGAGGAAAAAAGGAGAGAATAAAATGTATCCAATTATATTTGAAAACTTATACTATGACAAAATTTGGGGTGGAAGAGATTTTGAAAAATTTAGAGATAATGTTCCAAAGGGAGAAATAGGAGAAAGTTGGGATATTGCTTGTCATAAAAATGGGACAGGTGTTATTAAAAATGGTAACTTAAAAGGAATGGATTTTAATAAACTTATTCAAACTTATGGAAAAGAGGTTATGGGAGATAAGATAGGATTAGATAAATTTCCTTTATTAATAAAATTAATAAATTCAAATAACAAACTTTCAGTACAAGTACATCCAGATGATGAATATGCGAAAAGAGAAAATGATTTAGGGAAAACTGAAGCTTGGTATGTAGTTGATGCAACAGAAGAGGCAAGTTTAATAGTAGGAACTAAGAATTGCACAAAGGAAATATTTAAAGAAGCAATTGAAAAAGGCAATTTAGATAAATATTTAAATAAAATACCAGTAAAAAAAGGTGATATGTTTTATGTTAAGAGTGGATTAGTACATGCTATATGTGAAGGGGTAATTATTGCAGAAATACAACAAAATAGTGATACAACTTATAGAGTATATGATTTTAATAGAGGAAGAGAAATACATGTAGAAAAGGCATTAGATGTAATAGATTTTGATTTAAAATCTGAAAATATTAAAGGTGTGACTATACATGAAGAAGGGTATGACAGAACAATATTATGTTTAAGTGAATTTTTTGCTATAGAAAAATATATTTTAAATGGGGAAATTACATTAAATAGTGAAAAGGATAGATTTCATTTATATACATGTGTAGAAGGTAATGGATGTATAGAAGGCAATGGAGAAGTTATAGAAATTAAGAAAGGTGATAGTATTCTTATTCCAGCATATTTAGGTAAATATATAATAAAAGGTAATTTGGAAATTTTAAAAAGTTATGTTCCAGATCTAGAAAAGGAAAAAGAAGAGTTACTAAATAAAGTAGTAAAATAGATTGAAAAAGCTGTCTTGTAGTTTGATAAGAATTATAAGACAGTATTTTTTTATTGATAAAGTTATGAATAATATGAACTGGAAAAAAGAAAAAAATCATATAAATTGAATAGAAAAGCTGTTTTAAAAAAAGTATTTTCAATGCAAGTTAATTAAAAAGTAATAAAATTAAAATAAATTTCACATAGACAATAAAATGTTAAAGAATTATAATTAAATAGTCAAGATATAGAAATGGGGGGATATTTTAGTGGGATTAGATTTGATTTTAATATTGAAAGCTTTAATTATAGGTATTGTTGAGGGAATAACAGAGTTTGTTCCAGTATCATCAACAGGACATATGATTTTAGTAGGGGATCTTATTGGCTTTACAGGAGAGTTTGCAAATATGTTTACTGTGGTAATCCAATTAGGGGCCATACTTGCAGTAGTAGTTTTATATTGGAAAAAAATTAGTAGTAGTGTAGTAGAATTTTTTAAATACATATTTACTAGAGGTAGAGAAGGAAAAACAGGGTTTAGATTTGGAATAAATGTAATAATTGGTTCAATTCCAGCAGCTGTTGTGGGGTTTGCATTACATGATGCTATAAAAGGTCTTTTTACACCACAATCGGTTATAGTAGGATTTATAGTAGGTGGTATATTACTTATAGTAATAGAAAATATATTTAGAAAAAAGAGACCACAGGCAACAGATATAGATGACATAACACCAAAACAAGCTCTAATAGTAGGTGTTGCACAATGTTTTGCGATGTGGCCTGGAATGTCTAGAAGTGCTTCAACTATAATGGGAGGATGGATAGGTAAATTATCAACTCCAGTAGCGGCAGAATTTTCATTCTTTTTAGCAATTCCAGCTATGATAGGATCATCAGGGTTAGACTTAATGAAGTTTGATTTTTCGATAATGGATACATCAAAATGGATTGCATTAGGTGTAGGATTTATAGTTGCATTCATAGTAGCTATAGTTGTTATGGATAAGTTCGTTGCATACTTAAAGAAAAAACCAATGAGAATATTTGCAGTTTATAGAGTTGCAATGGGGATTCTTTTAGCAATATTAGTATTTGTTGGAGTTATAACACTTCCAGCATTATAAAGAAGAAATAAATCCAGTTTACTGGATTTATTTTTTTTACAATAATATTTGAAAAGAAAAGTAAAAACTGAATAAATTATTATGAAAATAAAAAAAACTTTTATAAAAAGGATAAATATGGTATTATAAAAAGGGAAAATATTAAATATTTTCTAAATTTACCAAAAAATAGATTGACGAAATAGAAGTGGGTTTAATTGTCAAGATGTTTAAAAATAGCATGGTATAAAGGGGGAATTAGAAGATGAACAACGGAATTAAGAAGATTGCATTATTAACTGGAGGAGGAGATTGTCCAGGATTAAATGCAGTAATAAGAGCCGTGACTAGAGCAGCTATTTTAAATCATGGATTAGAGGTAATTGGATATAAATTTGGATATAGGGGACTATATAATAATGATTTTATGCCACTTACTCTTCAAAATGTATCAGGAATACTTCACAGAGGGGGAACTATATTATATAGTTCAAATAAAGATAACTTATTTGATTATCAAGTAGAAGAAAATGGAGTTAAAGTAAAGCGAGATGTTTCTGATGTTGCCGTTGAAAATCTAAAAAAAGAAGGGGTAGATGTTCTTGTTGTTATAGGTGGAGATGGAACATTAACTTCAGCTAGGGATTTCTCAAGAAAAGGGATTAATGTTATAGGAGTTCCTAAGACTATTGATAATGACTTAGCTTCAACTGATGTAACTTTTGGATTTAATACAGCTATAGATGTAGCAACAGAAGCTTTAGACAGGCTACATACAACAGCAGAATCCCATCATAGAATAATGATTTGTGAAGTAATGGGAAGAGGTGCAGGTTGGATAGCATTAGAATCAGGAATAGCAGGATCTTCAGATGTAATTTTACTTCCTGAAATTCCGTATGATATAAATAAAATTGTAAAGAAGATTAATGAAAGAAAAGAAAATGGTAAACCATTTACAATTATAACTGTAGCTGAAGGTGCAAAACCAAAAGATGGTGAAGTTGTAGTATCTAAAATCGTTGAAGACAGCCCAGACCCTATAAGATTAGGTGGTATTGGGAATAAACTTGCTGAAGATTTAGAAAAAATAATAAAAGAAAATGAAGTAAGGTGTACTGTTTTAGGACATGTACAAAGAGGCGGAAATACTTCAACTTATGATAGAATTCTTTCTACTAGATATGGTGTAGGAGCAGTAGAGTTGATTGAAAAAGGATTATTTGGCAATATGGTATGTTTAAAAGGTGATAAATTAGCATATGATAGTTTAGAGAATGTAATTGGCCAAAAAACTAAGAATGTAGAAGAAAATTGTGAGCTTGTAAAAACAGCAAAAGCAATAGGAATTTGTTTTGGTGATTAAATTCATAATATAAAGCATATAATATAAATGAAAGGCAAGATATATTCTTGCCTTTATATAACAAATTTTTTAAAATGTTCAAAATTTTCTGAAAATATGTTATACTTATATTAAAATTAGAGAATTTTTTAGAGCTGGAGGGTATTATGAAGGAGATAAAAAAATATTTAGAGTCAAGAATTGGAACTTATTCATTCTATTTTGAAGATTTATCTAGTGGTTTCACATATGGATATAATGAAAACGTTCAAATGATAAGTGCAGGCTGCATGAAACTTCCAATTGCAGTATCACTTATTAAAGCAGTTGAGAGAGGAACTGTTACTTTTTTAGATAAAATAAAGATTGATGTATCCGATAAGGTATATGGAACAGGAATCATTCATGAATTTAACTCACGTGATTATACAATTTTTGAATTATTAGTTGCAATGCTTATACAGAGCGATAATACTGCAGCTAATAAAATAATTGATATAGTTGGAATGGATGTAATAAATGAAGATATAAAAGAAATGGGGTTAAAAAATACAGTTTTAAATAGAAAAACTGCAGATGAGAGAAATGAAGTAGATACAGAAAATTATACATCATCTAAGGATTTAGGACTTATATGGAAGCATCTTTATAATAAAACTTTTTTAGATGAAAAAAATAGTATAATGCTTATAGATATATTGAGAAGACAACAAATTAGAAATAAATTAGCTTTATATATTCCAGACGATTTAAAGTATGAAATTTCTAGTAAAACAGGAGATAAAAAAGGTGTTGAAAATGATACAGCATTAATTAGATTATCTAAAGGTGAGTTTGTTTTTACGGTATTATCACAAGATATTCCAAATAGTGTGTATGGAACAGTAACATTAGCTAAATGTGGAAAGATGGCTTGGGATAGTATAATGAATAATTGGAATTAAAATAGAAATATATGGAATTTAATTCCATATATTTTTTATTTTATAGATGTAAAGAAGAAAAAGACATAAGTTTTTAAGAAAACTCCCTTTTAAATTTTAAATGAGTAGTTTAAAATTATTAATAAATAGGAGGGATTAAATGAAAAATTTATTTAGAAAATTAGAGAATTATCCAATAGGAATGTGTGGTATAGCCTTAGGGGTTATAACTTTAAGTAATTGCTTTACATCACTAGGATATCCATACTTTACTACTGCAGCAATCACATTTGGAATAATTGCCCTTTATATAATGGTATTAAAGGTAATAATCTATCCTCGTAAGGTTGTAGAAGAATTAAAAAGTCCTGTTTTAGGAAGTTTTTATCCAACATTCGATATGGCATTATTTTTAATAGCAGCATATCTTTACAAAGGTGATCCTTTGATGGGGAAAATTTTATGGTTTTCAGCAATAGTCATACATGTAGCATTATTTTTAATATTCTTTGGTTTTAGAGCAAGGAAATTTAAAATGGAAGATATGTTACCAAGTTGGTTTATTCAATTAGTTGGTATGGTTGTAGGAACAGTTTCAGGAATGGAAATGGGATATAAAAATATTGCACTAGCATTACTTATCGTTGGAACAGTTTTATATGTAATAGTATGGCCATTTATGTTATATAGACTATTTAAAAAAGATAAAATAAATGAAAACATATCGCCGGCAATAGCAGTATTATCAGCACCAGCAAGTCTTTGTATAAGCGGATATTTAGCATATACAAATACTCCAAATGAAATAATACTAGGGATATTATTTATTACATCTATCTTTAATTTAGTGTATGTTTATATAAAAATACCAAGATCATTAAAGAATGGTTTTTTACCAATTCAAGCAAGCTTTACATTCCCACTTGCAATAAGTCTTTTAGCTATGTTAAAAATGGCATCCTACGTAGACTTTATTGGATACACAACTGTGGGAGTTATATTTAGGGGCCTAGCAATATTTGAATTAGTAATTACAACAGCGCTTATTTTATACGTATTAGTTAATTTCTTAATTATGTTTATAAAAGCTGTTAAGGAAAGTTTTAAAAATAAAGAGCATATAGAAATTGCAGAATAAATCTTTTAATCAAAATATTGACAAAAAATATTAAGCATGATATTCTTACATACAAGAAAACCTTTAAAGAGGTCCAGAGAGACCTGTAAGGAAGATGAGAAAGATAAGACTATTCTAACCTTTGGGTTATTATGCCTTCCTTACACTGTAAGGAAGGCTTTTTTTATAAATTGATAGTCAATAAATTAATAAATATATAATAAAAAATACCTTTAAATTTAACACGGAGAGGTTAAAAAGGAGTGAATGTAAAATGTTAAAAGATAAACACTTAATTGATCCAATGGATTTTAAAGTAGAAGAATTAGAAGAAATTTTTTCACTAGCGGAAAAAATCCTAAAAAATCCTAAAAAATATTCTAAAGTATGTGATGGTAAAATTTTAGCCACACTATTCTATGAACCTAGTACAAGAACAAGATTTAGCTTTGAATCAGCTATGATGAGACTTGGAGGAAATGTATTAGGCTTTTCAGAACCAAATTCAAGTTCAGCGTCTAAAGGTGAAACTTTAGCAGATACTATAAAAATAGTATCAATTTATTCAGATGTTATAGCTATGAGGCATCCTAAAGAAGGAGCTGCTAGAGTAGCAAGTCTTTATTCAAATGTTCCAATAATAAATGCAGGGGATGGAGGGCATCAGCATCCAACTCAAACTTTAGCAGATTTATTAACTATAAAAAATTTAAAGGGCGAATTAAAAAATAAAAAGATAGGAATTTGTGGAGATTTAAAGTTTGGAAGAACAGTACATTCTTTAATAAAAGCAATGACTAGATATGAAGGAATAGAGTTCTACTTAATATCACCTAAAGAACTTAAAATTCCAGATTATATAAAAGAGGAAATATTAATAAAGAATAATATTAAATTTGTAGAAATCGAAAAATTAGAAGATGCAATAGAAGAAGTTGATGTTTTGTATATGACGAGAATACAAAAAGAAAGATTTTTTAATGAAGAAGAATATTTAAGACTTAAAGATAGTTATATCCTTGATAAAACAAAAATGAATAAAGCAAAGGATGACATGATAGTAATGCATCCACTTCCAAGAGTAAATGAAATAGAAATGGAAGTTGACAAAGATTCTAGAGCAGCGTATTTTAAGCAAGCTGAGTATGGAATGTATGTGAGAATGGCTTTAATATGCAAATTGTTGGGGGTAGAAGAATGTTAAAGATAGCTAGAATAAAGAATGGAATCGTAATTGACCATATAAAAGCAGGGTATGGAATAAAGATATTTAATAAATTAGAACTTGAAAATACAAATCTAAATGTAGCATTAATCATGAATGTAGAAAGTGAAAGTATGGGAAAAAAGGATATCATAAAAATGGAACTTAGAGAAAAGATAGACTATAGTATGATTGCAATGATTTCCCCTAATATAACAATAAATGAAATAGAAAATGAAAATATAATAAATAAATTCAATCCAAAATTAAAAAGTAAAGTTATAGATGAAATAATATGTGAAAATGAAAATTGTATAACTATAAATGAAAAATATGTACCACAAAGTTTTATTTTAGTAGATGAAAATAAAGGAACTTATAGATGTGAATATTGTGATCACATCCAAAGTATTTAAGTGGAGGAATGGATATGAATATATTAATAAAAAATGCAAATTTAATTGATAGTACACAAAACTTTATTGGGGATGTGTATATAGAGAATGGAAAAATAAAAGAACTAGGAATAGATTTAAATAAAAAAGATGTAGAAGTGTTATATGCAGAAGGACTTACGGTAATGCCAAGCTTTGTAGATACACATGCTCACTTTAGAGATCCAGGTTTTACTTACAAAGAAGATTTACAAACAGGAAGTATGGCAGCTTTAAGAGGTGGATATACAGGAGTTTGTTTAATGGGAAATACAAAACCAATATGCTCAAATAAAAAAGTTTTAGATTATGTAGATAATAAAGCAAAAGAATTAAATCTTGTAGATATACATCAATGTATAACCATAACTGAAAACTTTGATGGAAAATCTTTAGAGCATTTAAAAGAGTTTAAAACAGATGAAAGAATAAAAGCAATATCAGATGATGGTGTTGGTGTTGGAGATTCTAAAATAATGATGGATGCTATGGCTATAGCAAAAGAAAATGATTGGGTAGTTATGTCCCATGCTGAAACAAAGGAATTTTCAAGAGTTGATATGAGACTTGCAGAGAATATGATGACATGGAGGGATATAACATTAGCAAAAGTTACAGGAGCTAGACTTCATATGTGTCATGTTAGTACAAAAGAAGCAATGAAATATATAATAGATGGGAAATGTGAGGGAGTAAATGTAACTTGTGAAGTTACACCACACCATATAGCTTTAACTAAGGAAATAAATGATTATAGAGTAAATCCACCTATAAGAGAAAAAGAAGACGTAGATTTTCTTTTAAAAGCAATAAAACATGGAGATGTATATTGTATAGGTACAGATCATGCACCTCATACAAAGGAAGATAAGGAAAAGGGAGCACCGGGAATGGTAGGGTTAGAAACAGCTTTTCCTATATGTTACACAAGGCTTGTAAAAGATGGAGTAGTGAGTTTAAATAAATTATCAGAGCTTATGTCAAGAAATCCAGCAAAACTTCTAAAGATGAATAAAGGAACTTTGGGTATAGGAATGGATGGAGATTTAGTAGTATTAGATTTAAATAAAAAGATAAAAGTAGATTCAAATAAATTTTACTCTAAAGGAAAAAACACACCTTTCGAAGGAATGGAGTTTTTTGGAGAAGTAAAAATGACAATAAAAGCTGGAAAAGTTTTATATAAAGGGGAGTAAGATATGAGAATAATAGATAAGCTATATAAGAGAGTAGAAGAGAGAGGATTAGTCTGTATAGGATTAGATACGGACTTAAGTTATATTCCAGAGTGTATAAAGAATGGGAAAAGTCCAAGAGAAGCAATTGTAGAATTTAATAAAGAAATAATAAATAAAACAGAAGATGTTGCAAGCTGCTTTAAGGTACAAATCGCTTATTATGAAGCTTTAGGAATAGAAGGATTGCTTGCATATAAAGAAACTTTAGAATACTTAAGAAAAAAAGATTTAATAATAATAGCAGATATAAAGAGAGGCGACATAGCAGCAACTGCTAAAATGTATGCAAAAGCCCATTTCGAAGGGGATTTTGAAGCAGACTTTATAACATTAAGTCCTTACATGGGAATGGATAGTATAGAACCATACATGCCTTATTTAGAAAGTGGAAAAAAAGGAATCTTTAGCTTAGTAAGAACTTCAAATAAGGGTGCAAAAGATATTGAATATATAAAGGATGCCGAAGGAAAAAATGTCTATGATATAGTTGGAGAAAAATTAACTGAACTTGGACATGACTTATTAGGTGAAAATGGATATATGCCAATAGGTGGAGTTATAGGATGTACACATATAGAAGAGGGAGCAAAAATAAGAAAAAGCTTAAATAATATGTTCTTCTTAATTCCAGGATACGGAGCACAAGGTGGAAAAGCAGAAGATGTAGCTATGTATTTAAATAATGGAAATGGTGGAGTAGTAAACTCTTCAAGAGGAATATTACTAGCGTATAAAAATAGAGGCCTAGATGAAAAAGAATTTGCAAATGCAGCAAGAGAAGAAGCTATAAGAATGAGAGATGAAATTAAAGCAGCAGTTTTAAAAGGAGAGGATTTATAATGAATTTTAAACAAAGTGAAATACTATTAAATGAAGAGATAAGTCCATCAATATATAAAATGGTTGTAATAGAAGAGGCGGATATAAAGCCAGGGCAATTTTATATGCTAAAAAGTACAAAGGGATATCTTCAAAGACCTATAAGCATATGTGAGAAAGAAAATGATAAACTAACTTTTCTTTATGCAGTAGTAGGAGAAGGAACTAAAGGATTTACGGAAATGAGAGAAGGCGAAAAAGTTACTCTTACAGGACCTTTAGGAAATGGATTTAATTTGGACTTTAAGGTAAAGAGATTAGCTGTAATTGGAGGAGGTATTGGAGTAGCACCAATGCTTCAAGTGGCAAAAGAAGCAAAAAGAAAAAATGTAGCAGAAGAAATAAATTTTTATGCTGGATTTAGAGATGAAATTTATTTAGATAAAGAAATTGAAAAATATGTAGATAACCTTAAAATAACTACAAATACAGGAAAGTATGGACATAAAGGTTTTGTAACAGAAATATTTAAGCCAGAAGAATACGATATGGTTCTTTGCTGTGGACCAGAAGTGATGATGAAAGCTGTTGTAGAAATGTGCAAAAAGAAAAATACAGAAGTTTTTGTATCTATGGAAAAACATATGGCTTGTGGAGTTGGAGCATGCCTTGTATGTACATGTAAAACAAAAGACGGAAATAAAAGAACTTGTAAAGACGGCCCTGTTTTTAATGGAGAATATGTAGAGTTTTAAGGAGTGATAGTGTGTTAAAAGTAAATATAAATGGTGTAGATTTTAAAAATCCTGTTATAGGAGCTTCAGGAACATTTGGATTTGGAGAAGAATATAGCAATTTTTATCCAGTAGAAATGTTAGGTGGAATTTCATCTAAAGGACTTACGCTTAATCCTAAAGAAGGAAATGATGGAATAAGAGTATTTGAAACTAAAAGTGGAATGATGAACTCAGTTGGACTTCAAAATCCAGGAATAGATCACTTTATAAAATATGAATTAGAGAAAATGAAAAAATTAAATACTAATATAATTGCAAATGTTGGTGGTGGATGTATAGAGGATTATGAAATAGCTGTAGAAAAGCTTAGAGGAACAGCTATAGATATGATCGAACTAAACATTTCTTGTCCTAATGTAAAGTCAGGCGGAATGGCTTTTGGAATAAAAGGTGATGTAGCTTATGAAGTAGTTAGTAAAATAAAAAAAATAGCTGATAAGCCATTAATAGTAAAATTATCACCAAATGCAGAAGACATTGTGGATATGGCAGTTAAATGTAGAGAAGCTGGAGCTGACTCACTTTCACTTATAAATACTTTAAAAGGATTAGCAATAGATATAAATAAAAGAAAACCTGTGTTTAATAATGTATATGCAGGACTTTCAGGTGGAGCTATAAAACCAATAGCGCTTAGAATGGTTCATGAAGTAGCAAAAGCGGTAGATATTCCAGTAATAGGTCTTGGGGGAATAGAAACTTGGGAAGATGCTATAGAATTTATGATGGCTGGTGCTACAGGAATTCAAATTGGAACAGTAAATTTTCTTAATCCTTTAGCAGGAAAAGAGATAATAGAAGGTATGGAAAATTTCTTGAAAAAAGAAGGAATAAAAGATATTAACGAAATAATAGGGATTGTTTAATAAATAACAAAGTTGGAGGAATTTTAAGATGGAAAATTATAAAAAAGAGTTTATAGATTTTATGATAGAGTGTAACGTATTAACTTTTGGAGATTTTACAACAAAGAGTGGAAGAAAGACACCTTTCTTCGTAAATACAGGAAATTATAAAAAAGGAAGTCAATTAAAAAGACTTGGAGAATTTTATGCAAAAGCTATAAAAGAGAATTTCAATAATGATTATGATGTTCTTTTTGGACCAGCATATAAAGGAATTCCATTAACAGTAACTACAAGTATAGCGCTTTCAGATACGTATGATATAGATGTAGATTATTGCTCAAATAGAAAAGAAGTAAAGGATCATGGAGATAAAGGAATTCTTTTAGGTGGAAAAATTAAGGATAAAGATAGAGTACTAATAGTAGAGGATGTAACAACTGCAGGAACATCTATATATGAGACTATGCCTATATTAAGAGAGCAAGGGGATGTAGATGTAAAAGGACTTATTATATCAGTTGATAGAATGGAAAGAGGGCAGGGAGAAAAGTCTGCTTTATGTGAAATAAGAGAAAAGTTTGGATTTAAAACTTGTGCTATAGTTACAATGAAAGAAGTAATAGAATATTTATCTGAAAAGGAAGTAGACGGGAAAAAAGTTTTAGATAAAGATATATTAGCAAGAATAGACGAATATTATAAAGTTTATGGAGCAAAATAAAATTCGCTTCAATATGGACAAATTGTAAAAATAAATTTACAATTTGTCCTTTTTGTTTTAAAATGAAATTGTGAGTTAATATTTCTAGAGATAATTGGAATTAATGGAAAATTATTATTGACTGTTAAAAATTTATCATATATAATTAATTCATGGATATAAATTTAAGAACAAATATGGGAGGCGACATTTTAATGTTTAAACAATGGGATGGATTTAAGTCAGGAAACTGGCAAGAGAAAATTGATGTAAGAAACTTTATTCAAAAGAACTACACTGAGTACAAAGGTGATTCAAGCTTCTTAGCACCAATTTCAGAAAAAACTTCAAAGGTATGGGAAATATCAAGCGATTTAATCGTTGAAGAAATAAAAAAAGGTATAATAGATGTTGCAAATGATAAGGTGTCAGGAATCAATAGCTATGAAGCAGGATATATTGATAGAGAGCATGAAGTTATAGTTGGACTTCAAACAGATGCACCACTTAAAAGAATTGTTAATCCTTTTGGTGGAATGAGAATGGTTCATACTTCATTAAAAGAATATGGCTATGAATTAGATGAAAATATAGATAAATATTTTAGTGCATATAGAAAAACTCATAACCAAGGTGTATTTGATGCATATTCTAAAGAAACTAGAGCTGCAAGAAGTGCAGGACTTTTAACTGGACTTCCAGATGCATATGGTAGAGGAAGAATAATAGGTGATTATAGAAGAATTGCTCTTTATGGAGTAGATTTCTTAATTGGAGAAAAGAAAAGAGATCTTGATAATTTAAAAGGAGATATGCTTGATGAACTTATCAGATCAAGAGAAGAAGTTAATGAGCAAATTAGAGCATTAAGTGCAATAAAAGAAATGGCATTAACTTATGGAGTAGATTTATCAGCACCATCTAGCAATGCAAAAGAAGCAGTACAAGCTGTTTATCTAGGATATTTAGCAGCAGTTAAAGAAAATAATGGAGCTGCAATGTCATTTGGTAGAACAAGTACTTTCTTAGATATATTTATAGAAAAGGATATACAAGAAGGATTAATAACTGAAAGTGAAGCTCAAGAATTAATTGATCAATTAATTATAAAATTAAGACTTGTAAGACACTTAAGAACTCCAGAATATAATGATTTATTTGCAGGAGATCCAACTTGGGTAACTGAATCAATTGGTGGTATGGGAGTAAATGGTAAGTCTTTAGTTACTAAAAACTCATTTAGATATCTTCATACATTAATTAATTTAGGACCAGCACCAGAACCAAATATGACAATTCTTTGGTCTCCAAGTTTACCAGAAGGATTTAAAAAATATTGTGCTGAAATTTCAATAAAAACAGATGCTATCCAATATGAAAATGATGAAGTTATGAGACCAGTTTATGGTGATGACTATGCAATTGCTTGTTGTGTATCAGCTATGCAAGTTGGTAAGCAAATGCAATTCTTTGGAGCTAGAGCAAACCTTGCTAAAGCTTTATTATACTCAATCAATGGTGGAGTAGATGAAAAGAAAGGTACTGTAGTTATTCAAGGACTTGAAAAAATAACTGATGATGTTTTAGATTTTGAAAAAGTAAGAGCAAATTACGAAAAAGTATTAGAAAATGTTGCAAAGACATATGTAGATACTATGAATGTAATTCACTATATGCATGATAAATATGCTTATGAAGCAGGACAAATGGCATTACATGATACTAATGTAGGAAGATTAATGGCATTTGGTATAGCTGGACTTTCAGTTGTAGCAGATTCATTAAGTGCTATTAAATATGCAAAAGTAACTCCAGTTAGAAATGAAGAAGGAATTGCAGTAGATTTCAATATTGAAGGTGAATTCCCTAAATACGGAAATGATGATGATAGAGTTGATGATTTAGCTGTATATATAACTGAAAAGTTCTCAACAGAGCTTAAAAAGCATCCATTATATAGAGATGCTAAGCACACATTATCAATCTTAACAATAACTTCGAATGTTGTTTATGGTAAGAAAACAGGAGCTACTCCATGTGGAAGAAAAGCAGGAGAAGCATTTGCACCAGGAGCTAACCCAATGCACGGAAGAGATGAAAATGGAGCTTTAGCATCATTAAACTCGGTTGCTAAAATAAGATATAACCCAACTTGTGAAGATGGAGTATCAAACACATTCTCAATTGTTCCAGCAGCACTTGGAAAAGAAGAAGAGGGAAGAGCAGGAAACTTAGTTTCTATTTTAGATGGATACTTCACTCAAGGAGCTCATCACTTAAATGTAAATGTATTTGACAGAGCTACTTTAGAAGATGCTATGGAGCATCCAGAAAAATATCCTCAATTAACTATTAGAGTTTCAGGATATGCAGTTAATTTTAATAGATTAACTAGAAGCCAACAGTTAGAAGTAATAAGCAGAACTTTCCACGAAAGTTTATAAAAATATATAAAAAAAGGAGTGCTTAGGCACTCCTTTTTATATAAAGGAAACTATAAAAATTTAATTTTAAAATCTAATAATAGGGAAATAAGACAATTAGAGGAAGGGAAAAAGGATGATTAAAGGAAAAATACATTCAATTGAATCAATGGGATTAGTAGATGGACCAGGAATAAGGGTTATTGTTTTTATGCAAGGTTGTGCATTAAGATGCAAATATTGCCATAATCCGGATACTTGGACAGTAGAAGGTGGAAAAGAATATACACCACAAGAAATAGTAAATAAGTTAGTTAGATTTAAAAGTTATTTTCAAACATCTGGAGGAGGGGTTACTTTTTCAGGGGGCGATCCATTAAGACAACCAGAGTTTTTAGTAGAAGTATTAAAGTTATGTAAAGAAAATGGAATACATACATGTATAGATACTGCAGGGGTTGGACTTGGAGAATATAATGAGATATTAAAGTATACGGATTTAGTACTTTTTGATATCAAGGATGTAACAAAAGAAAGATATAAAAATATTACCTTAATGGAGATGGATGAATCTTTAAAGTTTATGGATGCTTTAAATGAAAATAATACTAAAGTATGGATAAGGCATGTGGTTGTGCCTGGAATAACAGATGGTAGAGAGCATATTTTAGAGTTAAAAGAATTTATTAAAAAAATAAATAATGTTGAAAAGATAGAATTATTACCATATCATTTATTAGGAGTTAATAAATATGAAACTATGGGAATAAAATATCCGTTAGATAACATTAAACCTATGGATAAAGAGATTATAAAGGAATATGAAAAGATTTTAGAAATATAAAAAAGGTGATGCAAGATTGCATCACCTTTTGAAATTTACAATTAAGATTTGCTATTAATAGAATCAGTATTGATAACATCACTTTTTTTCTTGATTTTTTTAGGATCATAGAATAAAAATAATGATATAAAAGATCCTATAATAAGCCCTGTAAGTACACTATTTGTAAAACTAAAAAATGTATATGTTAAAACAATAATACTAATAAAAAAATATATAGCTGTTTTAGCTTGTTTAGTCATATAAATCCCCCCAATACTTTCCTAATTCAATTATAATTTAGAAAAATATATATTACAAGGAATAAATAGTAATATATGTTATTTAGAGCTTAACTTATCTGTAAAATAACCATGAGGAATTAATTTTTTCTTTAATCCTTCAATGACAAGAAGATAAGTAGCAGCAGTATCAAAACGTGCATCATGATAATTTCCACTACCTTCAAATAAAGCATTTGCTTTAGATGTGATTTGGTCATTAGTAATACCTAAAAAGGAAACAACCTCTTCAAGTTTTGGATTTTTAAATGTACCATTTGGTTTTAAAATTTTACAGATATCTTTATAATATCCCATAGTACAAAAAGTATCTTTTGGCTTATAATCAGCTCCCATAGGAAGTAATTCGCTTTGCATAAACTTTATATCAAAATTGACATTATGTCCGATTACAAAATCAGCTTCATAAAAATCATCCACAAATTCTTGAACTGTATCATCAAAATACATACCATTTGATAATTCATAAAGCTTTTCTAAAGAAAATCCATGAACGGATTGTGCTCCAGGGTCCATTTCATCTACTGTAAAGAAGAAGTTCTTTCCTATAGTAGTTTGTGGTTTTGTAGATGTATCTACAGTTATATAGCTTAGTTGACAAATATGTCCAGGTCTAATGCTTGTAGTTTCTGTATCAAAAAAAAGTAATTTCATTTTAATCCTCCAAAAAAATTTATATTATAATTATACCTTAAATTTTACATAATAAAAGTATAAACATACATATCTGAAAATTTGAAAAATTTAAACATGATTAAGATAGCATGAATTATATTGAATAATAGGATTAAAAGTGTTAGAATTTATCTACAATAAATAAGGAATTATTATTTTTATACTAAGGAGGCGTTTTAGAATGCTAATAGAAGGAAAAAGAAAAATATCAATAATTGGAGCCGGGTTCGTTGGAGCAACAACAGCTTTTGCACTTATGAATAGTGGAATTGCAACAGAGATTTGTATTTACGATATAAATATGGAAAAAGCAATGGGAGAGGTAATGGACTTAGTTCATGGAACTTCATTTGTAAAACCAGTGAATATATATGCTGGATCATTAGAAGAAACAAAGGATTCAGATATAGTAATAATAACAGCAGGAGCAGGACAAAAAGAAGGGGAAACTAGATTAGATTTAATTGAAAAAAATTATAATATCTTTAAAGGTTTTGTACCTCAAATAGCAAAATTAAGTCCTAAATCAATATTATTAGTAGTATCAAATCCTGTAGATGTATTAGCTCATATTACATATAAACTTTCAGGATTCCCAAAAGAAAGAGTTATTGGATCAGGAACAGTTTTAGACACATCAAGACTTAAATATGTGTTAGGTAAATACTTAAATGTAAATAATGGAAATATTCATTCATATGTAATTGGAGAACATGGAGATAGTGAAGTAGTTACTTGGAGTAATGCAAGTGTTGCTGGTGAAAATGTGGATCTTTATGCAAAACAATTTGAATTAGCATGGGATGAGGAGATAAAGACAGTAATTGAAAATGACGTAAAAAATGCTGCTTATGAAATTATAAGTAGAAAAAATGCAACTTATTTTGCAGTAGCTCTTGCTATAAATAAAATAGTTGAAGCAATTTTTAGAAATTCAAATAGTATTTTAACAGTTTCATCTTTATTTGAAGGACAGTATGGAATAGAAGATATGTATCTTGCAATACCAACTGTAGTAAGCTTAAAAGGAGCAACTGGAATAGTTGAAATTCCATTAGCAAAAGATGAAGAAGCACGTTTACAAGAATCTGCTAAAATATTAAAAGGTCATTTAGATAAGTGTCATATCTAATGTTTATAAATAGAATTTAGAAGCATAAAATAAAAATGAGGTTGTATTAACAACCTCATTTCAGCTTGTAGACAAAGGACTTTTTCAAAATTGAAAAAGTCCTTTATTTT
>NZ_CAMTIG010000044.1 GCF_947072515.1 uncultured Clostridium sp.
AAGTAAAAACCAAATCAGATTTAAATCTCTGATTTGGTTAAGTTGATAGCATTGATGCCGGGGTCCGTTCTGGGCGCTTTTGTGCCCAGTTGCTATTCTACTCTCTATTATGGCCTATACTTGCCGTAGCTCTATTCTAAATTCTTTTGTAATCAGTTACTTTTAAAAATTGGCCATAATAAAATTTAATTACTGAATTTTTATTATCTTTTGAATACTCTCTATAACTCTCCATATAATATTTTCTTTCTTTATTTAATATTTATTAGTCTTCTAATTTAGACTATACTAGTTCTAAATGGTACTATTATGCTAATTATATTTTAAAGTGTAATTTAGGATTTTACAGTTATTTGAATTTTATCTTATATGCTAAATAACCTTCGTAAAATGCTTTTATATTTTACCATATTTCTCATTTTTTTAAAATATTTTCTATGATTTTTTAACTTAACTTTAATTTTTTCTTTTTATCACACTCTTATATATCGTTATTCTTATTTCTTTTACTTTTATCCTCTTAACTCATTTCTTATATTTATGAAAAAAAGTATCAACACATTGTCGACACCTTCTATATTTAGCAATTATTTTCTCTTATTGATTTCAAATCCTCTTATATCTATTCGTTGTTGTATTAAGTCTATTTATAATATCTTTAACATCATCATTTATTATTTCTTTATTATTTTTTATATAATCAACTGCTATTCTCTCCAAACTTCCTTTTCTTTCAATAATTTTATATGATTTTTCTTTTGCTTCTTTTTCAATTGCTCTTTCCTCATACTCCTTTTTATTTTCTTTTCCCATGTATTCCAAGTTTATTATTCCTTTTTTAAATTGTTGAATATGAATTAATTCATGTACAAGTGCTATTTCAATTACTATTTCTTTTATTCCTTTACTTATATTTTCGTCTCCAAATAACTTTCTAAATTTCCCCATACTTTCTTTAATGTTATCAATATAGAATATAATTTCTTTAACCTTTAAATATTTTTCATCAAATCTTGCACTTGCTTGCACTGTAGTATTTATATACCCATTTTCATCAAAATTGTGTTTTTTTATAACTATTTCATATTCTATATCCTCTATATCTAGTTTTCTACGCATTTCTTCATTAAAATTTTTAAATCTTTTACTTTCAATATATTTTTCTATGTCATTGTTTTCAATATTGTAATATTTTATAGGCATATTTTTATATCTCCTCTTTTTAAATTTTTATTCAATAACTCTAATTCTTCTATACTATCAATTTCATATATATCATCTTCTTTAAGTTTTTCTACTTTTATATTAAGCTGATCTACATTTAGACGTATAATGTCATCCCAATAGTAATTTTCAAAATCTTTTCCTTGAATTATCTCATTTAATTTTTCTACTACTATTTTTGCATCTTTTTCTGCCCAGTAAGATACCCCTGATAATATATATCCTTCACCTTTTTCACAGATTTGAATTTCTTCTACATTATCTTTTTCACCAATTCTTAACTTCCATTCATTTTTAAAATTTTTATATGCAGAAAAATATGCTGATGTCTCCATCTTTTCTTTAAAAAAATTTCTATTTAAATATATATCTGCATCTAATACATAGGAATTTTTTAAATAATCCTTAACTAAATACATAGTATAAATATTGTTATATACATCATATTTATCATTGAATATTAACTTAACTCCATACTTTTCTTTTAAATACTCAAACTTTTCTTTTAAATATCCTGTAACTACTATTATTTCATCAATACCTTTTTCTCTTAAATACTCTATTTGTCTCTCTAAAAGTGGTTTTTCATTAACTACTGTTAAAGCTTTTGGCGTTGTTAATGTTAATGGTCTAAGTCTTGTCCCCATTCCCGCTGCTAAAATAATTGCTCTCATAAATTTTCTCCTATTCTCTTCTTAATTTTATCCTTTAATATATTTAATTTTTACTCTTTAGCTATTAGATATGATCCAACCATAACAATACTTCCTATTGCGATAGTATTAATTGAAAGTGCCTTCCCCATAAATACACATTCTAAAAGAATTGCCCATACTACATATGTTATATTTAATCCCATAGCTTTTGTTGGTCCTATTTTACTTATTGCCCCATAGTAACAAAGATATGATGCTGTTCCAAATATAGATGTTATTGCAACCAAAATTATTATATTACTTCCTGCTACCGCAAAACTTGCTCCTAGTCCTTTAAATAGTGGCACTATTAAAAAACCATATACTATTGCAGATGTACACTGTCTAAAAAACAATGCTAATTCTGATGTTATCTCATCATCCTTCATTCCTATTGCACATACAACTGCCTCACTTCCCCAGCCAAATACACAAAGTAACACAAATATTATTCCTATACTGTTCTCTACTCCTGTAAGCTCTGTTGCTCCTAAAAGAACTATACCTGATATACTTAAAACTAAACCTATCCAGCCTGATTTATTCATCTTATCTTTTAAAATTATTTTTGCCATTATAGCTCCAACTGCTGGATAAAGTGATGATAATATAGCTGTATATGATGGTCCAAGATATTTTATAGATAATAAATATCCGGCCATCCCAACAGGTCCCCCTAGTGCTCCACCTATAATTACGTATTTTAAACTTTTAGTTTTAAAACATTTCTTTACATTACCTAATTGTTTTCGTACTCCTAAATAACCAATCATCCAAATACTTGATAATAAATCATGTAAAAATGCACTTATAAATGGTGCTATCATAATTATATTTGCAAAAGATAATCCTTCAATTTGTGCAATTAATATTCCAACTAAAACTGTATCAGCTCCCCATAACATTGCTGATGATATTCCATTTAATACACCACTATTCTTTCCTAGTAACTTTTTGGTTGATAAATTAGCTTCCATTTTAATACCTCTTTTATATTATATTTTTTAATCGTTCTAAATTAGCTAATCCTCTTTTGTATCTATCTACTCCATAAGTTCCAAAGTTTTCACCTTCATGCTCTTTTATGATTGTCCATAATGACCATAAAATATCTTGAAGTATTTTATTCATTAAAAATCTTTTCCTTGAACATTTATCTATATTTGATTCTAAATAATATTCCAATAGTAATTCATCATCTTTCTCTGAAAATTCTGCTTCTAGTGAATGAGCTGCAACATCCCACATATTATCATTTAACCCGCTATATTCCCAATCTATTAGATACATTTTTCCTTTTTCATCTTTTATAAAATTATCAGGAAGTGTATCATTATGACTTGGTACTTTGTTTAATCCATTTTCACACATATATTCTTTTAGCTTTAAAATATCTTCTCTTATTTTTTCATATCCCTCATAATATCTTCCTTTAATTTCTGATATTATTTCTTCATATTTCTTTATTTCTTCAAAGGGATTAAATTCATTTTCCATATCAACTTTAGATGTATGTAACTTTTTAAGTATGCTAGTTACAAGTCTTATATTTTCTTCCTTTTTCGCACTTCTTCCTGTTAATGTTTCTGCACCTTCGATACACTTAGCGATTTTAATTCCAGATTCTTCATTTATATATAGAATTTTTGCATCAATTTCTTTATCCTTTATAAGGTTGCAATTTCTAATTTCACTTTTTCTGTTTATCATTTTTTCTGTGCCTATACCTGGCATTCTTAATATAACTGTTTCTTCATTAAAGCTAACTTTATAATTCTTGTTAGTCATTCCACCAATTCTTACTACATCACTAACTATACATTCATTTAAATCTAAACATTCTCTCAATAAATTTCCAATATACTCTTTTTTAAATTTAATTTCTTTTCTTCTTATTTTTGGATAAATATAATTTTTCAACTTTTCATACTGCTCTCTATTATCTACTTCTCCCCAAGCTAAATCATCAATTTTTATACAGTTAACCATATAATTTCTAGATACATCTAAAAGCATATATTCATAGTTTAAGTATGGATTTATATTTTTCTTATATTCATTAACCATCATCTTAAATAATTTATATGATATTTTACTTATTCCTATCATCTCTCCATCAATCCTATTAAATTGATGAATATCTTTTCCTAATTTAAAAAGACAATTATCTTTTAACTGAATAAATCCTTCATCTCCTGATCCACTTTCATTTGTTATTAAAATACAATCTCTGAATTTTGAAGATAACATCTCTCTAAATGAAACTGATTCAATTAATATATCTCCTTCTATTAATAAAAAATCCTCTTCCACATAATCTTTTATTAGACTTAGTGATTCCATATTGCCTGTCCATTTAAATTTTTCATTCTTTATAAATGTAATTCCAGTTTCATCTTTAAACGCTTCAATTATTTCATCTGATTTAAATCCAAGCACAATATATATCTTTCTAATTCCTTCTTCTTTAAGAGCTTCAATATTTCTCCTCAATATTGATTTCCCTTCAATTTCTAAATTTGTTACTGGAACTTCAAATTCTTTATTCTCTCCTGCTGCTAATATAACTGCTACATCAACCATATACTTTTCTTCATCATTATTTAATTTTATTTTTTCTAATCTAATCTTTTCTATTTCATCTTTTAAAAACTCAAACCCATTTTCTGTTATCTCATACCCTTTTTCTAGCTTTACTAAATAATTATTCTGTATTCCTGATTTAATTAAATCATTTACTTTACCTAATGAAATATTCATTTGTATAGCTATATCTCTTTGCGTTAAATTCCCATTTTGATTAATTACAAACAATAACTTAACCATTTCTCAACACCTCATTCATATTTTGTTCATATTATGAACAGTAAAATTATACCATCTTATACTTTTAATTTCAATAAAAAAATCTTTGCAGATAATTATGCTACAAAGATTTTAGACTTATTTTTCAATTTTTACTTTTTCTACTGATTGTTTTTTTCTCATAAATTTATTTATTATCATCAATACTATCTCATCTTTTTTCATAAGTAAAATTCCACCATATATTATGCAACATACTCCAATGGATATTATTACTCTACTTAATGTTCCTATACCTATATTTTTTATTATTAATACTATAGGTATAAAAATCATACTAATAATTAAATATTGAATATTTTTAAATTGAAAAATATTATATTCTATATTCAATTTAATTTTAATATATATGTGCTGTAATACTATTACTACAATATTAGCTACTGTTGTAGTTAGTATTGCCGTTATTGGAGTAAATACCTTTAACTTTATACATAATAAATTTAAAAATAAATTTATTATGCCTCCTACAAATAAAAATTTTACTTGTATTTTTTCTTTTTTATTTATATACATAATTTGATTCCCCAATATATTATCAAATCCTAATGTAATCATATATATTGCAAAACAAGCCAGCACACCTCCTGCTCCAACATATTGACTTCCTCCATATAATACAATTAATTCCTCTCCTAATAATAAGATACCTATACTTGCTGGAAACAAAATCATAAAATATACCCTAGAAACTTTAGTCAAAAGATTTATATATTCTTTTTTATTATTTCCTGCTGAATATCCATTTAATCTTGGTATGCAAGCTTGTATTACAGACATTAGCAATGTATTTATAACACTCATTATTCCTTGTGAAATAGCATAATAACTTAATAAAGTCATTCCTACAATGCTACCCAACATATATCTATCTAATTGAGTATATAAAATATTTGCATTTGATATTATAACCATTAAAAACATCGGCTTTAAATGGTTCATTATTTTTATATTACTAAAATCAAACTTATAATATTTTTTTATATATGCGTAACTAATTAAATTTCCTAAACAACTTGTACTTATTATTATAAATACATATTTATTAAAATCTTCCGGTGTTCTTACAAATATAAAAATTGCTACTACATATATAACTTTTATTATTAATGTCTTTATTGTTATGAATTTAAAATTTTCTAATGCTGTAACTATCCATTCTACCTGAAAAATATTAAACATAAAGTATAACGTAAATATTATGGCTATACTTCTTATATCCACTTCCTTTATTATATTTATTGAGACTATTAGATATAATAGTCCAGCAACTATATTTGTTATAACTGTAACTATAAATAAACTTGTTAATGTCTCTTGAATCTTTTTTTTATCATTTTTCCGTTGACTTATTTCTCTAATTCCATACTGCATAACTCCAAAGCTAGCAAATATAAAAAAATATCCAAAAATACTCTGAACATAATTTAACTGTCCAACTTGAGTATTACTTAATACCCTCATTATATATGGCCCTACTATAATAGGAATTATAATATTACATATATTTAAAAGCATTTTAAATATTACATTCATATACAACATCTCTATTCCTCATACTCTAACATTTATTATATTATTTTTTCCCCATCAATAGTTAATTCAATAAAATTATGGTTACTTTTTTGTTGTTCAATTGGTGGTAAAATTTTATACTCTCCATATTCTGATTTTAAGCACTCATCATATTTTTTCGGAATATTAAATTCTTGTCCCTCAAAATTCCATTTAATCATTTCATTGAAATATTCTTTTGGTAAATATTCTTTTTCATTAAACATTAATTCTAATTTTACTTTATCCGCATAATCAAATTCATTTGCTATATAAATACTATTTAAAGATTTTTGAACTTTTTTAATATCTATTGTTTTTATATATAATTTCCTCACTGTTTTTAATAATTTCCCTAAATATTCCTCATTTAAATACCTATATCTTACCAATTTGTACAATATTTTGTGTTTATTCTTTTTATACACTCTCTCTATTTTATTTTTGGGTACACCATCTAATATAAATATATCTACATATACTCCATATTTAAAATTAACCTGACTTATACTTTTTTCTTTTAATTCACTTTTCTTATAAATTACCTTTGGAAATATAAATGGATAATTATCTACTACATCATTTTCACACAATAAATATTTTTCTGAATTATCTTTGCTCATTATTTTTTTAAATTTATTATAATCTTTTCTTGGCATTACAATATCAATATCATCATCCCAAGGAATAAATCCTTCATGTCTAATCGCACCTAATAAAGTTCCATATATTAAATAATATCTTATATTATTTTTTTCACATACTTCAGATATGTATTTTAAAATATTAAATTCTGTTTCTTGTATTTTGTTCATTCCTCTTTACTCCTATAATTATTTAAATAATAATGTGGTATTATTACTAAAATTATTGTTGTTGCAACATTAATTGCAGATGTTCCAAATAACATATTTGTCTCAATACAACTATATGCTAAATATGCAATTATAAAAGCTACTAATGTACTCCCTATTGAAATATTATATTTAATTACTTTTAAACTTTCTTTAAAAGCTTTCTTAATTAATAGTACCCAAAATAAAAACAATGTAACTCCTCCATAAAGTAACAAACTTATGTATGTATTATGAAAGCTCGAATTACCTGTAATATTAGTCAATATGTTTTTTGCATAAGTTTCCCCTATTCCCCAAAACAGACTTCCATTTTTCCAACTATCAATTCCAATTTTCCATATATCGTCTCTACTTGTTACTCCTGATTCAGCCCTTACTATTTTTTCTACCACATAGCTTTCTAACCCTAAAATTTTTAATCCTAAAATTATTATAACTACTATTAATATTATTTTTCCTAATTCTTTTACTATATTTTTTTTATTTATTAAAATACTTCTAATAATCATAAAAATTATGACAGAAAAAATTCCCCCTCTTGAATTTGTTAAAATAAGATTAATCATAAAAAATATTAATATAATTCTATTTCTTTCTTTTAATAAGTATATTGAAACAATTCCGATTACAATAAAAAAAGAAAATGTATTTCTATTTGTAAAAAATGATGAAAATTCATATTCATAGGTACTATTTGATATTAATGAAGCTCCGATATACTTATAATTTTTAATAAGATTGTAAATGCAAGCCCAAAGCATAACACTAATTTGTACTTTAGCTATTTTTTCAATTCCTTGATCATCTATTTGAGCACCATTATAAAACATTAAAAATATACTAATATATAAAGTTGTTATTATTAAACTTACATATATATTCATTCCATTTTTTATCCATTCTGGCTTTACTAAAAAATTAGAAATTATAGTATTAATAAGATAATATAATACTATGATACTTCCTAATTTATTAATATTTATATTATTTATATTATTAAATTCTTTATAGAAAATATATCCTACAAATATAATTATCAATATTACCTTCAAAAATATTCCAATAGAATTTTCTCTCGTTATTCCTATTAATTGTGGAAAAATTGATATTATAAACCACAATCTAATAATTCTATCCATTTTAATATCTCTATTCATTTATTTTTCCACCAATGTACATTCCTCAAATTTTTTTATTCCCATTTTCATTATTTTAAAAATTTTTTTAAAATTTAATTCATTTGTCTTATTCTTCAACTTAAAAGCAAAGTATATTACCAATATATTTTTAATCTTCGGAAATGCATTAGCAATCCATACTCCCTTATCAAAAAAGTATTTTTCATTATAGCCTTTAAACCAAGTAGACTCTTCTTGCTTTACATATGCTATATTAGCTGGATACACATATACATTAAGTCCTTTTCTTATAGCTTCTAATAAAAATAATGAATCTTCTCCTGAACTATATTTCGCTCCGCCTCCATATAGTATTGAAAACCAAATATTTTTTTTTAAAATTTCCTCTCTTCTAAAAGTAATTCTAGCTGCTCCATAATTTAAGCAATTAAATAAATTGATTTTTTTAATTTGTTTATTCATTCTTCTTTTTCTAGTCTCCACTCCAACCGTAGTTATATTAAAGACTATGATATCAGCATTAGGTAATTCTTCAAACGCCTTACTTACTATTTCAGCATAATTATCTTCGTATCTCATATCATCATCAGCTAAAATACAAATATCTGCATCTGATTCTGCTAACCCTTTATTTCTATTTTTTCCTACGCCTCTATCTGATGTTGTTATTATTTTTACTTTTTTACCATTTATATTCTCTTCTTTATATTCCCATCTATCATCTTGATTCATTAATATAGCATCACTATTTAAATTCATTTCTTTATATTTTTCTAAATTTTTTTGATTCATTGTCGCTACTAGAACTTCAATTTTCATATTTCACCCTCTTTATTTATGCATAATTTTTCTTATCTTAAAATATATTTTTTGAGGTAATATTTTTGTTGCATTTTTCATATTTTTTCTTATTTTCTTCTTCATACTATATTGTTTTTTATATATTTTGATAATATCCTCAATCTTTTTATTAGAGCTTATTAACTCTAATGTATTTTTTCTTTTTTTTGGTATAAATTCATGTTTTTTCCCATATGATTGTGCTAAAATTGCTTCATTTATTGTATGTTCTTTGATTTCAAATTTATTTTTTATACTTCCAAATAAATCTTTACCTATCTCTGATGTAATAATAACGGCTGAAACTCCTTCTCTATCTTCATCATATTGATATCCCCAAAAATCACCTAATCTAATATCTGTATAATAAAAACTACTTCTCATATTACATTCATAACATGCTTCATTATGCGAGTTCATATCAAAAAATAATTCATAAAATGAGTCATTTATTTTTTTACTTCTAAATATTTTTTCATTTTTTTTAAATTTAAATGAAAATTCATGCCATCCATGCACTTTGCTTCTAAATTCAATTGTATCGAATTTATCCGTTTTAAATTGTTTTTTACTATACTCTAAATATTTTTTCCATACATTAAAACTTGGACAACCATGACAAAATAAATCAATAAAAATAATATCCTTATCATGTTTTTTTTCAATTGCTTTTTTTATCCCATATATTTGACATGGAGTTCCAAATATTGCATATTTACCTTTTTCTTCTATTATTTTCTTAAATGCATTTACTGTATAACTTTGAAAATATTTAGAACCTTTAAATTCCTCTATTTCTTCTTTAGTTTTAGCTATCTTTGTAATTGCTATTTCATTTTCATTATCATAAGCTACGCCAACAACATTATAACCACGATTTAAACACTCTCTCATTAATTCTATTGAAACTCCTCCTGATGTTGAAGTCTCAAGTTCTTTTTTATCTATATTTTTTGCTGAGAATGCCTTATATTTTTCTAATTCACTCTTTTTAATATTTTCATCAAATTTATAACAACTTTTCTTACATATTCCACAACTTATACATTTTTCATTCTCAATTTCAGGTTCATAAAAACCATGTTTAGTTAAACGTATTTTTATAGCATCTGTTGGACAAACACATTCGCATACTGAACACCCTGTACAATTTCTACTATACTTATTCTCTAATAATATATTATTTTTCATTTTACTCCTTCTTTACAGTTTCTAATGCTATATCTAGATATGCCTTAGATTGTTCTCTTTCTTTTTCTAAATAACAATTCACTTTATCAAAATCAATCTCTTTTTCTATAATTTTTGTACTTATAAATCTATCTGATAAATTCAACTTTTCTAATAATGATGTTATTCTTGATGATTGATCTACAGCATTTCCATAATTTCTTTGAAAAATATAAAAATTCTTATTAAAATTAATTGAGAATACCATTCCATGGAAAGAATCTGTATATATCTCCTCAGCATTGCTAATTAATTCTAAAAATTTTTCAGGTCCCGCATCTACATATTCTATATTTTTCAGTTCACTATACTCATCATATTTATATGGAATTCCATAAATTTTCATTTTATTTTTCTGTGTTACTTTCTTTATCTGTTCTATAGCCGCTCTTGATGGCTTATCTAAAAAATATACCAATATATACTTTTCCTCATTATTCTTTTTTATATCTAACGATTTATGCCACTCTTCGTTATTTAATAATAATGTAGGATCTACCACAACCTTTGCTTCCTTTTGTATTAAATCCCTTATTAACTCTGCTCCTTGCTTTTCTCTTACTGATATATATTTAAAACCGTTAATATATTTTTTCATTATTTTTTCATTATATTTTGGTACATATGATTTTCCTAAACTTGGTGCATATGCTATTCTTTTATTTATTGGTGCATACCTCAAATAAAAAATTGGATCAACATAAACATTAGTACTATTCCAAATTTGATCACTTCCGCATATACACGCAACCGTCTCTCTATCTTCAGCGAACTTTTTCATTTGTTTCCAGTTTAACTTTTCTACTTTCAATCTTTTATCTTGAAATTCTAAAAATTGTTCTTTAGTTGCATTGCTCATTTCTTTTTTCAAGCTATTTTTATAAGTCAAAAATGTTTTTTTAAATAGTTTAGGTCTTACTACAGTTCTACAAGCTAATCCAAATATTTTTTCAATTCTAATATCTCTTCCTTTTACTAATCCATTTCTATATGATATTAATCTTGCATCATACCCTAATTTTGAGATATAAGTCTGACTCGCATAAGCTTGCAGACATGATCCATAATTAAATCCTGTATACACAGTTGAAATTCCAATTTTCTTCATACATACCCTCTTCTCATCTATTTATAATTAACTTTACACATTCTTTGGGTTCATTTAACATTGACATACAGCTATATTTTATAAACTTCATATACTTTTTTCTTCTAATTTCCGCAAATGCTAATACTGCAAAATGTCTCATTTTCACATACTTAATTTCTTTTTTTGTAAGTCTATTAAAGTATTTTTCTTTATATTTATATAATATATTTTCACCTTTAATTTTACTTTCTCCACTTGATAAACTTTCTTCTCCTGTATGTACATATGCTTTAATATCGCAAATAGGAATATATATAAATTTCCCCCCTGCCTCTATTGCCTTTTTCATAAGATAAAATTCATCTCCTATATCTATAGGATCAAATCCATTTATTTTTCTTAAGTAGTCTGTTTTAAACATCATGCTATCTGTTCCAGTTATATGGTACATTAAGTGATATTTTAATAAATTATCCTTATCTGTTTTTTTTATATATTCTCTTGTTCTAATTTCTATTTTTATATCTTTCTCTGAAACTAACTCTAAATCTGTAACTGAATATTCTGCCTTCTCTTTTATCATCTTATTTACTTGATTTTCTACTTTATATTTTCCATACACATCATCATCATCTAAAAAAGTAATATATACTCCATCAGCCGCATATATACCTCTATTTCTAGTTTCTGCTGAACCTAAATTTTTTTTGTTTTTTATATACTTTATTCTTGAATCCCCTAAATTTAATACGGTACTTTTTACTTCTTCATTCCATTTTGAATCTTCATTATCATCAATTACTAATATTTCTATATTTCTATATGTTTGTTCTATTAAAGATTTTAATGCTCTTTCTAAACTCTCTTTTCGTCTATATGTTGATACAATAATTGATACCTTCATCTTCTCACCCTATTTAACAACTTCTCTTTCTCTTTTTATTTCAGCCTCTTTTTCTTTTAAGTCATTTCCATTCTGACCTTCTTTAACTCCATCACTTTTTAATACACTAAATACAGTCATAAAAATTACTTTTATATCAAAGAAAAAGCTTTTATTTTCTAAGTAATAATTGTCTAAATCTACCTTTTCTTTTAAAGGAATTTCATCACGTCCATTTATTTGTGCCCATCCTGTAAGTCCTGGTACTAACTTATGAATTCCTTTTTCTGTTCTCATATCTCTTAAATCATATTGGTTATAAAGTGCTGGTCTTGGACCTACTACACTCATTTCTCCTCTTATTATGTTTAAAAGTTGTGGCAATTCATCTAAACTTGTTTTTCTTAAAAACTTCCCAATACTTGTTATGTATTGATCTGGATTTTCTAAAAGATGAGTTGCTACATTTGGTGTGTCTATTCTCATAGTTCTAAACTTTAATATATAAAATTCTTCATTATCTCTACCTATTCTTCGTTGTCTAAAAAATATTGGTCCTGGAGATGTGAATTTTATTATTAAAGAAATGATTAAAAATATTGGTGCAAATACTATGAAAGCTGTTAAACTACTTATTAAATCAAATCCTCTTTTCAAACTATCATCTCCTTTTTACTTAGTTGCTGCTACTTCTTCTAAAGCCTTTTCTTCCCCTGGCTCTATATAAGTAGTAACAATCTTTTTCATTTTTCTTTTTAATGCTTCTTTATCTTTATTTAAGGCAACCATAGTTATTTCTCCAATCTCTCTTTTTAAATCCTGGAAATCTATACTAGCTGGCTCTCCTATAAATATCTTTTTATTTTCTGTTGATTTTAACCCTTCTTCATTCATTAAAAGTTCTTCATAAAGCTTTTCTCCTGGTCTAAGGCCTGTTGTTTCTATTTTTATATCCACTTCTGGCTCATATCCTGAAAGCTTTATTAGATTTTTGGCTAAATCATATATTTTTACTGATGAACCCATATCAAGAACAAATATTTCTCCACCTTTTGCATAAGCTCCTGCTTGAAGTACAAGCTGTGCTGCTTCTGGTATAAGCATAAAATATCTTGTTATATCTTTATGTGTTAAAGTAACTGGTCCACCTTCTGCTATTTGTTTTTTAAATAATGGAATTACAGATCCGTTACTTCCAAGTACATTTCCAAATCTTACTGCTACATATTCTGTTTTGCTTTCTTTATTTATTCCTTGAATAATCATTTCGCAAAAACGTTTTGTAGCTCCCATTATATTTGTTGGATTTACTGCTTTATCTGTAGAGATAAGAACAAATCTTTCAGCTTTAAACCTATCTGCACATTCTGCTACATTTAAAGTTCCAACTACATTATTTTTTATAGCTTCTTCTGGATTATGTTCCATTAAAGGAACATGTTTATGAGCTGCTGCATGGAAAACTACATCTATTTTTTCTTCTCTGAAGATTTTTTCTAGTCTGTGTCTGTCTCTAACAGAAGCTATTATTGTTCTTAAATTTAAATCTTTGTATTTTCTTAAAAGTTCGTTTTGAATATCATAGGCGTTATTTTCATAGATATCTAAGATTATAAGTTTTCTAGGTTTGTGTTTTACGATTTGTCTGCAAAGTTCTGAACCTATAGAACCTCCCCCACCTGTAACAATTACAGTTTTATCTTTTATATAACCCTCAATCCCCTTTTTATCTAAAGAAACTTCTTCACGTCCAAGTAAGTCTCTTAAATCCACATCTCTCATTTTTGTTACTGAAACTTTTTCTTCTAAAATCTCATGGATAGCTGGAACTATTTTAAGCTTTGCTTTCGTAGTACCGCATATCTCTAATATGTTTTTCTTTTCCTCTGGGTTTATGGCTGATATTGCCATAATAATAGTTTTTATATCTTTTTCTTTTACAAGTCTTTTTATATCATGTCTTGTTCCTAAAACTTGAATTCCATTTACTCTTTTATTTAGCTTTGCTCTATTGTCATCTACAATACAAATTGGAACCATGTTAGACTCTTTATTTTTAAGCATTTCTGCAATAAGAAGGCTTGCTCCCTGCCCTGCTCCTATTAACATTACTCTTTCAGTTCTGTTATTATTTTTTAATTCTTTGTATATAGTTAATCTTCTTAAAACCCTAAAAGATAACCTTGATCCTACAGTAAGAACAAAAATTAATATTCCTGCAACTAAAATTACTTCTAAAGACATTCTGTGTCCTAACCCACTAAATATGAAAGTTACTCCTGTTCCAATTAAAGAACATAAATAACATTTAACTCCTTCATCAATTCCTGCAACTCTCCATACACTTTTATACATATTTAATAGGTATAACGGTATCATGTATGCTGCCATTAATAATGGAATTACATTTAAATTATTTAAATATATCTGAATCCCCTCATAAATTCCGACCTTAAAGATAAAAGCAGCAATGTATGCAAAGTTTATTACTACCATATCTATAAGCAAAAGTATCCCAATCTTAAACCACTTTTCTCTTTTCATCCTCATACCCCATAATTTTTATCTATTAAAGAAAGAAAATATCCCCTTCTTTTTCTTTCTTTTCTCAACCCTTACCCCATTAAAATAGATTAGTTCATTTAATATAAGCCTTTCCCCATTAAGCTCAATCTCTTGTCCTAACTCTTTATTTATCTCATAAACTTTTTCTAGTGCTTTTTTTATTCCTGTTTTTCTATATCTAGTACTATGAGCATCTGATCCTATAAAGCTATATATCCCCTTTTCTATAAATAGCTTTGCAGTTTCTTCTGTTTCCCTTCCATGCATTCCTAAAGTGCTTCCTCCATTTAACTGGAAGAGACATCCTTCATCTATAAATTTATTTATTAAACTCGGATGTTTTTGAAGGTATGTATATCTTTCAGGATGAGCAACTATAGGAACTATCCCACCGATTTTCAACTCATACAGTATTTCAAAGACTTCTTCTTCTAAATGTCTCATATTAAACTCTATAAGCATGTATCTCGTTTCATTTAATGTTCCTATAACTCCCTCTTTTAAGTCTTCTAAAAGTCTTCCACTATAGTAAACTTCTTGCCCTGGATAAATCTTTATATTTATATTTTTCTTTTCTACTTCTTCTCCAATTTCTTTTACCTTTTTTACTACTTCTTTGTAGTGTTCATCACCATAATCTATACAGTAATGAGGTGTGGCAAATATTTTTCTTGTTCCGTCTTTTGCTGCATTTTCTAGCATTTCCATAGTTTCTTCTAAAGATTTTGCCCCATCATCTATAGAAGGTATTATGTGCGAATGTATATCTACCACTCTTTTTCACCTCTTATCCGTAATAGTGATAATATTTGTCATCGCTCTGTTCAACCCCATTTAAAACAGAACCTATAATTTTTGCATTAACTTTTTCTAGTGATTCCTTTGCTGCAATTACACTTTCTTTCTTTGTCTTCCCAGCTCTTACTACTAAAAGTACCCCATCAACTTTAGTTGAAAGAACTTGTGCATCTGTAACTGCATGTACCGGAGGACTGTCTATTATAATGTAGTCATATTCCTCTTTTAATCTATCTATAAGCTCCCCCATAATTTTAGAACTTAACATTTCTGATGGATTTGGAGGAATCTTGCCTGCTGGCATTACATCTAAATATTCATTGTATTCATAAACACATTTTTTTCTTTTATCTTTTTCAAATCTTTTTTCTACTATTACTTCGCTTAACCCATTTTGACCTGAAATCTGAAACCTCTTATGAAGTGTAGGTCTTCTTAAATCACAGTCTATAATGATTGTCTTTTTTTCATCTTGTGCAAAGGAAAGAGCTAGATTTCCTGCTGTTGTACTTTTTCCTTCTCCTGGTTCAGAGCTTGTAACTAATATAGCTTTTAACTCATTATCAAATATTGAGTATTTTATATTAGTTCTTAATGTTCTATAATTCTCTGCTGGTATTGACCTTGGACTTTTATCAACAATAAACATCTTCTTCCTCCTATGCTGTTGTTTGAGCTATTTCATTTTTCTTTTCTTTTCTTTTTGATGTACGATAATGACTTTTCACTTCATTTCCATCATATTCCGGAATAGCTCCAAGAACTGGTAATCCTAAATCATCTTGTAAAGTCTTTTTATTTTTAAATGTGTTATCTATAAACTCTAAAAGTAAAACTATTCCTACACCAATCATTACTCCTAAAACTAATGAAATTAAGATATTCATTTTTTTATTTGGACTTATTGGTGCATCTGGATATTTAGCTTCTTGAATAACTTTTACATTTCCATTTCCTATAATCTCTTTTGACTTTTCCATAAACCCTTTAGTTATAGCTTGTACAACTAATACTGTACGAGATGGATCTGTATCTTTGTAAGCAACTTCTAAAATTTGAGTATCTGATCTTGGAGTTACAACTAAGTTAGTTAATATGTCTTTAGCTTCTAATCCGCCAAGTTCTATTGATGCTTTATCTACAGCAAATTGAACTAAATCTTCTGTCTTTATAAGCTCTGCATATGTAGTTAAAAGTTTTTGATACATTTGAATCTCTGCGTTATCATAACTAGCTCCTGCTGATTTTGCTTCTTTACCAACAAACACCTTAACTTTTGATTCATATTTTGGCTTTATTACAAAAAAACTAAATATTCCTGCTATAGATACACATGCTAATACACTAATTAAAATTATTTTATACTTCTTCTTAAGCAGTTGAAGTATTTCCCCAATATTTATATTCTCTTCATTCATCCCCTTAAACCCCTTTTTTGTATTTTATTGACACTAAAAATTATACCGCTTTATGAATATTATGTAAATACTTAATATATTATTAAAATTTATTTATTTTTTTCTTAATTTTTCCCATAATTATTCTCATATTCATAAAAATAGAGGCTTATTTTTATATTTTTTCATTTAATTTTTAATTGAAATAAATATTTTCTTATTTTTTATTTCCTCATTTCTTTAGCTTTATTAAACTTTTTTCTAGAAATAATAAGACTTTAACCTCTTTTCCTCATGTATTTTCTAAAATATTTCCACAACTTATCTTCCTTTTTCAAATTTCTTCCACAAAACAAAAGTTTTATTCACATCTTCTCCACACTTATCCCCAAAACAAGAAAAGAGCATCAACTTTTCAGCTAACACTCTTCTCTCTTCTCTATTACCTCTTCTCTATTACCTCTTCTCTATTACCTCTTCTCTATTCCCTATTACTTATTCTCTATTCTTTCTCATTTCTTCTAAATCTACATTTAACTTCTCAAGTCTCTTCTTAGATAAGTTACAGATGAAGTACATAGAAATACATGCTACTATTGATGCAGCTGCTGGAGCAAATGTTGCTATTTTCTTTATTCCTAGTGCAACTTCTGCTGTTTGCTCAGGTGATGATGATACATATCCTATAAATGTTAATGAGAATCCTGCTAATCCACCTGCTGCTGCTTGACCTAATTTTCTAACTAGTGAGTATGAAGCATAAACTATTCCTTCTTTTCTTTCTCCAGTTATATATTCTTGATAATCTATAGCATCTGCAACGATAGCCCAAACTAAAACGTTCATAAATGCCATTCCTAATGTTCCTATTGCATTCATAGTCATGAATACGAATGGATTTGTTATTGGTAATATAAATGTTAAAGAATATACGATTGAAGATAATATTAATCCTCCTGCTCCTAATTCTTTTTTACCAAACTTTTTAACTAAAGGTCCCATCATAGGTAATACCATAAATGAGATTCCCATTCCTATAGCTCCTGCTATTCCTATAAGTTTAGGTGCATGGAAGTAATCTTTGTATAGGTATGGAGTTATACTTTGAGTTAAGATCATTGCTGTTAATTGAGCTAATGATGCAACCATTATTCCAATTAATCCTCTATTTTTTGATAAACCTTTCATAGTTTTTACTAAGTTTATCTTTTCTTTTTTAGCTGCTGGATGTACTATTCTTTCTGTAGTTAAACTATGAGCACCTTTATAACAAATAAGTCCTATAATTCCAAATATAATTGCTGCGATAAAAAATCCTGATTGTGTTGGTTTTGATGCATCATTAAAGATAACTATTGGCGCAACTCCCATGATTATAAAGTTTGCAACCATTCCACCAATACTTCTCCATGTAGATAAAGATGTTCTTTCTACTGGATCTGAAGTCATAACTGATGCTAGTGATCCATATGGTATGTTTATACAAGTGTACATCATACCAAATAAAATATATGTTACGTATGCATATAATAGCTTTCCTGTGTTTCCAAAACTACCTATAGTTGTGAAACTTAAAATACCTGATATTATAACAGGAAATGAAAAATATAATAAATATGGTCTAAACTTACCAGTACTTCTAGCTGGTCTTGAATCTATAAGTGTTCCTATCATTGGGTCATTAATTGCATCCCAAATCCTTGCTATTACTAGTAATGTTCCTACTGAAGCTGCTGATATTCCAACTATGTCTGTATAGAACAGCATTAAGTATCCACCAACAAATCCAAAGAACATATTATTTCCAGTATCACCAAGCATGTAGCCAATTTTATCTCTCATACCAAACGGTCTTATTTCTTTTGTAGTAGCTTTTTGCTTTTCTTTTAATGTTGCTTGCATAAATTCTCCCCCCATAATCTCAAAAAAACCTTATTGTTCTCAAATTTTTTTATTTAAATAACTAAACCCCTTGTTAACCTTTTCATCTGAGATTTTATATAAGTGGAGCATTTTTACTCCACTTATATTTTTTTAAACTTACTTCTTTAACCCTTTTAAAAAGAAGTATAAGCCTTGTTTCTTTAATCTTTTAAACTATTATTTCCCGTTTTTATACCCAAACTCAGGAATGTTAGTCCATCTTTTTCTTAATTCATGTGCAATCATTTTTGGTTTTCTGTCTCTTGTAAATATACCCTTTTTATTTCCTTGAACTCTTATTATACCTTGGCTTGTTTGGAAATCTGCGAAGTTCCATGTTTGCTCTCCAACAAACTCTTCAAACTCATCTACAACTTCGTGATTTGCTTTGTAGTATTCTACTTGATATTCTTCTGTGAACATTACTGGTACAGTATCATGTAATCCTGCTACAGTATCTGCTCCATATTCAGTAAACATTATTGGCTTACCTGGACATCTTTTTCTCCATCCTTCAAGCTCAGCTCTTAACATTTTCTTAGCTCCAGCTATATCTCCACCATTTGCATACCATCCATAGTATCTGTTTAAGCAAAGAATATCTAATAATTCTGCTATTTTACAAGTTTGTGGTGTAGACATCATGTGAGTTACTACTGTAACTGGTCTTTTTTGTGGATCTAATTCTCTTGTAAGTTCTATTAATGGTCCAAAGTATTTATCTGCTCCTTCTTCTTCTGAAGCTGGCTCATTTGCAACTGACCATAAAACTACTGAAGGGTGATTTTTATCTCTTTTTACTAAGTCTCTTAAAACATCTTTGTGATGCTCCATTGTTCCGATTTCTTTCCAAGTTTCTCTTTTTGCTCCGCCACCAAATAAAGCTGTAGCCATAAAGTTTAAGTGTAATCCAACTCCTGGAGTTTCATCGATTATAACTATACCTTCTCTATCTGCAAGTCTCATGATTTCTTCTGAGTATGGGTAGTGAGCTGTTCTAAATGAGTTTGCTCCAATCCATTTCATAAGGCTGAAATCTTTTATATTTGTAGCTTCATCAAATCCTCTTCCGTGGATATGTGAATCTTCATGTTTACCAAATCCTTTAAAGTAGAATGGTTTGTTGTTTATTAAGAATTTTCCACCTTCAATTTTAACTGTTCTTATTCCTACTGGTTGCTCATATAAATCAACAATTCCATTTTCATCTTCTAGAGTAATAACTAGGTTGTATAGGTATGCATTTAATGGCTCCCATAACTTAGCGTTTTCTACTCTTAATTCTCCTTTAGTTCCATCAGCTTTTGCAACTTCAGTTCCATTTTCATCTACTAAAGAAACAGATACTTTTCCATTTCCTTCAACTTCGTATTTAACTATTCCACAAGCATCTTCTAATTCTGTGATTATAGTTATATCTTCTACGTAGTTTTTTGGAGTAGTGTATATTTTAACTGGTCTATGAATCCCTGCATAGTTGAAGAAGTCAAAGTTTGGAATGTTTTTAAGTTTTTTAGTTCCATCTTCTAAAGTATCTTCTCTTAATAATCCTACTGGTAAAGTAGTTTCATCAACTATATTATTTAAGCAGATTGTTACTCTGTTTTTCCCTGGTACTAAAACTTCATTTACTTCAGCTTCAAAAGGTAGGAATCCACCTCTGTGCTCAACTACGAACTTTCCATTTACATAAACTTTTGCATGGTGAGTTGCTGAACCAAATCTTAAAACAACTCTTTCTTCTAACATTCTTTTTGTTATTGAGAATTCTCTTTCATACCATACATCACCTACGTGATCTCTTATTTCTTCGCTTTCTTTTAAGTCATTGTATGAAGATGGTACTGCCATAGTCATTGTGTCTTCTAATTTATTTTCAAACCATTTATCAGTAGTCCCATTTCCTTTGTCTAGTTTAAAGTTCCAAATTCCATTTAAGTCTATTAATTCTCTTGATTCACTCATTATTGGATATAACATAATTCCATCTCTCCCTTTTTTCATCTTTATATTAATTTTAATTTTTTACTATTTTAGATTTTATTTTTTACTTTTATTTATTCCTTCAATTAACCCATTGATGTAAGTTGCTCCTAAGGCTCTGTCATATAATCCATAACCTGCTCTACCAGTTTCTCCCCAAATCATTCTTCCATGGTCTGGTCTGTATGGTCCATCAAAGTCATAATCTAAGTATGCTTTTACAATCTCATAGAAGTCTAAATCTCCACTTTCAGTTAAATGCCCTGTTTCCATGAAGCTTCCTTCTTTGTGGATTTTTACGTTTCTTAAATGTGCAAAATGAATTCTATTTTTTTCTTTTCCAAAGTATTCGATCATTTTTACAATGTCATTTGCCTTTGTACATCCTAGTGAACCAGTACAAAGAGTTATTCCATTGTATTTGTTGTCTACTAGATTTATAAATCTTTCTAGACTAGAGAAATCTTTTATTATTCTTGGTAATCCAAATATTGACCATGGTGGATCATCTGGATGGATTGCCATTTTTATATCATTTATTTCTGCCACAGGTATTATCTGCTCTAAGAAATATTTAAGATTTTCCCAAAGTTTTTCTTCATCTACATCTTTGTATTTATCTAAAAGGCTTTTCATCCCTTCAGCTGTATATGAAGTATCCCATCCTGGTAGATGTAATTCTCCTAAGTTAGGATCCATTTTTAAAACTTCTTCATTATCATATATTAATGTTGTTGAACCATCTTCTAACTTGTAACTTAAATTAGATCTTGTCCAATCAAATACTGGCATAAAGTTATAACATACAGTTTTTATTCCTGCTTTCCCTAGGTTTTCTAGAGTTGTTTTGTAATTTTCTATATATCTGTCTCTAGTTTCAGCACCTAATTTTATATCTTCGTGTACTGGAACACTTTCTATTACTGAAAGCTCTAAGCCTTCATCCTCAACAGTTTTCTTTAATTCTAAAATTTTATCTAAAGGCCATACTTCACCAACTTTAATGTCGTATATGGCAGTAACTATTCCTTTCATATTTGGTATTTGCTTTATATGCTCTAATGTTACAGCATCATCAGTTCCATACCATCTGAATGTCATTTTCATTTTTACCCCTCCTATTTTAGTTTTTTAACCCATTACTCTTTTAATAGTTTAGTCTTTTAACCCTTTAACTAATACTAGTATACAAGTTAGGCTAAATTTTTATTTCTCATTTTCCCTTTATCTACTGATGCTTTGGACACCATTTTCTATTAAATCATAAATCTCTTCTTCTCTAGCTAGGTTAATGTCTCCTTTATGACTGTGTTTTACTACAGATGCACAAGTTCCAAACTCTATAATCTCTTTTAAATCCCTATTCTTTAAAATTTCATTTAAAGTTCCTGCTACAAAAGCGTCTCCTCCACCTACTCTATCTAGAATATCGAAGTTATATTTTTTTGACTTTTCTAAGACTCCATCTTTAAAGATATATCCTCTTAGATTGTTGTTTGCTGAAGATAACACATCTCTTTTTGTTGATGCTAGATATTTTAAATTTCTATATCTATCTGTTAATTTTAAATATCCATCTTTAAGCATTTCTTCATGGTCTTCACCATTTAAATTCATATTTAATAAATTGATGCAGTCTAAAATTCCTAAGAAAGCTATGTCTACATAATTTAATACTTCTTCAAGGAATGCTCCACACTCTTCATAGTTCCAAAGTTTACTTCTATAGTTAGAATCATAACTAACTAAGATGTTTCTCTTTTTTGCTTCTTTTACTAAATCTAATGTAGCCTCTCTTAACTCTTTAGATAAAGCTGGTGTTATTCCTGTTATATGAATTATATCTATATTTTCTAATATTTTATCAAAGTTAAGTTCCTTAGATTCTAGCTTTGAAAAGGCTGAATCTTTTCTATCATAAATAACTTTTGATTTTCTAACTCCATGTCCTTCTTCAAGGAAGTATAAACCCATTCTTCCTTCCTTAAATCCTATAAGCTTTGTATCTATATCAAAGCTTTTTAAATTTCTTAAAGCCCCTTTTCCTATATTGTTATCCGCTAATGTTGTTAAAAACTTTGTGTTATTTCCAAATAAACTTAAGCTGCTTACTACATTAAGTTCAGCACCACCATAATACATAGAGCATATATTACTAGTTTCTATAGTAGTTCTTTCTACTGGTGCTAGTCTTAACATTATTTCCCCAAAGCCTAGAATATTACACATATATTCCTCTTACTTCATTTACTTTTTCTACTAACTCACTTGCTCTATTTTTTATTTTTTCATAGTCTCCTTCTTTTAAAAGTGATCCACCTACACCAACTAAGCTAACTCCACTTTCAAACCATGATTTTATATTATCTGCATCAACTCCACCTGTTGGCATTATTTTTATATCTGGAATTGGTGCTTTTACAGCTTTAATGAATTTTGGTCCATATAATTCTCCTGGGAATAACTTAATGATTTCATGTCCTTCTCTGTTTGCTTCCATCATTTCAGTTATTGTCATGCATCCTGGAATATAAGGAATGTTATGCTCTTTGCAGCTTTCTCCAATTTCCTTTGCATATCCTGGGCTAACTATATATTCAGCTCCACTTTCAATTGCTTTTATAGCCATTTCTTTATTTAAAACACTACCTGCTCCAAAAACTCCTTCTGGGTACATCCCTTTAAGTTCTTTTAGTAAGCTTGGCATATCTGGAATGGTAAAAGTTAATTCAATCCCTTTTATCCCTCCATCTAAAGTTCCTTTTACATATCCTTTTGCTTCCTCATGACTCTTTCCCCTTATTACAGCCACAACTCCACAATCTATTAATTTTTCTATACTCATAAATTCTCCTTTTTAAATCCTATATTTAAACTCCTGAATAAGCTGAGAACCCGCCATCTACAGGAATAACTGTTCCATTTACAAAAGATGATGCTTCATCTGATACTAGGAATAATAAACTTCCAATTAATTCTTCAACTTCACCAAATCTATCCATTGGTGTGCTGTTTAATATTTTTCCAGCTCTTTCTGTAAAACTTCCATCTTCATTTTTAAGAAGCTTTTCATTTTGTGCTGTTATGAAAAATCCTGGTGCTATTGCATTTACTCTTACATTTACTTTGCTCATATGAACTGCAAGCCATTGTGTAAAATTACTTATAGCTGCCTTTGCTCCTGAGTAAGCTGGGATTTTAGTTAATGGAGTGAAAGCATTCATTGAAGAAATATTTATAACATTTCCAGCTCCCCCTTCTACCATATCCTTTGCAAACTCTTGTGTTGGAAGAAGAGTTCCTAAGAAGTTTAAGTTAAATACAAACTCTACTCCACTTTGATCTAAATCAAAGAATGTAATTATGTTTTCATCATTTTTTTCTAAATCTTCTTTATATAAATATTCTTTAGTAGTAGTTCCCTTTGGATGGTTACCACCAGCTCCATTTATTAATATATTACATGACCCTAAGTTTTCTTTTACAATCTTGTGAGCCTCTTTTAAACTTTCTTTATCTAAAACATTTGTCTTAATTCCAATGGCTTGTCCACCATTTTCACAAATCTTTTCAGCTCTCTTTTTAGCCATTTCTTCATTCATGTCTAAAATAGCAATTTTAGCTCCACAATTACCCAATGCTTCTGCCATTTCTCCACAAATAACTCCTGCTCCCCCTGTCACTACAACTACCTTATCTTTTAAATCAATATTAAATGGTAACTTCATAAACTTCCTCCTCAATAACCTTAAATACTTCTATACTTGTATACTAGCATATCAAGTAAATGATTACAACCCTTTTTTTGTATTTTTTGTGTCTTTTATGGTTATTTTTAAATTAAGTTCCAATTTACTATTTTCACTCTATTTTTTTTAATACTTTTATCTTTAATATCTTCTAATATATCCATATTACTTAGTTCTTTAATATCTTCTAACATATCCACATTACTTAGTTTAAAAATATTCTATAGATAAATAAAGAGGCATCATTTTGTAATGACACCTCTTTAACTATATCTAAATATTAAAATATCTCTTAAATTCACTTCCATCTGAATAAAGGTCTTTCCACTTATTCATTGGATCTTTTATATGTGTTTCTATAATTTCATCTACTTTATCATATTCTTTGTTTTTTATTATCTCTATAATTCTTTTGTGTTGCTCTAGTATATGGTCATCTGAACTTTTAATTTCTGATAAAACTCTTACTCTATTGTAATGAGTACTAAGCTTTTGAATACTGTCCCATATATTAGACATACCAACACTTTCAAAGATTATTTGATGAAATTTCTTATCTAAATAATGCTTTTCTGCCTTTGAATCTTCTCTATCAACAATATAGTTGTACTCAAAAATATTCATATCTAGCTTTTTCTTAAATTCATCATCAATACCTTTGCACGCAAGTTTTAAAACTTCTGCTTCTAATATGCTTCTTACAAAAGTTCCTTCCCTTACTAAGTCTAAGTTTATAAGAGATACGTATGTCCCCTTTTGAGAAACCACTTCTATAAGATGCTCTTCTTTTAGCTTCATTAAGATTTCTCTAACTGGAGTTCTAGATAAGCTAAACTTTTCAGCTATCTCTGATTCGCTTATACTTTGGCCTGGTTCTAACTCTATATTCATTATATTTTCTTTTAATGTTCTATAGGCATATTCCTTAGCTGTTTCGTCCTTTTTTCTTTTTAAAATTTCCATCATTATTACCTGCTTTTATTCATGTATATTAAAATATTCCTTACTATTAAAATAACATATATTCTCTATTATGTCCTTTAATTTTTTACTATCGTAAGGATATTCCCCATCTTCTACGATATTCCCAATAAAATTGCATAAAATTCTTCTAAAGTACTCATGTCTAGTGTAAGATAAAAAGCTTCTTGAATCTGTTAACATCCCAACAAACTTACTTAACAATCCAAGTTGAGATAGCGCAGTTAACTGTCTAACCATTCCATCTTTTTGATCATTAAACCACCAGCCTGAACCAAACTGAATTTTACTTACTCCATTACCTTCTTGGAAGTTTCCAATCATTGTACCTATTACTTCATTATCCTTTGGATTTAAGCAATATAGTATTGTTCTTGGAAGATTATTTTCCTTATTTAAATTATCTAAAAGAGCACTTAAAGGTTCTGCAACTTCTCTATCATTAATTGAATCAAATCCTGCATCTGCTCCTACTCTATTAAACATTTTTGTATTATTATTTCTTAATGCACCTATATGAACTTGCATAACTAAATCGTATTTAACATAGATTTCTCCAAGTTTTTTCATCATAAAAGTGAAATACTTCTTTTCTTCATCATAAGTTAATTCTTCTTCATTCTTAGCCTTTATGAAGATATCATTTACTTCTTCCTTTGAGGCATCCATAAAGAATACAACTTCAAGACTATGGTCTGAAATATTACATCCTACTTCCTTAAAGAACTTAACACGATTTTCAAGAACTTCAGTAAGGTCATCTATACTATTTATGTCCTTTTCTACTCTCTCTTCTAACTGCTCAATATAAGATTTAAATGTTTTCATTTTGATCTTTAAGACTCTATCAGGTCTAAAAGTTGGTGCAACTTTAAAACTTAAACCTTCCTTTGCTAAAGCTATATGATTTTCTAAAGAATCTATAGGATCATCTGTTGTTCCTATGTACTCAACCTCTGACTTTTCTATAAGTCTTCTTACATCAATTTCTCCACTTTCAATTTTTGCATTACACTTATCCCAAATCATTTCTGCTGTCTCTTCATTTAATGTTTCTTTTATATCGAAATATCTTTGAAGCTCTAAATGAGTCCAATGATATAATGGATTCCCAATACAATCACTAACTGTTTTTGCCCACATCTTAAACTTCTCAAAATCAGAGGCATCACCAGTAATATACTTTTCCTCAATTCCATTACTTCTCATAGCTCTCCACTTATAGTGGTCACCCTCAAGCCATAACTCTGTAATATTTTTATATCTTCTATTATCTAAAATCTCTCCTGCATTTAAATGACAGTGGTAATCTATAATTGGCATTTTCTTTGCTATCTCATATAACTCCCTAGAAACCTCCGTCTTTAATAAGAAATCTTCACCCATAAATTCTCTCATAAAATCCCCTCCATTTTATACTAGTATACTAGTTATTTTCATTATAGAGTATTTTCCATAATTTATGCAATAGCAAAATAGAAAATAAAGGTATTTTTTTACTTTTGCTTCGCTATATGCGTTGCATACTTGCTGTGCTCGTCCTTGCCCAGGGTTCGATTTGGACGTTTTCGTTCCCGGTTTTTCATTTAAGATTGTCCTTGCCCAGGGTCAATGCTATCAACTTAACCAAATCAGAGATTTAAATCTGATTTGGTTTTT
>NZ_CAMTIG010000045.1 GCF_947072515.1 uncultured Clostridium sp.
AAATCTCTATTACCTTTTAACTAACTTCATTATCTTCTTAACAGCTTTAGTTCCTATTAAATCTTCTGTCATTTGTGCTAATGCACAATCTATATCACACCACTCAATTCCTTCAACTTCTTCTGATTTTTTTATTTCACCTTTATCATAGAAAGCTATAAATGTAAGCATTAATAAATCACAATCTTTAACATAATCTGATCCTAAATACTCTATATCTTTAATTTCTATCCCTGCTTCCTCAAGGACTTCTCTATATACAGTTTCTTCAACATTCTCATTTTGACCTACATATCCAGATATTAAAACTTTAGAGTTTTTAAATATATAGCTTTGTTTTAGCAGTAATATTTTATTGTCTTTTATAACGCCTACTACTACACATGGTTTAGGGGTATCAAAAAACATTTTATCATCATGGGCACAGTATGGCACCCCACCTTCGTCCCAACTATATTTTTCTTCTAATTCTCTCCCACATAATGGGCAATATTTAAATTTCACTGTTTTTCTCCTTTCTTAAATTTTATAAATTTAATTTTATCTCTTTATCTAAGGTTATTTCTTTTTCCGTTACAATACAAGAATAAACAAATATATCTACACCCTTTTCCTTTGCATATCTTAATGCTTCTCCAAAGGCTGGATCATTTTTATCATTTGATGTAAATTCTTTCATATTCTCCATTTGTAATAAAAATAGAACCCCTGCTCCCATTCCTTCTTCTTTTACATCAACTAATTCTAGAAGATGTTTTCTTCCTCTATCTGTTGGTGCATCTGGAAAGCTTGCAAATCCATTTTCTTCCAACGTAACTCCTTTTACTTCTAAATAATATATTTCTCCATTTTCTTTTGCTAATTTAAAATCGAATCTACTTTTACCATAAGTTTTCTCTCTTAATATATCTGTATATTCTTTTAACTTTCCTATTTTTTTATTTATTAAAGCTTCTAGTACTACTTTATTAGGAATTTGAGAATCTATGTTTATTAAGCTTCCATTTTTATAAGCTCCTATTAAATCATATGCTGTTTTTCTCGTCATATTATCTTCTTTTCTTAAAAGAATTTTTGTTCCTACCGTTAATATTTCTTTACATCTTCCAGTATTAGGAACATGTACAATTTCTTCTTTGCCATCTATTTTAACTAATGCATTAAATCTGTTTGGTCTATCTATAAATTCCCCTATTACTATTTCTTTTCCATATTCCATATTTTCTCCCTCTAGTTATCAACACTTTCCACAGGTATTATCCACAGCCATGTTGATACTTTCAATATTTTTCGACATCATTTCTTTTATAATTTTACCCTATCTTATTTTTTTCTACAACCTACACTATTTTGTTTGTCGAACAACCTTTCCCCTCATATATTGTGTACACTTCTTTTATTTAGATCTCTATTTCATCTCTATTTTTATCCACAATTTTTCCAAGTTATCCACATTGTTTCATAGAATGGCTATATTGCTAGTTTTAGCTTGTGCATAACTAATTGTGCATTTTTTCTTTTGATATCTTTTTCATTTACCATTTTTTACTTTATTAAGTTTTTATCCACCTCTTTCTTCTCTTATATTTTAGTTGTAAAATTATATTATTATATCTTTTAAAGAGGTGAATTTATATTGAAAGAAAAATTTATTATTTTATCTTTTGATGCTATTGGTAATACTGATTTTAATAATTTAATCAGTCTTCCAAACTTCAAAAGTTTTTTAAATGATTGTAGCTACTCTAATCAAGTTACATCAGTTTATCCATCTTTAACCTACCCTGCTCATACAAGCATTTCTACTGGAAAACTACCTGTAAATCATGGTGTTACTAATAATATATTAATTCAGCCTGAACGGCTAACTCCAGACTGGTTTTGGTATAGAAAATATATCAACGGCACAACTATTTATGATGCAGCTAAAACTTTAGGATTTAGAACCTGTAGCCTTCTATGGCCTGTAACAGGAAAAGCAAAATCAATAGATTTGAATCTTCCCGAGATATTTCCTAATCGAAAATATCATAATCAAATATTAACCTCAGCTTTAAGTGGCTCTGCACTTTTCCAAGCACGTTTAGAATCACGTTATGGAAAACTTCGGAAAGGATTCGAACAACCTTATTTAGATAATTTTACTTTTAGTTCTTTAATGCATGTTTTAAATAACGATTTAGCTGATTTTATATTAGTTCATTTAACTGATACTGATGCTCATAAACATATTTTTGGCTGTAATAATCCCCATATCTTTCAGTCCTTAAAAAGACATGATAATCGCTTAGGCATAGTTTTAAACTTTTTAAAGGAACATAATATTTATGAGAATTCAACATTAATCTGTTTAGGTGATCATAATTTAAAGGATGTTCAATATGGAATTAAATTAAATCGTCTTTTCGTAGAGCATAATTTAATAACTTTAGATAATGATAAAATAATAGATTTTAAAGCTTATTCAAATTTTTGTGATGGATCAGCTTATATTTATGTAAATGATAAATCTTATATAAAGCAAATATATAATCTACTTAAAGATTTTTCCCATAACAATAATAATTGTATTAAAGAAATTCTCTGTACAAAGGAAGCAGAAGAAATGGGAGCTAGCAATAAATGTACCTTTATGGTAGAAGCTAAGGAAGGCTATTACTTTATAAATGATTATACAGAAAATATTATTGAAAGCACTGATAATAATCTTTCTAAAGCAACTCATGGCTATAATCCAAATAGTAGTGATTATAAAACATTATTCTTTTGTAAATCTCCTAAAGTGAAGAAAAACTTTAATATAGGTCCTATGAATCTCATGGATGAAGGAGCAACTATTTTTGAACTTTTAGATTATGATATTACTGATATAGATGGTAAAATTTTAAATCAAATATTTATTTAAGTATATTTACACCTTCCTTTTATAAAACTATTTATTGAAAGGAAGGTGTTTTTTATGAATGATTTAAATATTTCTAAAGTTTTAACTAATAATGGCGTAACAATTGCATATGAATTATCTAATGGAAGACAAATCACTTTAGAGAATGCAGTTGAGTTAGTTAAAAATGGTTCTCTAAAAAATCTATCAATTAGTAAAAATTCATTAGGTCAAGATATCTTAATAGCTTCATCAGGCTCTCCTTATTTTGAAAATATCCCCTTTGAAAATATAAATAAACCATCAGACTAGTCCCTCTAATTCCCAGTATATAATTTCTTAGCTTGCACATAATATTAATGTAAATCAAAAGTACATTTTTAGAAATACAACTTTCTAAAATACTACTATAAGAATTTACAAACTTATATTTGGAGGTGCTTGATATGCCAAGAGGAAAAAAATCAACTAGTTCTTGTTCTGTATCAAAAGTTATGGAAAAACAAGGTAAAATAGCTGGGTATGAACTTTCTAATGGTAAAGTTGTAGATGTTCAAGAAGCTGTACAAATGGCTAATGATGGGAAACTATCCGGAGTTATTGTATCAACAATGCCTAACGGAAAAGATTGTTTAAGAAGTGCTAAAGATGGCAATCCAAAGAACAACTTAAGTAATTTACCACATGAACAAATGTAGCCCCCAAATGAACTATAAAGTACTCTCTTTATAGAAAAAGTAAAACTCATAGCATTCGCTATGAGTTTTATTATTATGAATTTATATTTTTTTCTATTATCCCATCTAGTTCATTTGCAACTTTCTCATTAACAGTTTCAGCAGTATAATTATTTTCAAAATTATTTACTAATATGCCGCCAGTTTTGCTAATTCTAACATCACCAATAATATTACCTTTTTCATCTTTAAGTTCTATGTAATATTTATTTTGCCCTGGAACATTACATCCTGAATGTTCCTTTTCTTCAGAGTCATTTTTTATATTTATATTATTTAATCCATCTAAAAAATTATTTACTCCATCTGCATCGGTAACTTCTACACTTTTCTTAGTAACATCATTTGTAACCATTAAGGATGTTATATGAAGTTTATCTAAGCCACTTTGATTAAATACCCCATCTCTTTTATTACACCCAACAAATACTCCTACTATTAATATACAAACAGCAAGAAATACTATCTTTTTCTTCATAAAATCCCCCCTTTTATTCAATTATACCCCATTATTTTACATTTTTCTACATTTAATTCAATATTTCTGTTGAGTTTACACCACCTAATATGGCTTTTATTACTTCATCATCATTTTGAATTATCCAATTTCCGCTTTCTCTCTTCATTTTAACTTCTACATTAGTTCCAATTACATTAGTAATATTACTCCCAATAGCATTTGCAAATGCATTACTGTACTGTGCTGATAAATAATTTCCATTTAAATTACTATCTTGTATTGTTTGGCTATTTATCCCTAATCCATTTACACCATTTTGAAAAGAATTTTCTATTTCATTTCCATTTAACGAATAAACTGTTGCCTCTATTATTGTGTCCCCATCTTCTTTTTTAGTTCCATTAATAGTCACTCTGACTTCTTTAAACCACTCTTTCATAGCGTCTTGTCTAGTATTATCATATCCTTGAATTTGAGTGAATAATTTTGTTAAATCTCCATTTTGACTAGTATAGCTTTCTGCTCCATTCAAGCTATATTTATTTATATTTCCTATAAAACTTTTAAAACTCGATACTGCAGAGCTCGTTCTATTCATATATAAATAGCTTCCTCCAATAGCTATAATCACTATAACTATTATTCCTATTATCCATTTCTTCACTTATTTTTCCCCTTTTCTTATGTTTACTAATAATCATTATATCACCTAATATCTTTTTTTATTTTAATTTATAAAAATTGTATATATTTTCATAAAATCTTTCACACTTTGGAACTTTATTAATACATATATTAATATAACCTTTTTAGGAGTGATTTTATGATTGGAGATTTAACTTCTAACATAACTATTGAAATGAACACTCAGCTTCTTCCACCAGCTGTTCTTAGTTCAAATGTATCAACAAATTATTATACCCATGTGAAAGAATGTCGTTTAATTCAAAATAACATTGTGATTTTAGGAATATTAATACAAGAAGTAACTTATAAAGGATTTGATTTTTCTTCTAAAGTAACAACAAATACACTTACAAACGAACAAGAATTCTCTATATCAGTTCATGTTGAAGATTATGTTTTAGGTGAAAGATCACATATTCCATCTTCTGCTATCTTTTTAAGTGCCCACTCTGTTGACGATACGCTCTCTGGAATTGGCATTTATCATAGAAGCTTTGAACATGTTGCTTTTAATCTCAATTCAACTATTCTTATAAATGCTACTATAAATTTAAAAGATTCTTGCGATCGTGAGCTAGATCCTATTCATATTTATACACCTCAATTAAATAGTCTTTTCACTAAAAATGTTACACTTTCTTTAAAACCATGTATCCAAAACTATGGTTTGTCTGCTTTAAATGTTAAAAGATTCTTTATAGCAGAAACTTCTCGTACTTTTAGCGAAACACTGTTATGTAATTGTTGTATTTTATATTCATTTTTTAATGTACAAAATGAATTAATTGGCTCTGAAAAATATCCTTTTAAATTTGTTCTTCATTCTCCTTTAATTAATTCTACTGAAAATTATGTAGTTATGGGTGCTGATATTTTAGGTGTATTAGAATCTAATACATCTAATAATTGTTCAACACTTTCTGAATCCTTATCTTTAGTACTTTCTACTCAAAGAATTAAGTAAAAATTAGTATTATTCATTCAAATATTTTTAAAAGGGGGTATTCCCCTTTTTTTATTTTTTTTAATATTATTATATTTTAATTTGTATTATGGTTTCTTTTTTTATATAATTTAGTTAATTAATCTTTTAGGAGGTTATGATTTGCATAAATTTATATGGGCTTATATTATATTAATAAACTTGATTGGACTTCTAACTATGTTTATTGATAAAAGAAAAGCAATTAATCACAAATGGAGAATTAGCGAGGCTTATCTTTTAGCACCCTCTATTTTAGGTGGTGGATTTGGTTCTTGGATTGGAATGTATTTTTTTAGACATAAAACTACGAGAATAAAATTTAATCTTGGTATACCATTAATAATTTTTTTTCAAGTAGTATGCATCGTATATTTCTTTAGATAAAAAGGATACCTCAAGCTATATACTTGAGCTATCCTTTTTATATTTTCCTTTATTTTTACCATCTTCTTTTGGTAATTTAGGTTCGAATTCATCTCTTATGTTCTTCAAGTTTCCATATACCGTAACTTTATCATAAACTTCAAATTTATAATCTGCTGAAGGAAATTTAATAAATAAATCTCCTTTATCTATATTCAATACATCTATTTCTCTATCCTTAAGATTACTATCTATTATGGTTTTTCCAATTAATCTACTACTTTTACTAATATACACTTCATATATTCCATATCCATTTGAACTCGTTAAAAGATTTGATTTTTTAGTATTTATTCTTTGCCATAATTTTGATTTTACTATTTTAGCTTCTATTGTATTTTCTACTTTTTCAAGCAAAGATAACTTATGAAAGAAAAATGCAACAAATATAAATAATATTACTATTACAAAGAAACCGATACTTGTTACAGTATCTGATAGCATACTTACAAAAAAAGAAATAAATGTTGCTGTACTTACATAACTAAAAATCATAAGCCAACTTGCAAGTCTTCTTCTTATTGGATGCTGTGCTATCATTTCACTTTCCCTCGTTGTAAATCCAGTACTTGATAGTAAGGATATAACTTGAAATCTCGCTTTGTATATGGGCATTCCAGTCATTCTAAAAAGAATTGAAAAGAAATCTATTACTAATAGAAATATCGTCATAAAAAGTATGAATGTTAAAATTAAAACCATAAAGCTTTCTCCTCTTCTCTTACATAAGTGGTGCAAAAACTCTAAATAATGATCTTAGTATTCTCATTGCTACACTAACATTCTTAGCCATTTCTAAAGTTATAGGTGTACATATTTTTAATGTTTCTAAATAATCCTCTTTAATTTGGAGTATTGATTTAGTTTTATATAACCACACTCCACATTCAAAGTGTAAATAAAGACTTCTATAATCAAAGTTTATACTTCCAACAGTTCCTACTTCATCATCAGCAACTACCGTTTTAGAATGTATAAATCCTGGTGTGTATTCGTAAATTTTAACACCATACTCTATTAATTGTGCATAATATGATTTAGTCATCATATGTGCATACCATTTATCTTCAATATGTGGGGTTATTATTCTTACATCTACACCACTTTTTGCTGCTAAGGTAAGTGCTGTTACTAATTCATTATCAATTATTAAATATGGAGTACTTATATATACATAATCTTTTGCTTTATTTATTATATTTAAATATACATTTTCCCCAACAATCTCATTATCTAATGGGCTATCTCCATAGGGCTGAACGTATCCTTCCTCTACAGCATATTCTTTTTTGCAGCCATCCCATCTAAATTTTTCATAATCAACTTTTGTTTTACTCTCATAACTCCACATTTGGAGAAACATTACTGTTAAATTCCAAACTGCTTCACCTTTTATCATTATTCCAGCATCTTTCCAGTGACCAAACTTAACAATCTCATTTATATATTCATCAGCTAAATTTATTCCTCCAGTAAATCCAGTATGCCCGTCAATTACTGTTATTTTTCTATGATCTCTATTATTTAGTACTATAGATAAAAATGGAACAAATTTATTGAATGCATGACATCTTATTCCCTTTTTTCTTAAATATTCGTCATATTTATAAGGTAATGTTCTTAAACAACCTAAATCATCATATAACATTCTTACATCTACGCCTTCTTTTACTTTTCTTTCTAGGACATCTAAAATTGCATCCCACATTTTTCCTTCATGAATTATAAAATATTCCATAAATATGTATTTTTCTGCTTTTTCTAGTTCTTCTATTAGTTTCTCAAAATATTTTTCTCCTGGAGATAAGTAGTCTGTACATGTATTTTTATAAACTGGTGCCAAAGCATATTTACTTGTATATTTTGCTTGACCTGCTATTCTTTTGTCCTCTTTTTCTAGTTCTTCCATTATTTTCTCATCTTGTATGGAGACTTTCAGCGCTTCATTATATGCTCTTTCTATTTTTTTTCTAAATCTTAAATTAATTTTTTTCCCACCAAAAATTAAATATAACAATCCCCCAAAAATAGGAAAAATAAGTACAGGTATTGCCCATGCTAATTTATAAGATGGATTATCTCTTCTACTTACAATATAAACAACTACAATTCCACTTATTATAAGAAGCGGAATATATATATATATAAATGCTTCTGCTAATTGCCATATTGCAAATATTAAGATAACTAATTGGAATAGTAATAATAACCCAACTATCCCTAACCTACTTAATATCAATCCAAATATTTTTCGTATTTTTCGCATTATTAACTCCTTCAATTTCTATTCACTTATATTTTAATACATTATTTTTCACTTATACAACATTTAATAATATATTTTAGTTATTTGTGTAAATTTTTATTATACCTTTTAACATCTTTATTGTAAAATCAGAAAAAATCCCCATTGGTTATACGCAAATGATAAATTCATTTGTGTATAGCAAATAGGGACTCTCTTAAGTCTTCAGAATATTAGTTAATTCTTATAAAGTCATTTTACCATAATTTTCTTAGTTTTTTACATTATTTATTTCTTTTTACAATTTGTTATTATTATTAATATTTAGTTTTCAAAAAAATATTTATCTTTTTTTAAACCCAATCTACCTATATAAAAAATATCAATATATTTTTTATATAAATATTTTAATCTATAAAAAAATTTTCTTAAGAAAAGTTAAGATTTCTTATTGTTTCCTTAATTAAAGACTAGTAATATTGCTAAACTTACTATTAGTTTATATACTAAATTTAAGGGAATTGAAAATATAAGGAGGGCTATATTTTTGACTAAAAAAGATTTTTTTAATACTTTAACTAACGGCTTAAAAGATTTACCACCAGATAAAGTATCTGATATTTTATTTGATTATCAAGATTATTTTATCTCTAAAAAAGATACACTTTCAGAAGAAGAACTAATTTCTTCTCTTGGCTCTATTGATGATATTATAAGTCATTACCATGAAGAATATTATCAAACAGCTGAGGATTTTACTGATGAATTTCCTGCTATAACACAGGAGCATATAGATAATTTCAATAAAAATTCTAATATAAATAACTCTAAAGAACAGATTAAATATGATAAACCAGAAGATTCTTCTTCTAAATCTAATAAAGCGAAGGTTTTTTCAAATAATCATAAATCTAAGGGAAAAACCACTAATAAATCTAAAACTGAAAAATCTGAAAATCATTCAACTAATAACATCCCCTATGAAAAAGGAATCTCTAAGAAGAAAACTTTTCTTGGCTATTTGTTTTCTCTACCCCTATTAGCAATTACCCTTCCTATTGGTTTTGCTTTAGGACTTGCTTCTTTTTCAGTATATATTGCATTTATTTTACTTGCTTTTTCTATAGGACTAACTATATTTTGTATCTCTTTAGTTCCTTTAGGTGTAGGCTTTGCTGGACTTATTACTATGGTGGCAAAATCTTTTGGAACTATGTTTTTTACTAATATTCCAAAGTTTATTTTAGATTTTCCAAGTGCTTTTATTGTTTTGCTTTCCATATCACTTATTTTTTTAAGTATAGGAATATTCAGCTTAGGAGTATCTTATTTTAAATCTACTAAAAAAAGTATTCTCTCTATTTCATCTAAAATGTTAAACATAGTTTTTAAGAGAGGAGAGAATTATAATGAAGCTTAATATTTTCAAAAAAAATAATTTTTTCAGATTAGGTATAGCATCACTTTTTCTATCATTTTTATTTTTTCTAATCTCTATTTTTTCTCTTTCTTTTACTGATTATAAACTTTCAAACTACTCTAAAGAATTGAAAGAAAGATTTAATTTAGATTATCAAACTGTATTTAACTTTGATTATTGGTTTGCCTCATATTATGATTATACAAATGATTCTATCCCCGTTAGCAATATTGACAAGCTTATTATTCAAGCTCCTAATACAAATATCTATTTAAATTATGATGAATCAGATACCATTAGCTATAGTTATGATGCTAAAATGAATATTTCTAATTCAATAAATAATTTAGCTGAATATAAATATTTACCTAATACTCAAACTGGGGTACTAACTATAAATGATTCTTCATCTTCAATATATGAATCAAGCCTATATCTTAATATACCTAATTCTTTTAAAAAGAATGTTGTTGTTCAAGCCTTCAAAGAAAATATATTTTCCTCAATAGAGAATTTAACCATAGAAGAACCTAAAAGTTCAAATAAAAAATAGGTATATTTGTAATTACAAATATACCTATTTTTTTATCCTTTAGTTACTTCTACTGAACCATCTAAATAAACTTTTCCAACTATTGGCTTACTTGGCTTACTATGATCCATCATATCAGCTGTGCTTATTGAGAAGTTATAGAATGGTTTTCCAGCATTTTTATCCTGCGGTTTATTATCTTGTGTTTTATTATCTGTTTTATTATTATTTGCATTATTTTGAGCTTGTGGTTGTGGTTGCACTACCCCTTCAGTTAATGTTATAAACATTGTATCTTTATCTGGTGTTAAAGAATTATCTTTTGCTTTACACATAAATAATCCTCCACTTTGTGCATTCTTATACCCAATTTTCCCATTATTATCAGTTTGTTGTACTGGGAATACATATTGATAAGTACTTCCTGTAGCTGTCTTTAATGCATCATTTGCTAATTTTTCTAATTGTGCATTTTTCTCAGCTAATATTTTTGATGCAGCTTCCATATTAAAGAATACTCCTTGATTATATATTAATAATCCACCTTTTCCGTTTTGAATTATTTCATGTTCATAATCATCCTTATCTCCAACATTTATAAAGTATGGAGTTCCTGTAGTAATTCCTACATTTGAAAGACTAGTTTTATATACCGTTTCAAACATACTTTCATTAGTTTGATTAACTTCATAGTATGGATTATTTATATTTGCATTAGTATACGTGTTTCCATTTATTGCATTAGTTCCATTATACTTTATTGAAAATCCATTTGCTTCAATATTAACTTGTGAGCCAATCATATTATTCTTTAATGTATTTAAATCATCTTGACTTAATTGTATTGAAGGTGAAGTACCACTTATTCCTGTAACTATATAGTTTCCATAAAATCCTTTAAGGACTTCTGAGTTCTTTTCTCTTTGCATTTTATATTGATACGAGTTTTTATAGCTATTATCAGCATTTTGTTTTTCTTTACTTGTTATTCCATTGATTACAGCTGCTATTACTCCTATAACAATTATAATCAATACTACAACTATTCCTACAATTATCCACTTTTTCAGACTCTTTTTCTTCATTGCACTTCCTACCTTCTCCTCTAATAATCTACTTCATTAAATTTAAGTATCCGCTTTCATTCTAATTGATAATACTACTTTTATCTATTATATTTATTACTTTTTACCTAAATTTTAGATTTTATTTAAATATATCTGTATTTTTTCCTCTTGAAAAGACTAATGTTACTTCTGTGCCCATTTCATCAGAGTTTATATAAATTCCTATATTTAATTTATCGCAAAGCTTTTTACAAATATATAATCCCATACCTGTAGATTTTCCAAACTTTCTACCATTTTCCCCCGTATATCCTTTTAAGAACACTTTACTTAAATCTTCTTTTGGAATTCCAACTCCATTATCCTTTATTTTAAGTTCTATGTTGTTTTCATTCTCCACAGCTTTAATCCCAATTTCACCATTTTCACCTGTATATTTTAAAGCATTAGTTAGTATTTGATTTAAAATAAATTCAATCCATTTTTTATCACAAAAAACATCTAACTCCAGATTTTCTATACTAACTCTAATTCTTTTTAATATAAAATCCATAGAATTATTTTTCAAAGCTTTTCCTACAATTTCATTTAGCTCTATCTCAACTATTCTATAATCCTCATTTGCTTCATCTATTTTAGAATAATATAAAACTTGTTCTATCATCTTATCTATTTTTTTAAGCTCTCTATCAATTTGTTTAAGTTCATTCATACTATTATTTTCTATTATTAACTTCGATGCAGCTATAGGCGTTTTTATTTCATGCACCCACATATCTATATACTCTCGATATTCTTCCATCTTCAACCTATATGCCTTTACCTTTTCATGCATCTCTTTATTTGTCTCTCTAAGGTTATCATATATTATTTGTCCTTCAATAAAAGATGGCTTTTTTATAATTTCATAAACTAAATATTTTTCTTCTATCTCCTCTGTTGTATTTTTAATTTCTTTAAAAAAATTATTAATCTTAACGTACTCTAATATTATGTATGACATTAATGGTAAAAACCAAATTATAAAAAGTGATAAAATTATTGAACTTCCTATGTTTAAAAGTTTTAAGAAAAATACGCATATTATAAACAATACTATATTGGCTATTAATACTAGAGATTTATCTTTAAGATACCTAAGAAAACTCATGGCATTATATACCCCATTCCTCTTTTAGTTTCTATTACATTCTCTAATCCTACTTCAGCTAATTTCTTTCTTATTCTTGTTATATTTACAGATAAAGTATTATCATCTACGAAATAATCAGAATCCCATAAATATTTCATCAAATCCTCTCTTGATACTATAGCTTCTTTATTTTTCATAAGATATGTTATTATCTTTATTTCATTTTTTGTTAAATCTATTTCTTTATCATTATACGTTATAACGCCTCTTGAAAGATTTAACTTTATTCCTCTATGTTCTAGGGTATCTGAATTATTATTATTTCCCATTCCACTTCTTACAAGTAATCTTTCTATTCTAGCTAATAACACTTGTAAATTATATGGTTTTGTAACAAAATCATCTGCTCCTATATTTATACTCATTAGCTCATCCATATCGCTATTTCTACTAGTTACTATTATTATAGGCACTTGACTAAACTTTCTTATTTCACGACAAATGTGATATCCATCAAAATAAGGTAAATTTATATCTAATAAAATTAAATCCATCTCTGTATTTTCAATTTCATTTATAATATTCTCAAAATCCTTTAATATAACACCTTCATATCCATATCTTTGGATAGTTTTTAAAATCTCATCTCTTATTATTTCATCATCTTCTATTATCCCTATCTTCGCCAACGTCTTCACCTCTATATTTTAATCTTTACTTATAATTATACCCATATTTTCTAAAGCAACAATGTTATGATATAATTTACTATAATTTTATACTTAGGAGGAATTTAAATATGAAAGTTTTAACACATAAAGATTTTAACGAATCTTCTTTAAATACACATATTCTCTCTGTAATAAATAAAGCAAAAAAACTTTTAATATTTTATTTTTGTATAATCATAATTACATCGATAATCTTATTAATTTCCATTATTCCTTCAGAATCTATAAATATAGCAATTGCAATTTTAGATTTTATCGCTTTGTTATTACTTTATGATTCACTTAAATATATCCTCTCTTTGTCTAAAGCTTTAAAAGATCCTAAACTGCTTATAACTTTTAAAGGTATTCTTACATCTAAAGATAAAAGAGGAGATACATTCTATATAAAAGATAATAAATTACCTAAGCTACAAGCTTTAGATAAAAGTGAGCTTAGAAAGTTTATTAATCAAAATATAGAAATTTATATGGTTGAAAAAAAATTACTTTTTATAATCACTTAGTAAAAAGAAAAGCTGTTCATTTTAAAGTAATGCTCTTTTTAGATGCATTCTTTTTGAACAGCTTTTCTATATATCTTTATTATTTATCTAGCTTTGATTTTTATACAGCTTTCATAAATAATTTCCAATCATTATTATTTACTTTTCTTAAGACATCTTTCTTATTTCCTTCTGATAGGTGATTATATCTATAGAAATATGCCTCTTCTTTTTCCCCATTTTCTAACGTTATCTCTACTACTTCTCTTATATATTCAGAAGATATATCCCCTTCTTTATATCCTTCTAAATCGTCTAATATTTCTAAAGTATTTTCAAAATCTATAAGCTCCATTAATTCACCATTTATCCATTCATCTCCCCCGATTATTGCTGGATACCCTTTATTTTCTATGTGAAATAATTCCCCTTGTATTTTCCCAAACTCTACCTTCGAAACTTTCCCTTTTAATAATCTATTATAATTAAACATATTTTCTCTTAAACTTCCATATACAAAAACTTTTCTTAGCATATCGCGCCACCTACTTTCTTAATATCATCCCCATAAATTGTACACGCTTCTATCGCTAACTCAATCCCTTTTACTATCTCATCTAAAGACATGTATGGAACATTCTTTTTACCAATTGCTTGAATTGTTGCACATGGTATGTGAATAAATCCTGCCTTTATATTATTATATTTCTTTTCTACCATATATAGAACCCCATACATTACATGATTGCAAACAAATGTCCCCGCTGTGTTTGAAATCTCCCCCGGTATTCCATTATTATTTAAGTGTTCTACTATCCCCTTTATTGGTAATGTTGTAAAGTAAGCATTTTTTCCATCTTCCCTTATTAACTCATCTATAGGTTGGTTGCCCTCATTATCTTCAATTCTAAAATCATTTAAATTTATCCCAACTCTTTCAGGTGTTATTCCATATCTTCCTGTTGCTTGACCTATTGAAATAACTATATCTGGATTATGTTCTTTTATCTTTTCTTCTATTTTCTCTAATGATTTTTCCATTACTGTTGGTATTATAACCTTAATTACTTCTGCCCCATTGATATTTTCTGAGACTCTATTTACAGCTTCTTGTGCTGGATTTATCTTTTCTCCCCCAAATGGATCGAAACCTGTTAATAATATTTTCATTCTAAATGTGCCTCCTCTTTATCTTTTAGAGTGAATAAGTAAGAAGTAAAAGTGAAGAGGTAGTTCCCCCTGGAGTTTTTTCCCCTAAAACTCCATCTACCTTTCACCTTCTTCAACTTTTACCTATTCCCTATTTCCTATTTCCTAGAATGCTAGGAAGTACATTGCAAATATGTGTATTACTAAAAGTATAATCGCTGTTACACTTTGATGTTTTATTACTGAATACTGATTTTTACACTCTAGTAATGCTGATGGTACTATATTAAAGTTTGCTGCCATTGGTGTTAATAATGTTCCACAATATCCTGCTGTTAAAGCTAAAGCTCCAACTATTACTGGATTTCCTCCTTGTGCTAGTACAAACGGAACCCCTATTCCCGCTGTTATTACTGAGAATGCTGCAAATCCATTTCCCATTATCATCGTGAATAGTGCCATTCCTAATACATAAGCTACTACTCCAAAGAATCTGTTATCTGCTGGAACTACCCCTGATATTCCATCTGCTATAACTTGTCCTACTCCTGCTTGAGTAAATAATGCTCCTAGTGCAACTAAAAGTTGTGGTAACATTGCTGATGCTCCCATTTGATGTAAAAGTTTTGCACCATCATTTACTGCCTCTTTTGGCTTAGCTCTTGTTATAATAAATGCTCCTACTAAAGCAACTACTGCTCCTGCACCTATTGCAAATTGAGATGAATTTTTTAAATCTGATAATACCATTGAAATTATTACTGCTACGAAAGCTAATATTAATGATGGTAAGAAAATTTTATTTTTAATTCTATTTGCTGCTTTATTTGAACTTTCCTCTGTTGCTTCATCGTATTTTGCAAATACAACTTTCTTAGATAAAGTTAGTAAACTTGATATTACTAATATACCACCAACTATATTTGTTGGTAATATTTTTCCTAGTATAAAAGGTAATGCTATTAGTGTCCAAAATAATGCTGTGAAATATTTTCTATTGTCCGGAATTGTTGTTAAGGATTTAAATGCAATTACTAGCATTAACACTCCCATTATTATGTAAAATCCCTCTAATGACGTATTTATAAAGTTTTGCATTTAGATTCCTCCTTTTGCTTCAATTTCTTCTTATATTTCTTTTCTAATTTCTTATCGTAAAGTTTATTTTGAATTAATGTAATAATAAATGCTATTATCGCCATTACTATACTTGCTTTTGCTATATCTATCCCAGTTACATTGTAACCAAATTCTCCTAATGTACTTGCTATTAAAAGTACTCCTGAACTTCCTGCAAAAAGGTTTTGTCCAAAGAAATTACCATAGTTTTCTGATGCTGCTGAAAGTGCTTTTATCTTTTCTTCATCTTCTTCATCTAGATCTTCATATTTACTTTCTGCTGCTGCTTGTGCCATTGGATTTACTAATGGTCTTACAAATTGAGCTTGTCCACTTATTCTTATTGAAAGAGCTCCTGTAATTTGTCTTATTAATGTATATGCTGTAAGAACTCCACCTGTTGTAAGTTTTCCTAATTTTTTTATAAGTTCTATCGCTCTTTGTCTTAATCCATATCGTTCTAAAAGTCCTATTACCGGAAGAGTTAAAATAAATAATGATACAGCTCTGTTAGATACAAATGATTGTCCTAATACTGTTAGTATTTCATTAAAACTCATTCCTGCTACGAGGCCGGTTGAAATCCCTGCTAATAATACTGTGAATAAAGTATCTATTTTTAAAACGAATCCAAAGATTACAATTGCTATACCAATTAATTTAATCATATATCCCTCTCCTTTTCTTAGCTTGTCTGAATTTGTCTTTCCTTCTTTCTATGTTTTAATTTTATAATACTTTGTTCAAAATTGCAACATATTTTTAATACTTTGTTAACTTATTTTGTAGAAACATGCTCTTTTTTGATTTATCTTGCTATTTTAAAATCATATCTTCTTTGCATAAACCCTTTATTTAATGCACTTTTAAAAGAATTTAGTCAAACCAAGCAGTATTTCTTACCTTATTAATAATTTATTCTTTTTTTAGGAATTTAATAGTTTTATTACCTATGTTTTATAACTTTTCTTCTCTTTCACTATATTTTTATAATTGATTTTATGAATTTTCACAAAAAAATAAGACTTAATTTTAATATTAAGTCCTATCTACTATCTTTTTAAATATATTTATTATTCCACTTCTTCAGTTTCCTGCACTTCTTCAACTTCTTCTATTTCTTTAGATTTTTTAAATTTACTAATCTTTGCTCTTGCAAACATTTTATCTTCATCATTAAATTCATCTTTATATTTTTCACTTAAAACTAAGTTTTCTATTGTTAAGTCATCTCTACCTATTTGTAGTAATTTTTCTAAATGTTCTATATCACTTTTTTCTCTTATAACTTCTTTTACAGATAATAATGCCCCTTTATTATTTATCATTTGAAGAACTTTATCTAATCTAGTGTTTATTGCTAAATCTGTCTCTCTGGAAATTTCTATTATATCATTGTATAAATCAAACACCTTATTCACTCCTTTAATTCTATATCTACTATTCTATTTTATAGATTATAATTTACTTTTTATTATGATTATAATTTATTTTTTATTATATTGTTATATTTTTTTCAGTTTATTTAAACATCTTTAATAATTTTCTTTTCTATAAAGGCTACTATAATTTTTATTTAGTTATATAATTATTTATATTAACTCTAGTTATTACATATTACTAGATTAACAATACTATTGTTAAATAAAATATTTAAGGAGGTTTTAACTATGAAAGTTAGAGACACTTTTACTTGTCCTTTAGAATTATGTTTTGACGTCATTAAAGGAAAATGGAAACCAATTATTATTTGGAGGTTACGTTGCGGGAAAACATCACCAGCTCAATTACAACGTGATATAAATGGCATTACTCAAAAAATGCTTTTAGAACAATTGAAAGAGCTTGCTGATGCTAAGATGGTTGATAAAATCATTTATCCTGGTTACCCTTTAAGGGTTGAATATTTTTTAACTTCTAGAGGAGAGGAAATTTTAGAAGCTCTAAAAATAATGCAAAAAATCGGTACTGAATTATTAGTTGATCTAAAATAATTTCATTTTCTCCATTTTCAATTTATTTATAATTTTATATGTTAGCTATCATATTTTTATTTTTTAAACTTATTTTTATTAAAATTATTGAATTTAACAGTTTATGCACCTTTTATTTTCTATTTATTCATATGATAGTTGTAATATTAATATAAGGACATGTGTTTTTAATATGAAGACAACTAACATAGTTTTTATAAATATAATTGATAGATTTAGGAGGAATTTTAATGTCGAAAACAAAAGATAGTAAATACAGCTTATCCTTTTTTGGATTTTTAGTTATGATATTTTTAACTGTTTACGGATTACCTAATGGTGAACAAGTTTATTATCAAATGGGATATGCTGCAATAACATATTTAATAATAGCCGTAATTATATTCTTTGTTCCGTATTCATTCATTGTTTCGGAAATGAGTTCTGCATTTAAAGATAGAACTGGAGGAATTTTTTCATGGATGTCAGAATCAGTTAATGAAGGTTTTGGACTTGTTGGAACTTTTATTTGGTATGGTTCATTCGTTGTAATGTGGTTTTCTGCATCTTCAATTTGTATTGCGATTTCAGTTGCAATATTTGGTGTTGATACTACTTCAACTTGGAACTTATTTGGTTTGACTGCTCCAGAAATTCTAGCTATCGTAGGTGCAATTTATATGATAATTGCTGCTCTTATTACAACTAGAGGTCTAAAGAGATTATCTTTTCTTTCTAATATATCAATGGTTACTGTAGTTCTTACTCATATTTTGATTTTAGGAGGAGGTCTTTTACTATTTGCTATGTCTGGTTTTAAACCAGCTCAAGGTTTTGATTTTTCAAATATTCACTCATATTTCTATGGGCCAAACCCTGATTATGCATCATTCTTACCAGCTTTAGGTTTCTTAGTATTTGCAGTTTGTATATTTGCAGGTATGGAAAACAGTGGTGGGCTTGTTGATAAAGTTAGAAATGGTAAAAAGAATGTTCCAAGAGCAATTTTCGTTGCAACAGTTATAATTACAGTTTTATATATTGGAACTGTGTTAATATTAGGATTTATTTGTAACTGGAAAGCTACTTTTGACTCTCCTAACGTTAACTTAGCAAACTTTAGTATATACATAGTTCAAGAAGAATTTTATAGATTAGGTACTTTAATGGGATTATCAGGTAGTCAAGCTTTACTTTTAGGTCAATGGATTAACAGAGTTATAACTATAATCGGTCTAATCGGTTTAACTTCTATTCCATTAAGAGTTTATACACCTATTAAACATATGTTTGAAGGACTACCAAAAGGTATGTTCCCTGAAAAACTAAAAAAAGTAAATAAACACGGAATGCCTGTTTATGCAATATTACTTCAAACTATAGTAATAGTATTCTTTGTTTTACTATTAGGATTTGGTGGAAGCAATGTATCTGCACTATTTAATAAGATGACTCTTATGACTTTCGTTGCAAGTACAGTACCTATCTCATTTATTGTTTTTGCTTATATTAAATTTAAGCTTAACGATAATATAAAGAAAGAGTATGTTTTCTTCTCAAAGAAAGTTGGAGTAACATTTGCTACTATCTGTTTCGTAGTTGTTACATTTACTAATATCTATTCAATGATTGAACCTGCTCTTGCAGGTAATGTATCTAATACCCTTTGGGTTGCTGGTGGACCAGTATTGTTCGGAATTATCGCTTATATTCTTTACTTAAGATATAAACGTAAAAAATCTAAAGGATTATTAGATGATGACATTTCAATAATAGATATTGAATAAACAAAAAAGGATTTTTCATTTTGAAAAATCCTTTTTTTATTTAAGATGAATTTTAAATTTTATAGTACAAATTTTTGATTATGGTTTAAACTTTTTTCTATATAAATTCTATACCATAATATATATACTATTATTGCCCAAATTTTTCTACTATAATCAATTTTAGAATGTTTATGTTTTTCTAAAAGCCTTAATGCCTCTTTAGTGTTTATTTCTTTTACTGGATTATTTTCTATAATATTCTTAGCCCAATCATAAAGCTCATTTTTAAGCCACACCCTAAGTGGCACTGGATATCCTAATTTCTTTTTTTCATATACATAACTTGGTAATACATCTTTAAAAGCTTCTCTTAACATATACTTTGTTGTAAATCCATTTATTTTTTCATCTAAATTCAATTCTGATGCTATTTGAAATACTTCATTATCTAAAAAAGGAACTCTAAGTTCTAATGAATTTGCCATTGACATTCTATCTGCTTTTGATAAAATATCACCTACAAGCCATGTATTTATATCTATATACTGTCTCTTACAAACATTATCTAAGTCTTCTATCTCTCTAAAGTACCCTTTTAAAATATCTTTTAATCCATTATTTACTTTATAATTATTTATTATTTTATTTTTTTCATTTTCTTTAAAAATCTTAGCATTTCCAACATATCTATCTTTTAACTCTGTACAACCTCTCTCTATAAAACTTTTTCCTCTAACACCATTTGGTATTATCTTACTGCCTAAAAACAATGCCTTTTTTAAAGGTCTAGGAATTTTATCAAATACTTTTAAAGAGTTATCTTCTGTATAAATGTTATACCCTCCAAAGAACTCATCTGAACCCTCTCCTGATAATACCACCTTGTATCTATCACTAACGCTTCTACAGATTTGATACAATGGAATTATAGATGGATCTGCTATCGGTGTATCCATATGATATATAATTTTGGGTAAATCACGAATAAAATCATTGTGATTTAATTTTATAGCTTTAAAGTTTATTCCAAAATCTTTTGCAAATCTTTCTGCATAAGGTGTTTCATCATAGCCTTCTATATCAAAACCTATACTATATGCCGTAATATCTTTATTTATTTTCCATGCTAAATATGTGGTTATAGATGAATCTATTCCACTTGATAAAAATATCGCTACCGGTACATCTGATATCATATGTTTTTTTACCGAATCTTCTAAAGACTTATATATTGTTCTCTTTAGATTATCTTTATTTTCATGATTTATAGGATTTAATTTTATTTTTGAATATCTAGTTATTTTTACTTCTTTCTCTAATTTTTTTTCTAAAAAGCATCCTGGTGATAACGATCTTATTTCATTAAATAATGTTTTATCCTCTGGTACATATTGAACTGTCATATAACTATCTATTTCTTCTTTATTATATGTAAATTTATTATCCATCCGCATAAATGCTTTTAATTCTGAAGAAACACAAAGTCCATCTTCCGTTTGAACATAATATAAAGGTTTTATTCCAAACCTATCTCTTGTTATTAATATCTTATTGTTTTCTTTATCATATATGCATATAGAAAACATTCCTCTTAATTTCTCTATAAATTCATATCCGTATTCATTATAAAGAGAACCTATAACTTCAATTTCTGAGTTTGTTATAAAAGAATATCCCTTATGTATTAATTCATCTCTTAATTCTATGTAATTATATATCTCTCCATTAAAAACTATTATATATTTATTTTTAAAAATATATGGCTGACTACCATTTTCGATATCTATTATACTTAGTCTTCTAAATGAAAATAACACACTTTCATCTTCATAGGTTTTAAAATCATCAGGACCTCTATGACTTATTGCTTCTGCACCTTTTTCTAAGTTTATTTTATCTTTTTCAGTAATTTGTTTTTTAAATAATGTTATAAAACCACACATAAAAATTCTCCCTAATTAATCTATTTAATTAGTAATATTCCCCTATTTTCTCTTTTTTATTACATAATTCTATAATTTTCTTCATATCTAAAATTTCTTTCTAACTCAAATACTTTATTTAAATATAATTTCTTAATTTATCCATTACACTAGGATTTTATATTTTCCTATAAGCCAAAAAAAGAACTTACAAATTGTAAGTTCCTCTTCTTAATACATATCTACTCTATTCTCACCTTTATATCTTGCAAATCCACCATGTATATTTATAACTTTATATCCCATAGCATTTAATTCATCACAAGTTCTATAACTTCTTGCCCCTGAATGGCAAAGTATGTAGTATTCATCATTTTCATTTAAATATTCTTCTGGATATTGTAATAATTCATTCATTGGAACATGTTTTGCTGTAGCTAAAGTTCCTGAAAGCATTATTTCACCTTTTTCTCTTATATCTATAATATTTACCTTATCTATTAATTCATCCATCGTATTAATATCTACTTCTTTTATCATATCTTTTGTTAATTCAGCCATTTTTTCTTCCTCCAAAATTATTTATACTAAAGTAATTATTAAATAATAATATCTAATTGTCAAATTCCAAATTTTGTTTCAAATTTTAAAGCTGCCCTAAGGCAGCTTTACAGATTAAATAAATAAGTTTGATGTACTTTCCTCAGCTTCTCCTAAGTAGTACCCTACTCCACCATATTCAATTCCGTCAATTAATTCTTCCTCTTTTATTCCCATAACATCCATTGACATAGTACATGCAACTATTTTAATTCCACTTGCAATTGCTATTTCAATAAGTTCTTCTAATGATTGAACATTTTTCTTTTTCATAATTCCTCTAATCATTTTTGAACCCATACCACCCATATTCATTTTAGAAAGTCCTAGCTTTTTACTTCCTCTTGGCATCATAGCACCAAACATTTTTTCTATTGGGTTTTTACTTACACTTACTTTTTCATGCTTTCTTAAAATATTTAATCCCCAGAAAGTAAAGAACATTGTAACATCTTTCCCCATAGCTTTAGCTCCATTAGCTATTATAAATGCTGCAATAGCTTTATCTAATTCTCCACTAAATACAACCATTGTTTGCCCATTTTTCTCTTCTCTTGCTACTGCAACCTCACTATTTTCTAACTTTTTTTCTCCACCTTTTAGTATAGTTGCATTAACTATACCTCTCTCTTTTTTAACATCTAAAACTGTATTCCCAGTTTTTTTAGCCCATGCCTGAACATCTTTAAAGAATCCTACATCTGAAGCACTAGCTTTTAATATATCTCCGCCCTCTAGTTCACTCATATGCTTATTTACTTCCATTAAAGGTCCTGGACAACATAATCCTTGTAAATCGACTTCTTTAACTTTTCCTTCCTTTACAGGGTTTTCATCACATTTTATTTTACATGTTTTTTTTTCCACAAATTCTATCTCCTCAGCTTTATATCCAAAAGTTTTATATGCTTTATATCCTCCTGATAGATTTTTTACATTAAATCCATTGTTCTTTAAGATTCTTTCACCAATCCATCCTCTTACTCCAACTGCACAATAAACCCAAATTTCTTTTCCTCTATCAAGTTCATTTAATCTACTTCTTAAGCTATCTACTGGAATATGAATTGCTCCATCTATCATTCCACCTTCAACTTCTATATTTTCTCTTAAATCTACTAATATAGAATTTTCTTTATCTCTATTTTTTAAATCTTCTACATAAACTAAATTACTTAATCCTGATTCTTCATTGTCTGCTATAAATCCTGCCATGTTTGCTGGTGATTTTGCTGATAAATATGGTGGTGCATATGCAAGCTCTAATCTGCTTAAATCCTCCATAGTTCCTTTTAACATTATTACAGTACTAACTACATCAATAAACTTATCAACGCCATCAAAGCCTACACATTGAGCTCCTAAAACCTTATTATTTTCCTTTCCATAAAGAACCTTTATAGAAAGCCCTGTTGATCCTGGATAATATCCTGCATGACTATTTGGGTATAAATAAACCTTCTTATATTCAATACCTTTATTTTTTAACATTCTTTCATTGTTTCCTGTTGCTGCTGCTGTTAAATTAAACACTTTTATTATTGAAGTTCCAAGTGAGCCATTATAAGTGCTTTCTCTCCCTACAATATTATCAGCTATTATTCTTCCTTGCTTATTAGCAGGTCCTGCTAGTGGTATAAATGTAGTTTCTCCATTAACTACATCTTTTACAGCTACTGCATCTCCTCCAGCGTAAATTCCATCTTTATTAGTTCTCATAAATTCATCAACTAATATATGACCTCTATCACCAAGATTTATTCCTGTTCCTTTTAGTAATTCTGTATCTGGTACTACACCTATAGCTGAAACTACTATATCACCTTTTATGATTTTCCCACTATTAAGTTTTACCTTTATACAATCTGCTTCTTCAATAAATTCAATTACTCTATCATTTAAAGTAATACTTATATCATTTTCATTCATTTCCATTTCTAAAAGTTCAGACATTTCTGAATCAAATGGTGCTAGTATATGTGGTGCTGCTTCTACTAAATTTACATTTATTCCTCTATGACCTAAGTTTTCAGCAACCTCTATTCCTATGAATCCCCCACCTATAACTATGGCATTTTGAACATTTCCGTTATCAACTTCACTTTTTATTCCATCCATATCTTTAATATTTCTTAGCATATGAATTCTTTTACTGTCATTTCCTTTTATCATTGGGTTCATTGGTTTTGCACCTGGTGCTAAAACTAAATAATCATAAGACTCTTCATAAATTTCACCATTTTTATTTACTTTCACTTTTTTCTCATCTGGATTTATTTCTACAACTTCACTATTTACTCTTACATCCACTCTAAATCTACTATTAAATTTTTCTGGTGTTTGAAGTATTAATTTTTCTCTATCTTTTATAACTTCTCCTATATGATAAGGTAATCCACAGTTTGCAAATGATATATAATCACCTTTTTCAAAAACTACTATTTCTAAATCCTCATTTAATCTTCTAAGTCTTGCTGCTGCCGATGCTCCTGTAGCAACTCCTCCAATTATTAAAACTTTTTCTTTACTCATTGTTAATACCTCCGTTTAATTTATTTATATAAACTTATTTTCTCCATTTTTTCACTAATTATTTAATCTCTTAATCTCTTAATCTCTTAATCTCTTAATTTGTATATTCATATATTACGATATATAACTCGTAAAAGTTAATAAAGAATTTTTACAAATTCTTTATTAACTTTTTTATATTTCTAATAACTCTATAAGTTTTTCTACTCTTCCATCTATAACTTTATAATTTATTTCAAGTCCATGTCTTTCGCCTTCAATTATCTTTGCAGCTCTTAATTTTTGTAAGTGCTGTGATATTGTAGATTGTGGCATATCTAAACAGTTTTGCATAAAGCTAACATTACATTCGCCCTTTTCTAACATTCCTCTTACTATACATAGTCTTACTGGATGAGCTAAAACCTTTAAAAACTCTGCAACATCATTTAATTCCTTGTAATCATTATTCACTTTTTCTCACCTCGTTAATTACTATATCTTAATATTACGATATACTTTACTATTTGTCAATTTTATAATTATTTCCTTCGTAAAAATAGATTTCTACCCCATTATTATCCTTACCTTTAGTCCACTTACTTTGTACTATAGATTGGTTATACTGTATTATATTTAGTTTTTGATCATAATTACTTGTTTCTTTTTTTTGTAAATATATTTGAATAAAAACTATACATATTACGGCAAAAATTATTGCTACTAAGAGAAATTTTGAATTTAATCTTTTCACATGCTTGTCCCCTTAATTTTACCCCTTAAAGTCATTATTCTTTTATATATATCTTAAAACTCTTTAAATGTCAAATTTCTTTATTCTTTATCCTACTTCTAACTCCATGTGCGTAAGATTTTTTTCTTCACCAGACACCACTCTTTTGAAATCATATGCCACTTCAAATCCTAATGATTTATATAGAGATTTTGCTTTTATATTATCTTTAAATAAATCTAAACATATTTTTTCATCCTTAAATCCTTCTTTTAACTCTTTTATTCCTTCTTCTAACAGTTTCTTTCCATATCCTTTTCCTGTATGCTTTTGTGAAATATATAGTAATGAAACTTCTGGTGGATTTAAACATATGAATCCGCATATCTCTTCATCTACATCAACAACTAATATTTTCCCCTTATTAAACTTTTCAAATTTTACTCTATCTTCTTCTAACTCTATTACACCGGATAAATTTGCAGTTGCTAACTCTCTCCTTCTTCCATCCATATATAATCTTCTTACTTCTGGATAGTCTTCTTTATTATATTCTCTTATATTCATTTTGTTCCCTCTCCTTTTATTAATCTTTTGTTATGTTTAAAAAGCTATCTTAAAATACATTTTATTTTAAGATAGCTTATTTTTACGCTTTACCTTTTTTCATCTTATATAGGTTTACTAAATTAATTATAACTATTAGTCCATTGGATATTGCAACTGGATATGCTTTTATTACAATTCCATATATAACAAAAGCTATGCATCCAATAGTATTGACTACTCTTAATTTTACCATTGATGTGCATAATAATGATACTACTATTAAAGCAGATGCTAAATATCCTAACCAAACTATGATTGTATCAAACATATAATACAATTCCTCTCTTTCGTATTTTACTTTATATTAAAATACTATGCATCCCATAATATTTAATATCGTTTCGCTCTCTTAAGTGTCTTTATATTTTTTCATATTAAAAATCAATCTTTATTTTCACTTTTTTATAATCCTTTACAAACGATTACTATTACATTATATCAGCAGTCCAAAGAAATATTAAGTGTTTTTTTTAATTTACATATTTTACATTGATGATTTATTATTCTACTAATAGTTTATTTATTTTTTTATCCTTTCCCTAAGTTTTTCTCTTTATTTTAACAATTAAAAAATGACGCTTATAGCGTCATTA
>NZ_CAMTIG010000046.1 GCF_947072515.1 uncultured Clostridium sp.
TCAACCGAAAGTAATATTCCTGATTTTAGAAGTTCTAATGGTTTGTTTAATGAAAAACTTAATATGACCTTTAGTCCTGAACAACTTGTATCTCATACTTTTTATATTAAATATCCTAAAGAATTTTTTAATTTTTATAAATCTAAGCTTATCTATCCAGATGCAAAACCTAATATGGCTCATATTTCTTTAGCTAAACTAGAAAAAATGGGCAAGCTCAAAGCTATTATAACTCAAAATATTGATGGTTTACATCAATCTGCTGGTTCTAAAGTAGTATTTGAGCTTCATGGTTCTGTTCTTAGAAATTATTGTACTAGTTGTGGACAATTCTATGATGAAAAATTCATTTTAAATTCAACAGATATTCCAACTTGTACTAATTGTGGTGGCTCTGTTAAACCTGATGTTGTACTTTACGAAGAAAATTTAGATAATACTATTATAAATAATTCTATAAATGCTATTTCTAATGCTGACACTTTAATAATTGGTGGCACTTCCTTAATTGTATATCCAGCTGCAGGACTTATTAATTATTTTAAAGGTAAAAATTTAATTTTAATAAATAAATCTTCTACTTCTGCTGATAGTAAAGCTACTTTAATTATTAATGATTGTATTGGAAAGGTTCTTGAAGCCGCTACTAAAAATCTTTAATCCACATTTTATGTTGATTTAAGTTTGATATTAATTATTTCTGTGGATTATTATATAAAATCCACTTATAAAAATCGCCTTTTTGGAAATTCTAATTTTGAAAGAGGTGATTTTTATTATGAAAAAAAATTTAAAACGTATTAGTCTTATTCCTTTATTATTTCTATTTTCCTTATTAGGAAGTCCACTTACTTCATTTGCTCTTAACAATGAAGACATTCCTGTAAATGAACAAGTTCTTATTTTAGACAATGAAAACTTTAACAAACTTCCTGAACGTTTTAGAAAATCTACGGATCCTATTGAGAATCCTAGTAATTTAAATTTAGCAGGACTAAATACTCTTAATATTTCTGGAAGTCAACAGTATTCTAAAACTGGACTTTCTTTGGTTAAAGAGCAACTTCCTAAAAATAAAAATCTTGTTTTTGTAGATTTAAGACAAGAATCTCATGGTTTTATAAATGGTTTACCTGTAAGTTGGGAAGGTGACGGTGACAAAGCTAATATGGGGCTTAGTTATAATCAAGTAATTGCTAGAAATGATGCTCAACTTGCTAGTATTAAAATAGGAACTCCTATTAATATAAAAGGAAAAACTATCACTCCCAAAGAAGTTTATTCTGAACAAACTTTAGTAACAAATAATAAAGATAATTACATTAGAATAACCGTTACCGACACGAAACTCCCAACACCAGAAATGATTAATCTTTTTGTTCAATCAATAACTAAAGTACCTAAAAATTCTTGGATTCATTTCCACTGCAAAGAAGGTATCGGTAGAACTACTGTATTTATGACTATGTACGATATGATGCATAATGCAAAAAACGTGCCTATGAATGATATTGTTCTAAGACAAATTAAACTTGCAAATCTTGAAGAGAAGGAAGAAGGACTTGAAAGTAAGGATAGAATGGATTTCTATACTGATTTTTATGCTTACTGTAAAAAAGGTGATTTTACAAAAGGTTTTTCTCAGACTAATTAGATAAAATACATTTGGAATTTTTAAATTTTATAGTAATTTATCATAATTTTATATTATTCTTCCTGTAAACATCTATAAATAAATAATATAGGGATTTTCATTCCCTTCAAATAAGTATCCCCTCTTAAATATTTAAGAGGGGATATTTTATCTAAACAGATACATAAATACTATATATATAATAATACTCATTATAAAAGGTATATTGATAATTTTTTCTTTATTTTTTATATATTTAAAGGTTCTTTGATTATTTACTACAATTCCATTTTTAATATTATAATTTTTTTCTAGTTTTTTTAAAATGAAAAATGCTATTGTTCCCATTAAAATAATCATAACAATTGCACTACCTAAATACATAAAATCTATTTTCTCAATTAGTTCAATTGATTCTTGATTTGTATTAACCATCATCATTATCTTTTGCAGTGTTATCGATGTTCCATTAAGTATAAAATGCATAATCATTGATGCATAAATACTTCCAGTAACTCTTACAGCATAGGCCAATATAAATCCTAGTGCCATAGTATATAAAAATTGATGAGCATTTAAATGAAATATTCCAAATAAAACCCCACTCATTAAAGCTGCTTTTAATTTGCTTTTCTCATCATATCCACTAAGAACTACACCTCTCAACGTTATCTCTTCTGTTATTGCAGGCATAACAGCTATTAATAGTAATAATATTATATATGGCGTTTCTAATATGTTTCCCATAAAGCTTTGTATTGTATTCTCAAAAAATATACTACTTATAATTCCAAATGAATTCATTAACGGTACGCATACAAAACCTAATAATATTACTAAGAAAATATTTTTTACACTCATCCTATTTAATTTAAATACCTGCTTGAAGCTTTGCTTAGTCAATATTACATAAATTATTGCTGGTATCAAAAAAAATAATGTATGATTTAGAAATAATATTATTCTTACATCTGTTATTCCTATAACTGGAAATATCCTTCCACAAATAATACTCCCTAATATACTTATAACTAACATTACACAAAAGAATATATTACTCCTATAAACTTGTCCCATTTTCCCCATAAACTCTCCTTTCTATTTTTTCCCATAGTATAAATTTCATATATACGGAGATACTTATTATTGAGGCTATTTGCTTCATTAAATTAATCGCCTCTCCCCCATTTTATTTATATACAAATATTCAATCCCTCTTACTACTCCTAAGTTAAGAGGGATTGTTTTATTTGTATAATTTATGCTTTTTATAAAATTATATTCCTATTTTCCTTCTAATACTTCTTTTCTCACCATATCTAAAGCTTTAAGACAAGCTTTTCTTCTCACTGCATTTCTATCCCCATTAAATATATTTTTGCTGACTATAGTTCTATCTTTTATTGAAACACCTATATATACAAGGCCGACTGGATTATCTTTTGTCCCACCATCTGGTCCTGCTATTCCTGTTGTAGAAACTCCTATATCTGAATTACATCTTTTTCTAATTCCTTCAGCCATTTCTTTAGCTGTTTCTTCACTAACTGCTCCAAATTTATCTAATGTCTCTTGTTTTACTCCTAATGTTCTAACCTTTGATTCATTGGAGTATGTTATAGCGCCTTCTAAAAAAACATTAGATATTCCTGGATAGTCTATAAGTGTTCCTCCCAATAATCCACCGGTACATGATTCACTTGTTCCTATGGTAATTTTTTTATTAACTAACATTTTAGCAACAGTTAGATTTAATCCCTCTTCTCCCAAATTATATATTGCATTACCTAATCTTTTTTCTATTTCTTTAATAATAGGCTCTATTAATATTTTGCATTCTTCTTTTGTTTTTGCTTTAGCCGTAACTCTTAGTGTTGCTTCTCCTTCTTTTGCATAAGGTGCTACTGTTGGATTTTCCCCTTGATCTATTAAATCTTGGACTAAGTTTTCTACCTTACTTTCACCAATACCATATATTCTTATTACTTCTGATACAATCGTATTTCCTGTAAGCTTTTCTAAGTAAGGTCTAACACTTTCATTAAACATCGGTTTCATCTCTTTAGGTGGTCCTGGCAAGACAATTATTATTTTACCATTTTTTTCTAGTATAGCACCTGGTGCTGTCCCATTATTATTTTTAAAAATTTTTGCTTCTTTTGGGAAATATGCTTGCTTTTCATTACTTTCAACACATTCTCTTCCCATTCGTCTAAAATATTCTTTTATTTCTTTTAAACTTTCCTCATGCAATTCACTTTTAAAATCAAAATATTCACAAGCTAATTCTTTTGTCATATCATCCTTAGTGGGTCCAAGTCCTCCAGTAGTAATTATTATATCACTTCTTGAAAACCCCTCTTTAAATGATTTAAGCATTCTTTCTTTATTATCTCCAACTACACTTTGATAGTATATATCTATTCCCATATTAGCCAATTCTCTAGCTAAGTATTGTGCATTAGTATTTACAATATCCCCTAAAAGTATCTCTGTTCCAACTGATATTAATTCACATTTCATAATTACATAGGCTCTTCTTAAGCCTATTTCACCTCCTCTATTGTATTCTTATTATAACACTTTCCCTATTACTCTATAAAAGAAAATAGGCATCTTAAAGATGCCTATTTCTAACTAAATTTTTGTTTATAGTATTTTCCGCTTTGTAATGTTGAAATACCGTATTGATAGAATCCTATAAATTGCCCAGTATATTTTGTTATACTCTGTGATTGTAATTCTACTACTTCACTTTGCATATTATAATTTACATATATTTTTCCATCTTGACGAATATTTATATCATTATTTGTAACTGGTTCTTTTAATTGAATAGTTTTACTTGCTTCACTTGGATTATTTAAATTCTTAGTTATTATACTCTTAACGTAACCATATTCCATTTCTCCTAAGTAAATAACTCCATTATCATCTACTCCTAATATAGTTAATGGATTTTTTGTATTCATATCAATTTGTGCATTTGGTTGTGTTATGTGTAATACAGTTCCTTGATTTGCTACATAAATTAATCTATCCTGTGTTGGCATAGTATCCATACTTCCTAAGTAATTTACTACTGGGTAAACTGGTTGAGCACTAGTTTGATTTATATTTATTCTATAAATCATATTATTAACTCTAACATAAGTAACCCCTGTTATCGTTGATGCTTTAATATCAAAGTTAGTTAAACTTTGTCCGTACTCACAAATATTAACTAATTTTCTACTTTCTCCATTTTGAGCATCTGTACTATATAATACGACTTCTCCATCTACATTTTGAAGTGTTAAAATCATATCTCTTCCTACAAGCCATCTTGCACATAATACTGGAGAATTTGAACTTCCTAAATCTTTCGTATTTCCTGTAGATGAATCTGCTATTTTATATACTCCATCATCTTTATAAGTTATATATACTCCATCGAAAGATATACCTATGTTACTTGCATTTGATGGAATTGCTACATGAATTGTTTTTTGATTCATATTATCTGATATAGATATTTGCTGCATACTAACATCAGTGTCATCTTTAAAGTAGGCATTATTTAGATAAAATAATACACTGCATTGTAATACAACGGATATTAATACCCATAATACTATTAGTTTTATTTTTCTCATCTTCTTACCTCTCTACTTAACGACTACTGCTGATGCTATATATCTTTCTCCTAATCCATTTGATAAGTTATTTATTACCTTACCATCTAGATACATTGTAGAAGATTTACCACCATCTAAGTTTATTGCAGTTACACATTTTCCTTTTGTAAGCATTAATGATTGAAGTTCTGTTATAGTTGCGCCTAATCCATCTACTATACTTCTACCATCGATAACCATCATAACAATTGATCCATCTGCTCTTTGCCCAATTGCAGTTCTTGGTGCAACTCCCCAAGATGCAGATACACTGCTCAAGTCTAATGGTTGCCCGTTTTTAATAAGAACTGGTCCAAAACTTACCGCTTGAGTAATTCCCATATTTTTAAGTTGTTGAAGTGTATAAGATCCAGCATACATTTTCCCTTCAGCATCCATTGCCATACAAGGTGTTTTTTGACCTGGTTTTAAATCTGAGAATACTTCTTTTCCATCAGAAATGATAACCCCACTTGGTGTTCCTCCATTTCCTGTCCAATTAGCACTACTTGAAGTATCTACAAACGCTCCACCATTAACAGCTGCTACTGCATTATTATCCATTGCCATTTGTGATGTAGTCTCTCCCTTTTTGTAAAGACTATTTGTATATGCTATTTTAATTCTCTTAGGATTTTTTATCACCATCATATATCCTGTATATTTTGAGTTTTCAAACTTATATAAGTCTATAGCATTACTATGGGTACCTGTAATATCCACTGTGGACCCATTATCGCCTGTAGCTGTTTCCCCTTTTGGTGCAGAGTTTAAAATTTGATCTATTCTTTCCTTTGATAAAAATGCTGTTGCCAAATACTGATGTCTAAATGTAGTCATTGCTGATCCTACATATATTCTTTTAGCATTATCAAAAGGTCCGTATAGAAGAATAAACGGTGCTGTTACAACAGTAAATATTAGTTCAAAAACTATAAAGGCTATAACTAATTTCCACTTAATCTTTTTTTTCTTCATAAGAACTCTCCTAATTACATAATATTTTTCATTATATAATTTTTTCAAAGATTTGAATTAAATAAAGAATAACATTTCTAAATAAGTTACTTATTGTTCATTAATTATACATATTTGTTCTTCTCTAAATATTTTTTCTTCGAAGATAATTACATTTTCCTTACTTTTTCCTTATATTTAAATTAAATAATTACATGCTTAAAATATCAGCATTTTATATAATCAAAAATAAAAAAGTGAATTAAAAATAGTTTCTTTAAATTAAACTATTTTTATTCACTACATTCATTAATTAACTATTAATTTTTTACCAACCTGTTGTTGCATTTTCTTTTGTAAAATGTGTTCCATCATTTTTAAACTCAATTTTTATATCATTATTATCTACTATAATTTTTGTTAATGTAGCTTGTCCCATAACTTCACTATTTACTTCCGTATCTTTAAAATAATACATTAAGGCTTTTAAAGTTATTCCATGAGCTACAATTAAAATATTCCTTCCTTCATTATCTAATATTATTTTATCCATTCCTATTTTAACTCTATCTCTAACTTCTTGTAAGGTTTCTCCCTTTGGTGCTCTCATTTCTGTATTTCCTTGCATTATGAAATTCATATTCCATGAAGGATTAGCTGCCATTATCTCTTCCATTATCTGTCCTTCAAATTCGCCAAAGTTCATTTCCATAAGATTTTCTTCTGTTATTAATGGTATTTCTTTTTCACCTTTTAATATTTCAGCTGTCTTATAGGCTCTCTCTATAGGGCTTGTATAAATTTTATCTATTTTTATTTTTTTCATTCTTTCTGAAAGCTCTTTTGCTCTCTCTATTCCAAATTTCGTAAGAGGTGAATTTCCTCTTCCTTGTAATCTTTTTTCTAAATTCCATTCCGTTTGTCCATGTCTTGTCAGATATATCGTTGTCATTTTATTTCCTTCTTCCTAATCTTAAAGTCTAAATTTTCTTATATGCATTATTAAGTAAATCACTTCTTGTTTAGATAATCTATAATTAAATTGCTTTTTTATATAATTTTCTATCTTATTAATACATTGCTTTTCTTCTTTATATTTATTTACTACCATCTCATAGAACTCTGCATCTTCATCCTTAATTTGTGTTCTTTTAAAAATTCTTTGAGCAAAAAATTTTAAATGTGTTAGAAATCTCATATAATCTAAAGAGTTTTCATCAAATTGAATGTTAAATTCTCTTTTAACTATACTCAATATCTTATTAGTCATAATCGTTATATTCATTGTATTAGACATGTCTTCATTCAATGCTGCATTTATTATATGTAAAGCTATAAAACCTGCCTCATCTTCCGAAAGACTAACACCAGTATATTTTTTGACTATTTCAATTCCTACCAATCCTACTTTAAATTCTTTTTTATAAAGACTTTTTATTTCCCAAAGTATCGGATTATCAATTCTTATGTTTTCTCGCTTCCTTGTAACTGCAAAGAAAAGATGGTCTGTAAGAATTATATATATAACTTCATTTAATGTAATTTTCAATTTTTCTTCTGCTAGTGTAACTATATCTTTTGTTATTGTTAAGTATTCTGCTGGTGTCTCTCCCATCAATTGATTGAAGCTCCTATTTTCTTTTTCACCTTGAAGTTTAAAAACTTTTTCAATATTTTCTGGACTTATTATATCTCCAACCTTTTTTTGAAATCCCACACCTTTCCCCATCACTACAATTTCTTCCCCATCGATTATTGCAATGACTACATTGTTATTTAATATCTTGTTTATTCTCATGGCCCCTCCTATCACAATATTATTCAAATATTTATTTTCGTTTACAATTACAATTATTTCTCATAATATTCTATAATAATTATATTATCATCTTTTTAATTTTTTTCAAATTTTATTAATTTTTTATTGACGTTCTCTATCTAACATGATAACATTTACTTGTAAAGCAGTAAATAATTGTTACTATTAAATTAGGCAATTTTTTCAGCTATAAATTTAATAGTGTAAGATTGTTACTTTAATAGACAGGCAAGACTTAAATATATGTAAATCTAAGATTTTTTATTTCTATATGATTTATAAATATTTAGGTCTTTTTATTTTATTTTATAACCTAAAGGTTTCATTTATAAAATTTTATTAAGGGGGAATTATAATGTTACAAACTTTACAAAGAATCGGAAAAGCAATAATGCTTCCAATTGCAGCGCTTCCAATCGCTGGTATTTTACTTGGTGTAGGAGGAGCTTTATTAGGAATCGCAGGACTTAATAATCCACCATCAGTTTACGAACCACTTATAGCTTTTGTTAATATCCCAGCTATTACAGCTATTTTAACAGTTATGAAAAATATAGGTGATATAGTTTTTGGAAACCTTCCATTACTATTTGCAGTAGGTGTTGCTGTTGGTCTTGCTAAAAAAGATAAAGGTACTGCTGGTCTTGCTGCAGTATTTGGATTCATTATCATGAATCAAGTTATTTCAACACTTTTAACTTTAGGAGTTACTCAATTAGGTGTTGTTACTCCTGATAATGTAGGTGAATATGGAACTTATGTTACTACTAACTTAGGTATATTTACACTTAACATGTCAGTATTCGGTGGAATTATTACTGGTATTGTTACTTCAATATTACACAATAAATTTTATAATATTGAATTGCCAGCAGTTATAGGATTCTTTGCTGGATCAAGATTTGTTCCTATTATTACAGCTTTAGTTATGGCTTTAGTTGGTGCTGTTTTAGCATTTGCATGGCCAGTTGTTCAAAATGGAATTAGTGTTATAGCAGAAGTTGTTAAAAATGCTGGTTATTTCGGTAGTTTCTTATATGGAGTAGTTGAAAGAGCTTTAATCCCATTTGGACTACATCATGTATTCTATACTCCATTCTGGTTTGGATCTTTTGTTGAAGCTGATATTATTGTTAATGGTGCACATACAGTTGTTGCTGGAGCTAACACAGCTTACTTTGCACAATTATCAAGTATGAGTGATTTAGTTGGTGCTACTCCTGCTGTTATGTCAGAAATAGTTGCTGGTACTACAAAATTTATGGCTGGTAAATTCCCATTCATGATGTTTGGTTTACCTGCTGCTGCATTCGCAATGTATAAATGTGCTCATCCATCAAAGAAAAAAGTTGTTGCTTCACTTATGATTTCAGCAGCTGTTACATCATTCTTAACTGGTATAACTGAACCATTAGAATTTACATTCTTATTCGTTGCACCTATCCTTTATGGAGTTCACTGTTTACTAGCTGGATTATCATTTATGTTAATGGATATCTTTAATGTATTTATAGGTATGACATTCTCTGGTGGATTTATTGACTTCTCACTATTTGGATTATTACCTGCTGGAGCTGGTGTTCCAACAAAATGGTTTATGGTTGTAGCTGTAGGACTAGTATATGCTGTAGTTTACTACTTACTATTTAGCTTCATAATCAAGAAATTCAATTTAAAAACTCCAGGTAGAGATGAAAATGAAAAAGAAACAAAATTATTCACTAAAAAAGATTTTCAAGGTGAAAAAGATGCTGTTACTTCATCTTCTACAAGTAAAAATGATATTCAAGCCAACGCTCCGATTGTTCTAGATGCTTTAGGTGGGGAAAACAATATAGTTAGTGTTGATGCTTGTATTACAAGATTAAGAGTTGAAGTTAAAGATAAAGCTATAGTAAATAAAGAAGCTTTTACTGATCTTGGTGCTGCTGGTGTAGTTGAAGTTGGTAATGGTGTACAAGTTATTTTCGGCGCTAAAGCTAACTCTTATAAAAATGAAATTAACTCAATTATTGGAGAAGAATAATTTATCAGCTTCTCTCAATAATCATTGATATATTTAAAAATTCAAAATTAAGTTATAACCCTATAACTTATAAAAAAGAGGTTCTTTCATAAACCCTACTCTCTAACTAATCTATCTTTATGATAGTATCCTCTTTTTATTAAATTGCCTTATATATTTTTCAATACAAAAAGGATTGTATCTTTTATTAGATACAATCCTTTTAAATTATTTTTTCACTATTCTTATCTCAATACCTTCCATTCTTCTTCCTTGTCCCATAGATCCTGCCATTTGTCCATTTTTAACCCATGATTGCCAACCATAATCTTCGCCTTGTACTCTATATTCAATATTATATTTACTTGCATTACTTCCTGTTAACTCTATCTTTATAGCTTCCATTCTTCTCCATTCACCAATTGTTCCTGAAAGTTGTCCATTTGTCTTCCATTCTCTCCATCCTGGATCTCCTGCTGAATGTGTAGAGTATTTTATTCCAACTCCTGCTGGAGCATTTTTAAGATTGATTTTTATTCCTTCCATTCTTCTCCATTGATATTCTGTTCCACCTAATTGTCCATCTCTTTTAGCTTTTTGCCATCCATAATCTTGACCTTGTACTTGATATTCTACGCCAAAAGCATTACTTGATTCTATTTTTATTTCAATTCCTTCTATTCTTCTAGCTTCACCCATCGTTCCTGCTGTCTCTCCATTTTTAACCCATGGAAGCCATCCTTTATCAGCCACATGTACTCTATATTTTATATCATAATTTTCTGCTATTTTTCCATTTAACTTTATTTGAATAGCCTCCATTCTCTTCCATTCTCCAACTGTTCCTGAAAGCTCTCCTTCATTTTTCCAACTTCTCCACCCTGAATCTCCTGCCGAATGTGTTCTATATGAAATACCTAAGTCTTGTGGAGCATTTTCTAAGTTAATTTTTATTCCTTCCATTCGTTTCCACTGTCCTTCTGTTCCACCTAAAGCCCCATCATATACTGAATTTTGCCATCCGTAGTCCTCACCTTGTACTTGATATTTGATTTTTAAAGTTTTATCTACAATCGGTCTTGTGTTTGCTTCTTCGTTAATTGGTGGTACAAAAGAATCCTCAACTGGTGGTACTACTGGTGGTGTTATTGGTGGTGTTACTGGTGGTACCACTGGATTTTCTTTTAATATTTCAGTTTTTATTGATTCAAAAGGATAATTTTTTCCTGGACAGTCTGTTGAATTAACATCTTTATGCTTTAAAATATCTTTCATATTATATTTATCTTTTAAATATTTTCCTAATTCAATTACACTTTTCTTTTGTGCCTCTGGCATATTTTCAATATCATATTTTCCTTCAACAGCTATCCCTATACTCTCTGCATTTACTCCTTTAGCATGTGCACCTACAGCATTTTCTGGTCTTCCTCTAAACACTCTTCCATCCTTCGTTATATAAAAATGATATCCAATTCCTGTCCAACCATTTGCTAAGTGCCAATTATGTATATCTGTAACTGGAATTGTTGAATCTGGTCTTGATGCTTCAATATGATGTAGTACCATTTTCTTTGGATTATTTGAATAATCTAAATCTCCATTCCAGTTAAAATTTGTTTCTATAATATTTAATGCTTTATTTACTTGAACTTCTTTTTGTTCTATTTGTGCAAAACTATGTTGTTTAAATGATACTTTTTCTTTATTTGCTAAATACTCATCTAATGAAATACTTAAACTCTCATCATCAAGATTTTCTTGTACTATATTCCCCTCAACTTTTTGTACTCCTAAAATATCCCCTTCGTCTTTTTTATCATTATCAGTTTCATTCTCTATTTTTACAATTTCAGTTTCATTTCCCTTATTATCGTTCCCCTCAATTCCAGTTGCTAAAGCTGTTGTTGTCCCAAAACTCAAAACACAAGCAATACATAACATTATTTTCAACCTTTTCATTAATAAAATCCCCCATTATTTCTTTCTATGAATATTAATTCTATCCACTTTTAACTATTTTATCATATTTAGTTAAATTTTTGTTACATTTTTAATATTTTTTAAGTTTTTATTAAAAAAATATGTATTTTTGTGTTATTTTATGAATTATTTGAACTTATTTTATTATTTTGAAATTTAAAATAAAAAAAGCTTCTTAAATACAAAATTTAAGAAACTTTTAAATCTAATTTTAAAATACTAGATTCTGTTGCAGGAATTGCTGTTTGAACCTATAAAAATTAGACTCTTCACTAGACTCTCTTTTTTGCTACTTTGAGTCTATCAGAATCATATTATACCATTTTTATTAAATTATATCTCTCTGACTTAATTAAATTTACCATAAATTCATATGACCATTTATCTTCTTTTACACTAAAACTATTAGTAATATTAATTTTGCTAAATTCCATATATCTAAGTCTATCAAATTCAAAGAAAGTCTTTTTATATTTACTTAATGCTCCACATGGCATTTCCTCATAATTAATATTAGAAAAATCTCTATTACTTAAGTTTATTTCTACTATATTTATTTTTCTTCTTAAATAACTTAATGTCTTTCTATATTGTCTATGAGTAAGACCTATCTTTTTTATTGTTCTATTAGCTAATTCTCTACTTTCTTTTGACGTAGTATTTGATGATTTCATCCATTTTGCTAATAATGATGGCTTTTCACACTCTAAGTCTTCTTTTAATGTTCTTCTAAAGAGTTTTATTACTGAATCTTCAACATCAGTATAAAATAAAGAATATAAATCATCCCATCGTCCATAATATGGAATAAACCTAATATTTGCTTTTACTATCTCTGGATAATTTTCACCTAGATATTTAAGTACTACTCTGAAAGCTCTCCTTTCACCAAGTCCGCCTCTCACATCTCTTAAATAAAATAATAATTTTAATGTACTCAATTTATCTTCTTCAAATGCTTCATTAAAATAATTAATTATCTCCTCTTCTGTCAACTCTCTAATTTCTTTAAATTTACTAAAATAATTATATAATCCAGAAGTAATGGGTTCACATGCACTATTGCTTTTTATTATATCTTCCTTTAATATCTTTGACATAAATACCTCTTCTTTTGTTATATTTTAAGTTATATTTTTATTTTACCTTATTAAAGTATAATATGTCTTCTTTCATTTCTCAACAATTATAAAAATACTCCATTTATACAAACTACATATTACTTTTTATTACCTTTTATTATACATTCACCATTTTCATATATAGTTTCTCCAACCTTTACTACATTATTTTCTTCAAATATCTTATTTATAATATCAAAATTTATATTTTCAACATCCTCTATCTGCATAGTAAATTCATCATGCTTACTTATTATCCCTAAGTAATCACATATATTCCCATATTCTTCTTTTTTTAATTTTTTTCTTACATTCATTATATAATTTGACATAAAAAACCTCCTTCATACCTTTATTATGACAGGAGGTCTTAATTTTTATTCTTCTTTTTCTTTATTTTCTATAAGTTTCAAAGTTTCTATCTTTGATAATTCTTCATGCCTAGAGTATTCTACTTCAAAATATCCTCTTCCAGCTGTAATTGCTTGTAAATCTATAGCATAAGTAAACAATTCACTTTCTGGTATTTCGGCTATTACTGCTTTTAACTCTCCTTCTCCCTCCATTCCTAATATTCTTCCTCTACGCTTATTTATATCTGATATTATATCCCCCATATTTTCATCTGGAGTAAATACTCCAACTTTCATTATTGGTTCTAATATTATTGGATTTGCTAATTCAATTCCTCTTTTATATGCAATTGTTGTGGCTATTTTAAATGCCATTTCTGATGAGTCTACCGCATGACTAGATCCATCATAAAGAGTTGCTTTAAGTTCTACCATTGGATATTCTAATATAACTCCCTTCTTCATGCATTCTTCTAAAGATTTTTCTACTACAGGTATATAATTTCTAGGAACTGCTCCCCCTACTACATTGTCTACGAATTCTAAATTTACTTCCCCATCCTTTCTTCTTTCAAACTTTATTTTCACATCTCCATATTGTCCATGTCCTCCTGATTGTTTCTTATGCTTTCCTTGCACATCAGAATGACCTGTTATAGTTTCCCTATAATTAAATTTAGGCTTTTTAAACAGAACCTCTGCTCCAAATTTCTCTTTAAGTTTACTTTCAACAACTTCTAAATGTAATCTCGATACACCACTAATTACTTGCTCCCCTGTTGTTTCTCTTCTTTCTAAAACTAACGATTTATCTTCTTCAATTATTTTACTTAACCCTATTCCTATCTTATCTTCATTTCCTTTTTCTTTTGGATATACTGCCATATGCATCATTGGATTTCTAAAATTTAATTTATCATAAACAATACTGTTATCTACTTCTACAATAGTATCACCTGTTTCTAATGAATCTGCCTTTCCTATAACTCCAATATCACCTGCAATTACTCTATCTGTTCTCTCTAAATTTTTTCCACAAACTAAATATAAATTACTAGTTTTTTCTTCTATTTTCTTTTTACTATTTATAACAACATCATTATTTTTTACTTCTCCAGTTATAACTCTAAAATAAGATAATTTACCTGCAAAAGGATCCATTGTTGTTTTAAAAACAAATGCTGAGAATTTTTCTTTTTCATCTAAACAAATATAATCTTCTTCGCCATCTTCTCTAATACATTTTTGCGCTAATGATAAAGTTGGATTTGGGAAACACATTACCATATCTTCTAAAAGTGTATTTATTCCTATACCTTTAATCGCACTTCCACACATTACTGGTGCAATTTCCCCTCTTGCACATCCATCTAGAAGACCTGTATAAATCTCTTCTTCACTTAAATATCCTTCTTCAAAATATTTTTCTAAAAGATCTTCCCTTGTTTCAGCAACCGCTTCTGTTATCATTTCCTTACATTCTGCAACTTTTTCTTTTAAATTTTCTGGAATATCACTCTCTTCCATTTCTTTTGTTTTTGGATTATATATTCTTGCTTTTTCTGATATTACATTTATTACCCCTCTAAATTCCTCTGCTTTACCTATAGGATATTGAATTGGTACTACACTTATTCCAAACTTATCTTTCAATTCTGAAAATACTTTATCAAAATCTGAATTATCTCTATCCAATTTATTTATGAAAAATGTTCTAGATAACTTTATTTTATTACAGTAATCCCAAGCTTTTTCTGTTCCAACTTGTACTCCTGTTGCACCACAAACAACTATATTAGCTAAATCTACCGCTCTCATTCCTTGAATTGTTTCCCCATAGAAATCAAAATATCCTGGCATATCTACAATATTTATTTTTATATCTTTATTTTCTACTGGAACTACTGAAAGCGAAACTGAAAATCCTCTTCTTTTTTCTTCTGCTTCGAAATCACTTATTGTATTTTTATCTTCTACTCTGCCCATTCTATCTGTCAAACCGCTTCTATATGCAATTGCTTCTACCAAAGAAGTTTTTCCTGTAGTTCCATGACCCATAAATCCTATGTTTCTAAGATTTTTAATACAATACTCTTTCATATTTATTAAGTTTATGCTTGGTAAACATAAACCCCTTCACCACCTTTTCACAAAACTCATTTATTCTATATTTATGAAAAGGTTTAAACTTCTATGATGATTTTAAAATATAAAAAAATAAAAATATTTAAAAATCTCTAATGAGTGTTTTTAAATATTTTTACATATTTTTTCCTATGAAATTTCAAAAAATTCTAAAGTTATATTTTCCGAATTTTCAACTTTTGCAATTATATCTTTTGCTTCATTATTCGTTTTTATTTTAAATTTAAAATTTGATATAGTTATTTCATTATCTACTAATGTAACTTTTGTAGATAAAATTATTGCATTATTATCCTCTAAAAACTCTTTAAAGCTTTGATATCCATTACTATTTGTTTTTATTTGTATTTCTAAGTGATTATTATAAAATTTTCTTCCTATTCTACTTAATACACTAAATACTATGAGTATTATAATAGTTGAGCAAACACCCAATATGTACATTCCTGATCCAATTACCAATCCAATTGCTGCTACACACCAAACTCCTGCTGCTGTTGATAATCCTTTTATAGAACTATTATCTTTAAATATTACACCTGCTCCTAAGAATCCAATTCCAGATACAACTTGAGCTGCTATTCTGCTTGGATCCACATTTACATATGTTCCTAAAACTTCTGAAAAACCATATTGTGAAACTATCATTATTAATGCCGATCCTACACAAACTAATATATGAGTTTTAAGTCCAGCTTCTTTTGAATGAGATTCTCTTTCATATCCAATTACTCCACCTAAAATAACAGCTAGCAATAATCTTATTATAAAATCTACTTGTATATTTAGACTTCCAAAAAAACCGACAATTTCTTTCATTATCTATTACCTCTCTTTCTTTGTTTTTATTATATTTAAATAATTATTTTATAAAATAATTCCAAAACTCTATCTCATTTTTAATTTTTATTTTACGATTTCTCTTATATATAATTTTTTATACGTTAAAATAAAGAAGGCTATAAATAACCTTCTCTACTTCCTTCTAATTATAACATACAACAGGAGTTCCTGCTGAAATATTGTTAAATATAGTCTCTGCTACATTTGGAGGTAAATTTACACATCCATGTGATCCAGATTTCAAATAAATATCTCCACCAAATTTATTTCTCCAGTCAGCATCATGTAATCCAATTCCTCCATTAAAAGGCATCCAATATTTAACTGGCACATCATAATTTTCACCTTTTAATCTTGCATTTTTCTCTTTATATTTTACATAATAATATCCTGGTGGTGTACCATGTTTTTCACTAACATTTCCTGTTACTGTATCACTTTCAATAACAAGTTTTCCATCCTTATAAAGCCAAACTTTTTGAAGTCCTAAATTTACTTCCACATAAGTATTTCCTACACCATCTTCTCCATAATTAGCTTCTTTTTGTGAAAATATAAGATTCATATTTATATTTTCACCTTGCTTTATGCTTTCTATAATTTTATCTGTTTCAGCTGCTTCATTTAATTTCCATCCATAATCTCCACCTGAAACTATAACTGTGTTTCCTAATGAAGTTTTAAATGGTCTAGCTTTACCAACAGTATTATATTTAGTTGCCAATGTCTTTACATATTTAGCAACAGCTGCTTCATTAATAACTACATTCATATCTTTATTTACGCTAAGCCATCCACTAATTGTATCTCCAGTTAATACAGTATTATTATCTCCAAAAGTAAATGTTATTTTAGTATTCACATATTTATCTAAAACTTCTTTAGCCCTTAAAACTTCTGGTGATGTTTCAGTATACTTTGGTTTTTGATAACAATTATCTTCTTTTAAATTTATAACCGCTTTATTGTTTTCAACAGCATTTAAAATATCTTTGTCCAATTTTTCTTTATCTACTTTATTTCCTTCTACTTGTTTAAGTATTTCATATTGCCCATTCACATATTTAAATGTAGGTTCTTTAGGCGATACTCCTTTACTAAAAATATTTATGCTATTTAAGTAATTATTTAAAACTCCAGTATCATATTCTGTTGCTATATCTAAAGTTGTATAATTTTTATTAAAAATTCTAAAAATCCATGCAAAAGGTGCTTGTCTATCTTTTAGTTGCTCAATTGCTTCTGAAAGATTTACATTTAGTCCTATATCTTTGCTTGTAATATATTCCTTATCTCCATTTTCCAAAATAAGTTCTATTTTAAAATTATTCAACTTATCTTCTACTTTAGTTATTGCATTATTTACAGTATCTCCTGAAACATTTACTGAATTAATTGATGTATTAAAATAAAAATGATTCATAAAATATGCAGATATTCCTAAATAAACTATTAGTAATATTGCAATTCCTACACCAATACCAATAAAATTTTTTTTCATTTGTTCTTACTCCAATCATTGTTTTTATAATAATCCCCTATTTAAGATTTCACTATAATATTATCATACTTTCATTATAATAGTTAATTATTTAAGTTAATCAATGTATTAATATTTTATATTTCTATATATAAAGTGAGCCACTATTTGTAGCTCACTTTATTAATTTTATTTAATCATAGAATTATTTTTATAATAATTATTTTTAATTATATATTCTGCTATTGTGTATGCCTTCTCTAAATGTTGTTTTTCCTTTTCTGAAGGATTTCCTATTATTTCATTTCCTTTTATTATCGTTGAATTAATATTTGTATTTAATAAATCTCTTCCCATTAATGGCACTTTGGATTTTACCCCTAAAAGATTCAATACAGTAGGCATTATATCCATATGGCCTCCTATTGTAGCTATTTCTTTACCCTTCATTCCCTCACTATATATTATCAATGGAATTTTCTTTTCATAATCTTGCCACCAATCTCCATCTAAATCTATAGATTCTAACTCTTCATTATAATACTTATGGATACCTCCATGATCTCCATATATCACCAAAATGGTATCTTTCATCATCCCAAGTTTTTTTAATTTATTTATTAAAAATCCTAATTGTTCATCTGCATAATGAGAACTTTGAAAATATCCTCCAAGTTTTGTTTTATCTAAATTCTCTGGTAAATTTAATGCCCTATACTTTTCTTTTATATCAAATGGTCCATGATTAGAAAGATTCGGTATCATTGAAAAAAATGGTGCTTTTTCACTACTTAATTTATCAATATATTGATTATAGAAAGTTCTATCTGATAGTCCAAATCCTACAATTTCATCAAAATCATATTCATTTCCATCCCAGATATTTTTAAATCCTAATGCATTTTTATGTGCTTTTGCCCAACCATAATCTCCGCCTGGCTCTGCTCTTGTAGATATTGAATTATATCCGTCAGTTTCTAAAACTTTCGCCATGGATGGATATTCTGTATATGGATTGCTTATAAATGTAATACTATCTCCCAAAGTTAGCATTCCCGTATTAACCATCATGTCACAATCAATGCTGTTTCCTCCATTATTTTGCTCATAAACATTTTTAAAATAGAAAGAATGTTTTGTTAGCTTATTTAATACTGGAGTTATTTCCTGCCCATATACTTTTTCTCCAATCACAAAATCCTCTAAAGATTCCATTTGAACAAATATAACATTTTTTCCTTTCAGCAATCCAAAATCTATATTTTGTTTCGAATTTTCTTTATTATTTTTAAACCAATTATCTACAACATTCATTTCTTCTTGATTTGGTTTTATATTATATGCTTTAATAGCTTTCCAGTCCTGATATATATTATATGCTAATGGCCACATATTTCTCATTTCAGGTGTTGAACCCCAATCATCTCCAATAAAAATTGTCTTTCCATTATCAGTTCGTCTAACATCATATTTATAATATGTACCATAAATCGCAACTATACAAACTAAAATCCCTATTATTGAAATCTTTATATTCCTCTTCTTATCTATAAATAGTTTAGTCTTCATCAAAATAAAAAAAAGTATCGGTAAGTCTACTATATATATTAAATCTTTCCAACTTAAATTTATTAAACTTCTATTCATCGGATTAAATAATCCCGGAAAAATTAAATATCTTATTCCCAAATACTCTCCTGATGCTCTAAAGTACCACAAGTTCAATATTAAAAATATAGAATATACTAAATCAATTATAAGTAAATACGTCAATTGTTTTTTATTTTTAAATAAATATGCTGGAAAAATTAAAATCAATATAGTTGCTAATTGCGTTGGCAATAACTTTATAATTGGAACAAATACTGCTACAGTATATCCTGTTTTAGATGTTCCTATAATAACAAATATAATAGTTTTTATAACCATCATCAAAAATACTACCCATATTATAAAATTTCCTACTTCTATATTGAGCTTTTTCTCTTTTAAAAACTTCTCTAAATTCATTTATCCCCCTCTTATTATCCATTTTATATTTAAATTCTTTTTAATTACTTTATTTCAAAAAAATACTATTACTAATATAATGCATATTATATCAAAAAACATCGTATTTCGCAGTATTTTTCTTATCTCTATAAATATAAAAGCACTATAATATATTTTTACTAAAATTATACTATAGTGCTTTGTTTTACTTTTTTCTAATTGCTTTTTTCTCTAAATGTCCAAAATCTATTTCCAGCAAAATTAATTAATGTTGTAATTACTAATGCTACTCCCTGAGCAATAGTTTTGTTAAGTCCACAGTCCTTAACTAATATAAATAATAGTATATTATTTATTCCCATTACAATTAAATTAACAATAATAAATTTTATTGCTACTTTAAGCGATTTACTTTTTGCTTGGAATACCCATATGTTATTCCATACGTAGCTATTCACCATACCAGCTATATAACCAATAGAGTTAGCTACTATATAATTCACTCCAAAATGTATAAGTATATTATATACTATTAGAGTTATTGTAAAATTTATTACTCCTACAAATCCAAACTTAATTAACTTTTCCATTTTTAATCCTTTCTAATCCTGCAAGTGCCATAATTATAAATATCCATGCAACTATATAAGCATATCTACCCTGAGTTTCCGTTATTAAATATGTTATTCCATATCCACAAAACATTATATAAAATAGATTTATTAATCCATTTCCTTCTCTAGATCTTTTTTTATTAAATAATCCAATAACTACAAATAACATTATTGCAGTAAATACTAATTGGAATATTCCAAGTCCACCATTATTAAAATAAACATGCATTTGACTAGGTTTCATATTTAGTTCAGTCCAATACATTCCTGATGCAGTTCCTTCACTCCATTGTAAAACATATTTTTCTAAATAAAACTTAGCTAAAACTGGTTTTGGTGTTTCTGTTAATCTATCATATATTATTTTATCACAAGCCTTAATAATTTCTTTCTTATTAAAATGATACTTTTCTGGAATAGCAGCATCTTCCGGATTCCATCTACCACCACTTTGCACATTAGTTCCTTTTAATATACTCGTTATATTAGGTTCTGTTCCATTAGTTAATAATTCATTTGTAACTCCTGTTCCTATAAATACTAACCCAGTACCTACAGTTACCAACTGAAAGGCTATTATTAATAATACTATTCCTTTAGCTTTTATTTTCCACTTTTCTTTTACATAAATAATAATAAACATAATTAACGCTACTAATGTTACTACTGCAACGGTTCTAAATAAATTTCCTATTCCAAGAGCTATCCCTGCTGCAAAATACCACCATGAATTAAGTTTCTTCTTAACACATAATATAAAAATATATATACTTAACATATAAAATGGTATTGCTATATTTTCTGTTACTAATACTCCAACATACGTAATAAATGGTGGAAATACAGCTGCTAATATAGCTCCTATCATTCCATATTTTTCACTATCAAAAACTTCTTTAACTATTTTATACATTAAATATATACACCATAAACTTAAAACTAGATTTACACCCTTCATAGCAATTATATTTGAAACTGGGAATAACTTTATCATAGATGCCATATATACAGCCATTGGAATTAAATGTGGAAATCTTCCTAGATATCCTGTTCCAATAAATGCTGAATTATCACCTTTTAATAGCTCCTGCCCACTTACATACATTGTATGGAAATCTGATTGTGGCACAGTATTAGCATTTAGCATCCACAATATTCTTAAAATTGCTCCCCACACCAAGATTAATATTATTTTTGTTCTTAAAGATATATTTTTATTATTAACTATATATATACCTCCAAGAAAAGTTATAACATATACCGCTATTGTAATCACCGTTGATATATCAAAAGTTTTTGTATACACTGCAACAGCTCCAAGGGCTGTTATTAAAATCAGCCCTAAAAGCAACTTAAGTGCATTAGTTACAAAAGCAGTAAATCCTAATCTGAACTTCTCCATTTACTTACTCCTAACCTATTCATTAAATTTATTCCATTCATAGCAAGAATAATAAATATCCAACACATTATAAATGTATATCGATCTTGCCTTTCAGTAATTAAAAACATTATTCCATAACCACAAAATATAAAGTAAATAAGATTAATTCCCATATTTTCTTTAAAGCTTTCCTTATTAAATAATCCTAAAAAAGTAAAAGCTATTAATATCAAATAAAATAATCTTATATACCAAATTCCATTTTGACTTATTCGTACTATCATTTCAGAATCATTTAAACTATGTTCAGCCCAATATGCTCCTGAAAATTCACCATTACTCCATATCCCTGTATATTTTTTATAATAAAAATCTAATAATTCTTTCAGTGAAGATTCCTTAAATCTATTTAATATTATCTCTTTACAAACTTCCTCTATCTTACTCTTATCAAAATTATATATCTCAGGTATCATAGCGTCTTCATGTGTCCATCCACCACCACCTTCAATATTCGTCCCTTTAAGAATATTAGTTATTTTTGGTTCACTACCATCCCAAATATGTTGTTCTGTAAAGTTTATCGCTTTCAATCCAAAGCTAATTATAGCTAATGGTATTATAAATCCTAAAATTACTATAATACCTTTCTTTAGTCGTTCCTTAAAAGTAAGACTAACACCAACTATAATATATAAAATAAATGCTACAACAACTATACTTCCTACCATTCTAAATAGATTTCCTACCGAAAGTGCTACTCCAGCCCCAAATACACCTATATATTTTTTATCTTTATTTATATATTTTAAAAATAAATAAATCCCTAAAATATAAAAAGGTATTGCTTGATTTTCATTACAATACACAGCTGTGTATAATATAACCGGTGGATACAGTGCCATAAAAAAAGCTCCTACTAATCCATACATGTCCTTTTTAAATATTTCCTTTACTAATAAATAAATAAAAAGAATTCCTAAACTCGAAAAAATACAATTTACAATCTTTACTGCTATATACAAATTAATAGGAAAAATTAATCGCATTAAGCTTGCAAATAACAGTGGTATTGTTAAATGTGGAAATCTTGCATAATATCCAATTCCCCTTAATTGACTAAAATCCCCTTGTAAAATTTCATGAGTTGTTCTATATATGCCATTATAATCAGAAATAGGTATACTATTTATAGATAACACCCATACTATTCTTAGTATAAATCCAATAATCAGTAAAATTATAACTATTTTTTTACTTTTCATCTTCTTCTTATATAAAAAGTAGCAAAATAATCCTATAAGTATACTTCCCCCCATAAATATAATATCCATATTTCCAAACTTCCCATTTGTCCTCTTTAAAAAATCATATGTAGTTACTAATATCATTCCAATTAAAACTATTAAAGCACTATTTACAAACCTAATAAATTTAAAACTAATTTTATCCCATCTTTCATTTTTCAGCATAAGTCTCCCCCAAAACTTTCCTTACTCCTTTTTATTACCCTATCAATTTTATCACATATACTAATTTTTTAATACTTTTAAACTTATTTATATTATTCTTAAAATCTTATTTTTTTCTTATTATTACCTTTAATTACTTTTTAATACAATCATTTTGTTATAATATTTATTGAGAATTAAAGTGAGAGTTATAAGGGGGACATAATGAAAAAAATAATACTATCTACTTTAGGAATTATTTTTGGAGCCATTTTACTTTATGGAATTTCATTTTATTTTAGTTTTTTTCAAGGAAACATCTATATTAAAGATGGAAGCGTTCAAGGTAAAGCTATAAAAAAAGAAAATCTTCAAAATTATTCTGGTCTTACAATAAACTTTGAAACTAATAATAATCATATAAAAGAACTTTCCGATTTAAATTTATCTATATTAAATCAGAAGATTCCAGATAATATTCCTATACTTTTAAAAAGTCATCGTTACTATATACCAGTAACCTATTTAGCTAAAACATTCAGTTTTGAATTTTCTGATTTAACTTTAGGAAATCAAAATTTAAACATCAATTTATCGAATTCAAAAGAATGGATACTCAATGGAAAAAAGTATTTTCCAAGAGGAGAGCTTCTAACATATAATAATGAAATTTTCATTTCACTTTCTGATATAGAATTTTTATTCAATTTAACTGCTATATTTAATGAAGATACAAATTCCATTTCATTATTAAAATCCCATTTAAATAAAATTAACTTAAGTAATCTCCCTTTAAAAGATGGGAAAGCGGCATTATTTAGATTTGAAGATGTTACAGCAGGTAGCTCATTTGCTCTAACTAGTGAACAAACAAAATTTAAAGCAATGGCTGATTATCTATATGAAAATAATTTTAAATTCAATGTAGCATGGGTACCTCGTTACATTAATCCTGAAAATAATATAGATAATGATTTACTTAAACAAAATACATTCTCAAATATAGGATTTATCAATATGCTTGATTATCTTATTAATTCTAATGGCCAAATTGGTTTACATGGTTATACTCATCAAAGTGAAAACACTGTTTCAACAGTTGGTAGTGAACTTACAAAAAAGGATAATTCAACACCGCAAGAAACTATGGAAGTAATTGAAAAAGCTCTTTTTACAGCTTCAAGCTTGAATATTCCAGTAAATTTCTTTGAAAGTCCGCACTATCATGCAACTAAAACTCAAAAAGAAATAATCGGTCAATACTTCCAATATCAGTATGAACCTTATAGCTTATTTAATTATATTGGATTAAAAACAACCAAACATGATAATTTATTTATTCCAACACCTCTAAGCTATATAAAAAATAGGGATCCTTCATCTCAAATAAAAAAAATTCGAAATGCTCCTCCAAACTTCTTAGTATCAATGTTTTATCATCCATCTTTAGAATTAGAATATATTACAATAAATAATTCTAATAACTATTTTGAAGCAAGTTTTTCTAATAATTCTATTTTAACTAAATTAATAACTGCTTTCATAGAAAATGGCTACACTGCAATTCATCCAACTGATTTTGGAAATTAAAAAAGAGGGGTCTATTCCCTCTTTTTTAACTATAATTTATCACTTAACCATCTATTTTTCATATTTATAAATACAATTATTAAAAATGCGAACGCACCGCCACATGAATCAATTATTATATCTGTAAAACGTCCTGCTCTCCCTGGAATAAAAATTTGATGAATCTCATCCGAGCAAGCATATACAACTACTAATATTAATGCCAAGAATCTTGCCTTTCTTGTAGAAATATAATATCTAATCACATTATACCCCAAAATCCCTAAAATTGTATATTCACTAAAATGAGCACCTTTCCTTACGAAAGTTGTTATTCCTTCTATATTCCGCTCCGTTACATGTATTCCCATTTTTTTAATCAATTCAACAATAAAATTACTTTGTGAATTTGAAATATCCGCTAGTTGATTGGACATAAAAAATATTAATCCCATCCAAAATATCAATAGACCCCAAGCAATTCCTAACTTTCCTTTTTTACTCATATTTTATAAATTCCCCTAACTTACTTCTATAATAAATTGTAGTATAAATTATAAATTCATAAATGACAAGAGTATTAATAAATAAATTTAAATATTTTAATTTTATTTATTGCTTAGAGTCCATATTAAAATTCCGTATTATTTTTCGTCGATTATATATCTATTTATATAGGCTAAAGATTCTTCTAAAATTGCTTGTCCTTTTTCCATGTCATCTATTTTTAACTCTAAATTATGCATCCTTTGATTTATAAAATGCAACTCTTCTTTAACTTCATTCAATAATTTTTCCTGTGCTGAGACTTGATTTCCATACTCATCAATAAATATTTTTTCAGGTGCTTCTCCACATTCAACACATTTAGCAAAACATGTTTTTCTATCTGTATCCATAAATAATTTAAATGCTTCATTTCTGCACTTTTTACAAGTTGAAACTAAATAATATCCTACATCATTCAAATTATATTCTGATTCATTCTCACACTCTGTGCATGTAGCCTGTATCTTCCCATCTATACTATTTATAAAAAAATTATTTCCACTACACCCATCTCTATGACACACTACAGTTCTTATCATAATACATAGCCCCTCCCAGTTTTAATCATATTCTAATTTAATCTTCTCTAAATAAACTATATGCTTTGTAACTTTTGAATATTACTTAATTAAATAAAAAAACTAAGAGCTAATTTTAAAATCTAACTCTTAGTATCCTTCTTCTTCTGTTTCTCATACATACCCTACATATTATTTATTTTTTCTTGTAATTCTTTAATTTTCTTATCGATTTCTGAAGTTTTTTTATTTGCTAAAACTAAATCTCTTTTTTCTAATTTTAATTGCTTGAGAGCCTCTTTTAGTTCATCAATAATAGTCACAAAAACACTTCCCATCCCCTAGCTTATCATTTAGCTATCCATATTTTTATTATATAATTAATTATTTATACATGTGAAAACTGTCATCCTTTCAGATGTTTATTTTATTATATCATATATATACCTTATTTTATTCTTTTTGAAAAAAATAAAAGCCATGAACATAAGTTCATGGCTTTCCACCTATTTGGTGGAGGTAAGGAGATTCGAACTCCTGACCCCCTGCGTGCA
>NZ_CAMTIG010000047.1 GCF_947072515.1 uncultured Clostridium sp.
CTATTGAAAAGTGGAAAACTTTTATAAAGCAAGCACTTCAATAGATATAATTGAAATACAGGAGTTGCTTGCTAGAAAATATGATGTGAATTATATTTTATCTCTTGAAGTAGAAGAGGGCTTAGAGATTATTAATAAAGCGTTTGAAAAAGATATGGATGAATTTTTATGGCAGAGATGGTTAGTTGACTATCGAGGAATGGATGAAAAAACATTTATTGGATTTACAGAATATAAGGATAAATTAACTGGTAAAAATATTGTTAAAGATAGTAAGATGAGTTATTTAGAAGAAGCTGAAAAAATCAGAAAAAAATCTAAAAAGAGTAAGGAGGTAAATGATGGAAATATTTAAACTCTTTGGCTCTATAATGGTTGATAATGATAAGGCAAATAAAAGCATATCGGATACTGATAAAAAAGCAGAGGGATTAGGAAAAAAATTTTTAAAAGGTGTAGGAACAGTAGGGAAATGGGGAGCAGCTATAGTAGGTGCTGCTGTTGCTGGTGGAGCAGCTCTTTTTGGTATGGCAACTAAAGCAGCAGGAGTAACTGATAATATAGATAAAATGTCTCAAAAACTTGGGATGAGTAGACAGGGATTTCAAGAGTGGGAGTTTATTTGTTCTCAAAGTGGAACGAGTATCGAGAAATTAAGTTCTGGAATGAAGGGACTAGCTACTAAAATGGAAGATGCCAATAAAGGCGGAAAATCTAGTAGTGCTATGTTTAAAAAACTTGGTATCAATATAAAAGATACTTCAGGTAAATTAAAAAGCCAGGAGCAAGTTTTTGAAGAATCAGTAAAGAAATTGCAAGAGATGGAAGATGGAACTGAAAAAGCTGCACTTGCGAGTAAACTATTTGGGAAAGCAGGACAAGAATTAATGCCACTTTTAAATGGAGCTGCTGGAAGTGTGGATGAAATGAAGAAAAAAGCACATGAATTAGGACTAGTTATAAGTGATGAAGCTATTGATGCTGGAGTAAAGTTTACTGATACATTAGATCAATTAAAGCGAAGTTTTGAAGCTGTTGTAACTAATATTGGAGTAGCTGTAATGCCTATGATGCAAGCTTTCTGTGATTGGATAATGCAATTTATGCCCGAAATACAAGCTGTACTAAGTGCATTTTTTAAAGGAGTAGAATTCTTTGTATCTTTAGTAGTTACAGCCGTTACAAGCTTTTTCGGAGAAATGAACCTATCATGGGACTCTTTAATGCAAGGACTTCAATTGGCTTGGGAGGTTATAGGGAAACCTGTTTTAGATGCAATAACACCATTACTTCAATCTCTTTACGATAACTGGGGGATTATTTGGGATGCTATAAAAACTCATTTTGAAACAGTTTGGATGATTATAAAAGGAGCTTGGGATAATATAGGAAAACCTACCTTTGATTTTATTATAATGATAGTAGGTGAAGTCGCTAATTTTTTTGCTGAAAGAATGCCAGCAATAGCAAACTTTTTTTCAGAAATGGTCAACGATATTAGAACGTTATGGAAAAATAATTTAGAACCATGTTTAAAAGCTATCGGTGATTTTATAAACAATGTTTTAGCCCCTGCGTTTAAATTTGTATTTAATAATGTAATAGGTCCGGTTGTTGATTCATGTTTTAAACTTATAAAAAATTTATGGACAAAAACACTTCAACCTGTATTAAAAGGTATATGTAGCTTTTTAGAAGGAGTATTTACTGGGTCATGGAACAAGGTTTGGAATGGATTAGGAAATATAGTTAAAGGGGTTTTTAATGGATTAGTAAGTGTTGTAAAGACACCTATAAATGCAATAATAGGAATGGTCAATAGAATGATTGGTGGATTAAATAGGGTTAAAATACCTGATTGGGTTCCGCTGATTGGTGGAAAAGGTATAAATATACCTAATATTCCTATGTTAGCAAAAGGGACTAGTTACTTTAATGGTGGAATGGCTATTGTTGGAGAAGAAGGTCCAGAACTTGTAAAAATGCCACGTGGTTCACAGGTTATTCCTCATCGTGAGACAGAAGAAAAGCTTAAAGGTGGAGTTACATTAAATATAAATAAATTTATAAATAACAGTGATGAGGATATAGAAGTATTGTGTGATAAAATCGCTTTTTATCTTGAAAGAAGAGGTATATTTTAATGATTGAATTTAAATTAAAAAATAAAAATAGTAGAGAGTTTAATTTTAAAATTTTAAAATCTAATCATTTTAAAGTTCCAAAAAATAGAGTTGAACAAATACAGGTTCCAGGGCGAACAGGTGATTTAATTATTGATGAAAAATGTACTGAAAATTTTGAAGTAAATATTGAATGTTATATAGTAAATAATTCCATATATAAAATAATCGATGATATAGAATTATGGCTAAAATCTAGTGATTATGAAATTATTGAATTTAATGATGGTATTGCATTAAAATGCTATTTTTTAGAGCTGAATATATTAGAAAAAATAAATAGTACATCATTAATTTTTTCTATAAACTTGACATGCTATAAGGAGGGAAAATGATACCTAAAATTTTAGATAGATTCGAAAAAGAAATAGGACTGCTTCCTGACTGTATAGACGGAATTGCAATTGAAGAGAGAAATGGGATGTGTGAAGTAGAAATCATATATCCTATTTTTTCTACAAACTGGAATCAAATTTTAAGGGGAAATGTAATTGTTGCAGATGTGAACGATACTCTTAAACTACAAAAATTTAGAATTTACAAAGTTTCAAAGCCACTTGGAGGGCAAATTAAAGTATATGCAAGACATATATTCTTTGATTTAGCTAGAGATTTTATAGAAAGTGTAGATCTTACTAATGCTAGTTGTGAGTATGCTTTGAATACACTATTTAGAAGTAGTCAATTTTCGCAAGTATTTACAGCATATAGTGATATTATAGTTGATAATGATTATAAAATATCCAATACTAACTTAATTAAATGCATAGGTGGAACACAAGGTTCTATTTTAGATAGTTATGGCACAGGTGCAGAAATATTAAGAGATAATAGAAAAGTGTATCTTCTAAATAAAAGAGGTCATGATAACGGGGTGAGTATTGAATACGCTAAGAATATGACAGGGCTTAATATTGAATTTGATGATTCTAGTCTTATAACTAGAATTAAAGCTATTGCAAAGTATAACAATGAAGAAAATGAAGAGATTATTGTAAATAGTTCTCCTAGATATATAGATTCTCCTCTAATTGGAAATTATGAAACACCTTTTATAGAAGAAATTGATTTTTCGGATAAATTTGAAGATGGACAGATACCAACTGCAGAAAAATTAAAAGCAATGGCTGAAAATTATTTTCTTGAAAATAAATGTGATCAAGTTAAGACTAATATTAAAGTTGAATTTATTCCTTTAAGCAAATGTGTAGGGTATGCTGATATACAAGATAAAATTTCTTTATGTGATACAGTAGCAATTAAAGATTATAGATATAATTTGGATACACAGGCAAAAGTAATAAAAACATATTATAATTTTTTGACAGATAGATATGAAAAAATGGAATTGGGAGATCCAAAGACAAATTTAGGGGATATAGTTGGCGGAGGAACAGGAAATGAAGGGAAGCCTGGAAAACCTGGACCACCTGGACCACCTGGAATGGATGGGAATCTGGGGGATTTTCCTGATAGTTTACCTGCTATTCCTGTTATAACTAATAAAGTTTTTGGATTTGCTAGTATCGAATTGAGTTGGATTTATGAAAATAAAACTTACTATACCTATGAATTATATGCAAGTAAAACACAAGGATTTATACCAAATATTTTCGATATCATACATCAAGGGCAGAGCAGTAGTTTTTTATTTCAGGTTAAACCAAATGAAGTATGGTATTTCCGTTGTTGTGCTGTAAATAGTTATGGTAAAAGAACAGAATTTTCAGCAGAGGTTAAGGTAGCAACTAGAAAAGTAGATGATATGAGTAACTATTTTGAAGATGTTGCTATAGGAAGAGCAGTTATAGGTGCACTTACTGCTGATTATATGGAAGCAGGAATATTAAAAGGTCATTGGATAGATGCTAGAAACTTAAGTGTTACAGATGGAAATGGAAAAAGAACTTTAGATATAGATACCTTCGGAAATGTTACATTACTCCCAACTAATTTTAAAATTTTAGTTAATGGAAAAGAAGAAGTTGTTACTACAGAATCGGTATTAAACCACACGCTTTTACAGTTAGAGAAAGACCTTACTTACTATGTTGATGAGACTAAAAAAGTAATAGACAAAGAAATTGAAGATGTACATCTTGGGGTTAACAACTTAGAAGATACTATGAATGGAGCCTTTAAGGATGGAATTATAGATGAAGCAGAAGCTAAAGCTATTAAAGAAAGATTACTGCAAATAGAAAAAGAGAAATTCGACTTGGATGGAGAATTTAGAACTATTTACCACAATGTAGATTTAGATCCAGTAGGTAAAAGAACTTTGCAGTCAGTTTATGATAGTTGGGTAATTGCTTATACTGATTTAAGAACAACAATAAATACTGCAATAGCTGACGGTAAAGCGACAGATGCAGAGGTTATTAGTATTAATGAAAAAACTTACACATATAGAACCAGTCTAGGTAAATTATCCGAAGGACTTAGTCAAGCAATTAATACTATTGCAGCAAATAAGGCTGTTAATGCAGTCACTGAAGCTAAGAAATATGTCAATGAAACTAAGAAGGTACTAGATAAGGAAATTGGAGATATTAGCACGGGCATAGGTAATTTAGAATCAGAAATGAACGGAGCATTCAGAGATGGAATAATAGATGAAGCTGAAGCTAAAGCGATAAATGAAAGATTGGTAAGAATTGAGTCAGAGAAGCTAGATTTAGATAATGAATATACTACTATATATAATAATATTGATTTAAAGAATCCAGCAAAATCAAATTTAAAAGTTGCTTATGATGATTTAATAGCTAAATATTCATCTTTAAGAACTACAATAATATCTGCTATAGCTGATGGGATAGCAACAAATGCCGAAGTCAGGGACATTAACAATAAAACAGAACTTTATAAAACTGCACTAGGAGTAGTAACTACAAGAGTAAATGAAGCAATTAATAATATAGCAATTAATAAAGCTGCAAATGCCCTAATAGATGCCAAAGAGTACGTTAATAATGAAATCAGAGTGGTAAATAATACAATATCTGATATTGATCAAAAAGCTGATAACATTAATCTTTCAGTTAAGTCTAATAAAAAACTTATAGATGGATTAGATAAAGAAAAAATAACATTGGATCAAGCAAAAGCAGAAATAGATTTAAAATCAGATAATATTTTACTGCAGGTTCAAAGCAGTGGTGGTGGAAATATCCTTGTAGATAGTGGCTTTGATTTAGGAAATAATAAATGGAGCAACTTTGAATATTCTTGGGAAAATAGAAATTTTACCATATCTACTTGGACAGACTCTAATGAATGGATTCTTCAAGGTACAAAGGCAATGTGTATTAATGTTAGAGGGTATGAAGCGGCAGGAGAATTAGGGTTTGAACAGCGAATAGGAGTTAAGAAGAATCAAGAGTACACTCTATCAGTTTTAATGGCAAGGCATCGAGCCGATGGAGGGTTTCATATTTATGATGTCGATTCTTGGGAGTGGATAGCTTGGGATACAATTCTGGAATCTGAACCTTACAATGCAGGGAAAGATATAAAAGGCTGGAAAAGGATGACCGTAACATTCAATTCAGGCAATCGTAGCACGATAGGCATTAGATTTAAGATGACTAAATCAAGCAATGATGGGCATATATGGATTACACAGCCAATGATTAACGAGGGGAGATTGAGAGCACCTTGGAGTGCTAAATCTTTAGAAGCTAATGAGTTAGTTTCTTATATTAACTTAGATTCTTCTAGTGTTAAGATAAAAGCTAATAAGATAGAATTAAATGGAGCTGTTACAGCTGGAGATACATCTGGTAATCATATTCGAATAGAAGAAGCAAATTATACAGTTATGAATAATGGGCAACAGAGAGCACTATTTGGATTTAAAAATATGGGGAATAATTATGATAAATATGTAGTCCCAAAACTTGCTATGGGAGCTTTTGGATATGAAGCCAAACACAATTATTTTGTTGTAATACCTTATCGAGGAGGAGATAACCCACAAGGAATTAGTAACGCTTATGTAGACATTGGTTACCATTGTATCTCTCACGATGATTGGTCAAACTTGAAAATGTATGATGGTGGAGATATTAGAATAGCTCCAATTAAGAATTTTGAAATAACAACTAATTATGATAAAGGTTCTTATGCAGGGACAGGCGAGAGAAGACTAGCTTTATTTGCAACAATAAATCATGCATATTTCAACTCTCATTTGCAAATAGGTGCAATTAGAAACATGACAAATGGAAAAGGACTTGTTTTAGCTGATGATACTGTTGGTGGGGCTGAGACTAGAATAAGAGTGAATACAGATAGTAGTCGGAATAAATATATTAGACCATGCGATAACGTCGGGGATATAAGTTGCGGATCTAGCGGATTTCCCTGGAAAAGTGTTGCGACTAAAACATACTATGCTACAGATAATCTTATATATAATGAATCCAAAAATCTTAAAAATGAAAAGATAGATATAATTGATAAAATTAAATTCATTTCACCATTAGATTCTAAATCAGCAGTATTAATGGATATAAGTGAACTTATAGGAACTATATATGTTCCAGTCGAAGAAAATGTACCAGCAATTGATGTAACTGAATTTCTAAAACTAGCATTAATTGAAATACAAAATTTAAAAGAAAAATTTAAAAAAGCGGGGCTATAAAAATGGATGAGTTAAGAGATGAAATTAGAAGAAGACAAATAGAAATAGAAACTAAGCAAAGTGAAGTAAATATACTTATAAAGGCATATAACAATATACTTGAAAAAGTAGAAGAAGTTAATAGAAAAGAAAAAAAGGGGGATGATGATGTCAGTAAATAAAATAAGTGCGACAATAAATGCTGATAGTGTAAATAATGCACCAATAGGTGTTGTTAAAGTAGAAGATACAATTCTCTTAGAATTAAGTGTCTTAAAGTCTAATAAATTAATAGATTTTACAGGACAAACAATTTATATAAGTGCTTTAAAAAGTGATAACAGTCTTGAGCAACAAGAAAGTTTTATAACTATAGATAAGACTAATGTGAATATACAGTTGAATAATAGATTTAATTTAATTGCTGGTATAGTTAAAATGGAACTTACTGCTAAAGATATAGATGGAATTACTACAACAGCCGATTTTTATTTAAGAGTAAATAGTAGACTTTTAAATAATGTACTTGAGGGTGGAAACTATATAGAAACGTTAGATAAGGTTAAATTAAAATTTATAGAGAGTTCTAATTTGTTAATGGCAGAATTCAGAAGGGATAGTATTGCAAAATTAGATACATTTATAGAAGAGAGTAATGATCTTAAGCGAGAGTTTTTAATAGTAGCAGAGCAACTAAGAGGAGAGTTTAATGAACAAAGTGCTAGTGCTATTCAATCTTTTAATAACTTAGCTCAAGAAATTTTTATTGAATTTGATACATTGGCAGTAGAAAATATTAAAAATTTCAACGTTAAAGGCAATACGGCTATAGAAGAAGTAAGAGCAAGGGGACAAGTAATAGAGGATTACTTTAGAGCTAATATATCTAATTATAAAGGGGACAAGGGCGACAGAGGAGAGCAAGGTATACAGGGAATACAAGGAAAGCAAGGCATACAAGGTATTCAAGGCGTTCCAGGAAGAGATGGAGTTAATGGGACTAATGGTAAAGATGGAGCAAAAGGAGAACCAGGAAAAGATGCAGTGGTTAGAAATGACTTTTCAGGTGGAGTTGATGTAGCACTAAGTGCAGAAAAAGGAAAAGACCTTGATGCTAGAGTGTCACAGGTTGAGGATTTTTCAATGTTTTATCAAGAAAAAGCAGATGATAATGGCTGTATAACTTGGACTAACAGCTATATAGGCGATATTAGAAATTTAGTTATACAAGGAAAAACGGTCGGAGGATACAATTCAGAGACGTTACAATCAGAGTCAATCGTATCCACTGGACAAGGAATTGGAGAAGATAATAAGCTTTTAATTAAATCGGTTGGAAAGAATTTATTTAACTATGAAGAATTGCCATTTCAAGAAAATATAAATGGAAATAGTAGTAAAAGCATCAAAAAGATATCTAATGGAATTAGAGTAGAAAATATATGGGCATTGTCTGTGCCATTGACATTTAATTTAAATTTAACTCCTGGTAAGAGATATCATTCTATATATACGTATAAAGAAATACAACCAGCTTCTGGTAATATATCTGACTTAAACGGAGGTAAAATATATCTTAGAAAAGGAACACAAGGAAATTATATATATTTACCAATAACAGGTGTTAAAGGAGCAGACCATTCTTTTGTTTGCCCTGATGATATAGAAAAGTATGATCATATATTATTTTACTCTATTTCAGGGGGAACTGGTGATGTATATAGTGGAATAGTTGAAATTACGAACATTCAAATAGAAGAAGGTAAGAGTAAAACAAAATATGTAGATTATGTAGAAGATAAAAAAGAAATTTTATTACCTTTTGAAGCTGGACTAAAAGGATTAACACCAACCGTTTATGATGAATTAAACTTAGCGACAGGGGTTTCTTCTGAAAAGGTAATGAAATATATATTTACTGGTGAAGAAAATTGGAGTATTTGGGATGGTGGTAGTAAGCCAATAACAAGTGAAATAATAGGATTTAGTAGGAGATTGGAAAATGTTCCTGCTACAAGAGATTTTGAAGTAATATCTAATAAATTTAAGACAGCTACGAAAGGCAATTTCGGCTATGTAGAAGAAAATGAACATCCTTTTTACAGCATAAAAAAAGAAGCTATTGGTGGATACTATGCAAATACAACTACAAACCAAAGACTGGCGTTAGGTATTAGAAAAGATAGGCTGGAGACACAAGACGTAAATGGATTAAAAAAGTTATTAAAACAATGGCATACCGAAGGAAATCCTCTGGTCGTTTATTATGAACTTGAAGAACCGGTAGTACATAATATAGACAAAATGTGTACTATGAAAAGTTATAAAGATACAACTCACTTAATGTTAGAAAATAAAATTAAAGGAAATGTAAGAGCTAGTGTAAAAGTAGATTTGCCAGCAATTGCAAATGAACTTGAAGAAGAAAATACGATGCTTAAGGTTGATACAAGCTTTCTTGCAGGAACTTTATTGAGTATGTTAGAAGCTACAGCATTACCCAATGGGGAAGAGGACGGGAAACGTGAACTATTAAATATATTACTTAAAATAAAAGAACGATAGTTAATTAGTGAAACTTAGAAATTTCTAAGTTTTTTTTATAAATTTAAAAAGAATAATGAGAGGTGTGAAATGGAAAACAAATCAAAAATATTAACAACTGGAATACTTGGAGGACTATCAGCTAAGTTAGGAATATTAGTTCCGATATTAATGTTACTAATATTCGCAATGATAATTGATTATACAACTGGAATGTTAGCTGCAAAGTATGAAGGGGTAATTCAAAGTAGAAGAGGAATGTGGGGAATAGTGAAAAAATTATTATATGGAGTAGCTGTAGCAGTAGCATTAATGGTAGATTGGACCATTGTAAATGTAGCCGGAGCATTAGGAATAGTAATTCCGATAACAGTATTCTTTAGTGTAATAGTTGCGATATGGTTTGTTATAAATGAATGTATTTCTATTTTAGAAAATCTTATAAAAATGGAAGTTGAATTGCCTGATTTTCTACAAAAGATTGCTATAAATTTTAAAGTAGCAGTTGAGAAAAAGGGTAATAAAATGGCAGAAAATATAAAATTAAAAGATGACTAAAGAGCTTGTTTAAACAGGCTCTTTTTCAATATAAAAAATAAAAAAATGAAAGTGAGGAATTAAATTTATGAAAGCACAAGATTTATTATTAATAATTGACATGGGACATGGTGGAAGTGATCCAGGAGCATCAGGGAATGGAGTTATTGAAAAAATAGCTAATTTTAATACTGGAATGGCATTAAAAAAATATTTTGAAGGTAAAGGAATTACAGTTATATTGACTAGAGTTGGAGATGCAACAAAATCTTTATCTCAAAGAACTACTTTTGCTAACGCTGAAGCTAAGAAGTGCGGAAAGAAAAAGGCTATCTATATATCTGTACATCATAACGCTGGTGGCGGAGATAGAGGTGAATATATTTATAGCATCTATGGTGGAGCAGGGAAAGAAATAGCTGAAGCTATAGGAACTGAAATGAATAAACAGCTAGGGCAACAAAAGAAATGCTATACTAAAAAAGGAACTGATAATAAAGATTACTACTATGTAATTAAAAATACATCAATGCCAGCAGTTATAGTTGAAGTTGCATTTTTAGATAATAAAACTGATGTACAAATATGTGATACAGTTGCAGAGCAAGAAAGAAACGGAAGAGTTATCGGAGATGGAATCTTAAAATGGGCTGGAATAGCTGCTGAATCTAAACCACCTACTAATAGTGGAAATATAAGTAGTTCAATCAAAGTAGGTGATAGAGTAAATATAACGGGAACAAAATATGCAACTGGACAAAGTGTAAGTAATTGGGCTAAAACACAAGTCCATACAATATCTAAAATAAATGGAGATAAAGCTCTATTAAAAGAAATAAACTCATGGTGCTATCTAAAAGATTTAAAGATTAATAATTCTAAAAAGACATTGAAAGTAGGAGACTATGTTAAGATGAATGGTGTTAAATGGGCAACAGGGCAAAACGTAAGTTCATGGGTAAAAGATAATAAATATAAAATAAAAGAAATAAATGGGGATAAAGCATTGCTAGATAGTGTAATAAGTTGGGCCTATATCAAAGATTTAATATATTAGAAACTTCCAAACGTTTGGAAGTTTTATAATTAAGAAGAGGAGTAGAATGAAAAAATATCATTCTACTCCTCTTTTTTTAATGTTTTTAATATATTGAAAATAGAGTCTAACTCATCATTATCTATAGAATCAAAATCATTTTTCAACTTATTGCTTATCATTTCTAATGTCTCATCTTTAAAAGTTTGAGGTTTATTATTATTACCGATGAAAAAAGTTGCAATTGTTCCAGTTAGCATACTTAGAAATCCGATACCGATAATCATTAATATAGTTGCTATAATTCTTCCAATAGGAGTAGTAGGTGAAATATCACCATAACCTACAGTAGTTGTTGTAACAAAACTCCACCAAATAGCATCAGAAAAAGGAACATTTTCAACTATTGAAATAGAAATAGCACCAAGTAAAACGGTGGATATTGTTAGATATAAAACATAGTTGAAATTATTTAGTTTCATAAATTTGTTTATTCTTTTAGAATAATTAGCAATAAAAGCTGATAATTTTAAAAATTTAGTAAATTTAAGTAGTTTGGTTACTTTGAAAATTCTTAATCCTTTGAAAAATTCATTTAAAGGTAAAATAGATATTAAATCTATTTTATTTGATTTAATAAAACTTATTTTATTCTCACTATAAAATAATCTTATAAAATAATCGAAAACTAAAATAACCCAAATAATAAAATTTATTAGATTGAAAATTGTGAGGAATTGTGAGTTTATTTCCAAGATAAGATCTAGAAATAAAGTTATAACAATAAATAGTGATAGAAGTGTAATTGTATATTGATAATATTTAGAATTTATTAATTTGACCATAAAACCCTCCTTTAAAGATAATTATACCTTAAAATACATTTTTTTCTATACAAAGTGAGATTTTAAAATAGAAAAATAATATTAAAATGGTTTTAAAATGGTAAAAAAAGGTATATAATAATATAAAGGAGGTGAGGACAATACAGAATAAACTTAAAGAAATACGCATGAAAGAATATATGTTAAATCAAAAAGATTTTGCAGAATTTTTAGGGATAAAGATTAGAACATATAATATGTGGGAAAGAGGAGAGAGTTGTCCAAATCTTCAACTAGCCTTTGAAATATGTGAAAAATTAAAAAAAGATATTAAAGATGTATGGTATTTACAGTGATGCTCTAAGAGTGTCACTATTTTTTTATTGCAACAAAGAAAAATATTTTCTGAAAGTGAATAAATAAATTCTAAAAAAGAAAATAATTTGGTATTATTCAGAAAAAAGTACATATAGATATAACATAAAGCAGTTAAAACAAGCCTGACAGTAAGTTAAATGCATTAAAGCAATATTTTTAAGAAGAGGTTTTGTTACTGCAACAGAAATAGAAAAAGGAATAATCAAAGTGAAATATTTAAAGAATATTAAAAGCAAGTGGGATGAATTTATAGTTAAGCAGATGATGAAAAGTATATTGATAAGATCCTTTAAAGAAAAACAATTAGAAAATGCAGAAGGTAAAACTATTGAGATAGAAAAAATAACTTTCAATAAATATTGTGCAATAGTAAAAGTGGACCTCAATTTTGTTTGTAGTATCCAGGAACTAGAAGAAAAACTAGAGTATATAAAAGATATTTTTAAAGCTAATTCTATAAAATTAGAAAAAGAAAATAATGATATTTTAATATATATTCAGTTGGAGCAGCTGCAATTTAAAAATTACGAGTATGTAAAGTTAAGTCCATATGAATGTTTATTAGGATTTAACATTGATGGAAATATTATTGTAGATATGAAAAAAACAGCACATTTATTTATATCAGGATTATCTTTAAGCGGAAAAACTGAAATGGCTAAAACCATAATAAATAATTTAAGAGGAGCAGATACAGTATTAATTAATATATTTAAAGCTGACTTTCAAAAATACAATGGAAGAGTAGTAAATGGAGAAGAGGCAATAGAAAAATATTTAAGGCAAGTATTAGAAAATAAAACTATTAGGAAGAGACCTCTATATCTAATTATAGATGAAACACCAGTATTAAGTAGAAATAAAAAAATAGAAAAACTTATAGCAGAAATACTTATGCAAGGAAGGCATTACAATATATTTTTAATAGTTATCGCTCAATCAGGAGAAAAAGAAACTGTAAAATTTAAAAATTTATTTAATGCCAGGGCTTGTTTTAGGCAAGTGGAAGAAAGTCAATACAGAGTTGTTTTAGGAAGTTCAGTTGCGGATACTAAACTAAAGCCTAGAGAATTCTATTTATATTCAGATGCAATTTATAAAGGAATCACATTTACAAACTAGATTTATTTTTATAGTGGCAATAAAGATAAATAGGACAAGGACTGACAAGCGGAATCGAAACTTGTTTCATGAAGCGAGGAAGGACGAGGTCTATTTATCTAAAAGGGACAAGTATGAAATAAAGAAAGTGTTGAAAAAGAGAGAAATATAAAAATTCTACTTTAAAAACATTACTAAAATACCCCTTGTGGGTTCAATCTAAAAAGTAAAAGAAAAATGAGGTGAAAACAATAGATAAAAACCACGTCGTAGACATAGCGTAGCGTAGCTGGTATAAAAAACAACCGTTAAAACGCTAACTTGTTAGTAGCGTGATAATTCATACAACAACAGTACAGCAATTAGTAAAGGGTGGTTAGTATCTATAATCTAAAGATTATTCAATGTGGAGATAGAGTAGAAATATATAAATTCACTAATTATATAGTAAGAGAGCAAGGCAAAGAAGAAGATTTTTATAGATTTATAGAAAACGATAAAAGAGAAAAAAATGTTAGAAGTGAAAAAAATAAAGATGAAGAAAAAGAATTGAATAAAGTAGATAACTTAAATAGATCCAGGAATAAAATTGTTAGATTAATAAAATGCAATAAGGATATGAAAACATTTATAACATTAACATTTGCTAAAGAAATGGACTATAAAGAAAGTAAAAAATGCTTAAATAATATGTTTAATAAATTGAGAAGAAAATATAAGAATCTAAAATATATTTGGGTTCTTGAATATGGAGAAAAAGGAACTAAGAGATTACATTATCATCTACTTTGTAATATTCCAATAGCAATAAAGTTAAGTGGAAGCAATTCAAGGAAAACTAAAGCTCACAAATCATTAGAAAATGAATTTAAAAACAAATATTGGAATGATATAGGCTTTGTTGATATAAGAGAACTAGAGCAAGAAGATAATACGAACATAGCATTATATGTTAGTAGCTATATAGTAAAAGGATTAGCAAAAAGAGAACTAGAAGGATATAGAGTATTTGGATATTCTAATAAAACACTTTTAAAGCCAATAACAAAAACACTTATGGATAAAAGAAAAATAACAGAAATATTGGAAGAATATAAAAATTATAAATCAAGCTACAGTAATTCTTATGAAATTGGATATAAGAAGAATGGAGAATATAAAGGTGGAAGAGTCATCTATATGGATATGGAAAGGAGTAATCAGGGAATATGATTAAATGTAAATACTGCAATACTGAAATGAAATTAATTGAAAGTTTGGAAGGTGGAAATTATAAATATTATAATTGTTTAAATAGTGAGTGTAATGGAGCTGTAACTATTGAAGAAGGGGGAATTGATAGTTGGTTTAAAGTTGAGTTATGCAGCAAGTGTAATTCTATTATGCAAGTAAATGAAGTTTATGGAGCAGTACCGACTGAAAAAGATGGAGAAGTTTATATAGTTGATTATGAGTGTAATAAGTGTGGATGTAAAGAATTAAGGGGGAAAACTGAAAATGAATGAATGTTGCAAATGTAATTCTAAAAATACAAGTTGGTTAAGTCATATGGATGATTTTGAAGAAGGCTCATTATGTTGGTTTGTATGCTTAGAGTGTGGTCATATGTTTATGGATATAGAAGAAGTTGAGGAGGGAAATAATAATGAAAATTAAAACAGAGGTATTAGTAACAAAAGTAGAGCTTAAGCAAAAGAAAGATGGTGGAGCATATTTATTAGTAGATATGTTAGATATGAAATCAGGGGATCTATTTAATATTCTCCATAAAAATGTTGAGGATATGGGGAAATTTCCAGCAATGCAAAAAGTAGATGTAACATTAAATTTAACTAGTAGTAAATATGGATTATCATTAGCTATAGAAAAGGTTGGAGATGGAAAAGGTGAGATTTAAAATATAATTTTAAAAGGTAAGAGGTAATTTAACTCTTGCCTTTTATTACGTAAATAGATAAAAATGGAAACATAGTTATTTAAAGAATAAAATATTTTTAAAAATATTTTATATACATTTATGCACTTTAGGGAATGAATAAAAATTGAAAAATTATTAAAATTAAATTACGTAAAAAAATAACAGAAAAAGAAAAAATAAGATTACAATTATTAAACTTTAAAATTAGTATTACTAAATTAATTTCCCCAATTTTGCCCCACTTCTGCAAGGGATTATTAAAAATAATTGAGTAGAAATGAGGACAAGTTACCATTAAAAGTAAGTAATACAGTCATTTTTAAATACGGACAAGCATTATTGAGTTCCAACATTTACCACTACAGAACTCCGCTTATGGCTTATCTCGTTTTAAAAATTATATTAGAAAAAGAAAAACTATAGGATTTATCCTATAGTTTATTTTTTTCTAATATAATTTTTAATATTTTTAATATTTTTAATATTTGAATTAAGTCTTTATTTCAAGTGTTTAATTTTAGTTAAGGGCTTAGTCTTACAAATGAATATGAATTTATAGATAGAGAGTTTTATAAAGGAATAAGTCTAGAGAGTGTTTAAAATTAGAAACAAAGTAATTATAAAAAAGACTCATAAGGATATTGAATTATAAAATTAGAGAAATTTAAAATTATTGAATAATAGTAAAAATAAAAAAAGATAGCTTAATGCTATCTTTTTTACTTCTTTTTTCTTCTTTTTACCATTGGCCAGGGCCAGCCACTACATAAACTGTCATTTGTCTTCTACCGAAAGCGTTACATTCAGCATTAGAGTTCATATATAGATCGATTCTATGACCTTTAATAGCACCGCCGGTATCGGCAGCTATAGCAAACCCATAGCCTGGAATATAGAGTTTACTTCCTAAAGGTATTACACTAGGGTCTACAGCCACAGTACTAATACCATTTGGATTTCTAACAACAGCAGTACCCATAGCAGTTAATCCACCACCTGAATAGGCTGTAGCTTCCATAGAAAGCTGTTGCTTGTATTGGCCATTCCAAGAAGAGCCATTACCACCACTATTAGAATTGTTGTTACTAGAACTATTATTATTGCTACTATTATTACTATTGTTATTAGAACTGCTATTAGAGTTATTATTATTCTTCTCAGCAGCAGCCTTTTCAGCAGCGGCTTTTTCAGCAGCAGCTTTAGCAGCATTTTCAGCAGCAATTTTTGAGTTGATTGCATTATTACCATTTGAAATTGCACTATTCATTTTATCTATGATAGGTTGCATAGTGATTTGAGGTAATAAATCTTTTAACGTTTGAACTGCATCTTGTAGTTGCGATACTGATGAATTTGAATTATTTATTACACCAATAGGGAAACTAACAAGTTGATTTTCATTTGCAGCAATTACAGATGCTACACTTTGTAATTGAGTACTTAATTTTGTTTTTTCAGATTGAACAGTCTGTTCTTTTTGAACAACTTCAGTAAGACTTTTTTGAGTCTCAGTATTCAAATTAAGAATTTCTTGTTTCTGTGCATTTAACGTATCAACTTCTTGTTGAATTTTTGATTTATTAGATTTTAAGTTATTAATCAATTGATCATCGATAGATACAATTCTTTGAACATCATATACTCTACTGATTAGCTGTGAAAATCCATTAGCTTGTAGAATATAAACTAAATAAGATGCTGGTGAGTAAGCTCCACTTTTATAAATAGCACTTAATCGATCACCTAAAACCTCTTGTCCTTTTTCAATTTGTTTTTGTGTATCTGCGATTTGTATATTTGCATTAGAAATATTATTTTCAATACTTTGTACTTTAACCTTATTATTATTGATTGTAGAATTTAAAGAATTGATTTCATTAGTTAATGTATTAATATTTGAATCTAAATCTTTAATCTCACTACTGATTTGGTTATATTGTACTTTATCTTGATTTAATGATGTATTGTTTACTGTATCGGCAAAAGAAGTAACGCTTAAGCTGCAAGTAACTGCAACTACTGTGAAAAAAGAGATAAATGCTTTTTTCATGTTTCAACAACCTCCTAACATAAACCGTTGATATTTATGTATTATAACACAAGGTTTGTGAGTTTTGTAACCCTAATGTCATAAAACACTTAACCTTATGTTAACATTATACACTAAAAAGACATAAAAGAGAAATTGTAAAAAATTCTGAAAGTTAAAAAAATTCTGAAAAAACAGCAAAAAAAATTTTTTCCAATAGCTATAAGTAGGATAAAACTTAGTTTGAAAAGAAAAGGAATAAAAAGGAAGGAAATTAAAAAAGACAAAAAGGTTACAATTACATAAAGAAAGAAAAAAAGGTAATAAGTTGAAAAATAAAAGATAAAATGTTAAAAACTTAATTAAATTTTAACAAAAAATATTATATAATAGGAGTATAATATAGCTATTTATGCTTGAAATTTAAGGATATTAAAGTTATATTTTCCGAAAAATAGGGGGGATAATATGAGTTTTTTTGAAGGATATATTAAAGAATCGATTAAAAATGGGAAGTGTCTTTTCATTTCATCATTGAAAATAGGAGGTTTATTAAGCTTTATAACTTCAATTATAAAAATAATACTAGGACAAAGTATTGATATTGTAGTTGTAGGATTTTTAATTATGACAATAATCTTTTCAATGATGGGGGCTTTAATTATAAGGCAAATGAATAAGTTAGTTGATAAAAAAATATAAATAGTAAAAATAAAAAAGCCTAGAATTTCTAGGCTTTTTTTTGAAATGTGGAAGTACACCACTCATTTGTTGAGAACTCTTCTAATGTAGTATACCCATTAGATAAAATCATATTTTTGATTTTTTCATAGCTCCAAGTAACAAGACCAGAGACTAGTAAAGTTCCAGAAGGTTTTAAATGGCTATTTATAAAGTCCATAAAAAATTCTGTTTCTTCACCGCCTATATTTATGTAGATATAGTCAAAATCAGTATTATGGATTAAATCTTCATTTAAAGCATCTCCTACTTTAACAGAAATGTTAGAGAGATTATTTAAATTAGCATTTAAAACAACTTCTTCAGTAACATCGCGTATATCTAGTGCAACCACTTCTTTAGCATTCTTTAATGCAGTAGCAATAGATAAAATACCTGAACCAGTTCCAATATCTAAAACTGTTTTATTAGAGAAATCTTTTTTTAGAATATAATTTAAAATATCATGAGTAGTTTCATGAAGACCAGTTCCAAAAGCTCCTTGAGGTTTAAAGAACATTTTTTTATTTTCTTCAAATTCATCTGAATATAATGGATCTATAAGCATCCAATTATCATCAAGAGAAATAGGAGGAATAGAGAAATCTTCATAAGTATAATTAATTTCTTCTATATTAGTCATTTTTTTTTCTAAAACTGTAGATACTAGATTTATAAAGTCATCTAAATTACTTTTATCATCATTGTAAGCAACTTTTAAAATTACAGGTGCATTATCCTTTTCTAAATATCCATAACCAAATTCATCAGTAGTTATTTCTAAGGGATTTTCATAAAAGACATCAAAGATATCATTAAATTGTAAAAGTTCGATTTTTTCATCTACTTCATTAGATAAAAAATCATAAGATAAAATAAACATATATATTCCTTCTTTCTTTATTAAGTAATGTATAAAGCATATATTATTATAAAAAACTTTTAAAGTAAAGGGAAGCATTGTATAATTTTAGTATAAACTAAAGAAAAATAGGAGAAGGAGAGAAGTATGGATAGATTTAAAATAAAAGTTATAATTGCTATATTTTTTATTTTAGGAAGTATAGCTAAATTTATACCACAAGCACCATTTATATTAAATTACTTTGGCATATTAGTAATGCCAGTAGCTGTTTTTTTAGTTGTTGATGGGTATTATCACACAAAGTCAGTTAAGAACTATGTAAAAAGATTAATGATATGTGGTGAAGCCATGTTAATTGGAAATTTTTTAATATCATTAATTTTTATGCCATCTATAATAGGAAGGGTTCCATATAATGAAATAAGCGAAAAAGGATATTTATGCTTAATAGCTATGATTATAATAGGAATAGTATTTTTAGTATTAAATATAATGGATAAATGTTTAAGCGATAAGGGTGTAATATTTTTCATTTTTATAATGGCAATTGGAACATTAATTTCTTTAAATGTAATAAATGAAAAAATTATTATTCCAAATGATAATTTATTTATATCTTTAGCAGGAATATTAGTTCTAATAAAGACTTTAGATGAAGGAAGAGAAAATAAAAGTAATAAAATGGCAGTAAAGGTGCTTATTATATTAGCAGTATGTATGTGTACTGAAACTTTAATAATAGGACCAATATTTGCAATAATTTTATTTATGTTTAAAGGAAATAAAAGAATGATTACTACAGGATTATTTGTTTTAAGCGGAATTTTAATTCCTGGGTTCAGTATAAAAGAATTATTAATGTATCCTAAGTGGATGATGTTCTTTGGAATAATTTTTATATTGTTATATAATGGAGAAGAAGGAATTAAAATAAAAAAGCCATTTTATTATATTTATCCATTAGCAGTTTGGATTCCATTTGCTATTGGAAGTATCGTAAGATAGTGAGGAGTGAAAGATATGAAGAAAATAGTTGTATTAGATGCAAAGGCAATTGGAGAGTTTGATGTAAAACTTTTAGAAAAGTTTGGAGAGGTAAAAGTTTATCAAACAACAGATAAAAGCGAAACTAAAGAGAGAATAGCAGATGCGCACATTATATTAACTAATAAAGTTTATATTGGTAAAGAAGAAATGGATACTTGTAAAAACTTAGAAATAATATGTGAAACAGCAACAGGATTTAATAATATAGATGTTAAATATGCAAAAGAAAAAAGTATAGCTGTTACTAATGTAGCAGGATATTCTACACCAACAGTAGTACAACATACTTTTGCAACTCTTTTTGCATTAAATAACCAAATAGAATTTTACGATAACTATGTAAAGTCAGGAGAATATTCAAAATCAGGATTTTTTACTAACTTAGATAGACCTTTTATGGATGTAGCAGGTAAGAAATGGGGAATAATTGGTTTAGGTGCAATTGGAAGAAGCGTTGCAAAAGTTTGTGAAGCATTTGGAATAGAAGTAGTATACTATTCTACATCAGGAAGAAATAATAGTAATGACTATAAAAGAGTTGATTTAGATGTACTTTTAAAGGAATGTGACATAATATCAATTCATGCACCATTAAATGAAAAAACAGAAGGTTTAATGAATTATGAAAACCTAAAGAAAATGAAGAAAAGTGGTATTATTATAAATATGGGAAGAGGCCCTATTATTGTAGAAGCAGATTTAGCAAGAGCATTAAATGAAGATATAATAAAAGGTGCGGCATTAGATGTATTTGCAGTTGAGCCTATGCCTATAGATAGTCCATTATTAAAAATAGAAAATAAAGAAAAAATAATAATGACACCACATATTGCTTGGGCAAGTATTGAAGCTAGAGAAAGACTATTTAACTTAATAATAGAAAATATTGAAGCTTTTTATAAAGGAGAAATAAAAAATAGAGTAGAGTTATAAAAGATTCACATATAAATGAAAAAATGGTATATATATAAATATATCATTTTTTTCTTATGATAGAGAAATAATAAAAAGGGGAAATTGTATTTGGAACCGGGAGATTACGTTATTAAATTAGCAGATAAAGAAGACATTGAAGGACTCAGTCATATGATATGTAGAACTAGTGAAAACTTGGGCTATGTATGGAGTAATGAAACAGAAGAAGAAAAAATAAAAACTTTAAGAAGGTTAATGCTTTTAGAAGGAAATAGATTTTCTCATAAAAATTTTAAAATTATAAAAAATAAAAAAGAGATTATAGGTTTTTTTCTAGGGTTTGAAGGAAGGAAATTAAAGTTTAAAACAATTAAATCAAATATAATGCTTTTTAGACTACAAAAAGGACTAAAAAATAAATTGAAATATGCCATATTTATTATGAAATATATTTTTTATATGGAGTGTTTGTTTAATGAATATTACTTATCAAATATTTTTATTAAAGAAGAATATAGAGGTTTAGGGTATAGCTGTGTACTTTTAGAAGAGGTTTTAAATGAAGCTATTTTGAATAAGTATAATAAGGTTGTTGTAAGAATAAATAATAAAAAATTAGCAAATTACTATAAAAAGTTTGGATATAAATTTGCTAAAAGTGATGGGTTTAAAATGGTACTTAAGATATAAAACTTTAAATATACATTTAAGAAATTCTTAAATGTATATTTTTTTTATTTCTAAAATATGGAAAAAAGCATATAATAGAATGAGAAGGTGTTATTGAGGGGGAAGAGGAATGAAGGGAATAAAGGAAGAAAAAATAAAAAAATTTAAATTAGAAAATAAGAAAATAAGCAATAAGAGGGTAGATAACAATAAGAAGGCTAAAGATGAAGAAAAGGGTAGAAAAAATACATATATAGCAATAGGAACTATTGGTGCTATATGTATAGGAATATACCTTGGAGGAAGCTTGTATTTTAAAGATAGATTTAGTTTAAGATCAGAAATAAATAATGTAGATATTAGTAAAACCACTGTTAGTGAAGCAAAAGAAAAAATAGAGAATGAAATGAGAAATTATGAAATTACAATAGAGGGAAGAGACAAAGAAGGAATTATAAAAGGTACAGATATAGGACTAAGTTTTGAAGGAGAAGAGGAATTAAATAGAATATTAGAAGAACAAAATCATTTTGCATGGATTGGTCAGTTATTTAATCCGACTAAAGAAATTTTAAACAACTTCATTAAATATGATAAAGAGAAGTTAATGAAGAATATTGATGGTTTGGAAATTTTGGGAAATGAAGTTGAACCTAAAAATGCAAGTTTTAAATATGAAAATGAAGAATTTGTTATTATAGATGAGGTTTTAGGAAATAAATTAGATAAAAAGAAGATAGTAAAAGAAATTGAAAATGGAATAAAAAATGGTGAAAGGGCTATAAATTTAGAAGAAAAAAATTGTTATATAAAGCCTAAATATTTAAAAGATGATGAAAAGACTATTAAAATGAAAGAAAAATTAAATGCAATATTAAATATTAATATAGAATATAGTTTAAATAAAAATGAAGTAAAACTTTCAAAAGAATCGCTTGGAAAAATACTTTCTACAAATAAAAAAATGGAATTAGCAATAAATGAAAAAGAAATAAATAAATTTGTTGATGAAATAGGAAGAAAATTTAATACAATAGGAACATCACGAAACTTTAAAGCATCTAATGGAAGTAATATAACTGTAGGAAATGGAAATTATGGTTATGCAATAGATAGAACTGCTATCATAAAGGAAATAAAAAAAGCGATACAAGAAGGGACAAGTATAAGCAAAGAACCTGTTTTTTCACAAAAAGGTAATGTGGGAGTAGGAAATGACCTTGGAAACACTTATGTGGAAATTAGCTTAGGTGGACAGCATATTTGGTTTTATAAGAATGGACAACTAGTAATTGATAGTGACATTGTAACAGGAAATATTAATAGAGGATGGCATACACCACCAGGAGTATATAAGTTAACTTATAAACAAAGAAAAGCTGTTTTAGTTGGAGAGGATTATAGAACACCAGTAGATTTTTGGATGCCTTTTAATGGAGGAATAGGATTGCATGATGCAACTTGGAGAGCTCAATTTGGAGGGGAAATCTATAAGTCTAGTGGATCACATGGATGTGTAAATTTACCATATAATGTGGCAGAAACTATTTATAATAGTATAAATGGAGAGATGCCTATAATTTTATATTAGTATTATCACTAATATAAGAAAAAATTTGAAAAGAAGTAGTAAAAAGTGGTTAGTTGTTATTTAAATTGAGTTAAAAGTGGATGGTACCGCATTCTTCTCTCTATATGAGAGAAGAAGCGGTTTTTTTATTAATTAGTAAAATATGATTTTAAGGAGGATTAAAAATGAAACAAATTTATATTTTTGATACTACACTACGAGATGGAGAACAAACACCAGGTGTAAGTTTAAATTCTAAGGAAAAACTTGAAATTGCAAAGGCTTTAGAAAGTTTAGGGGTGGATGTTATTGAAGCAGGTTTTCCAGTTACATCAAAAGGAGATTTTGAAGGGGTCAAATTAATTGCTGAAAATATAAAAAACTCTACAATAAATGCATTGGCAAGAGCAAATAAAAAAGATATTGATACTGCATATGAAGCAATAAAAGATGCGAAGAAGAAAAGAATTCATTTATTTATAGCAACGTCAGATATTCATATGAAATATAAATTAAAAATGTCTAGAGAAGAGGTATTAGAAAAAATAAAGCAGATGGTGGGATATGCAAAAAGTTTAGTCCATGAAATAGAATTTTCACCAGAAGATGCATCAAGGACAGATAAAAAATTTTTATATGAAGTTTTAGAATGTGCTATAAATGCAGGGGCAAGTATTTTAAATATTCCAGATACAGTTGGATACTCAACTCCAAAAGAATTTGGAGATTTAATAAAGGGAATAAAAGAAAATGTAAAGAACATAGATAATGTAGTTATAAGTGTTCATTGTCATAATGATTTAGGACTAGCTGTTGCAAATTCATTGGCAGCAATAGAAAATGGAACACAGCAAGTAGAGTGTGCAGTTAATGGATTAGGAGAAAGGGCAGGAAATGCAGCTTTAGAAGAAATTATAATGGCATTAAAAACAAGAAAAGATATATATAAAGTAAATTTAAACTTAGACACAGAAAAAATATGTAGATTATCTAAATTAGTATCTCACTTTACAGGAATAAAAGTTCAACCTAATAAAGCTATAGTAGGAAAAAATGCATTTGCTCATGAATCAGGTATACATCAACATGGAGTATTAGAAAATCCAGAAACCTATGAAATAATGACACCAGAGTCAGTAGGTTTTAAAACTAACAATATGATTTTAGGAAAACACTCAGGCAGACATGCATTTGAAGATAAAGTAAGAGAATTAGGTTACGAAGTGAAAAAAGATATAATAAATGATGCATTTATTAAGTTTAAAGATTTAGCTGATAAGAAAAAAGAAGTATCAGATAGAGATATTGAAGCCATATTAAATCATGGATGTGTAAGAAAAGAGGAAAAATATAAATTAATATCATTTACTGTAACAACGGGAAATAAATTAACATCTACAGCTACTATTAATTTAGAATTGCCAGGAAATATAAAAAGAGAAGAAGCAGCTTGTGGGGATGGACCTATAAATGCACTTTATAATGCAATTGAAAGAGTAGTTGATAAAAAAAGAGAAGTTAAGGAATATACAATAAATGCAATAACAGAAGGAGCAGATGCATTAGGAGAAGTAGTACTAAAGTTAATAGGTGAAGATACAAAGACCATAGGAAGAGGTGTAAGTACGGACATTATAGAAGCAAGTGTCCTAGCATATATAGATGGATTAAATAAAGAATAAAAAAAGTTGCAAAATAGCTATAAAATTATTATAATATTAACAAACCAAATATTGTTCGGACGAAGGTAGTGGGAGAGAGAACTAAAGTTCCACCGAAGATGTTAAGCTTTCAGGTAAAAGGACCGCTACTGGACGAGCCTCTGGAGAGACTCTATAAAAGAGCACCGAAGGAGAAAGGTATAAAGATTACTTTATACTGAAACTCTCAGGTAAAAGGACAGGGGGTATATAGCTATTTTGCTATATAATCTCCTCCCAAAATTTAAATTTTAGGAGGAATTTTTTATGAAAAATTTTTTAACAGCAGTAAACAATTTTGTTTGGGGACCGCCACTTTTAATTATGTTGGTGGGAACAGGGGTATATTTAACGATTAAGTTAAATTTTTTACAAATAACGAAGCTAAAGTTAGCTTTAAAGTTAGTATTCAAAAAAGATGATGAAGGAAATGAAGAGGGAGATGTATCAAGCTTTGGGGCTCTTTGTACTGCATTATCTGCAACTATAGGAACAGGGAATATTGTAGGAGTTGCAACAGCTATAAAAGCAGGGGGGCCAGGAGCATTATTTTGGATGTGGGTCGCAGCATTCTTTGGAATGACCACTAAATATGCAGAAGGTGTACTTGCAATAAAATATAGGGAGTTTAATAGTAAGGGAGAAGTGAATGGTGGGCCAATGTATTATATACAAAATGGTTTAAAAAATAAATGGCTTGCAAAAATATTTGCTTTTTTTGGTGTTCTTGTTGCCTTATTTGGAATAGGAACATTTGCACAAGTAAACTCTATATCAGAAGGAATGAAAAATAGTTTTAATATTCCAATTGGAATAACTGCAATAATAGTAACAATATTAGTTGCATTAGTAACTTTAGGTGGAATAAAAAGAATATCAAAAGTGTCAGAGATGGTAGTACCAGCTATGGCAGTGTTATATATAGCAGCTGTTTTAGTTATTATTATCTTTAATATAGGACAAGTTCCTGGAGTTATAGGAATAATAGTAAAAAGTGCATTTAATCCGGAAGCAGTTTTAGGAGGAACATTAGGAATTACTTTTATAATGGCAATGCAAAAAGGAGTAAGTAGAGGTGTTTTTTCAAATGAAGCAGGACTTGGTAGTGCACCTATAGCAGCTGCAGCAGCAAAAACAAAGGAACCGGTTAAACAAGGATTAATTTCAATGACAGGAACATTTTTTGATACAATTATAATTTGTTCGATGACTGGAATTGCAATTGTTTTAACAGGAGTATATAGTGGAAGCTTAGATGGAGCAAGTCTTACTACTGCTGCATTTGAAATTGGATTTCCAATACCTGTAGTAGGAAAGTATATCGTAAATATAGGATTAATATTTTTTGCTTTTACAACTATAATAGGGTGGAATTATTATGGAGAGAAATGTATAGGGTATTTATGGGGAGAAAAAGCCGTAAAACCTTTTAAGATAATTTATATAGTATTAGTTGGAATAGGATCATTTATATCATTAGATGTAATTTTTATATCAGCAGATATAGTAAATGGATTAATGGCTATTCCAAACTTAATAGCATTAATCGGGTTAAGAAAAGTAATCATAAAAGAAACTAATGATTATTTTCTAAAATTACAATAAGAAAAAGAAGGAAAATTATTTTCCTTCTTTCAGAGTGTCGACAAAGTCGACACTCTTTCTTTTTTACTATAAAATAGATTT
>NZ_CAMTIG010000048.1 GCF_947072515.1 uncultured Clostridium sp.
GTGCTAGTTAGTTAAAATTCACTGTTTTATTTGTATACTTTTCTTGACAACTTTCTATTTGGATTTGTCCTTGTAGGGTGAACATGTACTAAATAAAACACAGTAGATTTTATAGAATTAAAGGAGAGATAAACATGGGAAAATTATTTGTAATTGGAATAGGTCCAGGTGGACTTGAACATATGACTTTAAAAGCTTTAGAGGCTATAAAAGAATGTGAAGTAATTGTAGGATATACAAAGTATATAGATATGATAAAACCTCTTACTGAAGGTAAGGAAATTTTTATGACTGGAATGAGAGGAGAAGAAGCTAGATGTATTGAGGCTTTAAAACTTGCTAAGGATAAAAAGGTTGCTTTAGTAAGTACTGGTGATGCTGGTATTTATGGAATGGCTGGACTTATATTAGAACTTAGAAAAGATGAAGATGTAGAAATAATTCCAGGACTTACAGCATCAAGTGCAGCAGGTTCAGTAGTTGGAGCACCTCTTATGCATGATAACTGTAATATAAGTTTAAGTGATTTAATGACTCCATATGAAACAATTAAAAAAAGAGTTAGAAATGCAGCAGATGGGGATTTTATAATTTCTTTATATAATCCAAGAAGTAAAGGGAGACCTCATTATTTAAGAGAGTCTATAGAAACTATTAGAGAATATAGAAATGATGAAACTCCAGTTGCAGTAGTAAGACATGCACTTAGAGATGGACAAGAGTGGACTTTATTTAATCTTGGAAACTTTAATGAAGAAATAGTTGATATGTTTTCAATAGTTATAGTTGGAAATTCTCAAAGTTATGTTAAAGATGGAAAATTTATAACTCCAAGAGGATATAAATTATGCTAGGATTCGTCTTAGGAACAGGTGAAGGACGTGAAATTTTAAAGGAAGTAAATAAGTTTACTTCAGATATATTTGTTTCAACAGCTACAAAATATGGTGGAGAACTTTTAAAAGATAATAAAATAAAGGTTTTAAATACAGAACCTTTAAATTTAGAGGGCTTTAAAAATGCTATAAAAGAAAATGACATAAAGATTTTTGTAGATGGAACTCATCCTTATGCAAGTGAGGCTTCAAAAACTATAATTAAAGCTTGTGAAGAGATGAATATTACTTATGTAAGATATGAAAGAAAAAGTTTTTTTGATAAATTTAATCATAAAAATATTATAAGAATAGATTCTTATGAAGAATTAAAAGAAGCAGTTAAGGATATAGATGGAACTATTTTAAATACAACAGGAAGTAATAATGCTTTGGTAATTCATAATTTAAATTTGAAAAATAGAATTATATATAGAGTTCTTCCTATGTGGCAAGTTTTAAAAAAGTTAACTGAAGGTGGAATAGAGATAGGAAATATAATTGCTATAAAAGGACCTTTTTCCATAGAGTTAAATAGAGGAACAATTAAAGAATATAATATAAAAGCTATTATAACTAAGGATAGTGGAGTAGAAGGTTCAGTAGATTCAAAAGTAGATGCAATATTAGAATCTGATGGAAAAATAATTTTAATAAATAAGCCTAAAATGGAATACAATAACGTATTTTCAGAAATAACTGATGTAGTTTTCTTTTTAAAAGATAAGATCTGATTATAAAAATAAAAGTGGGCAAGTTAATTTAACTTATCCACTTTTATTATATAATATATAGGGAATTAAAATAAAATTTGGGGTGATTATTATGATTAAAAGTGCATCTTTAAGAAAAGATATAAAAAGTATAGATGAGACTGATAAAGAAATTATGAAGGAAGCAAAAGAATATATTGATAATTTAGCAAAGCCTTTAGGAAGTCTTGGAGAGCTTGAAAGTATAGCTATAAAGCTTAGTTCTATAACTGGAAAAGTTAAAAATAAAATAGAGAAAAAGGCTATTATTATAATGTGTGCTGATAATGGAGTTGTAGAAGAACATGTAGCATCAGCTCCTCAGTATGTAACCTTAGCTCAAACTAAACATTTTATAAAAGGTGGAACTGGAGTTGCAGCTTTAGCTAAAGAAAATGGTACAGATTTAATAGTAGTGGATATTGGAATAAATTCTGATGAAAAGATAGATGGAGTTATAGATAGAAAAATTAGAAAAGGGACAAGCAATCTTTATCAAGATAGTGCAATGTCAAAAGATGAAGTTGAAAAAGCTATAGAGATAGGAATTGAGATGGCAGAAAAAGCTGCTAAAGATGGTTATGAAATTCTTGGAGTTGGGGAAATGGGAATAGGAAATACCACAAGTTCTTCAGCAGTTCTTTGTGCTCTTTTAGATGAAAAAATAGATAATGTAGTTGGAAAAGGTGGAGGTATCACTGAAGCTAGTTTTAGAAAGAAAAAAGTTGTAATAAAATGGGCATTAAAAAGAATAGATAGTGATGATGTTATAGAAATATTATCTGAAGTTGGAGGCTTTGATATTTGTGGGATGGCAGGAGTGTTTTTAGGCGCAGCTAAAATGAAAGTTCCTGTTGTTATAGATGGATTTATTTCAGCAGTTGCAGCAATGGTGGCTTGTAGATTAAATCCTTTAGTAAAAGAATACTTATTTTCATCTCATAAATCTTTTGAAATTGGTTATGATTTAGCTATGAAGGAATTAGAACTTAACCCAATCTTAAACTTAAATATGAGACTTGGTGAAGGTAGTGGTTGTCCTTTAGCTTTTTCAATTATAGATTTTGCAAATAGTATGGTAAATAATATGGGAACCTTTGAAGATGCAAAAATAGATAATAGTTATTTAGATACTGTAAGAGAGGAAAAAAATTATAAGGTAAAATAATGATTATATTTATAAGTGGTGGATCAAAAAGTGGAAAATCAAGAATAGGTGAAAGCTTTAGTAAGACTCTTCATAAAGAAGGGGATCTTTATTACTTAGCAACAATGAAGCCTATGGGAAATGAAGATATAAGAAAAATAGAGAATCATAAAAAAGATAGAATAGGAACAAGCTTTAAGGCAGTTGAAATTAATTATAATATAGAGAAAGCTGGAGAATTCTTAAAAGAGGAAGATACAGTTTTATTAGATTCAATAACTTCTCTTGTAGCGAATGAAATGTTTAAAGGAGAGCTTTTGTTAGAAGAAGAGGATATAGAAAAAAAGGTTTCAAAAAAAATATTTAAAGAAGTTGAAAATTTAAGCTTAAAGGTAAGAAACTTAATTATAGTTTCAGATTATATTTTTAGTGATTCTTTAATTTATGATCCTATAACTGAAAATTATAAAAGAGAGCTTGGAAATATAAATACAGGACTTTCTAAGCTTTCAGATATATCTATTTATGTATCTTATGGAGTAATGGAAATCTTTAAAGGAAAGGAATTTTTAGAAAATGAAGGGCTTATTTAATGCTTTAAATATGAATATTGGAATGTTTACTATAATTCCGCCATTTAAAAAGGTTTGGGATGAAAAGTCAGGAAAACATATGATGAAAATGTATCCTATAATAGGACTCATTATAGGAGTGATTTGGTATGCAATAAGTATTTTACTTATAAAAATTGGAGCAAAGGGAATGATTTTGAGTGCTCTTATGCTTGGGATACCATTTTTCTTAACAGGATTCATACATTTAGATGGATTTATGGATGTAAGTGATGCAATACTTTCTAGAAGAGATAAGGAAACTAAACTTAAAATTTTAAAAGATTCTACAGTTGGAGCTTTTTCAGTAATATCATTAGCACTTCTTTTAATTGTTGAATATGGAAGCATTACAGAAATAGTTTTAGATGGAAAGAAATTAGCATTATTAATTTTAATTCCTATAATATCTAGAAGTATAGCAGGATATTTTTTAATTACAGAAGAATCTATAAAAGAAAGTTATTTTGGAAAATTATTTAAGGAAGGTACAGGACTTTTAGATAAGGTTATTTTAATTTTATTTTTTGTTTTAAGTTGCATTTTATTTATTTTTGCAGGAAAGCTTTTTGTACTAATTCCTATAGGAATGGTTTTATTGAGTTTTTATCTTTTATGGAATTGCAAAAAAAATTTAGGTGGAATAAATGGAGATGTAGCAGGTTATGTATTAGTTCTATCTGAAATGATAGCACTTATAATATTTGCTATAGTTTAGGAGGTTTTTTTGAAAGTTTATTTTGGTGGCTCATATAATGGAAAGTTAAATTTAATTTTAGAAAAATATAATTTAACTAAAGATGATATCTATTATTGTAAGGATGAGGAATTAGATTTTAATAAGAAAATTATTTCAGGACTTGAAAGATATATTTATAGCAGAGTAATAGAAAAAAAAGAAAGTTTTAATTATATCGTAAATAATAGGGAAAAGTTTAAAGATAAAATAATAGTTGTAGATATGATATCAGAAGGCGTAGTACCTATAAAAAAAGAAGAAAGATTATGGCGTGAAGAAACAGGAAAGGTTATGCAATATCTTATTAAAGAAAGTGATGAGGTTTTTAGAGTTTTCTTTGGTATTGAAAAGAGGATGAAATAATGAAAAAAACTTTATATTTAATAAGGCATGGTAAAACAAGTTACAATGAGAAAAGGCTTTACTGTGGGAAAAGTGATATTTCTTTAAGTCTTCAAGGTAAAAAAGAAATAAAAGAGAAAAGAAAAGATATAGTAAAAATTTCTGAAAAGATAGAGAAATTTTTTACAACAGGAATGAAAAGAACTGATGAAACTTTTAAAGTTCTTTTTAAAGATAAAGAGTTTGAAGTTATAGAAGAACTTAGAGAATATAATTTTGGAGACTTTGAAGGATATTCTTATGAAGATTTAAAAGATAATGGGGACTATAAAAACTGGATAACTGATACTACAAAAGAATATAAAATTCTAAACGGAGAATCTAAAAAGGAGTTTTATAAAAGAATAGAATTGGGACTTAATAAAGCTTTAGATACAATAGAAGATAACTGTATAATAGTTTGTCATGGAGGAGTTATAGGAACTCTTTTAGAGTTATTTTCAGATACAGAAGATTATTTTTATAACCTACAACCAAAATGTGGGGGCGGAATAAAAATAGAGGTTATTAAAGATAAAAATTTAAAAATAAATGTAGTAGAGGAGTTTTAAAGCATGAGCTCATTATTATTAGGATTTGGATTAGATTGGGCTATAGGAGATCCACAAAATCCATATCATCCAGTAAGATTTATTGGCTTACTTGGAAGTTTTTTAGAAAAGATATTTAGAAAGGTATTTAAAAGAAGTTTAAAAATAGCAGGACTTTTGACTTGGATTTTAACTGTGGGAATAACTTATTATATAACATTAAAAATAAGCTATATTTTTGATGATATAAATATTTATTTAGGAATTATAGTTCGTGGAATACTTATATATTTTTGTATAGCAAGTAAGGGACTTATTGTTGAAGGATTAAAAGTTATAGATGCCTTAAGAAAAGATGATATAATAGAAGCGAGAAAAAGGCTTTCTTATATTGTAGGAAGAGACACAGAAACTTTAGATAAAGAAGCTATAGTTAGAGCTGTAATAGAAACTGTTGCCGAAAATATGTCAGATGGAATAATTGCACCTTTAATTTTTATTGGTATTGGAGGAGCACCTCTTGGAATGGCATATAAAGCAGTAAATACATGTGATTCTATGTTTGGATATAAGAATGAAAAATATAAAGATTTTGGGTTTTTCCCAGCAAAGTTAGATGATGTATTTAATTTTATACCAGCAAGACTTACAGGTATTTTAATAGTTATAGCAGCATTTTTACTAGGACTTGATTATAAAAAATCTCTTAAAATTTTTAAAAGGGATAGAAAAAATCATACAAGCCCTAATAGTGCACATCCAGAAGCAGCAGTTGCAGGAGCACTTAGAATAAAACTTGGTGGCAGTAATTATTATTTCGGTAAAAAAGTGGATAAGCCAACTATAGGAGATGCATTAAAAAAAATAGAAATAGAAGACCTTTATAAAACAAATAGTATTTTAGAGATAGTAAGCATTTTAGGGTTTATTATAGCTATAATTATAGGGGGGATAATTTAATGAATACACATGGTGGAAATATTTTAGAAATTAAAAGAAAATACGAAATTGAAGGGGATATATTAGATTTTTCAGCTAATATAAATCCATTAGGAATGAATAATAAAGTAAAACAAGGAATGTTAGAAGCTATAAATTCCTTAGAACATTATCCAGATATAACTTATTTTGATTTAAAAAATGCTATAAGAGAATATGAAAATATAGAATATGAAAATATTCTTTTAGGAAATGGAGCAGCAGAAGTAATATTCAATATATCTAGAGGATTAAAGCCTAAAAAAGCTCTTTTATTAGCACCAACATTTAGTGAATATGAAGAAAGTTTAAAATCAGTAGATTGTAATATTGAATATTATAAAATGGATAATGACTTCATTGTAAAAGAAGATTTTTTAGATAAATTAAATGAAAGTATAGATATAAATTTTATTTGTAATCCTAATAATCCTACAGGAGCATTAACAGAAAAAGACTTTATAATTAAAATATTAGATAAAGGAAGAGAATTTAATATAACAGTAGTTATAGATGAATCATTTTTAGATTTTTTAAGTAATAAAGAAGAATATTCACTTATTAAACTGATAAATGAATATGATAATTTAATTATAGTAAAATCTCTAACTAAGTTTTTTGCATTTCCAGGGATACGACTTGGATATGGAGTTACAGGAAATAAGAATTATTTAGAAAAGATAAATAAAATATCTATTTCATGGAATGTAAATACAATAGCAAGCATAGCTGGTGAAATAGCATTAAAACAAGAACCATATATGAAAGCATCTATAGAAAACTTAAGAGAAGAAAAAGAATTTTTATTAAAATATTTAGAAGAGTTTAAAGATATTAAGATTTATGAAGGACATGCTAATTTTATTTTCTTTAAGGCTAGAGAAGATTTAAAAGAAGAACTTTTAAAAAAAGGTATATTAATTAGAAACTGCGAAAATTACATAGGGTTATTAAAAGGATATTTTAGAATAGCAGTTAGAAAAAGAGATGAAAATATAGGTCTTTTAAAAGCTCTTAATATTATATATAATGGAGAATCTTAAATGAAGAAAAGAATAATGATACTTGGAACCTCATCTTCAGTAGGAAAAAGTACAATAGCTACAGCTTTTTGTAAATATTTTAAAGATAAAGGAATAGATGTAGCACCATATAAAGCACTTAATATATCATTGAATTCATATATAACTGAAGATGGAGATGAAATAGGAAGATCACAAACTGTACAAGCTGAGGCCTGTAATGTAGAACCAAAAGAATATATGAATCCTATTTTAATGAAACCTGGTGGAGGGAAAACTCAAGTTATAGCAAGAGGACGAGTACTTTGTTCAGTGAATGCTTATAAATATAAAGAGTTAAACAATATATTAAAAGAAAAAGCTTATGAAGCCTTTCTTGTAGCAGAAGAAAAACACCAGATGTTAGTACTTGAAGGTTCAGGAGGATGCGCAGAGTTAAACTTACGAGAAACTGATATAGCAAATATGCACACAGCATTAAAAACAAACACGCCAGTAATATTAGTTGCAGATATAGAAAAAGGTGGAGTTTTTGCATCAGTTATAGGAACTCTTTCTATCATTTCAGAAGAAGAAAGAAAACTTATAAAAGGAATAATAATAAATAAGTTTAGAGGAAATTCAGAATTCTTTAATGAAGGTAAAAAAATAATTGAAGAAAAAACAGGGGTTAAGGTGCTTGGAGTAATGCCATACACTAAACTTAATATAGAAGAAGAGGATTCTCAAACAGAAAATATAAATAGAGAAAAGGGTGAAGGAATAGATATTGCGGTAATAAAGCTACCACATATGTCAAACTTTACAGACTTAAACTATATAAGCACTATAGAAGAAGTAAGTGTAAGATATATAGAAACTCCGAAAGAAATAGAAAAAGCAAATGTAATAGTAATACCAGGAAGCAAAAATACAATAGAAGATTTAAGAACATTAAAAAGAAGAGGTTTTAAAGAAGCTTTAGAAAACTTTAAAGAAGAGGATAAAAAAATAATTGGAATCTGCGGAGGATTTCAAATGATGGGGAAAAGCCTTCATGATCCTTTAGAAATAGAAGGAAAAATAAAGGAAGAAGCGGGACTTCATTTCTTTGAAATGGAAACTTATTTTGAAGAAGAAAAAATAACAAAGAGAATAAATGTTAAAACAGATATAGGAATTCCAGTAGAAGGATACGAAATCCATAATGGAAGAAGTTATTCAAAAGAAACTCCATGGATACAAGATGGAGATAGAATCGTTGGATTAAAAAAAGATAATATTTGTGGAACTTATCTTCATGGAATATTAGATAATGGAGATATAATCAAAGAACTCTTAAATATATATCCAGAGGTTTCTTATAAAGATTTAAAGGAAAAAGAATATAAAAAACTAAAAAAGACTTTAGAAGAAAATATAGATATGGAGTATGTAGAAAAGATAATACAAGAGTGGAATTAAAAGGCATATCTATAAGGCATGTTTTTTATTTTAAAGGAGGTACAAAATACTATGGAGAGAAAAATACGTAATTCTGCAAAGGCACTAATTATTAAAGGTGATAAAATGTTGGTTTCTAAAATAAATGATAAAGGAGATATCTTTTATATAATGCCAGGCGGGGGACAGAATGTAGGTGAATTACTTGAAGAGACAGTAATTAGAGAGTGTGCAGAAGAATTAGGTGTAGAAGTAAAGCCTAAATCCCTTGAGTTTGTAGTTGAAGGAATGAAGGGAGAGTCTTTTCATAGAGTTGATTTAGTATTTTTATGTGATTATATTGGAGAAATAAAGAATGTAAAGTTGAATAGAGATAAAAATCAAGTTGGAGCTAAATGGATATCTATCGAAAATTTAATAAATGAACCACTATATCCAAAGAAGCTAAAAATTCAAATAATGCATCTTTTTAATAGTGAAAAAACAGAAGTTTATTTAGGAAATGAAAATATGGAGTAATATAAAAATATGCAAAGAATATTAAAGATTAGGGCTAGCTTTTTGAAAACTAGTCCTAATTTTTTAGGTTATACATAATTAAAATAGTAGTAGATTATATATAGCCAACTTAATAAGCCATGAAAAATAGCCCATGGAATAGAGCCCCAAGCCGTATAAGAAATAATCATAGCTAAACAAGAACCGAAAGAAATACCTTTTTTAATTGTAGATTTTACAGTTGTAGAATTATTATTTTGAATATTTGAATCCATTAGTCCCCCTAAAAATGTATTTATATATTTAATTATACTGAACTGAAAGTTAAAAATAAACATTTAATACTAAAAATAGGATTTTGCATTCTGGATAATGTATAATTATATTATTAAAATAATGACTGAATAATAGAGAATATTGGGAGAAAATCATAGAATTAAAAAAAGGTTGAATGAAGATGAAAAATAATAATAAAAGAAGGTATTAAAATGTATGATGAATTAAAAGATATTCCAAATTATAAAAACTGGAAAGTAATTGAAAAGATAAATAAAGGATGGTCTAAGGATTCAAAATTTTATATAGAAAATTTTGATGGAGATAAGTTATTAGTACGTATTTCAGACAGAAGTAATTATGGAGATAAGTTAGAAGAATTTAAATTTATTAAAAAGTGTAATAAATTATCTTTTGCTATGTCAAAGGCAATTGAAATGGGATTTTGTAATAACGGTAACAGTGTATACATGCTTTTAACATGGGTTGATGGTAACTCTCTTAATGAAGTGTTAAGTGACTTTACTGAAAGTGAACAATATAAATTAGGAATAGAAGCGGGAAAAATTTTAAAGTCAATTCATTCTTTGAAAAGTGATACGAATGAGAATATTATGCCAAGTTATAAAAGAGAAAAAATGTTAGAAAAGCTTATTAGATATGAAAACAGTAAAAATCGTGTAAAAGAAGATAAGGTTGCAATAGATTTTGTGAAAAATAATATTGGAAAAATAGATTTATCAATACCGGTATATAAGCATGGTGATTATCATGTTGGTAATTTAGTATTAACATCTAATGGGAATATTGGAGTTATTGATTTTAATAGATGGGAATATGGAGATAGAGTTGAAGAGTTTCATAAAATACAAAGTTTTGATGTTGAAGTAAGTATTCCTTTTTCAATTGGACAAATTCATGGCTATTTTGATGGAAATCCAAATTTAGAATTTTGGAGTATTCTTGCTGTATATGTAGCATATACATCCTTAAATTCTATAGCATGGGCTGAAAAATTTGGGGAAAAAGAAATAAAAGAAATGCAAAAACGTTGTATTATGGCTTTTAAGGATTACGATAATTTTAAAAATATTATACCTAGTTGGTATAAAGATAATAGATATCAATGTTAAGAATATAGATAGTATATAGTATGGGAGGGCATATTTATGGAATGGGTAACAGAGATAATGCCATATATAACATGGATTATAGTGATAGCTATATTATTTTTACCATCATCAAGATCAAAAAAGATTAAAGAACTTGAAAGTAGAGTTAGAGAATTAGAGAAAAAGATTGATAAAAATTAAAGAATTAGAATTTGAGAAGAAGGTTATGGTATGAGAGGAAAGAGGGGATATATAATTATAGGAATAATTTTGGCATTCATTATATGTCATATAACGCCTAAATTATCTTTAAGGACACATTTGTTTTTTACAGGAAGTCCTAAGATAGCAGTAACTAGTAATATAGAAATTGATGAAATGCATAGTGATTTAGTAGATAATAAGACGCAATTTCTTAGAATAAATCCAGCACCAGTAGATAAAGAAACAGGAACAGAGCATAGAAATTATAAAATAACAAAAATAGGATTTTTATATTTTGCATTATATTATGGTGAAGGATAAATAATTAAGGAGTATTGAGATTAGCATTCAGAGGAAAGCTAATCTCAATTTTTTAGGATAAATCTAGTAATTTCTATATAATTTTAATATACTATAATAAAAATCATAAAAGTGGGGGATAAAATGAGAATATTAGTAGTAGAAGATGAAATGGAATTATGTGACACAATAGCTGAGGGCTTAGAGATTGATGGATATGCAGTGGATACTTGTTATGATGGAAATGAAGCATATGAGCATATATGTGTAGAAAATTATGATTTAGTTATATTAGATTTAAATTTACCAGGAATAGATGGAATAGATATATTAGAAAAAGTAAGAGCGACTAATACAGAAGTGAAGATATTAATTTTATCAGCTAGGGGCACTGTAGAAGATAGAGTAAAAGGGTTAGATGTTGGAGCAAATGATTATTTAGTTAAACCTTTTGCATTTGAAGAACTAGAAGCTAGAATAAGAAATCTTTTAAGAAGAAAGTTTGTTCAAATGGATGCAGTGTTAACCTTTGATAAATTGAAATTAGATACAATAAAAAGAACTGTTTTTATAAATGATGATGAAATAACTTTAACGAAAAAGGAATTTGGAATTTTAGAGTACTTACTTTTAAATGAAAATAAAGTTGTAAGTAAGGAAGAACTTATAGAACATGTGTGGAATATGGAAGTAGATAGTTTTAGTAATGCAATAAGAGTTCATATAACAACCCTTAGAAAGAAATTGAGAAAATCTCTTGGGTATGATTTATTACAAAATAAAATTGGACAAGGATATTATTTAGAAAAAGGTGAAGTAGATGTTTAGAAAAGTATCTATTAAAACAAGGATTACGCTTATTACCGTAATATTTCTTATTAGTTGTTGCATTGGATTAACTCTTGTATTAAATAGAAGTGCATTTAAAATGACGGCAGCACTCACAATGCCTAGTGAAGGAATGGATGCACAAATTTCACAGGCTATGCTTACACCTGCACAAAATTTAAATATAGAACCAGAAGAAGAAATAAAAGCAAAACTAGAAATAGCAAAAGCTGAAAAAGCCTATAAAACTGTAAGTTTAGGGTATATGATTTTATTTATAGCTATAGGTGGAGGCTTGATGTATTTTAGTATAAATAGAGCTTTAAGACCTTTAAGTAAATTATCTACTGAAATAAAAAATAAATCTATAGAAAATCTTTCAGAGGAAGTATATGTAAGCGAGAGAGAGGATGAAATCCATGATTTAGCTATATCATTTAATAGTATGACAGAAAAGGTTAATGAAGCATTTTTAATGCAAAAAAGATTTTCAAATAATGCAGCTCATGAACTTAGAACTCCATTAACAGTTATGAGAACTAAACTAGATGTATTTAAAAAACGTAAAAATCCTAATAGTGAGGAATATGATAAGTTAATTCAAAGTATGAATAACCAAGTAGTGAGATTATCTGATATTGTAAGTAGTCTACTTAGTTTAACAAATATGGAGGATATGGATCTACATCAAAAAATAAATTTAAAAGAAATGATGGAAACTATCTGTAATGATTTATATTTTATATCTGAAAAAAAAGGTGTGAAAATTAATATTATAGGAAAAGAAGAAGTGATTCAAGGGAATTATGATTTAATTTATCGTGCTTTTTATAATTTAATAGAGAATTCTATAAAGTATAATAATGAAAATGGAGAAGTCTATATAAATATAAAAAGTGAAAATGAAATTATAATTAAAGACACAGGAATAGGAATTCCAGATAATATGAAAGAAAATATATTTGAACCATTTTTTACAGTAGATAAATCACGTTCTAGAAAACTTGGTGGAGCAGGAATCGGTTTATCAATAGTTAAGAGTATATTAGATAAGCATAATGGTGAAATTATAGTAAGTGATAATGAAGATAAGGGAAGTATCTTTACTATTAAACTTAAAAGAAGCTAAGAAGAGTTTTAAACTTTTCTTAGCTTTTTTACTTTATAAAAAATTGCTTAACGTAAATTTAACACCTAGTTTTGTAAAATAAAAACATAAATACAAGAAGAAAATAGGAGGAAGATATGTTTGAAATAAAAAGGGTATCTAAAAAATATGGTAATGAGTACGCACTTAAAAATTTGAACTTTGATATAGGACGAGGTCTAAATTTTATAATTGGAGCATCAGGAAGTGGAAAATCAACCTTACTTAAAATTATAACTGGACAAGAAAATGATTTTGAGGGAGAAGTTTTATTTTTTGAAGAATCTATTAAAAACCTTACAGAAAGCCAAAAAGCTTATTATTACAATAATAAAATTGGTTTTGTGTGGCAAGATTTCAATTTATTAGAGGATATGACAGTAGAGGAAAATTTACTTTTACCTTTACATATAAAAAATGTAAATAATAAAAAAGAAGTTGAAAAGCAACTAAAAAAATTAAATATACTGGATTTAAGATATGCAAAAGTAAGAAATTTATCAGGAGGACAAAAGCAAAGAGTAGCTATTGCAAGAGAACTAATGAAAAATCCACAAGTGCTAATAGCTGATGAGCCAACAAGTGCTCTTGATAGAGAAAATGCTTTAGAGGTTATAAAAATATTAAAAGATGTAGCAAAAGAAAGAACAGTTATTATAGTGACTCATGACACATCTTTAATAGAAAAAGATGCTAAAGTATATAAATTAGATAAAGGTGAACTTATTGAAAAACCAGAAAAGATTATAGGTAAAATACAAGAGAAGGAAGTAAGTGTATGGAGACCTTTTAAACTATCAAGTGCTTTTAATGTAGGGAAAATAAATATTAAAAGTAAAAAAGGAAAGACTTTAATAAGCAGTATGGCAATTATAATATCAACAATACTAGTTATTACAAGTTTAGGTGGGGCGATTGCTAAAAAAGGAAATGAAACTTTTGATGAATTATATAATTCATATGGAAAAGCTGTTTTAGATCTTATGGTAGTTAAGAGTTTTACAGGAGCAAGTGGTATGGAAGGAGATGAAGAAGAAGCTCCTAATGTAGATGTAAAGCAGGATATTGATGGGGTATATGACAAGTATATAAATGATAGTAGAGTAGACTATATACTATTTGATAAGCCAGTTGATAAAATAAAAATACAGGCAGACGGAAAGGAATATAGTATTCCAAGATCAGGAAATGCACCAACAATAAATGAAGTGTTAGAAGGAAATATACCTAAAAATAAAAATGAAGTATTAGTTCCAGAATCTTTTGTGAAAAAAATGGGGATAAGCAATAAAGAAGCTATAGGAAAAGAAATAGATTTTAAAGCTATTATATATAGTTGGAAAAATGAAAATGAACCAGAAGAAGAACCTATAGAAGTAAAGCTTAAAATAGTAGGGGTTGGAGATACAAAGCTTAAAGTGACTTATGAAGGTATGACTAATGAATTTGAATTAGAAGACAGTTTCTTCTTTGATAAAGAAACTATTGATGAAATGAATAAGCAAGCAGGAATAGAAGTTGAAGATAATAATTTTGTAATTAGAGCAAAAAACTTTAAGGATTTAATAGAAATAAAAAATGAATTAAATGCAGAAGGAATCCTTCCAATAGGATATTTTGAATTAATTGAGGACCTAGTTAGTTTAGAATTACAAACTAAGAGTTTATCAGAAGGTTCAATGAGAATAATTGGAATGTTAGCGTTAGTAGGATTAGTAGCTATATCATTAATTATGGGAATTATAAGAAAGAGAGAATATGCAATATATAAAATATGCGGATACTCAAACAAACAATTAAATATAGTATTAATTGCAGAAAATATTATGATAGGTGGGATAGCAGTGTTATCTACAATAGTAATTTCACCAATAATATATAAATTAACTAAAGGAACATTTGGGACAAGCTTAGGAATAAAAGAGATTTTAATGATAGTTATTATAGGAAGTGTTATGGTAGTAATCTCTTATGTAATAGAAGCTTTAATAGCGAAGAAAACAATACCTTTAAAAATTCTAAAGTCAGGAGAAAGATAGATGATAGAGTTAAGAGATGTTACGAAAAAATATGAAGATGTAGAAATATTAAAGAAAGCTAATTATAAGTTTAAAGAAGAAGGCCTAGTATGTTTACTAGGACCTTCTGGAAGTGGAAAAACTACATTACTTAATATGTTAGCAGGATTTGATTCAGATTATGATGGAAATATATATGTAAATGATAAAGTAATATCTTTTTTAAATTCAAATGAACTTTGTAATTATAGAAAAGAAAATGTGGGATTTATATTTCAAGATTATCATTTATTAAAAGGATATACTGTTTTAGAAAATATATTGTTACCTTGTGATTTATATAAAAGTGAAAAAGAGGTTGAAAAAGTAGATAGGCTATTAAAAAAGCTAGGGATTGAAGAAAAAAAGAATGAGAAGATAGAAAATTTATCAGGTGGACAAAAGCAAAGAGTGGCAATAGCAAGAGCACTTATAAAAGAGCCTACAATATTATTAGCTGATGAGCCTACAGGAGCTTTAGATAGAAAAACTTCAAATGAAATTATGAATCTCTTAAAAGAAATAGCAAAAGAAATATTAGTAGTAGTAATTACACATGATGAAAAAGTATGTGATTTTGCAGATGAAATCATAGAAATAAAAGATAAAAATATAAGTGTAATTAAAAGTGATTTAGAAAAAGAAGAGAGAGAAAAAAATAAAAAAGAGAAGATTAATTATATAAAATTAGATTCTAAAAAGAGAGCTAAGAAAAATTTTAAAGTTCATATAAGGCAATTTGTTATAGTAGCAATTGTAATAGCTTTAGGAGTTACATCCTTTATGCTTTCCATATCATCAAAAAGCATGATGGAAACATCAATAGAAAAATTTAAGGAAAAAAACACTGCTTTTAATAATGGATATATAAAGGGCGAAGATAAGAATAATACGTTAGAAATGCTTAAAAAAGAAGAAAGTATAAGTAATATATACTATCAATATAAATTAGAAAATATTCTTTTAGAAATAGATAATAAAAAGGAAGAATTAAAAGAATTGATTCCAATGCCAAAGGCTAAAGAGAAATTATCTTACGGCGTTATGCCAAGAAGAGGAGAAAATGAAATAGGACTAACTCCTAGTTTAGCAAGAAAGTTTTCAAAAAATATAAAAGAGTTAGTAGGAAAAGAGATAAAATTTAAAATAGCAAATTATGAAAAAACACTTAAAATAAGTGGAATTTATAATGCTGATTATGACAGTATATTTTTAAGTTCAGATGTTGAACAAGATATATATGAAAAAGTGAAACATAATGAAAAAATATTAGCTATAAATTATGATGTTAAAACATTTGAAGATGTTAGCTATATAAATGATTTATTAAAGAAAAATAATATAGAAACCATTAATGCCAGTGCTGAAGTTAAGAATTTAATATCTACATTTGAAACTATAAACAAATTATTCTTAGTAATTTCTATAATTATATTTTTAATAAGCTTAATAATAAGTATAGTGTTATTATCAAAGCTACAAAAATCAAGAATAAAAGAAATTGGATTATTAGCTGCACTGGGTTTTAATAAAAATCAAATTAAAAATATAATTTTAAATGAAAATATTTTACTTGGTATAATGTCATCAATTATAACTTTAGTATTTTTTATTCTATATCTTTTAATAAGTAGAGTATTTAATATATCTATGGAATTTAATAAAATACAGTTGGGAATTTCAATAGTGACAGCCTTTTTAATAATTAGTTTAATAGGTGGGATGATAAATAGTAAATTAACAAAAATTGAACCAGCAAAGGCCCTTCGAATGTAAGCTGAAAATAAAAAAGAAAAGGACTTTTCAAATAAAATGAAGAGTCCTTTTCATATACAGAAATAAAAGATAGATTGTAAATAAGTTGGAAAAATATATAGTAAATAAATACTATATTAGAAAAAATGATATAAAGTAGTAATTAAAAAATAGAAGATAAAATTATATGCTATTAGAAAGAGTTAAGTTTTCTATAGAAACAGATTTATTTAAATAAAGTTCATTTTCACAAGTAGTAAATAAATGAACTTCATAAATAGGAGATTTTTCAAAAATAAGTGATTGATTATTGTCTAAAGCTATAGTTAGAGGAGCAAAATTAGTAATATGTTCATGAAAAACAGCCTTAATTAAAAGGAAATCATCAGAAGTTAAAGGGCCACGAACAATTGCTTTATTAATATTTAAGATATCGTTTTCAAAAATATTAGGTTTCATGTATTTTTCTATATGTTTTCTAGTATGTTCATCTTTAACTTGCTGAAATCCAATTTGAAGAGGAATTCCTTCAAAAAAGCTAATATAACTATTTTTCCAAGGCATAGTTTTAGTAAAAAGATTGAAGAAAAATTTAAGATTAGGAGCTTCAGGAAAAGTTATAAGTACATTTTCTTTGCGTAAATCAGAATAAAGTTTATGGATATCTAAAGCTTGAAGCATAATACAAATAACACCTCTATGACCAGAATTAAAAAACTGAATCCAATCCTTTTTCCATCCATTTCCTTCAGGACTAAGTAAGTGAACCATTTCCAAATATTCATTGCCAATCCAAAGGTTAGAAAGATTAAATTCTTTAGAACCTTTACCTAAAGATGGCTTATAAGGAAAACCAGCTTGAGGCATATTATTAATAACATCTTGATTCTTTTGATAAGAACTACCTACATTTAAAACAAAATGATCGAACTTAAACATTATGACCTCCAAAAAATATTTCATAATAAATATATTCTTAAAGATAGAAGAATATATTTATTATGGAAAAATAGCTATTAAAATTACCATTTTTATTTAAATAAAAGAGAATTTGTTTTATAATTAAAATGAAAAGTAAAATAAAAGAAAATTTATAAAAAAATGAGAGTGGGATATGGTAAATAAAAAGATGAAATTTAAGGGGAAATCTATTATAAAGTATAGTGGAATTACAGTCATGCTATTAATAGCAATATCAATAGTAGCATTAATATGTGGTGGGATAATGGTGATATTTGGATTTAGATATAATTCAATTTGGAATATTATTTTATACTTTATAATAATAACAATCATAGGTTTTCCAAGTGAAATGATTATAAAAGCATTTTCACAAGTATTAAAAGAGACAGGAAAAATAAAGGATAATAAGCAAATAATAATTTTATTTGTAGTATTAGATACATTAGGAACTATGTTTACTATGAAGATAGTTGATTATCTTATGAATAGTGTGGAGGCTTCAAATTTAGCGATTATAGTTATAGCTTTTGGAGCAGCTATCTTATCAATAGATAAAGATAATATAAATTAATTTAGATGAAATTTAAAATAGCTAGTAAAATATAAAGTTTACTAGCTATGTTTATATAAAAATTGATTATAACAGACCTTCTTTTAAATCTTTAAGAAAATCTATAGAGAATTTTTGTTGAGAGTCATAAATTTGTTGAGCTATAGGAAGATAGCAAACACCTTTGGAAATAAGGTTATTTTCTATATATGAGATAGTTTCATTTAGGGTTTGTCCTCGAAGAGATCCTGTTATTAGAGATTTAACTATAAGATAATTTTTGCCTCCTTCAATCATATGAGCATCATGAAGAATTTTACCTTCTAGAGTTTTAGCAGTTTTATATTTTTGAGATTCCCATGCAACAGTAAGGATTTTATGTATATCTGTACTAGATACATTCTGTAATTTTAACCAATGGGTTATAACAGTTTCATCAGAATATATAAATCCATGAAAATATGTTGCATATAGAAGAATATCCATATCTATATTAGTGAGAGAAGTTTCTTGAATTAACTTTTCAACATATTTCAAGACGCGTTCAATATGAGATAAGTCATGCATAATATCTTTAGTGGTATAATAAGGAAGAACAAAGTCTATAAGAGAATCTATATTTATCATTTCAAAACCTCCTAAATATTGTTAAATAGATTATATCATAATGACATTTATAAAAAGAGAGTTGATAAATATACATTAAGGAAGGAATTTAGGAGTATGCTTAAAATTATAAGGTTAGAAAGAAAATATTGTGATGAACTTGCAGTGATTCTGTCTATAGATTATAAACTATATAAATTTTATAAATAAAAAATTAGAATTAATTAGGATGAGTAAGAATGAGAGTGATGAAGAAAGAAGAGCTAAAAGGACAAAAAAATCTGTTGAAAAAATGGGTAAGCTACTATTAGGAGTAGGAATAGTTTTATTGATTTTTGGTATTATAATGTTTTTCATATAAATATAGTATTGATTATTTTTTATATTACTATAATTTTTTGCATAAACTTAAAATACTTAGATTTAATTATGGGAGGGGAAAAATGGGTAAGAGGAAGAGGAGATATTTGGTTAGTGTTTTGTTTTTGATAAGTTTTATTTTTGTTGGTTGTGGAAATGGTGATATAGTAGATAGTTCTGATGGAACTGATGAGTGGAAAGTTTTTATTTCAGGTGTAAAAAAAGAATTCGATACTGAAGTCGGAGAGATAATAGTAAGAGATGATAGCACGAAGGAAATTTGTATTATAGAGGGAAATGATAGGGATAAAATAAAGGTTAATATAGATGAAGAAAATAAAAAAATAGTTATAGAAAATAAAAAACAATGGATGAGTTCAGCAGAAAAAATGAAAATTAATATTAATGTGCCAATAGGATATTTAGAAATAGAAAATGGTAACTTTAAGTTAGACATACTAGAGCAAAAAAAAGAGTTTAAAGGCCTTTTTAAATGTGGATTGACTGGAAATATTGAATTTTCAAAGGCTGATGAAGTAGAACTTAATATTAAAGGAGCAGGAAATATTAAGTTATCAGGAGAGGTGAAAAATACCGATATCAATATAAAAGGTGGAGCAAATATAGATGGATTAGATTTAAAAACAGATAGAGCAATAGTTCATATAAATGGTGTTAGTAATGTGTCTATCAATGTAAGTGATGTATTAGATGCAAACTTAAAAGGTGTAGGACAAATTTTATATAAAGGAAATCCTAAGTTAAGGGAATCCATAGATGGACTTGGAAAAGTAGAAAAATTCAAAGAATAGAAATAAAGAATTGATTATAGAATTTTTGAGAAATGTTATAATTAATATAAGGAAAAATACAATAAGAATAGAAAAAGGGAGATAATAAAATGAAATTTTTATGGACAACAATACACGTTAAAAATTTAGAAGAAAGTATAAATTTTTATTCAAATTTAGTAGATTTTAAAGTAATGAATAGATTTAAAGCTGGAAATGATGTAGAAATTGCATTTATGGGAATTGGTGAAGAAAATGAAACTCATATTGAATTATTAGAAGATAAAAGTAAAAAAGATTTTTCTTTTGGTGAAGATATTTCTATTGGAGTTAAAATTAATTCTATTGAAGAAATGATAGAAAAAGTTAAATTAAATAATGTTCCTATGGGAAGTCCAATTATTGAAGTTGGTAAAGGAAGATTCTTTTTTGTAAAAGATCCAAATGGAGTAAATGTTCAATTTTTTGAAGAAAAGTAATAGAGTATAGTATAAAAAAGAGTTGATTTCTAGTAGATTAAAATGGAACCTATAAAGCGGACACTTATAAAAAGAGTCTTCGTTTATAGGTTCTTTTTTTGTACAATAAACTATAGAGGTGAAGTGATGAGTAAAAAAATATTTTCCGATAAAGAAATAGAAAGTATTAATTAAATTAAATAGAAAAATATAGTTTAATAATGGTAGAAAGTATGATAGGAGATAGAGAATTACGATAAACCTATCTAGTTAAAAGTAGAAAGAGATAAAATGACTAAAAAGGTTTTTTTTCATAATTACAGGCTGTTGATTTTAAGAGAAAGGTTATGATATATTCATTTAATAATCTATTTTTAAAATTTAGGGGGATTTTTTATGAAATATTTTAAACTAAAGAAGATAATTATAACTACAGTTATAATGTCAACAACAATTTTTTCTACATCTGCATTTGCAGATAATCTAGTAACAGGGGGGAATAATGGACAAAAGAATATAGGTTCTAATATTGTAAATGATATTAACAATACTAAAAACACTATAGATAATATACATAATGCAATTAACGATGCAAATAAGAATATAAATGATAATATTCAAAAAGCAAAAGAAGTTGGAGATAATATTAATAATGTCAATAAGAAGGTAGCAGATAATATAAATGAAAATATAAAAAATGCTAGTGATACAGTTGATAATATTAATGGTATGAATAATCAAATACATGAAAATATAAATAAAAATATAAATAATATAAAAGATACAAATGCAGCTGTAAATGAAAATTTAGATCAAATACATAATTCTGCAAAGAATGTTTCAGAAGCAGTGAACAATGCAAGTCAAGCTATAGCAAATAAAAATAATGAAGTAGCAGATAAAATCAATAAAGGAACTGCAAATGCAAAAAATCAAAGTAATGAGATAATGCAAAATGTAAATAATCTAAAAAATAACGTAGCTGAAGTAAAGAATAATTTAAATACTACAGAAAATAAAGGAAGTAGTAGTGTTGAAAATACAAATAGTGTAGTTGCTACTAAAAACTTATCGAATCCATCAACTATGGATACGAGTATGATACCTTTTATATCTGTAGGAGGAATATCGTTACTTGCGTTAATAGGTATAAATTTGTTTAATAAAAAGAAATATAGTGAAAATTTATAAATGATTATTGGGGCTAGTTTAAATGAGAATTTTTCATTTAAACTAGCTTTTTTTAACTATAAAAAATCATATTATTTAATATTGAGAATGTTTATAGTTAGTGTATGTTATAATAAAATCAATTATAGAAAAGGAGAATAAGAATGATTCAATCAGTAGTATATGTTACATTAGTTGTAAAGGATTATGATGAGGCAATAGAATTTTATACAAAAAAATTAAAATTTAATTTAATTGAAGATACATATCAACCTGAAGAGAAAAAAAGGTGGGTAGTTGTATCACCTCCAGGTTCAAATGGAACTGCAATATTACTTGCACGAGCATCTAAAAAAGAACAAGAAGAATTTATAGGTAATCAAACCGGTAGAAGAGTTACATTTTTCTTAGGAACAGATGATTTTTGGCGTGATTATGATGAAATGGTGAAGATAGGAATAGAGTTTGTTAGAGAGCCTAAGAAGCAAGAATATGGAACTGTTGCTGTATTTAAAGACTTATACGGGAACTTATGGGATTTAATAGAATTTGATAAAAATCATCCAATGTTTAAGAAAATTAAATAAAGTTAGGAGAGTACTGATGAGAAATATAAAATTAGTAATACAATATGATGGAACAAGATATAAAGGATGGCAAAAACAAAATGTAAAAGGACATGAAGCGGTAACTATTCAAGATAAATTTGAAAAAGTTTTATCTAAAATGATGAGTGAGGAAATTCAAATAATAGGTTGTGGTAGAACTGATGCAGGTGTTCATGCTAATAATTATATAGCAAATTTCAAATGCAAAGGAAAAGCTTCAGTTGAAGAAATACAAAACTATTTAAAAATGTATTTACCAGAAGATATAGTTGTAAAAGAGGTTAAGGAGTGTAGTGATAGATTTCACTCAAGATTTAACGTAGTGAAAAAGACATATGTTTATACTATTGATAATAATACATACTGTGATGTTTTTAATAGAAGATTTGCTTATCATGTAGAAGAAAAAATTAATATTAAAAAAATGGAAGAGGCTTCAAAAGTTTTAATAGGAACACATGATTTTCAAAGTTTCACCAACTTAAAACCTAAAAATGGGAAAACAACTATAAGGACTATAGAGAGTATTAATATAAAAGAAGAGAATAAAATCATAAAGATAACTTACTCTGGAAATGGATTCCTTTTAAATATGGTTAGAATTTTAACAGGAACATTAATAGAGGCAGGTCAGTCTAAAATAACAGCTGCAGATGTAGAAAAAAGCTTGAATGCAAAATCAAGAAGTGAAGGTGGATTTAAAGTACCATCAAAAGGACTTTGCATGGAAAAAGTAGAATATTAAGATGTCCGAAAGGACATCTTTTTATTTTTCGATAGAAATTTAAAATATCACTTTTAGAGTAAAATGAATATAGTATTAGTATATCAATATGGTAGGTTGAATTATGAATAGTAATTTTGAAGAGTATATAAATTGGAATTGTGGAGAAAATGGTCAAGGATCAGGTAGTACAAATAATTGTAGATTTTTTGATAGTGATATTTATGGCGGGTTTCAGGACATAAATCCAGAAATTTTTTTGCTTATGGGAAACTTAGTTGGAACAGTAATGAGTGAAAATATGCCATTTAATGTTCAAAATGCGGTAGGAAATTGGATTACTTTAGTTGGACAGACTATTGTAACGTATAATGCCCAACAACAATATTTTCAAAATGGACCAGGAAGATATTATGAAGCAAGATGGAGAAATGTAGGGAATCCATTTTGTCCAAGTTCAGGTGTTACAAGTGAGACTGGAAGTAATACAGATACAGGAAATCAAGGCGGAAGTAATAATACAGATCAAAATAGTGAATTAATACAGAAAATAAATAATTTAGAAAAAGAATTAAATTCTTTGAAAAAAGAATTAAATAACTTAAGATAAAAATTTGATATACATATTCAAATATATTTTTTAGTATTTAAAATTATGAATAGTATTTATTGTGGAAGATAGATGATATAATGAAAGCAATATTTAAAATAAATCTTAAATTTCAGATGAAGAATTTAAAAAATAGAGAAATAAAAAAAATAATCTTATGGTTAAAGAATAAGGAGTAGCAAATGAAGATATTTACAGAACAAGACTTATATATAAGTGGTGATTATATAGGGTTAAAAAAACTTTCCATGAAAACATCTATAAGAAGAGGGGATTTAAGTAAGGATTCTTTTAAAGGAAATTATTTAATAAATCCTAGAATAGAAAAACTTACAGATAATAAAAATTATATAGTAGAAAAAGAAAATGATGTAGAAAACTTAGTATATTATACAGATGAATTAAATGAATTATTTCTAATTGAAACATTATATTCAAGTAAGAGTGGAGAAAATGGAGCAAAATTTAAGGTTTACTATATCTTAAATGGTGTGAAATATATTTTAAATTATAACAATTTTGAAGAAATTTATAGTGAATGTATGAATATTTTGAAAAAAGAGATCAAAATGGAAGAAGAACTAGAATATGTAGAGGCTGGCTTTAGAAACTTGGAAAAGACAGAGGTTATAGCTGATTTAAAGAAAAATATACAAAGAGTTAAAGAGTTTAAAGACAGAGTAGATTATAAAAGAAATGTAAAATATTTTGTTATAAATAACACTTTAGCAACAACAACAAAATTTGATATAAAAAATAGAAAAGGTAAAATTGAAACAAATGAAAATACATTTGTATTGAGATATGATTCAAAAGAAAGATTATATTATATTCTTGAAGATAAAGAAATATCTTTAAAAGAAGGAGATTTAATAATAAAGTTTGGTGAGACTAATACAGTACATATATATACAAACTACGGGCTTGGGAAACTTTTAGATATTAAAAATAATGTTATTCCAACTAAAAATAATATATCATTATTTGCAAATATTTTAGATCTTGGATTAAAAGTATTAGGATAAAAAACAAATAAAAAACATATCAAATGGATAGATTAACCAATTATTTATTAATAAATAATTGGTTAATTTTTTTAATAAAGTAGAAAATATATATTAAAAAGATAATAGTATATATAGGGCTTTAATGAAATATTTTCATTTTCTTATTTTGTAATAGAAATGTAATCAGTTATAATATAAAATGTAACATATTCCTTTATAGGAAGGAATTTTGGATTAATTAGATTACAAAGGATGGATAGATATAGATGAAAACGAGAAAAATTTCGATATTAATTGCTATTGGAATGAGCATTTTTTTTGCTAGTCCAGCAATAACAAGTTTTGCAACAGGAATAAATCAAAATGTAAATCAAACTATTAATAAGACAGGAACAGTATATTTTAACGAATTAAGTTATACAGATGTAATGAGTGGAGGAACTTGGTATTCTAATATCGTAGGCTCTTTAAATAATGGAACTAATATAAATGTAATTGGACAAAATTCAAATTGGTATGAAATTGATTACAATGGTGGGACTGCATGGCTACCAAAATCAAGAGTTAGTTTTTCTCAAATAGAAAGCATAAATATAACTGGTGTAGTAGATTTCAATGAACTAAGTTATACTGATGTGATGAGTGAAGGAACGTGGTACTCTAGTATTGCAGGATCATTGAATAATGGAACTAATGTAAATATAATTGGAGAAACTTCTAATTGGTATGAAATAGAATATAATGGTGGAACAGCATGGCTACCAAAATCAAGAATAAATACATTAAATACTAAGACTATAGGGGCAGGGATAATAGATTTTAATGAATTAAGTTATACAGATGTAATGAGTCAAGGAACATGGTATTCAGATGTAATAG
>NZ_CAMTIG010000049.1 GCF_947072515.1 uncultured Clostridium sp.
ACTATAAAATGAAAAATGATATATTAGTTGAAAGAGAAAATGATGAAAAATCAGACTTAGATAAAGTTGTTTGTCACAGTAAATTCTTTATTTTTGTATCAGATGATGAAGAGTTAGATATAAAAGAACTTTTAGGAGAAGACTTTGAAAAGAGAATAGATAAAACATTTAAAAGTAGAAGTTTAACATCTAATGAAAAGTATAGAGTAATAAAAACTATAGTAGCTAAAGCTATACAAGAAATAAATGAAGATTATAAAGTTAACCTTTGGATAAACTTAAATGATCATATTGAAGATGACCAATATAATCTATGTAAGTTCATGTATGAAAGCTTTAAATCAGATGAAGAACTAGATATAAAAAGATATATAGATTATAAATTATCAAAACCAATAAAAAATCTTATTAATAGAAATCTTATTGATAAGGGAAGTAAAATAACTGTATATAGAAAAGAAGAAGATATTTATTGTAGTGATGGAAGAGAAGAATATAGTTTAAGCCAGTTTTCAGATACTACTTTAGAAGAAGCAAAATACAAGTTAAATTCAATTATAGGTGTAGAAGAACTTAAAAACTTTATAGAAAACATAGAGAACAATGTAAAGGTTCAAAAAATCAGAAAGAAAATGGGCTTAAAAGTAACGTCACCATCTTTAAATATGATATTTGCAGGGAATGCAGGAACAGGAAAAACTAATGCAGCTAGAGTTACTTTTGAATACTTAAATGCTTTAGGACTTTTATCAAAAGGAATATTTAAAGAAGTTAGTAAAAGTGACTTTGTATCTGAAGCTAGTAGTGATTTATCAAAAGTTACTATGGATATTATAAATTCAGCTTTAGGTGGAGTTTTATTTATAGACGAAGCTTATTCTTTATGTGAAAGTGAAGATGATAAAAAAGGAAAAGAAATAGTAGATGCTCTTTTAAAAGGGATAGAAGATAATAGAGAAAATCTTGTCGTTATTATGGCTGGATATGAAAAGGATATGGATAGTTTCTTAAGCATTAATCAAGGCTTAAAATCAAGGTTCCCAAATACTATTCATTTCTATGACTATACACCAGAAGAAATGTATGAAATAGCTTTAAATATTGCTAAATCGAAAGGATATAAAATAAATCCAGAAATTAAAAATGATATTATAGAATTATTTTATAAAAACCAAATTTCAGGTAAAAATGATTTAGGAAATGCTAGATTTGTAAGAAATATAGTAGAAAATGCAATTTTAGATGCTTCTAAGAAATATATAAGCGGAGAAGGAAAAGGCTTAGATGTTTTAGATGGAGAAAACTTTAACTTTAAAGTTAAAACTAAATTTGACTTAGAAAAGAAACTTTCAGAAATAATAGGACTTGAAACTGTTAAGGGACTTTTAAGAGATCAATATAAGCTTATATTAGCACAAGAAAAGAGAAAGTCTGTAGGGATACATACTGAAATAGACCAAAACTTAAATATGGTCTTTGCAGGAAATCCAGGAACAGGTAAAACTAGTATTGCAAGATTAGTTGCAGAAATGCTTAATAGTATTGGACTTTTAAAAACAGGTCAACTTATAGAAACAGATAGAAGTAGTTTTGTAACAGGAGAAAAGGGAAGTACAGCTAAGAGAACAGAGGAAGTGTTTAAGAAGGCTGTAGGAGGAGTTTTATTTATAGATGAAGCTTATACCCTTGCTAATGATGAACTAGGAATAGAAGCCATAGAGACTCTTTTAAAGCTTATTGAAGACTATGGTAACAGTGTAGTAGTTATTTTAGCTGGATATGAAAAAGAACTTGAAGATTTCTTTGATGTAAATATAGGATTAAAATCAAGATTCCCATTATGGACAAAATTTGAAGACTATAATCCAGAAGAGCTTTTAAATATGGCTGTAAAAATAATAGAGAAAAAAGGATTTAAGTTATCAAAAAATGGACATTTAGCATTAAAGAGTAGTTTTGAAAATATATATGAAGAAGCGGATGCACAATCAGGAAATGGGCGTATGGTTAGAAACTATGTTGAAAATCTAATTAGAACTCAAAGTATAAGAATTTCTGAAAATGACATCAGTACTTACGATATGAACCTTATAACAGCTAAGGATATTGAAGAAATAAACTATTCTGTAAGAGAAAAGATTGATTTTGAAGAATTAACTAAAAAGATAGTTGGAAGAGAAAAAAATAAGGAAGTATTTAGAAACTTATCATCTTTAATTAAATTAAAAGAATTTAGAAGAAAAAAAGGAATAAATGCAGTTGTTTCTAGAAATTTAAATATCTTAATTGGTGGAAATGAAGGAACAGGGAAAAAACTATTTGCAGAAACAGTAAGTGAAGAATTATATTCACTTGGTGTAACTAAAACAAAAAATATGATACAAGTAAGAGCAATAGAAATTGTTCAAAGTGTGAGAGATAACTCCATTGAAACATATTTAAATAAGATGATAGGAAAAACATTATATATCTATAATTTAAATGGATTTATAAAAGAAGATAAAGATGGATATATAGTTGGAGAACTTACTTCATTTATGGATAAGAATGCAGGAAAGATATGTATTATCTTAAGTGGTAATAAAGAAGAGATAAGAGAGTTATTATATAGAAATGTAAAGTTAGGTGGACATTTTATTGAATATATAAAACTTGAAGATTACTCAAGAGAAGAGATTAAGGAAATAATAATAAATAAATTACTATTAAGAGGATTTATTGTAGAAAAGAGCGAAATAATACTTATAGAAGAAGTTATAAATGATATATTTAATTCAGATGACATAAATATAAAAAATGGAATCTTAGTGAAAAACTTTATAGATTGTTTAACTAAACTTCAATCATATAGAGTTGGAAGAGAAAAATTACCAAATTACTTAAATGCTAAAATAGAAAAAGTTGATATATTAGAGTGTAGAGAAGGATTTAAAGAAAAATTTAAGGTAATTAAAAAAGAAAAAGCTAGAGATTTAGATTTAGAAAAAATATTAAAACTTAAAGAGTTATTAGATTTAGGGTTAATAACTAAGGAAGAATTCTTAATTATGAAAAAATAATGACGAAAAACGTATTTAAAAGGGTAAAGAGATAGTGTAATATATAAAGATATAATATAAGTTTGGGGAGGTTTTTTATGGAGGAAACAAAAAAAGATATCTTAACAGGACGTGAAGATATATTAAAAAATATAAGCGATAAAATAAATTTTTTAGAAAATAAAATTCAATATTTAATAGATGAAAATGCAGAACTGAAAAGTAAGATAAAAGAAGAGAATGCGGAAATAAGAAACAAGATAAAAGAAGAAGGCTTAAAAAACGAAAAGTTAGATAAAATCTTAGAGATGACTTCTATGTTAATGGTAGGCAAAAGTGAAGAGATAAAAAATGATGCCATAAAAGAAGTAGAAAAAGAAGAACTGGTAAAAGAAAAAGAAATAAAAGAAGAAATAGAGCCTAAAAAAGAAGAAGTAAATGAAGTAGACTCAGCTAATATGAGAATTATAGATTTAAAGAAGGAAGATCATAAACCACATGATAAGGTAAACCCTTTAAATATTGAGGAGTTCATAAAAGAAGGAGAATACTATCTAGAGAGATTTTATAATAATGAAGACTTACTTTTAGCAATAGATTACTTAGGTGAAGCATCAGATTTAGGAAGTGCTTATGCAAGTCTTAAACTTGGAGATATTTACTATGAAAGTACTGTATGTAAAGATATAGACTTAGCTATTGAATATTATAAAAGAGCAGCATTTAAAAGAGAAGAAAAAGCAATTGAAAAACTTATTGAAATATATGAAATCAAAGGTAGTGAAGGAGAAGACATCTATTATCACTATCTAGGAGATATATATTTTAATGGAGACTTTGTTCAAATTGATAAAGAAAAATACATGGAATACTACGTTATAGCAGCAGAAAAAGGTGTTTCAGAAAGTATTAATAAGCTAATAAAGGTATATAAAGGTGAAGCTAGAGATGGCGATGCTGAGGCCTCGTATACACTTGGAGAAATATATAATTATGGTGAATGGGTAGAAAGAGATATAGAAGAGGCTTTTGATTGGTTTAATAAATCAGAGGCAGATGGAAATGAAGATGCAAAGGCTAAATGTGGAGAATTAGCATTTGAAATTGCAGAAGCATTACTATTAGAGGAAGATATAAAATGTGTAGAATGGTACAATATAGCTTCAGAAAAAGAAAATAGAGAAGCCCAATATAAACTAGGAACACTTTTTGAAAAAGGTTATATAGTGGATGAAGATGAGTTTAGAGCTTTAGAACTTTATAAAAAAGCTGCTGATAATGGATATTTTAAAGCCATTACAAAAATAAAACTTATACGTCCAATGCAAAGTTTATTTAATAAAGACAAAGAATAAGAGGAAGCTACAATGTGTAGCTTCTTTTTTAACGTCTAGGGAAATATATAACTTTATGTTATATAAAAGCTTATAGTTAGTTGTTTAACTATAGTTTTAGAGGTTAAAAAAGTTATTTGTTCAGGTGAAGCCTCTAGCTTCACTTTTTTTACCCCTTTTTATTTCAAAATATGTTAAAAAATAAGCTTAAAAATTAATAAATGATAAAAAAAACAAATTAAAAGTAAAAATAATGTATAAAGTTTGACAAATATTAATGATTTGATACAATTATAAGGTAAGAACAAATAAAGATGAAAGAGGGGGCAGATAATGGAAGAAAGAAACATGAAAAAAGAGATAGGACTTTTTATGGCAACCATGTTAGTCTGTGGAAATATGATAGGTTCAGGAGTGTTTATGCTTCCCGCCACATTAGCATCGGTATCAGGTCCAATGGCAACCTTAATAGCATGGACAATAACAACAATAGGTTCCATCCTTATAGCAATATCTTTTGCTAACTTAGGATCAAAATATCCTAAAACAGGAGGAGCATATCAATATACGAAAACAGCATTTGGAGAGTTTACAGGATTTTTAAGTGCATGGCTTTACTGGAATGGATCGTGGATAGGAAATGCAGCAATAATAGTAACACTTGCAAGTTATAGCGCAGCAGTAATACCAGCTTTAAAAAATCCAGTAATCTCATTAATATATACAAGCTCTATTTTATGGATATTTACAATAATAAACATTATTGGGGTAAAAAAAGCTGGAAAACTTCAAAGTTTTGCAACAGTTTTTAAGATATTATTTTTTGTAGTATTTATAATAATAGCATTTATAAACTTTGACCCAAATAACTTAATGCCTTTAATTCCAGAAGGAAAAGGCTTTAGTTCAATACCTCTTGCAGCTACATCCACTCTTTGGGCTTTTGTAGGATTAGAAAGTGCAACAGTAACAGCAGGAGAAATAAAGAATCCAAAGAAAAATGTAAAAAGAAGTACAATCTATGGACTTTTAATTGCAGCAGCAATATATATATTAATAAGTTTTGCATCTATGGGAGCTATGAATAATCATGACTTAAGTAGAAGTTCTGCACCTCTTACAGATATATTAACTAGATTTTTAGGTAGCTCTCTTGGAAAACCAATAACAATAGCAGTAGTTGTATGTATATTAGGTACAACTATAGGATGGCTTTTATCAACAGCAAGAGTTGCATATGCAGCTGGAGAAGATGGAGTATTCCCTAAATTCTTTGGAGAACTTCATCCAAAATATAAAACACCAGCAAATGCTTTAATTATTAGCTCAGTTTTAGTAAACATACTTTTAATTATGAACTACCAAAATAGTATGGTAGATGCATTTACATTTATAACAATACTAGCAACATTATCATTTTTACCTGTTTACTTACTAACAGCAGCAGCAGAAATAATGTTAATGTTTAATGGAACAGAAGAATTTAACTTTAAAATATTTATAAAGAAAGCCATTCTTCCATTATTAGCTTTTATATATGCAATATGGACAATCTATGGTTCAGGAGCAGAAATCGTAATGTGGGGATTCATCCTTCTTCTAGGTGGAATACCGTTTTACATTTACAATTATCATAAAAATAAGAAAAAAGCATAAAGAAAAAGATTCTGTAGAGAAAATTCTATGGAATCTTTTTTATTGCTACGAAAAGACAGTGCTCCTTTTTTATGATTTATCTGTCATATTATTTTTAAGTATGAAGAAAAATTAAAAGAAAATACATCCATATTAATCCAAAAAGAGATATTATTGTATTATAGATAAAAATTGAAGGGAGTGAGCGAAGTGGACTTTAGAAAAACCTTTGACAAAATACCAGAAGAATTTGATAAGTATAGACCGAGATATTGTATAGAACTTTTTAAAGAACTTATAAATTTAAGTGATTTAAATTCTAGAAAAAGTGTTCTTGAAATTGGACCAGGGACGGGACAAGCAACGGAGCCTATTTTAGAAACTGGAAGTGATTATACTGCTATTGAACTAGGAGAAAATTTTACAGAATATATGGAAAAGAAATTTAGTAGATATAATAATTTTAATATCATAAATGGAGATTTTGAAGTTTATGATTTTAGAGAAAAAAAGTTTGATTTAATATATTCAGGAGCAACTATTCAATGGATACCAGAAAAAATAGCATTTACAAAAGCATTTGAGTTATTAAAGCCTGGTGGAATTCTTGCTATGTTTATGACTTGTTCAGATGAAGAAAATAATAAAAAACTCTATAGGGAAATTGAAGAAATTTATAAAAAGTATTTTGTTGTTAAACAAAAATATAATTGTAAGATGAATTATGAGAATGTCGTAAATTATGGCTTTAATAAATTGAAAAAACTAGAGTGGAAAAAGAAAAGAATATTAAATGCAGATGAGTATATTTCGTATATCAGTACTCATTGTGAACATATTACATTAGAAGAACCTAATAAATCAAAGTTTTATGAAGGAGTAAGGCAGGCAATTATAAAAGAAGGAAATAAAATAATTATATATGACACTATTCCATTATATATTGCTCAAAAGCCAATTTGAATTAGATAGAATGAGTTTTATAACATTTAATTGATGAAAATTAGTAGGAGGTATGAAAAGTGGACGTACAATATAAAACTAATGATAAAATGTTTAACTGTAGAGTGGTGGGAATTTGTATAAAAAATAATAAATTCTTATTATCAAGAGGGAGAGAAGATAATTATTGGACTTTTGTTGGGGGAAAACCTAAGTTTGGGGAATCTACTGATGAAACAATAGTTAGAGAGTATAAAGAAGAAGTTGGTGCAATGTTAGAAGTTGATAGATTAGTTACAATAATTGAAAACTTCTTTGAACTAGAAGGAAAGAAGTGGCATCAATATATATTCTTTTACTTATTAAAAGATCCAAATAATGAATTAAAAGAATTTGATGGAGAAAAAGAAATTTTAGATGATGAAAGAGGAATATATAAATGGTTTAGTTTTGAAGAACTAAATAGTATTGTAACTAAGCCAAATTGTTTAAGTAGAATAATAGAAAATATCCCAAATGAAATTATGCATTGTGTAAATAGGGACAAGTGATAGATAGAATTATGCATTTAAAACTGTGTAAAAAATTTTGTATGAGAATTATTTTAGATTAGTGAAGGATACAATGTATAGCAGCTGTTATTTCACATTATTATGATTTGCCAGGATTGTTTTATTTAGCATTTGTCAAAAGAAAATCAGATATTGATAAGGGAAATGAATTTGTTAAAAATAAGTTGGAAAGAAGCTATAATAAAATATCTTGTGAAAGTAGAGCGTATTATAGAGAAAAAAGAGATATGGTTCAAATGATTTTATTTAAATAGGTTTAAAATTAATGTTATAATAAAGTATATATATGAGAATAATTTAACTAAAGATAAAAATGAAGAGGTAAATTATATATGAGAAAAGTAAAACCGTTAAATGATTTCATTTTCAAAAAGGTATTTGGAGAAAAAGGAAATGAAGATATTTCTTTTAGGAAACTCTGCTCACATATATTCGCTGAGTAAGTTCTACTAACCAAATATAAAATTTGGAGTATCACTTAATGCTGTTCTAAAAAGAACTAAAAAAGAAAAAATAGTAGAATTAGAAATTATAGATAATAAACAATTAACTAAAGATTTAATTTTAGATAAAACAGGAATAATTGATGTTAGAGCAAAAACTTCTAAAGGCGAACAAATTGACATAGAAGTTCAACTTACAGATCAAGGAAATATGGAAAAAAGAACATTATTTTATTGGGGAAAGATGTATCTTGAAAATATAAAACAAGGCCAAGACTATACTAGTTTAGAAAAAGTAATTACTATTAATATTTTAGATTTTGAATTTTTAGGAACAGAAAGTTATCAATCATCATTTCATTTGTGGGAGGATATAGAAAAAGAATATATGCTTACGGATGTTGTTGAAATTCACTTTCTAGAATTGCCTAAGTTTAGAAAAAAGAAAGATAGAGATTATAGGGAAAATGATATAGAAAGATGGCTAATGTTTTTAGAAAAAGATATATCTGAAACTACATTAGAGGAGTTGATGAGTTTGGATACAGCAATAAAAAAAGCTGAACAAAAAATCGAATACTTAAGTAGTGATGAAGAAACAATGAAAATTTACTATGAGAGAGAAAGATCACTTCATGAACGAGCAAATATGATCAATAGTGCAGAGAAAAGAGGACGAGAAGAGGGTAGAGAAGAAGGAGAATTAAATAAAGCTAAGGTTGCAATAAAAAATATGTTATTAAAAGGAATGGATAAAGATTTAATTTCAGAAATATTAGAGGTAGATATAGAGATAGTAGAGGAAGTTTATAAAGAAAATTTCTAAGTAATTAATTTAAATATAAGATTATTAGTAAGTTGATGATATAACTTACTGATAATCTTTTTATTTTTATAAAGAGAGAATATAAAAATACGAGGGAAAGAATTGGAAAAAGTTTACTAATTTATTGCTGTGATATATAATTTAGATGTAACTATATTTAAATTATAGAGGGGAGGATATGAGATTTTCGAAAAAAGCTATTGCAGTATGTAGTATTATAATAATCATTGGAGGCTTTGTGGCTACACATATAACGCCATATATGTCTATTAGAACATATATATTTATAACAGGACATCCAATTGAAGCATTTAAAGGAAATATTGAGAAAAATGATTTCCAATATAAATTAGATAAAGATGTTCTTGATAGTGAAAATGCAGTGATTTATGTTATTAAGGATTCTAATCTAAAAGATAAAGAAACAGAAAATGTAATAAGTAATTATAAAGTAACTAAAACAGGATTTTTATATTTTACTAAGAATTATGGAGAAGCATAAATTAAAGGGATATAAATAAAGGCCAGGAGTTGTATAGCTTCTGGTTTTTTTATGTATTAGAACGTATAGTTAAGTTATTTTAGAGTATAAGTTAAAGACTTGATATGATAAAAATAGAAGGAAATTTAAGATTGACAATATTACTACTAAGTTATACTATATAGTAGTAATAAGTAATACAGAATACTAAAAGAATTCAATATTATATGAAAATATTTTGGAGGTGGATTTATGGAAAATATAACAGAGATGCTAAAGGGCGTGCTAGAAGGGTGTGTTCTTGAAATTATCAATCATGAAGAAATATATGGATATGAAATTACTAGAAGATTAAATGCACTTGGGTTTTCAGATATTGTAGATGGAACAGTATATACAATATTAGTAAGACTTGAAAAAAATAAATTAGTGAATATTACAAAAAAGAAATCAGAGATAGGACCACCAAGAAAGTTTTTTACTCTTAATGAGGCAGGTCGTAAAGAGTTAGAAAAGTTTTGGGAGAAGTGGAGCTTTGTTTCTACAAGAATTAATGAGTTAAAGGAGATGAGATAATGAATTTCTGGGATAAAGTTACTGGTAATGATATAACAAGAGATTTTAAAGGATTTGAAAGTAGGGTAGAGAAACTACCAATTGAATATAGAGAGGCATGGAAAGAAATTGAAGAAAACCTTTGGCAACACTCAGATTTTACAGGAAGAAATTTAATTCCAATTCTTGAGGAGGCTCTTATATTTCTTGAAGAAACTTCAGCAGATGGACAGAAGGTAGAAGAGGTTTTAGGTAATGATATTAATGGATTTTGTTTAGAGTTAGTTGGGGAAGAGAAGGCTAATGATTATAGAAGTAAATGGCGTAGACAGTTAAATAAAAATATAGAAAAGAAATTGAATAAGTAGGAGGGGGAAAAATGAGTTTACAAGATTTTATAAATGCAAAAAAAGAATGGAAAGCTCACATGGCACGTGTAAAAGCACTTCCAAAGGATTATCAAATTGTATATGAAGAAATTCAAAAATATCTTTTTAAGGTTGGACCTGTAGAGTTAAATGAAGGAAAACTTCTTTCTGAAATAGTAGATTTCTTTGAAGAAGGTGCAATGTTAGGAAAAGGTGTATTAGAGGTAACAGGAAAAGATGTAGCTGCTTTTTGTGATGAACTAATAAAGGATTCAAAAACATATTCAGATATTTATATAGAATGGGATAATAAAGATACTAAGAAGTAGAGAAAAATCAGATAATAAGTAGAACCAATAAGATGTGAGTAAAATCACAATTATTGGTTCTTTTTTTTGTATATAAAAGATATAATATTATCCCTAATATTGGGTAAAAATATAAAAAATGTTATAATAATATATATAAAACTATGTTTCAAAATAAAATTTATTATGGGGGGATTTTATGATTGGAAAGGTGTTTATGATTGGGTTGTTTATACTACTTGGTATAATGTTATCATTAGGAAAATGGTCATTCTTAATAGCAGGATTTAATACAATGAGCAAAGAAGAAAAAGAAAATTATGATGTACTAGCATTATGCAAATTTATGGGGAAGTTTATGTTTGTGATTGTATTATGTATATCGTTATGTGTTTTAAGCGATATCCTTATGATGAAGATACTACTTAGTATTGGAACTACTTTAATTAGTATTTCAGTAATATTTGTTGTAATTTATGCCAATACAGGTAATAGATTTGAGAAGAAAAGATAAGAAAATATGATGTAAAAGTGAACAGTTGGATAAAAGGATATACTATATTCAAAGTAATATATAAGTAAAAATTTTGAGGGGTAATTATGAAAAATAAAAATTGAAAATTCAAACTAAAATCCAAACCCCGTGGCACGGAACAGCTGACAGCTAGTCCGTTTGCCTGGGGTTTGTGGAAAAACTAACCAAAAGTAAATGAGCCAAAAACTTTTTATTTTTCAGTTAACTTGAGATAAAGTTTCATATCCTTGAACTGATATTTTATAAATACCTTCATAGGGCTTTTCAATGTAGTATTTACCATCAGTGCCTTGATATGCAAACAACAGTGTGACGGTATTAGAACTATCTGTTAGTACTATTTTTATAGGTTTTCCATTCACGTTAGATGGGGAATCATCTAAGCTTGTTAATATGTTACTTTTCTTACCTGACAGTAATACATTGTAAATTTCTGATATAGACTGATCACTTTTAATAGAATGATGCTTAGATAGATTATTTATATAATCATGATATATTTCTATAGATGAAACTTTATTTCTCAGTGGAATACTTGGAATTTGTTTGACTGTAAGTAGCTTTACTAGGAATAGAGATATAATAGCCACTATAAAAATAATGGTTGAAAAAATAATTGATTTTCTGCCTTTCTTTATTAAAATCACGTCCTTTAAGGTATATTTGTTAATATATTTTTATTGTATATTTTGCAAAAATACTGGTTAGCCTCTTTTTAAATTATCCTGTATTTAGAACTTATAGGATAATAGAATATTCCGGATATATGCATACTACTTAATTATACAATACAATGTAATTATTTGGAAATGATAATGGGAACTGAGAGCTTAGAATTTATTTTAGTAAGGGATATTCAGTTTAAATTATGGAATGAAGTATTTCATGAACTTGAAGAAAAATGAATATAATAGAGCGTGTTAAAGGAATGTATTAGTTTTAAAGAGTATGAGTTGAAAAAGGAGAAGTTTAAATGAATGAGATTATTACAGAGAGACTGATTATAAGACCATGGAATATTGGAGATAGTAGTGATTTATATGAGTATGGCAAAAGTGAATTAGTTGGTCCAAATGCTGGATGGAAACCACATAAATCAGAAGATGAAAGTAAAGAAACAATAAATATGTTTATAAGCAATAATGATTCATATGCAATAGTTTTAAAGAAAGAAAATAAAGTAATCGGTGGTATAGGATTACATAAAAATAAACCAGATCTTTCTTTAGAGCATTTAAAACAAAGGGAAATTGGTTATGTTTTAAATCCTAAATATTGGGGGAATAATTATGTTCCTGAAGCAGTAAAATCATTACTTGAGTATGGATTCACCGAAATGAATTTAGATTTAATTTGGTGTGGTCATTATGATTTTAATAATAACTCTAAAAGAGTCAATGAAAAATGTGGTTTCAAATATAAGTTTACAAAAAAAGAAAATTTAAAAAGATTAGATAATATAGATGTTAATGTATTATATTATAATATTTTAAAAGATGATTATGATAATAGATAAGTAAATAATAAATAATCTTAATATAATATGAGTGCTAAAATCTAATTTTATGATTATAAGAATATAAAGTTTTGGATGGTTGTTTTATGTGACACAATAGAAATGGAGGAAAAGTAATGGATATAAATATAAGATCTGTAAAAGTTGATGACTATATTGATATAAGTAAAATAAGAAAGATGGAAGGAGTTGAAAATAATATTCTCGCTACTTCAGATGAACAAACTGAAAAAATGAAAAGTAAAATTATGAATATAACACCTAATGACTTTTGGTTTGTTGCAGAAAAGGATGGTAAGGTAATAGGTGTTTCTATATTAAATAGATACAGTAATCCACGAAAGAAACATGTTGCGTCTATTACTGTTATGGTAGATAGTGATTACCACTCAAAGGGAGTTGGAACTTTATTGATGAAAGAATTAATAAAGTTATCTGATAATATATTAAAGCTAAAAAGATTAGAATTGCAAGTATTTATTGATAATGAGAATGCAATTAAATTATATAAAAAATTTGGTTTTGTCAAAGAGGGTCTACAAAAATATTCGGCTCTTAAAAATGATGTTTATACTGATGAATTGATGATGGCGAGAATATACGAATAATATACTGAGAGTTTTTAAATAAGGTATTGACCATGACGCGAGGTCACTGTCTATAATAAAGTTGGGTGATAAATTATGGAAGAAAATAAAGAAAAGTATTATACAACTGGTGAATTTGCTAAAAAGGCTGGAGTTACCATTAGAACTATTCGTTATTATGATAACAAAGGAATTCTTAAACCAACTTGTAGAGATGAAAATGGGTATAGATTATATAAGGAAAATGATTTTGCAAAGCTTCAAAGAGTTTTAACTTTAAAGTATTTAGGATTTCCATTAGAAAATATTGGACAAGCTATTAATTATCCAGTTGGGAAAGAGGAACTAATCTTATCATTAGATGAACAAAAGAATATTTTAGAAGATAAGGTTATTCATATGAAGTCTGTCATTAAGGCTATAGAAGAAACAGAAAATATAATTAATGAAAAAGAGAACTTTCCTTGGGACAGTTGCATAAAAATTATCCATGCAATTAATGCAGAGGGGGAAGTTTTACAACAATATAAGAATTCTTCTAATCTTAGGGCAAGGATTAATATTCATGATGAATATAGTACTAATAAGTATGGGTGGCATAAGTGGTTGTTTGATAATATGGAAATTCCACCTAATGCAAAAATTCTTGAAATAGGTTCTGGAGATGGAACGCTTTGGGCAAAAAATATAAAAAGGATTTCACAAGATTGCAAGATATTTTTATCTGACATATCAGAAGGAATGCTTAAAGATGCTAGAAAAAATTTAAGGAATTATGAAAATAGGTTTGAATTTATTAAAATGGATGGAAATAATATTAACTTTGAAAATGAAAGTTTTGACATGATTATAGCAAATCATATGATCTATTATGTGAAAGATAGAAAAGCATTTTTAAAAGAGGTAAAAAGAGTCTTAAAAAATAATGGACAATTTTATACATCAACAATTGGAAATAATCATATGAAAGAGATTATGGATTTAGCTAAAGAATATGATGAAAAAATTAATATAGAAAAAGTGAGGTTTGCAGATATATTTGGATTAGAATCAGGCAAAAGCCAATTAGATGAATTTTTCCAAAAGGTTAAATTATATAAGTATGAAGATTCATTGCTTGTAAATAATTCAAAGTCAATAATAGATTATTTATATTCTACCCATGGAAATTTGCAAGAAGTTATAAAAAATAAAGAAGTTGATTTTGAAAAATTTATTGAAGATAAAATAAAGGATAAAAAAGAAATTTTTATCAGTAAAGACTCTGGATTATTTGTATGTGAAAAATAAAAATCTTAGAAAGTATAGTCTTAGACATTAATGTAGATTGTCTAAGACTATTTTTATTTAATATTATAAATAAAATTAAATTTACAAATTATGTTACAATAAATTTATATTAATGATTATTTGAAAATAGATTATAAAATACTTAAAAAAATTAGAAAAGGGATTAGGGAGAAAACTATGTTAAATAAACTAACAGATAGAGTATATTATATGGATTTTGTTCAAGAGGGGGACAGACCTGTACTTGGATTAATTCTTGGAGATAAGTATTCCCTTGTGGTAGATGGAGGCAACGGAAAGGCACATGCAGAGGAATTTTTAAGTTATGTATCAAGGCTTAATATTCCTAAAATAAAGTATCTTGTGTTAACTCATTGGCATTGGGATCATGTGTTTGGAATTACTACTATAAATGCTATTAATATAGTAAATAAAAGAACTAATGAAAAATTAGAGTGGATGAAAGGTTTAGAGTGGTCTGACAAAGCTATTAGAGAAAGAGTTTTATCAGGTGAAGAAATAGAATTTTGTGAAGAACATATAAAGATAGAACATCCTGATGATAATAGGAGTTTTGAAATTCCATCTGTAGATATAGTATTTGATAATGAAATAGTAATAGATTTAGGTGGAGTAAAAGTTAAGGTAGAAAGAATGGATGTAGATCACGCTACAGATTCATGTTTAGTTACAGCAATTGAAGAAGGAGTTACTTTTATGGGAGATTCAATGTATCTTGATATGTACCATGGAGAATGGAGCTATTCAAGAGAAAAGCTTTATCCTTATTTAGAAAAACTTCTTAGCTATGATTCAAATTTCTATATTCCTGCACATCACCCTTTATATAATAAAGAAGGGTTTAAGGATTTTACTAAGCATATAAAAGAGATAGGTGATACTGTAGGAGACTCTACAGACCTTGAAAAATCTATATCATTATTAAGAGATATTCGTGGTAATGAATTATCAGAATGGGATATTGAAGATATAAAGGGATTTATAGCACATAATAAAAAATAGGATAAAAATATAATAATTATATAGGGGGACTTTCTGATGGGAGAAAATAATAATGAAAATAAAACTAATAAGAAAGAGACAAAGAAATATGATTACTATTTTCCAATTTTTACTGGCGTAGGACTTGTGTTTGGAGTGTTATTTGATCAACTATCAATAGGATTATGCTTAGGTGTTGCAGTAGGGTTAGCATTAGATTATAGAAAGAAAAAAGGTAGCAATACTAAATAATGTAGTTTTGTATAGGCTATTGTTAAATTAAGAAGGAAAATGGAGGAGAGAATGAGATGAATAAATTTTTTTCAGTAAGAAAATTTAAGATAGAAGATGCAAAGGAAGTGGCAGCTTTAATTGCTAAAACTTTACGAGTGACTAATATAAAGGATTATTCAGCAGAATATATTGAAAATGATATAAAAGAACTTTCGGAAACTCATATAATTGAACGTGCTAGTTGGATGAATTTCTATGTAGTTTGCGATAAAGATATCATTATAGGTTGTGGAGCAATTGGTTCTTATTGGGGTAAAGAAGATGAAAGTAGCCTATTTACTATATTTGTATTACCTGAATATCAAGGAAAAGGTGTAGGACGAAAAATTATTGAAACATTAGAAATGGACGAGTTATTTTTACGAGCAAAACGTATTGAAATTCCTGCGTCTATAACAGGTTGTAATTTTTATAAGAAAATGGGTTATAATTTTAAAAATGGAATCGATGTTGTTGATGATGAACAGCTTTTTCGTTTAGAGAAATTTAGATAATTTAAATCAATGGGGGAAAGAATGGAGATAAGTACTGAGATTGTAAAAAGATTAATTGAAGAGCAGTTTCCAAAATGGAAAGAGTTAGAGATTAAAGGTGTAGAGAAGAGTGGACATGATAATAGAACATTTCATTTAGGTGATAAAATGACTGTACGATTACCCAGTGGAGAAGCGTATGTACCACAAGTTAAAAAGGAATTAAGATGGTTACCTATATTACAAAAAGAGATTGGGATAAAGATTACTACTCCTATTAAAGAGGGCAGTCCAAGTGAATTATATCCTTTTCCATGGTCAGTTAATAATTACATTGAAGGGGAAAATGCTAGTTATGAAAATATCCAAGATTTAAAAGCCTTTGCTAGAGATTTATCAAAATTTTTAAAAGAACTTCAAAAAATTAGTACTTTAGATGGACCTATTGCTGGAACTCATAATTTTTATCGTGGAGGAAATTTAGAGATTTACAATAAGGAGACAGAAGAGGCTTTGAAGAATCTTAAAGATACATTGCCTGTAGGTAAGCTAAAGATGATTTGGAGTAAAGCTCTTAAGTCTAGTTGGCAACAGGAGTGTGTTTGGATTCATGGAGATATTGCACCAGGAAATTTATTGGTTAGGGAAGGGAAGCTTTGTGGAGTTATTGATTTTGGAATAATGGGAGTTGGAGATCCTTCATGTGATTATGCAATGGCATGGACATTTTTTGAAGAGGATAATAGAGTAGAATTTTTAAAAGAAATTGATAATGAAACCATAGAAAGAGCAAAGGGTTGGGCTTTATGGAAGGTATTAATAACTTATAATAATAATAAAGAAGAAGTAAGGGATAATGCAAGAAAGACAATTAAAGAGATTTTAAAAGATTATAAATAGAAAATAAAAAGTAGGAATTTTATGTTCCTACTTTTTATTTTTTCCAAATTTTATTTAGATAAGAAAGTTCTATTCTAAAAATTATTTTCAAAACTTTAGTAAAATCCAACATTTTAAGAGATAGGCTATTGAAAACTAAAGGTTAAGAATATGAAGTTGAGCCTTTTGAGTAATCTGTTGAACAACTAACTAAATACCAATTTGGCGTTGTAAAGTTTGGTGCAGGATTACCTGAGTTATCAATTAAATATTGGAAAAGGGCATTATAATAATTAATAGTTGTTTTTATTCCATTTTTTACAGTAACTACGAAAGTTGCATTACAGCTTCCTTCAGTAGCATTTGTTGAAACATTTTGAACTGATACAGTAATATTAACTCCAGGATGCTCTTCTGATGGTAGAGGAGAGTTTGGAGATGTCTTAAACATACTGATAAGTTCTTCTGAAGAGATTGGTGGTGCATTTAAGTATACATTATAAGTGACAGCGTTAGAGTATTTCCAGCTTCCATTTGAGAAGGTGAAATAAACTTGTCCAACTATATTTTTTAAAGCTCTTATATTAGGGTCAGTATAAGTAAAGTTTGCAGTTATAGAAGATGTTTTTAAATCAGTTTTAATATTAGTCAATTCCATATTTTCAGAATTTATTTGTAAACCTTGTATTACGGTATCATTTAATAAATCTTTCATTTGAGTAAGAGTTAATCCTGACTTAGGAATTTCGTTTGCTGTACCTTTAGTAAATGAAGTTGGAGTCCATTTAAAATAGTTGTGTGTATAATAAATAATTCCTGTATTTGAGTAATCATTATTATCTGATTTAAAATTATAACTTAATTCTATGGCATAATTACTATCACCAGGAGGTAAGTAATTAGAGCTTAATACATGAATATTAGTTGCATTACTTTCAACTTTCTTTACATAGTTTATAGCATCAGTATTTGATGGAGTAGAAAAGAAAGTTTTTGCTATAACAAAACATAGAATCATTATTAAAATAAGTATAGGAATAATAAACTTTGGTGTTACTAGCTTTTTCCTTCTTATTTTTTTTATTTTTGTACTAGAAAGAGCTTTTTTGTAAGAAAGTGTTAGTAGAACATCATTTTCTAAATATTTATTTAAAGCCTCTTCTAAAGATAAATGAAGAACTGGAATAACTTTTAGAAGAAGTTCATAATCAATATTTCTAGAAGTAAGTTTAAATCCTAAATATTCTAGTTTAGAGTTATAAAAGCTTTTAAAAAGTTCTAAATTATCCATATTTCTTAGTGAGATAATTTCTGCTAATGTAACATCAGAATATCCTCTAGAATGAAGTTCAAATTTAAGGGCATTACAAAAAAGTTCTTTTATATCATTGTCAGTAGATAAAAGAAGAATTAATTCTTTATCAGAATTTTTCTTAAGTTTATCTTTTAAGCTTAAAATTTCAAAAATATTTTTTAACTCTTCATTAGAGATATAATCACTTTTTAAGGTTTTCTTAAAATCAATAATAAACTCCTCTGGCAAACAGGGAATATTTTCAGAATATAAAGAAGAAATTAACTGGAATTTCTTTAATTCTAATTCTTTTGTATCCATTAACTCTAATTTAAATAAAGAATATAGGCTGTTTACTTTATGAGCAAAATCAGCTCCTGATAAAGGATCCTCCATAGTTATAGTTTCTTTATTTATATAAGAATTAATAAGAGGTGTTACATGAGTATTTTCTAAATTAAATTTCTTTTCTGAACTTGATTTACTGATGATAAAAAGAAAAATTCCCCAAAGTAAACCTAAAACAGAAAATAATAAAATAGAAAAAATTATAATTGGTATTTGTGTAAGGTGATTTGGAAACCTAGCAAAAAAGCTGTTATACATAGAAGATGTATCACCAACGCTAAGAAAAGAATCCCAAGAACCTTTTAGTAGTAAAGAGAAAATAGTAAATATAGCAAATAAAATTATAAATATAACACTAATAGGATGCTTTCTTTTATTAGATAAATTATAGGATAAAAAAATTATTATCCCTATAATAAAAAATTCAATTAAGAATAGTAGTGACATAAATAAACTCCTTTCTTTTTTAGATGTATTTCTAATTTACAACATACTAGCATTTTTAAAAAGAAGATGTCAAAGACTAATATATGAATTTTTAAATTTAAAACTATTCTATTTTAAATTTAAAATTCATATGTATAGGAGGAAGAATTAATTGTTTTAGGAGGAAAGAGTGAGTGAATGGAATAAGATTATCACTTTGTATAATAAGTAAGAATGAAGAAAAAATGATTGAGAATGCTATTTTAAGCGGAAAGAAAATTGCAGATGAAATAATAGTTTTAGATACAGGTTCTAAGGATAGAACAAAGGAGATTGCAACTTTAGGGGGAGCAAAGGTTTATGAAACAGAGTTTTTCTATGATTTTTCTGACCTTAGAAATAAGTGCATAGAAAAAGCAACAGGAGATTTTATTTTATTTTTAGATTGTGATGAAAGAATAGAGAATCCTGAAAAAATAAGGACAGTATTAAAAAATATAGATAGTGAGGTAGCTGTAAGCCTTAGGGTTTGTAGTTATTTAGATAGTATAAAAAGAAGTGAAGAAAATATAATAAGATTATTTAAAAGAGATGAAAGAATAAGATATAGGGGCAGGATACAGGAAACTGTCAAAGATACTATAAGAGAGAATTTTGGAGAAGAAGGAATCCTTTATACAGATATAAAAATATCTCATTTTGGAAGTGATGAAAAAGTCGTTAATGTAAAAGAAAAATTAAGCAGAAACTTAAAGGTATTTTCAATGATAAGTGAAGAGGAGAAAGATAGTAAGTATCATTTTGACCTTGGAAATGAGTATGGTAGAATGGGAAATTTTGAAATGGCTTTAGAGCAATATGATAAATCCCTAGATAAGATAGATAAAAATGATGATGAGTTAAAGGTAAGGACAGTTTTAAATAAAGTTAAAGCTATGCATAAATTAGAGGTATATGAAGAGGAATTAGAATTTATAAAGGAACATATATTAGAATTTGAAGATTTTAGGGACTTATATTTCTTAAAATGCCTTTGTGAAATTCAATTAGGTCAATTTCATGCTGCAAAGGATAGCTTAGAAGATTATATAAGAAGAGAAAAGCTTATTAAATATCCATCTAGTGAATTTGAAAGTGCTATGGATTTAGAAAAGTTTTATAGAAATATAGAGAAAATCTCAAGAACTATAAATTTATAGATAAATTAAAAGGCAATCTAAAGATTATTTTAGACTGCCTTTATTTTTTTTATATTTTTTTTGATAATAATGTCTAGTTATAGTGGATACTAAAAGTATTCCAAGAGCTAAAGCACCAGCACTAGAAAGGGTATCAATAGCTAAATCTAAAGCTTTTATAGTATCTCCAGTTACAGCAGCATGCATTGTATAATACATACCAGATCCCGGAACTAAAGGTATAAGAGCACAGATAATAAGTGTTGTTACAGGTGTTTTAAGTTTTCTTGCAAGAACTTCAGAATATATACTAAAACAAATAGCTGAAAAGAACATTGCAAAGGAAACAGATGGATCAAAGGAAAGTATAACCTTATAAACAAACCAACTTAATCCTCCTGCAATAGAGGCAAAAAGTATATTTCGTCTTCCTTTTATATTAAAAATAATTGCAAACCCTATAGTTGAAATAAAAGCAAAAAAGGTTTGAGCTAAAATATATCCCATTTAAATACCTCCAAAAATTCTAATCCATAAACTAAGAACTACCCCAGTACCTACAGCTATAGATACAGCAATTAAAAATGCTTCAAATGCTTTTGTAATACCTGATAAAAAGTCACCTGCTATAGTATCACGAATAGCATTTGTTATAGCAAGTCCAGGAACAAGAAGCATTATACTACCTATAATTGTATTATCTATCTGTGATACAAAACCTACATGCATAGCTAAGATTGCTAATAAGGAAGCAATTCCAGCACAAATAAGATTTATAAAGAAATCATTAATTTGAAGTTTAGTAAATTTTATTCCAACGATTTTTATGATTCCACCGATAAAAAAGGTAACAATAAAGTCTCTATAGTTTCCTCCGAAAAGATAGGAGAAACATGCTGCAGCTAGAGCTGAAAAAAGGATAGTCATTGTATTAGAGTATCTTTTTTCCTCTTGGATTAATTCTAGTTCTGCCTCAATAAAATCAAAAGAAGGCTTAGCTTCAGAAATATATCTAGACAGAGCATTTATTCTTTCTATTCTATGTAAATCGACACCTCTACTAGGTATTCTAGTTACTAAGGAAAAGGTTTGATTATTTGAACAAATAGAAACCATTATTCCTGTTGGGGTAACGAAACTTTCAGCTTTATCTATTTCATATGATTCGCAAATTCTACAAATAGTTTCCTCAACTCTATAAGTCTCAGCACCGCTTTGAAGCATTAACTTACCAGCCTGTGTAGAGAGTGCTAATAATTTATTTATATCCATAAAATTAACCTCCATAAATTTGTACTATTTAATAATATACCAGAAGCTTTAAATATTAAAGAAAAATATAGACAAATTTTAATAATATTATAGAGATAAAAAATAGAAGAGAAAAAATAAAAAAAAACATTGAAACTTATCTTCTTAAAGAATATAATTTTATAAAATAAATAAATTACGGGGTGAATAGATGAATTTTGAAAATTTAAAGAAAAACGACGAAGAAATATACAATTTAATTAACGAAGAACTAGAAAGACAGGAAGAAGGAATAGAACTTATCGCTTCAGAAAACTTTACTAGTGAGGCAGTAATGGAAGCAATGGGGTCATACCTAACAAATAAGTATGCTGAAGGATATCCAGATAAAAGATATTATGGTGGATGCTATGTAGTAGATAAAATTGAAGCTTTAGCAATAGAGAGAGCAAAAAAGTTATTTAATGCAGAGCATGCAAATGTTCAACCACACTCAGGATCACAAGCTAATATGGCTGTATACTTTACAATTTTAGAACCAGGAGATACAGTACTTGGAATGGATTTAAGTCATGGGGGACATTTAACACATGGTTCTAAAGTAAACTTCTCTGGGAAATTATTTAACTTTGTATCTTATGGAGTGGATAAGGAAACAGAAAGAATAAATTATGATGAAATAAGAAAAATTGCTTTAGATAAAAAACCAAAACTTATAATAGCAGGAGCTAGTGCTTATTCAAGAGAAATTGACTTTAAAAAGTTTAGAGAAATAGCAGATGAAGTAAATGCATATCTTATGGTAGATATGGCTCACATTGCAGGGCTTGTTGCAACAGGAATTCATAATTCACCAGTACCATATGCAGATTTTGTAACTAGTACAACTCACAAAACATTAAGAGGACCAAGAGGTGGACTTATTCTTTGTAAGGAAAAATATGCAAAGGATTTAGATAAAAATATATTCCCAGGAATGCAAGGTGGACCTTTAATACATGTTATTGCAGGAAAAGCAGTTTGTTTTAAAGAAGCTTTAGATGGAAGTTTTAAAACGTATATGCAAAATGTAGTAGATAACTGCAAGGCCTTAGGAGAAGCATTAGTATCTCATGGATTTAAATTAGTATCTGATGGAACAGATAACCACCTTATATTAGTAGATTTAACTAATAAAGATGTAACAGGAAAAGAAGTTCAAAATCTTCTAGATTCAATAGGAGTTACTTTAAATAAAAATACAGTTCCAAATGAAACTAAAAGTCCTTTCATAACATCAGGTGTTAGAATAGGAACAGCAGCTGTTACAACTAAAGGATATACTGTAGAAGACATGAAGGAAATTGGAAGTATAATAAATGATGCCATTCAAAATAAAGATGGTGATTTAGAGCCTTTAAGAGTAAGAGTTAAAAAGTTAAGTAGTAAACATAAAATGTATAAAATCTAGAACCACTTTCTAGAATAAAAATTAAATAATAGAATTCAAAAAGATATAACTTTTTTTATAAGGTTATATCTTTTTTTTTAGAAAAAAACTAAAAATTTTAATAAATTAAATAAATTTTAGATTAAAAAGGTAAGAATTGAAAAAATAGAAATTATAATATTAAAAGGTTAAATAAGTAAAAATAATGAACTTAATTAAAAAAATGTATATTTTTGTTATGGTAAAAGATTGTTTTAATGGATAATAGTATAATTTATGTAGAAAAATAAATATCAACGGAGGATTATATGTTGAAAAAAAATAAAAATTTAAAATCGACGGTTAGAAACACGGGAATTGCAATAGCTGTTTCTGCATCAGTAACTATTGCTACAGCTGGATTTGGTGGAGTAACAACTTTTGCAGATACGTTACATCATGTACCACAAAATGGACCAGTTGAAATGTTAGCAAAGCCAGCAGTTAATTCAGATTATACTAATATTAATTATGACTATACAATGGCTAAATATGCAGCAGCAGAAATGAAAGAATATGTAAAAGGAGGAGGTTCAAACACAGTATCTAATTTAAATGCTATGTTACAAGCCATAAATCCAGAATATGCAAGCTCAGCTTTTGAATTTTTAAAAGTAAATACTTTTAGAAATGTAGATGAAGCTAAGGTAGCAGCTTCATTAAGTAATGAAGGAGTACTTGCAGGACAAGCTCAAAATTTTATAAATGCAGCAAGAGAATATAATTTAGATCCAGTTTATTTTATTTCTCAATCACAATTAGAAAGTGGAAGAGGAACTAGTAATTTTGCAAATGGAATAACTATAGATCAAATTGCCGTTCCTGTTACTAAAGATGGAAAAACAACATATACAACCCAAAAATTAAATAAACCAACTACTGTTTATAATCTTTTTGGAATTAGTGCTTATAATGGTAATCCAACTTTAATGGCTACAACATATGCCTATAATCATGGATGGACAAGTGTGTCAAAAGCAATATATGGAGCAGCAGAATTCTTATCAACTCATTATGTTCACAACACAAATATTGCTCAAATAACTCCATATGAATTAAGATTTATAGATGCACCAGCAGGTGATATGTGGCATCAATATTCAACAGATATTCAATAT
>NZ_CAMTIG010000050.1 GCF_947072515.1 uncultured Clostridium sp.
ATACTATTTTATTTAGTTCGATTAAATCTGTCCACCTTTTTATACTAACACCAATATGCATCTACCCAATTATTGATATTATCATACCCGAATATTTTATCGCCTATTGATCCTCCCATAATAATACCATTAGCATTAAGCTTTTGAGTTACATATTCAACCTCTGTTATGTTTTTTACATCTATAACTTTTTTTCCTGTAGATAGCCCATTTAAGTTTACTGATTCATTTGAAAGACTAATTGTTACTGCTGTTTTAGTTGCATTATAAAAATTCCATAAGAATCCAACTAAGGATATTACTGCTATGATGCTTATAATAACAAAAGTTTTTCTTGCTTTACTATTTTTTACTTTCATAATCATCACCTATACTTACCTATAAATTAATTTTAATGGATAAATATAGAATTTATTTAAACTTAAAATAAACATTTTCATTTTTAAGAAATCTTTTTTATTACTATATGCTATACATAGAAGCAGATCATAAATAAAGTATAATAACTTTTCAGTATTAATCTTTATGGGGTTAGTGTTGTTTTTAATTTACTTGAAAAATATTTAAAAGTATTCTAATATAAATATATCGTGTTCCGATATATAGGGTAACGATATATTCTAGATTACAGGAGATTCAGTATGAAAAAAAAATTACCTTTAACAGAAGCAACAGCTTATATTTTACTTGCTTTAATTGAACCTGCACATGGATATTTAATTATTCAAAAAGTTAAAGAGTTCAGTAATGAGACAATCATTTTAGCTCCTGGAACATTGTATGGAGCACTTGAAAATCTAAAAAAACAAAAACTTATTAACTATATTCCAAATGAAGATAGTCGAAGAAAGGTTTATATAATTACAGATTTAGGGTTAGAAATATTAAATAAGGATATAGTTAGACAGCAAAACTTTATTGCGATTTCTCAAAATATTTTACAGTAGGAGGAATATTAATGTATATTTTCAAAATTTTTATTAACTTATCAAAGGAAGAAGAATGGCTAAATAATTTGGGAAAACAGGGATATATATTAACAGGTGTCGGGCTAAGGTATAAATTTGAAAAAACTAATAGTACTAATATAAAATATAAAATTGATTGTAGAAATTTTAAAGACAAATATTCATTTGAAGATTATTGTTTATTATTTAAAGATACAGGTTGGAAGCACCTTGTAGGAACAAAAAAATCACAGAACCAATATTTTATAAGTACGAAAGAGGATATGAGTCAGGATATATTTTCTGACAATAAATCAGCAGCAAATAGATATAAAAAATTATCTAATGTATATGGAACAATTCTTTCAGCATTTGTTGTTTTATTTATCACAGCTCCTAATATTTATTTAAGAGTTTCTAATTTAATCATAATGTTAATTTTTTTAGGTATAACATTTAAAACTTTATACTTATATAAAATTAGTAAAAGGATTTAATTATAAAGTAATACTTATTATCCAATTATGGATAATAGGAAGAGTTGTTTATTTAAAATATTTATAACGTTAAAAAAAACCAGAATAGCTTTCTAATTTTAGAGTTCATTAATTGTTTCATAGGGTGATAAACTATTTAAAGTTAAAAATAACTTTTACTAAAATTTATCTGAACTTTCAAAGCATTGCAATTGATTAATCAAATCTTCTTAAGGATATAGATTAAGAAAAAAATGATAATACTATTTAATGTATAAGATATATTTTTTAATAGATTATTTTCTTTTTTTGTATATGAAGATAATTTAGGATAAGTTTTCATAGTGCTAAATATTCTAATATACATTCTTTCTTTCCATTTGAAAAATCAGTTATATTTACATAATACATATTTGCATAAAGAGTATTTAGTGGGCTAAAATAGGATATATAAATACTTTTAAAGGAGTGGGGTAATGAAGATTTTTCATACTGGTGATTGGCACATTGGAAAACTTGTAAATAATTTTTATATGACGGAAGATCAAGAATATATTTTAAATCAGCTTTTTGAAGCTATTGAAAGAGAAAAACCAGATTGTTTAATTATTGCAGGAGACATATACGATAGAGCGATTCCACCTGTTGAGGCAGTGGAACTTTTAGATAAAACTTTAAATAAGATAATTTTTGAACTTAAGACGCCTGTTTTAGCGATTGCAGGAAATCATGATAGTAACGAAAGAGTAGGGTTTGGAAACAAGCTTTATGAAAGTGCAGGATTTTTTATAAATGGAGAACTTAAAGAAAAGGTTAAGAAAGTAACATTAGAAGATAAAGATGGTAGAGTTAATTTTTATCTTATACCGTATGCAGATCCATATTATGTAAGACAACTTTATAATGATGATGAAATAAAAACTCATGAAGATGCTATAAGAAAGACTATTGAAAAGATAGATTTAAATAAAGATGAAAGAAACGTAGCTATATTCCATGGATATGTATGTAAAGGAACTGAAAAGATTATAGAAAGTGACTCTGAAAAGAGACTTTCTATAGGTGGAACTGACCTTATAAATTCAGAGGTTTTCAAAGATTTTGATTATGTAGCTTTGGGGCATATTCATAGAAGACAAATGGTTGATGGAGATAGGATAAGATATGCAGGTTCTTTAATGAAGTATTCATTTTCAGAAATGAATAATAAAGTGGGAGTAACATCTATAACTTTAAATAAAGACAAGTCTTTAGAAGTAGATTATATTCCCTTTTCTTTAATGAGAGATTTTAGAGAATTAAAGGGTGATTTAAGTGTACTTATATCAAATGACTTTTCTAAAATGCAGAAGAAGGATGATTATATAAAGGTTGTTTTAACAGATGAAAAAGAAGTTTTAGAACCTATGCAAAGACTTAGAGCTATTTATCCTAATATTATGGATTTAAAAAATGAGAATAAATTAAAAGACTTAAATTTAGAAGAAGCAGAAGTAGAGAAGTTAAAAGAAAAAACACCTTTAGAGCTTACTTGTGATTTCTTTAAAGCTATTAGAGAAGTTGAGATTTCGGAAGATGAATTAGCATTAGTTAAAGAAGTATTAGAAGAAGTGAAGAGAGGTGAGAAGTAAATGAAAATAAGGAATCTGATTATTAACGCATTTGGGCCTTATGGAGGAGAAGTAAAGCTGGATTTTGCTAAAAACTTAGATAAGGATAATATGTTTGTTATTGCAGGAAATACAGGTGCGGGAAAAACAACTATTTTTGATGCCATAAATTTTGCTCTTTATGGTGAAGCCAGTGGGCAGAGCCGTGATACTAAAGGATTTAGAAGTAATTTTGCGAAGGAAGATAGTGATACCTTTGTAGATCTTACTTTCAGTCTAAAGGGAAATGAATATAGAATTAGAAGAAGTCCTGAATATATGAGAAAGAAAAAGATTGGAGAAGGACTAGCTATGTCTAAGCCAAAAGCTAGTTTAGATATAAATGGTGGAGAGGCTTTTGAAAATGGAAAAACTATAACAGGTTATGGAAAAGTAACTGAGGCGATTACTAATGTATTAGGAATAAATAGTGCTCAGTTTAAGCAGCTTGTAATGATTCCACAAGGGGAATTTAAAAGACTTCTTGAAGCTAAAAGTGATGAAAAAGAAAAAATTTTTAGAAAGATTTTTGGAACTGAAATAATAAACACTTTTCAGGAAAAAATGAGAGAAAAGGCTAATAAAATCAAGGGTAATACAGAAGGATTAAAAAAACTTAGAGATGCTAAAGCTAGAGACTATATTTTAAAAGAAGGTTCAGAAATAAAACCTTTATTAGATTCAAAGGAGTTAAATATAGAACTTTTATTAGAGAAGTTTTCTGAGGAAATAAAAGAAGATAAAAAAGTTATTTCAGATAAAGAAGAAATAAAAAAGGCAAAAACAGAGGAAATTGAAGAACTTTTAAAAGTTCATAGTGCAATTAAAACTATCAATGAGCAAATTGATGAAATGATTAAAATAGAAATTGAAGTAAAAACTCTTCTTTTAGGACAAGAAGAAAATAGAAAAAGAGAAGAAGAAAAGAATCTAGCTAGTAAGGCTATATCAGTTTTAATGAAAGAAGAGATATTAAATAAAATAGAAAAAGATTTTATTTTAAGCAAAGAAAGATTAGAAGCTTTAGAAAAGGAAAGAGAAACTTTAAATGAAAAACATGATAAAGGAGTCTTAAATTTTAATAAAGCGGATGATGAAGCAAAGGAAATTAAAGTCATTGATAAAGAGTTAGATGGAATAAAGGAACTTAAAGATAAATCTTTAATATTTGAGAAGAAACAAAATGAAATAAAGATTATAGAAAAGGATATAAATATATCTAAAGAAACAATAAAAGACTTAGAAGAAAATAAAGAAAAAGATAAAAAGTCTATTAAAGCAGCTGAAGATTATATTGAAAAATGTAGTAAAGATAAAGATAGAAAAGTCCAACTTGAAGCTAAAAAATCAAAGCTTTTAATGGATAAAAAAGAGGTAGATAATCTTTTAAGAGATATTACGACTACATTAGATATAGATGTGAAATTAAAGATAAAAGGACAGGATTATATTAGAGCAAAAGAACAAGTAGATTCTAGAGAAAAGATGTATAAAGAAGCTGAAGATATTCTATTTAGAAGTCAAGCAGGAATTTTAGCTAAGGATTTACAAGAAGGAATGGAATGTCCTGTATGTGGATCAAAAAATCATCCTAAAAAGGCGAAGTTAGAGGATACTAATATAACTAAAGATAAGGTTGATAATTTAAAAAAACTTTATGAGGAAGTAAATACAGCTTTTGTTGAATTAAAAACAGAAATAAGTACTATAAAAGATAGTTTTGATGAAAAAGAAAAAGAAGTAAAAATAGAAGCTTTAAGAATATTTGATATGGATAAAGAAAAATTAGATGCTTATGAGGGGTTATGTAGTGAAAAACTTATCTCAATAAGTAGTGAGGGAAATGAAGTTTTAAAAGAATTAAAGGAAATAGATAATAACTTAAGTAAAGAAGGCACTATTAAAAATAGATTAGATGTATTAAATAAAGCTCTAGAAGCTAAAGAAAAAGCTTTAGAAGAAAATAAAGAAAAGATAAATTCTTTAAATATAAAATTAGTGGAAGCTAATAAGGAAATAGAAGAAATCCAAAAGAGATTTAATGGAGAAATAAAACCCGTAAAAGAATTGGAAGATAGAGAAGATGAACTTACATCTAAAAAAGTAAGCTTAGAAAAAATGTTAGCTTCTGCAAAGGAAATGCTAGAACTTATAAAGGGAAAACTAAATAATATTTTAGGTAATATAGAGGGAGAAAAAACTAGATTAAAGGATTTAGAAGAAGAAAAGAAAAAAGCTTTAGAAGAATTTAATTTAGAACTTAATAGAAATGAATTTGAAAGCAAGGAATCTTATTTAAAGGCAAAGAGAAGTAGAGAAGAAATAAAGGGATTAGAGCTTTTAATTGATAACTATAATAAGGAATTAAATGAAAAGAGAGGTTCTTTAGAAACTCAAAAGAAAAACTTAGAAGGAAAAGAAAAAGGTGATTTAGAAGAAGTTGCAGTAAAAGGAAAAGCTACAAGAATAGAACTTAATGAAGTAGATAAAGAAATTAAAGAGTGGACTTCAAAATTAGATAATAATAAAAAGGTTGTTGAAGATATAAAGAAGTTCAATAAGGATATGGAAAAAGATATGAAAGAATTTGCTATTGTAGGTGAAGTTTCTAAAATTGTCAATGGTGATAATGAAAAGAAAATCACTTTAGAAAGATATATTTTAGCTGCATATCTTGATGATATTTTAAAGGCTGCAAATAGAAGACTTTTAAAGATGACCAATGATAGATATAGACTTTTAAGAAAGAAAGATATTGGTGATAAGAGAACTAGTCAAGGACTGGACTTACAAGTTTTTGATGTGTATAGCAATAAAGAAAGAGATGTTAGTTCTTTATCAGGAGGAGAAAGTTTTAAGGCTTCACTTGCTATGGCACTTGGACTTTCAGATGTAGTTCAAAATTCAGCAGGTGGAATTCAGCTTGACACTATATTTATAGATGAAGGATTTGGAACATTAGATCAAGAATCTTTAGAAGCAGCTATAGATATTCTATCAGAACTTCAAGGTGGAGGAAGAATTGTAGGGGTTATTTCACACGTTGCAGAACTTAAGGATAGAATTCCTAAGAAGATAATAGTAAGTGGAAATAGAGATGGGAGTTTAGCAGAATTTAGATCATAAAAATAATAGATAATATAGAAATAAGACTATCTTATATTAAATGTATTAATAGGAAAAATACATGATTAGGATAGTCTTATATTATACAATTAATTGACAAGGAATATCACTTGACAAATAATATTAACTAATTAATAATTATATAGAAAAATAAGGAGAGGAATGATTATTTTATGAAAAACGGTAATTCAAGTTGGAAGATAGATGCAATGAAATATGGTATTTTTATAGTATTTATGTTTGCATGTGGGTTAATATTTCTTTCAACAGGAGTTTTTAAGTTTCCAACTCTTTTAGGTATGGGAGTAATATCTTTAACATTTGGACTTGCACATGCATTTGATTGTGATCATATAGCATGTATTGATAATATGACACGTAAGTTAGTACAAAAAGGAGGGAAAACTAGAGGGGCTGGATTCTTTTTCTCATTAGGACATTCAACAGTAGTTATGATTATGGGAATTATAACAATTTTTGCAGTTGATTGGGCGAAAAGAGCTATACCAAGTTTTCAGGCAGTAGGAGGAGTTATAGGAACTGTTATTTCAGCAACATTTCTTTTAATTTTAGCTATTGCAAATTTCATTATCTTAAAGGATTCTGTAAAAACTTTTAAAATGATGAAATCAGGTACATATGTTGAAGAAAGTCTAGAGAGACCTAACAAAGGTTATGTAAACAGAGGAATAAATAAACTTCTTAATATAGCTAATAAAAATTGGCATATTTATATAATAGGATTTTTATTTGGTCTTGGGTTTGATACAGCAACACAAATTGCAGTTTTAGCTACATCAGCAACGGCAACAGCACAAGGAATTCCATGGACAGCTGTAATAGCATTCCCTATCCTATTTACAGCAGGGATGTGCCTTATGGATACACTAGATGGTTTCTTTATGTCTACAGCATATCAATGGGTACTTACATCACCATTAAAGAAAGTATATTATAATATGACTATCACTATTTTATCTATAGTAGCAGCAGGAATTATAAGTATTATAGAAGTTGGACAAGTTTTTGCTATGGAGAAAAATTTAAATGATGGTTTTTGGGGATGGCTACAAAATTTAGATTTTGGTAGAATGGGATTCATTTTAGTTGGAATGTTTATAACTGTTTGGGTTGTTTCACTAATATGTTGGAAAGTATTTAATTTTGATAAAAAAGATAAGTTGTATAGTTATTAATAGGGATTAATATTGAAAAGAAAGTTAAGAGTATTATGATAGAATATACTTTATATTAGAGAAATCTAATGTAGAGTATATTTAGATAATACTCTTTTATTTTTATATAAAATTTAGTTTATTAGGAGTGTGAGGTAAGATGAAAAATATTTTTTCAATAGGTGAAGTCAGTAAAATGTTTGATGTCAGCATTGATACTTTAAGATATTATGATAAATTAGAAATTTTATCACCTGAAGTTAATAAAGAAAATAATTATAGAATGTATACATTACGAGATATATATCTTTTGTCATTAATTTTAGGAGCAAGACATTTAGAAGTAAAAATAAAAGATATAAAAAATTTTTTGGATGAAGAAATTTTAGATTTAGATAAATATGTAGAGTTTATAGAGAAGCAAAATAAAATATTAGATAACAAAATTAAAGATTTAAAAAGGACTCAAAAAAGTTTGAAAAATAGTGAGAAAATTATAAAAAGAGCTAGAAATTATGAAAATATTTATGAGTTTTCGTTAATTGAAATTAGAAAGATAGAAAGGAAGTTTTATATTCTTCCAATAAAGAAGCTTATATCAAGTAGTTTGTGCAAAAGATTTAGTAAAGTAATAGAGTTTGAAAATAAATCATTAGAATATTTTACTGAGTTTAAAATAAATTATGAAGAAGAAAAAATTTATCCTGTAGATGAGATGATATATATAGAAAAGAGGAAGGAATCTGATGAAATAACTAGAAAGATGAAAAAGAAAAAGTTGAAAATTGAAGAGATTGTTTTAGAAAAGGATAATATAGAAATCGAATTTTTAGGAACTGAAGAAGAACTTAAAATGTATATTAAGGAATTAATAAAGTATTTTAATATTAGAAGTGAGAGTATTTTAATAAAAATATTAAGTTTTTTTAAAGCGAAAAATGAAGAAATATCTTTTGTTCAAATAGTCTGTAATATAGAGAAATAAAGGGATTCAAGAATTTTATAAATTCTTATTGACTGTAGAGTTACTCCATGGTTTATAATTTTTAGTAGGTTAAGAAATAGAAATTTAAGGAGTGAACTTTATGACAAAATCATTAGCATTAAAGGGATGGATATTGGGTGTGATAGCAATTCTAACTTTTTTACCTTTTGGAATGTCTAATATAATGGTGGCTATGGCATCAATCTTATTAATACCAGAACTTGCTAAAGAAGATTATACGGTAGATAAATGGAAGGAGTTTTTAAAAATAATAATAACTTGTACAATACTATCTTTTTTTGCATCTACATTTACGTTTAATATTTATATAGGAAGTATTGCGACATTTATAATTGCTTTTTATATTTATTATAAATATACATATGAAGATAGAGAATCTCAATCTATGATATTTATGATTTATTACATATTAATTTTATCAATACCTATGCCAAAAGGAGAGCTGACTTTAAGAATGGGAGCTACCATTTATGGTGCAGCCTTAGCTATGGCTTTATATTTATTAGTTTTTAAACTTGATTTTATAAAATTAGGAAATATAAAAATTGAAAAATCAAGAGAATATTTAAATAAAGCTATAGAAAATAAATTAAAAAATAAAAATAGTGATGAAGAATTTATGTTAGCATTGAAAGAAATACAAGACGGGGAAGATATGCTAATAAAAAAATCAGAAAAAGCAAGGTGCGATAAGTTTAAAATTGGAGAAAAAATTATAACAATAGATTTAATAAAGAGTATTGGTTGGACATTATATAAAACTAATAATATGGATATATTAGAAAAGATTATAAAAATTATAGAAGATTGCTATAAATTTTATAATGGAGAATCAAATATTGAAGAATTAAAAGGCAAATTTAGCAAAGTATTTTTAGAACTTAAAGAAGAAAATAATATGAATCTAATTAAAAGTGTATTTGATGAATTTTGTATAGTTTATAAAGAGTTAAATAAGGAGAAGGGGTATGAAGAACTTTTAGAAAAGAAAAGAGAAATATTGAAAAAATATAGTAGGGAATTTAACTTAAATTATAAATTAAAGTTCAGCATGAAGTCTATAAAGTTTAATACAGCTATAAAAGGTGCAATTATAAATACAATTGCTGTATTTATAGTATTTTACTTTAATATTCCAGAGGGAAGATGGATTTTATATACAATAACAGTAGTGTATTTACCTTTTGCAGAACAAAGTGTAAAAAAATTAATGCAAAGAGTTTTTGGAACTGCAATAGGATTTATTGTATTTGATATATTACTATCAATATCTCAAAATACAATTTATGTATGTGTTCTTGTTTTAATAAGTTTGTATTTTTCTATATATATGATTGATTATGGTAAAAGAGCGATATTTATAACATATACAGGAATAGCAAGTCAATTTATAATGTATAAACATCAAAATTATTATATGCTTTCATTCTATAGAATTGGATATGTTATTTTAGGAGCTATAATTGCATTTTTAGTAATAAAATATATTTATCCTATAAATTTTAAAAATAGTATAAAAGATATATTTTATAAATATAAAAGCTTAAATATAAATATTTTAGAAAATTTGAACTGGGGAAAAGATGTAGAAATGAGTTATGAGGATATAATAATAGTAAATAGATATATGTATATAAAAAGTAGTTTTATAAATAAATATGCTAAAAATGAATTATTGACTAAAGTAATGAGGTATGAAAGCTATATCGTAGGTGAGTATAAAAATATTTCACGACTTAAAGAAAAATTTAATGTTGAAGATGAGAGTATTGTTTTAAAAGATATAGTAAATACTTTTTTAGAGTTAGAAGATGAAATAAATTAATAATAAAAGTAAATCCCATAGAACAATAGACTATGGGATTTCTTTTAAAATAGGGGTAGGACCATTTATTAAAACTCGTAAATATAGAATTAAATCTTCTTTAGTTGCATTGTTTTGATATATATACTTCCATTCTAAAATTGATAAAATCGAATTAGTAAAATGTTGAGCCGCTAATGCTTGTGGAATTTCAAATTCTAAAAAATTATTGCAAGCTTTAAGCTTATAAAAAATATAGTCATTTAAATAGATATGACAACTTATTATTAAATAGTTAGTCAAGGATTAGATAAAACTAGTGCAGGAGAAACAGAAGTTGTAGAAAAAACACTAGCTATAGCACAGGCTTTAGATGAAATTTCGTCAGGACAATCTAAGATTAGTTCAGGATTTGAAGCAGTTAAAGGAAAGATTGGAGAATTATCTAGTGGACTTACTACTGGAGCTTCAGACATAAATCAAATAAATAGTGGAATAAAGACTGCTAATGGTTATGTAAAAGATTGGGGAACATTACCATTTGGAAATACTGGAGTATATGTGCCAGATTCAATATTTAATAATAGTGAATTTAAACAAGCAGAGAATACTTATTTGAGTTCAAATGGAGAACTTGCAACTATAAATGTAACATTAAAAGAAAATCCATACACTAACGGTGCAATGGAGCAAATTCCAGTATTAAATAATATAGTAAAAAATAGTATTATAGGAACTAACTTAAGTAATGCAAAAATAGGAGAAAGTGGCTTAATTAGTATAAATTATAATACAAGAAGCATGGCAAATCATGATTATAATGAAGTTGTGGTTTTAGTATCTATTGGAGTATTAATAGTTTTAATTTTATTATTAAGAAGCATTATAATGTCAACATATATTACTTTCAATTATATTAACTTACTTTACTGCAATAGGAATAGTTCAATTAATTTTCCAAAAGATTTTTGGATATGCAGGATTAAATTGGATTACTTTATTTTTTGGTTTTGTCGTTTTAGTTTCCTTAGGAATAGATTATTCCATATTTATAATTACTAGATTTAAACAAACTGAAGAGAATGGAATAAAAGAAAGTATGTTAGGTACAATAAAAGTAATGGGTGAAGTAATTATAGCAGCAGCTGTTATTTTAGGTGGTACATTTGCAGCATTATTACCTTCAGGAGTACTTATATTAGCAGAAATAGGATCTATAGTAATTATAGGAATATTAATTTATGTAGTATTAATACTACCAATGCTTGCTCAAATGTTTGGAAAAGCAAACTTTTGGCCATTTGATAAAGAAGGAAATTTTCTATATAAAAAGAAGAAAGATTAAATAAAAAAAGGAACTGATTCACAAAAAAATTGTGAGCAGTTCCTTTTTATTATGTCAATTGACTTTAAGTATCACGCTAAGATAATCTTATAACGATACTTTATACAGTTATTATAAAGGAATATAAAATAAAAAACAATAATAAATAATAAAAAACAATAATAAATAATAAAATATGATATAATAAAGTTAAATAGTGAGGTGAGAGTTGAAGATATGTTTTTAGAAGAACGTTATGCAAAAATTTTAGATAAGCTAAATGAAGAAGGGCGAGTTACTGTAAAAGTTTTAGCGAAAGAGTTTAAAGTTACAGAGGACTGTATAAGAAAAGATTTACGTGAACTTGAAAATAAACAAAAATTAAAAAGAGTATATGGTGGAGCAATTATTTCAAGAAAACATGAAGATATAAAACCTATTAACGAAAGAAAAAATATTAATACAGATGAAAAAAAGAAAATTGCAAAAATAGCAATTGATATAATAAATAATGGGGATATTATCTTTTTGGATGTTTCAACTAATAATATTCAAATAGCTAAGGAATTAGTTAAAAGGGATTTAAAAATAACTGTTGTAACAAATATGTTAGAAATAGTACTTGAATTAAGAGGTAATTCTAATATAAAAGTTATATGTATTGGAGGAGAATTCAATAATAAAATAGAAGCTATTATTGGAGCTGCTGCTAATAACTATATAAGAAACTTTACATATGATAAAGCTTTTATAGGGGTATGTGGAATAAATAAAGAGAGTGGATTTATAAGTACTTTTGATTTAGAGGATGGAACTACTAAAAAGACTATAATAGAATGTGCTAATAAAAGTTATCTTGTAATGGAAAAAGAAAAATTTAATTATGAAGAGTTTTATAAATTTGCAAGCTTAGAAGAGATTGCAGGGATTATAACTGAAGAAGGAATTATTTAATAAAAAGAATGGGGGATATTTATGATTAAACTTATAGCAACAGATATGGATGGGACTTTATTAGATGGAAAGGGAAATATTCCAAAAGAATTTTTTGAAATATACAAGGAATTAAAAAGGAAGAATGTAAAATTTGTAGCAGCAAGTGGAAGACCTTATAAAACATTATATCAAAATTTTAAGCCAATTTCAGATGATTTATATTATATATGCGATAATGGATCATATATAGTGAAAGAAAAGGATGATTCAAAAATAAGTGTAATAGATAAGAAACATATAAAGAAAATGATAAGTGAATGTTCGAAGTTAGATAATGTAGTGCCTATATTATGCGGAACTAAAGGAGCATATCATATGGCATGTGATGAGGAAATGTTAAAAGAGATAGATAAATATTATTTACATAAACACATTGTAGAAGACCTAAACAGTGTTGATGATGAGATATTTAAAATAGCAGTTTGTGATTTTAATAGATCTATTGAGAATTCATATCCTCATTTAAATCACATATTTGGAGATGAATTTAAAGTAGTTGTTTCAGGTGCAGTTTGGATGGATATAATGAATCAAAATATAGATAAAGGTTATGCTTTAGAAATGATACAAAAGGATATGGGAATATCATATGAAGAAACAATGGTATTTGGAGATTTTTACAATGATGTAGAAATGCTTAGTAAAGCTAAATATAGTTTTGTTATGGAAAATGCAAATGAAGATATGAAGCAATATGGAAATTTTATAGCTAGGAGTAATCTAGAAAATGGAGTTGTACAAGCTATAAAAGAATACGTATTAAAAGAATAGAATATTGAAATAAAAAAAGACATAGTGCATAAGCGTAACTATGTCTTTTAGCTATTTTAATGAGATGGAAGCAATTTAACTATAAATTAATTATACCATTAATTGGTAAATGTTTACAATAGGGAAAAGAGATTTAATTAAGAAAATTTTGGATTTGCAATTCTAGTTAAATCTTTATAATTTTCTTTTAAATAATTAAAAGCTTCTAATACTTTAGAAGGAATAGAGACATGAGCTAAGAAGTTTTGTCCTTTGGGACCATAACCATCTTTAGTATCATGTAATCTTGGAATTTCACCCATTAAAAGTGAAATAAATTTATCTATTTCCCACATACCTAAAATAGTAGTATCTTCAAATTCTAATTTATTATTTTTAACAATAACATTAGATCTATAAGGAGCAAAGTTTATTATATTAAAATGGGGATCATATTTTTTGAAAACAGCATCCATTCTAAGTTGCATAGTAGAATCTTGAATGATTATTATATTTTTAGAAGAAAGATTACTTTTTTTTATTAAGTCTAGAGCATAAGTGACATTATTACCGCAGTTAGTAGAATTTTCTTCTAAATAAAATTTAGATAAATTATATTTAGAGGAAAGATACTTTTTCATTATAATTGCTTCAGAATCCTTATTAATCTCTAGAGTTGGAAAAAGACTTTGAACTGTACTTCTAAGTTTCTCAGTAGTGTGTCCTTCACCACCAACTAACATAAAATTATCTGCAAGGTCATCTAAAAAAGCTTTTCCTGCAACATCGAATCCTTCTATAATACTTCCACCAAAAAGAATTAATAAATCAGCTTTATTTATGTTATAAGTATTAAATAAATCAGCTTTATTTAATGATTCTAGATCACGTTTACTACAAAAGTCAGAAAGAATATTTATTTTGTCTGCAATAAGTTCTAAATTCAAAAAATCACCTCATCTAGATTATACTATAATAAAAAAAATGACGCTAAAAGCGTCATTTTTTAATATCCTATAACTGCTAAAGCAGTATTGTCATCTATTACTATACTAATTTCTTTATCAAGTTTAACATCTTTTGCTAATATTTTATCATCGATGTTTAATTGTGAAATATTAAATTCGATTTTTTCAGGCATTTTATCAGCTGGTCCATGTAGTTCTAAATGAGTTTCTAAAGCTTCAAAAACTAATCCTTTTTCAGCAATAGCTTCTTGTCCTATAAATTCTATTGGAATGTTTAATTTAACATTTTCATGTTTATTTATAGCTTGAAAATCTAAATGAATAACATTACCAAAGTTATCTTTTTGTATTTCTTTAATAATACAGTTCTTAACAGCATCATCAACGCTTATAGGAATAATTGAAGTCATTGAATTACTTTTAAATAATGAAATTAATTCTTTTTTTTCTATTTTAAAAGATATATTTTCATCTAAAGTATCACCATAGATTATACCAGGTACCTTTAGCTCCTTTCTTAATTTATGTGGCGTGTCGCCAGTGCTTCTTTCTGTTACCTTAAATGCTTCTACCATAATAAATTCCTCTTTTCATTAATTAGTTATTTATTAAGTTCTTAGTAGCTTAAGAATATTAACAAAGTAGTTAATACAGATAAGTTGCTTAAAGAGCTTCTTTAAATTTAGTATAGCACTAAAAGATGTATAAAACGTTAATAAATACATAAAATCAGAAAATAGATATCACAAAAGACAATACTATAAAGATTGGATGGAAAATAATTTTATGATATAATTTAATTAATAAATTTAAGAAAGAGAAGGTATTTGGTGCAATGAGATTATAATCTATTTTTCAAGTTTGAAAATACAATAAAGAATATGTTTTTTTGTTGTGTTTAATTTTAAGAAGAGTAGATTAAAGTTGTATAATGAAATGTTATTTCGTATAAAGAAATAGCGTTATTAAATGATACCTTTTTATAACTATAAGTACTCTTCTATGATATATAGGAGGGATTTTTTTATGCAATTAGCAAATTTAAGGAAAGTAAAAAAATATTATGGAGATAGAATAATTTTAGATATAGATAAATTTGAAATTAATGAGGGTGATAGAGTTGGTTTAATAGGAGAAAATGGAGCAGGAAAAACTACCTTAATTAAAGTATTACTTAAGGAAGTAAAAGTAGATGAAGGAAATGTTCATTTAACAGATAGTTTTTCATATATAAATCAAGGAAATGAATTTAAAGAAGAAAATTTTATAAAAGGAAAAAATTTATTCAATTTGAATGAAGAATATAAAGGTTTTTTATCAGGTGGAGAGAAATTAAAGATTAAAATAAATAATGCGTTATATAAAAATAAAAAGCTTATAATTGCTGATGAGCCAACATCAAATTTAGATGAAAAAAGTATTAGAGAGTTAGAGGAGTGGTTTAAAAAATATAGAGGTGCTATTTTTCTTGTATCACATGACAGAGATTTTTTAGATTCTATTTGTAATATTATAGTTGAACTTGAAGATGGAAAAATTAAAATTTATAAAGGAAATTATTCGAAATATTTGATTTTAAAAAATCAGGAAAGAGATAGAGAAAAATTTGAATATGAGGATTATATAAATAAAAAAAAACATATTGAGAAAGCAATAATAGGCAAGCAAAATTTAAGAGACAGTTTAAGAAAAACTCCTAAAAGAATGGGGAATTCAGAAGCAAGACTTCATAAAATGGGACCACAGAGAGCTAAAAAAAATATAGAGAAAAATATAAATGCTTTAAAAAGTAGAATAGAAAATTTAGAAGTAAAAGAAAAGCCTAAGAATATAGTAGATATAAAGGTTAAAGTGCAAAATAACTTAGAAATATATTCTAAAAATCTTATAGAAACAAAAGATTATGGATTAAAAATTGATGAAAAAGTTTTAATTCAAAATGGAAAATTTAAAGTGAAAAATGGTAAAAAGATAGCATTGATTGGCGAAAATGGAGTAGGGAAAACTACATTGATAAAAAAAATAATATCTAAAGATGAAAATTTAAATATTTCAAAAAATATTGTTATAGGATATTTTGATCAAGGGCAAGAAAACTTAAAGGAGGATAGAAGTATTTTAGAGAATATTATGAAAAGCTCGTCTTATGATGAAACTTTTATTAGAATAAATTTAAATAGATTTGGCTTTTATGGAGATGTGGTTTTAAAGAAAGTAGAATGTTTAAGTGGGGGAGAAAAGGTAAAGGTTTCTCTTTGCAAAACTTTATTATCTGATAATAATTTAATTATCTTAGATGAACCTACAAATTATTTAGATATTAAAACTAAAGAAGCATTAGAAGAAGCATTAATTAATTGCAGTAAAACATGTCTTATTATTTCTCATGATAGAAGATTTATAGAAAATATATGTAATTATATTATAGAGATAAAAGATAAAGAGATAATTGAGTTTGATGGAACATATACAGAGTATAACAATAGAAAAAATGAGGTTAAAGTAGATAATAAGGAACGTGAAAGTAAAGAAAATATACTTGTGTTAGAAAATAAATTATCTAATATTATTTCCTTATTATCAATAGAAGTGGACTTAAATAAAAAAGAGAATTTGGAAAAAGAATATTTTGAAATAATAAAAGAGTTAAAAAAATATAAAAATAAATAAAAGAAATTTGGAGAAACTTATTTTAAGAAAGATAAGTTTCTTTTTTGATGAAAGAAATATTCACAAATAGTTCATTAATAAATGGTATAATTTGAAAAAAATTTAAAAATAAAAGGAGATACAGTGTGAGCGCAGAAAAATTGATATTAATATACGCCATAATTATTATAGTCATATTGATTGTAGCTGATAGGATTACAGATGCAGGAAGAAGAAATTACTTTAAAAGTGACATAAGAAGTAGTTATGGTAAAAGAAGTCATTATAAGAAAAAACCAATAGATAGAGAAAATATCGAAAGTTATTTTAAAAATTGTAAAGATGAGGAAGAATTCTTTGTAGATAATATAACTTGGCATGATTTAAATATGGATGAGATATATAAAATTATTGCAAATGTACAGAGTTCTGTAGGAGCGGAAGTTTTATATAAAATTTTAAGGATTCCAAGCTTTAAAAAAGAAGAACTTGAAAATAGAGAAGAAATGATAAAGTACTTTAAAGAAAATGCGAAAGATAGATTTAATGTACAGTATACAATTAGAAGCATTTTAGGTAGAAGAGAAATAGCAAGACTTTCAAATTATTTTTTTAAACCTAAGAAGTTTTCAGGAAGTAAGCTTGGATTACATTTATTTTTAAGGTATGCAATAATAGTTTTATTTATTGGTGGAATAATTCTTCAAAATTCAGGGCCAATTATAGCGGCTGTAATGATTGTTGTAATAAATTCAACTATGACAATGGCTGCTAAAAAAGATACTGAGTATGTATTAGAGGATTACTCTTATATGATCAATCTAATTAAGTGTGCATATAAAATAAGAAGTTTAAATATAGAAGAAATAAATAGTAAATATCCTAATCTTGATGAGGCTTTATCAAAGTTTAAAAAGATAAATAATAAAGCACTAAATGAAGCTATATCATTAAGTGGAGGAAATGCTGGAGCTATCAAAATATATTTAAATGGGGTTTTCTTAATTGATATAATTAATTATGAAAGAGCTGGAAAGATAATTTGTGATAATCCAGAAAGTATTAGAGTTTTATATGATTATGTAGGAGAATTAGATTCATTAATTGCTGTTAGTTCATTTAGAGAAACACTAGAATATTATGTAGAACCAAACTTTACTAAAGATGTAGAAGTAGAATTTAAAGAAATTTATAATCCATTAATTAAAGAACCAGTAGTAAATAGTGGTGACTTTAAAAAATCAGTACTTTTAACAGGATCAAACGCATCAGGTAAAAGTACATTCTTAAGATCAGTAGGATTAAATGCTCTTTTAGGTCAAACAATAAATACTGTATGTGCTAAAGAGTATAGAGGGGCTATGTTTAGAATATACTCATCAATGGCACTTCAAGATAATATTTTATCAAGTGAAAGTTACTATATGGTTGAAATAAAAGCATTGAAGAGAATTTTAGATGATATGGAATACGAACACCCAATTCTTTGTATTGTAGATGAAATTTTAAGAGGAACAAATACTGTAGAAAGAATATCAGCATCATCAGAAATTCTAGATTACTTAGGTAGAGATGAAGATGTATTCTGTCTAGCGGCAACACATGATATAGAACTTACTTATATGTTGAATGAATTATATGATAATTATAGCTTTGAAGAGAAAGTTAAAAATAATAAAATTGCATTTGACTATAAATTAAAAGAAGGGCGTTCAAAAACTAGAAATGCAATAAAAATATTAGAAGTTATGGGATATAGAAAAGATATTATTAAAAAAGCAGAAAATAAAGCAGTAAAATTCCTAGAAAAGAAAACTTGGGATAATATATAAATAAAAAAGTCAGTAAGGCAATAGATAGCTTTACTGACTTTTTGTATACTTAATAATTTTAGTGTTAATTTATCTTATCTAAAAAGAAACTAATACTAAAGTTATTTCTATAAAGTAATTAGGGTTAAATCGTTAGGAACATAAATAGGGCCATTAAATTCTTTTTGTCCTTCTTTAATATATAGTTTTTCTCTATTTTCCATATTTTTATCTTCTGTATGATAAAGTAAAATAGACTTTACATTTAATTCTTTTGCATTTATACAAGCATCTTTAACTGTAGCATGATGCTTTTCATAAGGTTTAAATATATCTTTTTGAGAATAAAGACAAAATGCTTCATGTAAAAGATAATCTACGCCTAGAGCATAAGATTTAACTAAGTCTCTATAAGGTTCATCACCTAAGAAAGTTAAAGTTTTTCCATTTTCTAAAGTTGTTTTAAATCCAAATTGAAGTAGTTTAGTACTTCCAATATCAAAAAATTCTGTTTCTCTATTTAATATTGTAAATTTTGAACCGTTGTTAATTGAATTAAATATTATTCTACTATCAAAAAGATTAGTAAATTTCTTTTGAAGTACGTATCTAGAAATGTCTTTTAAAGCATCAATTGAAGTTTGATGACAATAGATATTAAAATTACCTGTATATTTTTCATTTAGCATACTTTGTCCTACAGCACGAAGTACCCAAATAGCACCTAAAATATGATCATTATGATTATGAGATATAAACATATGATGTATATTTTCTATTTTTATATTCATTTTTTGGAGATGAGATAAAATTGTATTTCCTCCACCTGCATCTATTAAAAAATGTTCGTTATTATTAGAAATAGTGAAACAAGTATTATAGCAATTAGTAACCATTGCAGAACCAGTTCCCAAAATATGTAGTTCTTCCATAAAAATTACTCCTTTTTTTTATACTATACATAAATTATACTATAGTTAAGAATAATAAAAGGTTGGGTATGTGTATGAAGTTTAAAATTTCTGAAAATAAAGATGTAATATTATTAAATGATAAAGGAATTTTTCTTATTTCAGCAAAAGATTATGCTAAAGCTATAGAAGTTTTAGAAGAAGCATTAAGTTTAGATAAGACATATGAAAGAACATACTATAATTTAGGGCAAGTGTATTTTTTAAATAATGAATACGAGAAAGCGATAAAATCATTCGAAAAAATGATTAAGCTAAATGAAAAAAATTATATTCCAAATTATAATTTGGGGAATATATACCTTTTAACAGGTGATTTAGATCAAGCAATAGAAAATTATGATATAGCAATAGAAAAAGGATGCTTAGAGCCAAGGGTATATAATACTCTTAGTAAAATATATGAGGCTTTGGGATATGATGAGTTAGCAAAAGAAAATTATTTAATTGCACAGAGTATTATTAAAAAAACGAATAATTAATCATTTGGAATATAAATTTAGAAATAAGATACGCCTTGCGTATCTTATTTTTTTGATTTTAAAATATGAATTATTGTTAAAAAAATAACTAAATAATAGTAATAATAAAAAGCGTTTTATACTAAAGTTTAAAAAAGAGTAGAAAAAATTGATAAAAACAAGAAAAAATATAGAGAAAAATATAAAATTATAAGAATTTAAATGTAAAAAAAGAGTTAATAAACTAAAAGAAGTATGGAATTAGGTTTATGGATAAGAGTAGTAAATACGGAGTGTTTTTTATATTTAAGTGATAAATAGGCAATTTAACTAATAAATAGTTAAAAAATATTAAGAATGGTTAAGCAATTAAATTATATAGATAAATTAAAATTGATTATTTGCAATAAAATTTTAATAAAATATAAACTTTATATAATTATTAAATTTGCAATAGAATTAGAGATTCTCTATAATTAGGTGTTGAAAAACAAATGTTTAAATAAAAAACAAATGTTGATAAAAGCAAAAAGATAAAAAATATAGAATTTATTTAATGAAAATTCTTTTAAAGAGCTTAAATTTATTAAAATAATTAATTATTATAAAATACAAGACTGTTAAAAATAGGGAAAAGCTAAAAAAAGTAAATTATTAATTTAATAAATAAAAAGAGTGTCTGAGGAAAATTGAATAAAAAATTTTTAGAAAATTACAAGGAATTATAAGAAAATTATTAAAAAATATTTAAGTTGTTTTTATTAACTATTAGGAGAGGATAAGTAATGAAGAAAAATAATGAAAAGTCTAAGGGGCATTTAGGTAAAGTTAGTAAGATAGTCGCCACCGCAACTATGTCAGCAGCAATTTTATCTCCAAGTGTTCAATCTTTCGCGGAACCCATTCAAAATAAAATACCTAATAAAAGTCAAAAAGAGGATCAAGCTCAATTAGCAGTAAAACCTACATTAAGTAATCTAGAAATAACATCATCAAGTCCTACCATTACAAAAACAGTTTCAAACGGAACAACTTCAGATACTCAATATAAGCCAGAAAATGAAGTACCAAAAACAGGAAATATAGCAACGCAAGGTACCAGTTTTACTTATTCAGTACCAATAACATTTCAAAGTAATAATGGGAAAAGTTTTAATGTAAATGATATTAAATTTAATACTGACATAAATATAACAGGAATAGATGGAGCACCATTAACAGCACAACAACAACAGTTAGCTAATGCACTAAAACAATCTGTAGTGACAGCAGTTGAAAGCAATCATGTTAAATCTACTGAGTCATCAACAGGGTCTTTTTCAGTGCCTATTTCAATTACATTAAATGACTCTTGTTATGGATTACAAATAAATCCAGTTTTTCATATGAATTATACAGTGAATGGACAAGAGGGAACATATACGGTTAAATTAAAACCAATATTAGCAACAAGAAAATATACAGAAACAATAGCACCAACATTAACAAGTACTAATAATGAACTTGGATTACAGTTAGCAGCAGATAATAATGGAAATGCTAGTGGAGAATTAATTGGATTAGATCCTGTTAATTTGATAAATGGATTAAATGGTAAATATATGGAAGAAACATACACTTTTAAAATAACACCAAGTGATATTTCTACGACTAAATTAGTGCCAATACAATCACCATATTTAAAAGATAATGGAAATGGAACATATACAATATCAGGGCCGCTATTACAGCAAGCTTATGCAGGAACAGCAAACTTATTTAAAATTGAATATCCTGATCAATTAATAGCAGGAACTGTAAGCATAACACCTGAAAATCCAAAAAATCTTAGTAATTTTAATAATGGAAATGAAATTAATTCTGCAAATACAGTATATTATACAGGAAATGAAATAAATATAACACATACACCGAAGCCAGGAACGGGGACAATGCTATCAACTTAAGAAAAAAACACTGAAAAATCTATAAATTTTCAGTGTT
>NZ_CAMTIG010000051.1 GCF_947072515.1 uncultured Clostridium sp.
GATTTTATTTCAACTTAGGTTATCCTTACACTTTTTTCTGCTTTCGCACCGTTACGCTTGTCATTTCTAACTTCGCTTTGGTAGTAAGGCTTTAGGGGTTAAAAGCAATTAACTCCGAGTCTGCACCTATCGCTAGATACAGAGGGCTTTCTGTTTTTAAATCTATACTTCTATACTATTTGTATAGTTTTGTTTAAATTTGTTGTAACAGTTTAGTTACCCAAGCTCCACCTGAATTTGACATAGTAATTGCCATCATAACTCCTGTTACTACCCCGCCTGCTATAAGTCCTGCTAAAGCTTCTGTACCTAAAAGTAATCCTGTTGCAATTGGTGCTACAACAGCTATTATTCCAGGTAAAATCATTTCTCTAAGGGCTGCATGTGTAGATATTTCAACACATCTTGCATAATCTGGTTTATCTTTTCCTTCTAATATTCCTGGTAATTCTTTAAATTGTCTTCTAACTTCTTCAACCATTTCTCCTGCTGCTTTACCTACTGATTCCATTGTTAAAGCTCCAAATAAAAACGGAAGCATACCTCCAATTAATACTCCTACTAAAGTTAACGGATTCAATAAATTTATTTGTTCTAAATTAACTGCTTGAGTATATGATGCAAATAATGCTAAAGCTGTAAGTGCTGCAGATCCTATTGCAAATCCCTTTCCTATTGCAGCTGTAGTGTTACCAACTGAATCTAATTTATCAGTAATTTCTCTAACACTTTCAGGTAATTCACTCATTTCTGCAATTCCTCCTGCATTATCGGCAATTGGTCCATATGCATCAACTGCTACTGTTATCGCTGTAGTTGATAACATTCCTACTGCTGATAAGGAAATTGCATATAATCCCATCATGCTATTTGTATTTCCTCCACATCCCATATATGAAACCAATATACCTACAACTATTAATATAATAGGAATTAATGTAGATTTCATTCCAACGCCAAGACCTGCAATTATATTAGTTGCTGCTCCTGTTTCACATTCTTTTGCTATTTTCTTAACGTATCTATAATCTGAAGATGTATAAATTTCTGTAATTTTTCCAATACATATTCCTACTGTAACTCCTACTATTATAGGAATAAATAATGTTAATTCTTGGAATAAATAATAAGACAAACTTGCTCCTGCTATTAAAGAAATAGCTCCTGCTACTGTAGTTCCTCTATTTAATGCCTTTTGTGGATTTTCCCCTTTATACATTTTCACCACAACTATTCCTATTAAAGAAGCAACTATTCCACAGGCTGCTAATAACAAAGGATATATCATTGCATTTTTTCCTAAAGTTACAGCTACAACACTTCCTAGTGTAATCGCAGAGATTATAGAACCTACATATGATTCAAAAAGGTCTGCTCCCATTCCTGCTACATCCCCTACATTATCTCCTACATTATCAGCAATTACTGCTGGATTTCTTGGGTCATCTTCTGGAATTCCAGCTTCAACTTTCCCTACTAAGTCAGCTCCTACATCAGCTGCTTTAGTATATATACCTCCACCAACTCTTGCAAAAAGTGCTATGGATGATGCTCCTAGTCCAAATCCTGTTATATATTCCACCTTAAAATCAAATATATACACTAGCACACTTAACCCTATTATCCCAAAGCCAACTACGCACAACCCCATAACTGCTCCACCTGAAAAAGCTATAGATAATGCTTCTTTTATGCCCTTTTTAGCTGCATTTGCTGTCCTTACATTAGCTTTTACCGCTATTTTCATTCCAACATATCCTGCAACCATAGAAAATAAAGCACCTGCAATAAATGCTATAGCTGCTTGAATACTTAAAAAACTTCCTATTAAAATAAATAATGCCACTATAAATATAGATAAGTACTTATATTCTTTTTTCAGAAAGGCCATTGCACCTTCTTCTATACTTTCAGCAATTTCTCTCATTTTTTCATTTCCTGGTTCTTCTTTCAAGATATCTTTTCTTAAAAATAGTAAGACTCCTAGTGCAATCAGTCCACAAATTAACGGTATAAACAATATCTCCATAATTTATCTCCTTTTTTATTTTAATCTCTTTAAATCTTACTATTCCCTTTTTACTTTTATGACCTATTTAAGAAGTAATCCTTTAAATATTATAAAATAAAAAAAGCTACATTTAGTAAAATACTAATGTAGCTTTCCTTGTGTGGTAATTCCCACGGGATTATATTAAATGTAATCCTAGTACTGATAATGCAAATATTATCATGCATATCATAGTTGTTCTAGCTAGGATAACTTCTTTTGTTCTAGCTTTATTTTTCGAAAAGAATGTATCATTATTACTTCCTTGAATAAGCCCACTTAATGCATCTGATTTACTTGGTTGCATAAGCACAGTTACAATTGTTATTAACCCAGATATAACTACTAAAGCCATTAAAAAAACTTGCATGGGAACACCTCCTATATATTAAATCCTCTAATTTTTCATATTGTTAACTTATTTAGTATATCATAGTTTTTTATTTTTTTCCATATTACATAATATAAATAAAAAAAGATCATCTAAGATAATCTTTTTTTATTTATCATTTATTTTCTACTCTTTTTACTTTTTTTAAATATTTATCTGATAAAAAATATTTTTCTATAGATTTTCTCCAATGTTCTCCTTCTGCCTTATCAATCTTTTCTACATGATTTAAAAAATCTTCTAAAACATCTAAATCTTTTAATTTTTTCATCAAGTGCCTTGGAAAATCAACTTCTCTTGTATAACATCCCTTTGGATCTATAAGCTTTAATTCTCCTTTTTTTGTAACATAAATATCTCTACATCTAGTATCTAATCTTTTAAATTTAAGCTTTTTAAATTCTTGAATTAACTTATAGATTTTATAAGTCATATCTTTTGTCATTCCCTTTCTCTTTATGTATTTATCTAATCGTTCACCATCAACCTTTTCTCTTATTATATAAAGTTCTCCATGATAATATATACTAGGAAAATACTTAGACTTCTTTGTTTTTTTCAATGTATTTGCTTCTGTATCACAAATTTTCTTTTTCAAAAATATTTTTATTATTTTATTTTTAGGTAATTCATAGACTATTCCATTATTTCCTTGCCCTAAATAAACTCCCTTTTTAAATAACTCTTCTGTTTTTTCGTCTAACTCTACAGAATAACAATAATTTTTATTCATATCTTTCCCCTATTTTAAAATGCTTTTATATATCTTATTAATTCTTTCATATAATTGTGCTAAATTTAACTTTTTTTAATCTTTTTTGTATGATATAATATAAATGTAAATGATTACTTAAAGGAGTTTGATAGATATGAGTTTTAAATTAAAGTTTAATTTCAAGATAAAAAATCTAACTAATAATCATTTAAATAACTTAAAAATTTCAGACGATGAAGGAGTTCTTCACAAGGAATTCTCTGATACCCTATCTAAAAATGAATTTACAAATTTAGAAAAAGTACCAATGCATTTATATAAACCTGAAAATATATATTTAAAGTTTTTAGATGATACAGGAAAAGAACAGGAATTAATCCTATTCAAAGACATAAAAAAGGACTTAAAACTTACATATGATGTTATAGTAGAACAGACCTTAAATGGCTATAATGCCAAATTTGCAAAAAGCACTTAATTTTAATAAATTTAATATAAATAAAAACCTTTACTATTTATGTAAAAGTTTTTATTGTTATTTTAACAAAAGGACTGTCCAAAGACAGTCCTTTTAAAATAATTAGATTAAGCAATCTCCAGTCATTTCTTTTGGATCTTGTAATCCCATTTCTTTTAACATAGTTGGTGCTATGTCAGCTAATTTTCCTGATTTTAATTCTTTTCCTTTTGAGTGGTTTGATACCCAAACGAATGGAACTGGATCAGTTGTATGAGCTGTAAATGGTGTTCCTGTTGAGAAATCGATCATAGTTTCTGCATTTCCGTGGTCAGCAGTTATAAATAATGATCCATCTTTTTCTAATATTTTATTAGCTACTCTTCCAAGACAAGTATCAACTGTTTCAATTGCTTTAATAGCTGCTGGTATAACTCCTGTGTGTCCTACCATATCTGGGTTAGCGTAGTTTAATATGATCATGTCATATTTATCGCTATCTATTCTCTTAATTAATTCATCAGTAACTTCAATTGCACTCATCTCTGGTTGTAAGTCATAAGTTGCAACTTTTGGAGATGATATTAATGCTCTATCTTCATTTACGTTTGGTTGTTCAACTCCACCGTTAAAGAAGAAAGTAACGTGAGCATATTTTTCTGTTTCAGCTATTCTTAATTGGTTTAATCCTTTTTCAGCAACAAACTCACCTAAAGTATTAGTTAGTGTTTGAGGTTTAAATGCAACTTCAACACCTTCTAAAGTTTTATCATATTGAGTCATTGTTACAAAAGTAAGACTTACAGCTTCTCTTTTGAATCCTTCAAAAGTTTTATCATTTATAGCTCTAGTTAATTCTCTAGCTCTATCTGGTCTGAAGTTGAAGAATATTACTGAATCTCCACTTTTAACTTTAGCAACTGGAGCTCCATCTTTTTCTATTACACATGGAACTACGAATTCGTCAGTTTTATTATCATGGTATGAATGTTCCATAGCTTCTACAGCACTATTAGCTTTAGCACCTTCGCCTAAAACTATTGCATTGTACGCAAGTTCAACTCTTTCCCATCTATTATCTCTATCCATAGCATAGTATCTACCGCTTACTGTAGCGATTTCTCCTACACCAACTTCTTTCATCATAGCTTCTGCTTGTTCTACAAATCCTTTTCCTGATGAAGGAGCAACATCTCTTCCATCCATAAATGCATGAACATAAACTTTTTGTAATCCATAAGCTTTAGCAAATTCTAAAAGTCCTTTTAAATGATCAATGTGTGAGTGAACTCCACCATTAGATAAAAGTCCCATTAAATGAAGTGACGTATTGTTATCTTTAGCATTTTTCATTGCTTTTAAAAGAGCTTCATTTTCTCTTACTTCACCATCACCCATAGCTTTAGTTATTCTAGTTAATTCTTGATATACGATTCTTCCTGAACCTATATTTAAGTGTCCAACTTCTGAGTTCCCCATTTGTCCTGCTGGTAATCCAACTTCCATTCCTGAAGCCTCTAATTGGCTTGTAGGGTACTCTTGTACTAATTTATCAAAATTTGGTTTCTTTGCTAATGAAACTGCATTTCCTTCTGATGCTTCTGCAATTCCAAAACCATCTAATATCATTAACATAACAGGTTTTTTTGCCATAGTTCTCTTCCTCCATTTATATACAATATACTTTTTCCTTAATTAATAATTATTTCCAATGAATAATTATTATTATCTTTATGAATTAATTATACTACAATTATTTTCTAATAACAAGAAAAGCAATAGTTATGAACTAAAGTAATTTTCAGCCATTCCTATTGCTTTTTATAAGTCTAAATATTGATTAGTACATTACGATTTGTGAGAAATCAGAAGCTACTAAACTAGCTCCTCCTACTAATGCTCCATCGATATCTGATTTAGACATTTGTTCTTTTATAGTTCCTGGTTTAACTGATCCACCGTATTGAATTCTTACTTTATCAGCAACTTCTTTACCGAACATTCCAGCTACAACATTTCTTACAGCAGCTATAGTTTCGTTAGCTTGATCTGAAGTAGCAGTTTTACCAGTTCCGATAGCCCAGATTGGTTCGTAAGCTATAACAACTTTTTCTGCATCTTCTTTTGATAATCCAGCCATATCAGCTGTGATTTGTCCTTCTAAAACTTTAACATAGTTTCCTGATTCTCTTTGTTCTAAAGTTTCTCCACAACAAAGTATTGGAATTAAGTTATGTTCTAAAGCTTTTTTAACTTTTTTATTACAAGTTTCATCAGTTTCATTGAAGTATTCTCTTCTTTCACTGTGTCCTATAACAACATAGTCAACACCTAAGCTAACTAACATGCTTGGAGAAACTTCTCCTGTGAAAGCTCCTGATTCTTCAAAGTGCATGTTTTGTGCACCTATTTTAACGTTTGATCCTTTAGCAGCTTCTATAGCAGCTGGTAAGCAAACGAAAGTTGGGCAGATTACTACATCACAAGTAGCATCCTTAACTAATGTTTTTAATTCATTTATCATTTCAGCAGCTTCTGCTGGTGTTTTGTGCATTTTCCAGTTTCCTGCAATTATTGCTTTTCTCATTTAAAATCACCTCTATAAAAATTTTGTGAAAATATTAGCCACTCTAAAGTCACCTTTTTGAGTGGCCAAATCTATATATCTATATTATATAAAAACTATTTTTTAAAATTAGCTATTTAAAGCTTCGATTCCTGGTAATACTTTACCTTCTAAGAATTCTAGAGAAGCTCCACCACCTGTTGAGATGTGAGTCATTTTGTCTCCAAATCCTAAGATATTTACAGCTGCAGCTGAATCTCCACCACCGATTATAGTAGTAGCTTCTGAATCTGCCATAGCTTTAGCTACTGCAATTGTACCTTTGTTGAAGTTATCGAATTCGAATACTCCCATTGGTCCATTCCATATAACTGTTTTAGCTTCTTTAACAGCATCAGCATAGATAACTTCTGTTTTTGGTCCGATATCTAATCCCATGTGTCCAGCTGGAATATTTTGATCTTCAGTAACTACTGGAGTAACATCTTTAAATTCTGCAGCAACTCTGTGGTCAACTGGTAATAAGAATTTAACTCCTTTAGCAGCAGCTTTTTCAATCATTTCTTTAGCATATTCAACTCTATCTTCTTCAACTAATGAAGTTCCGATTTCGTATCCTTGTGCTTTTAAGAATGTGTAAGCCATTCCTCCACCGATTATTAAAGTATCAACTTTTTCTAAAAGGTTATTTATAACTGCGATTTTGTCAGAAACTTTAGCTCCACCTAAGATAGCAACGAAAGGTCTAACTGGAGTTTCAACAGCATTTCCTAAGAATTTTAATTCTTTTTGGATTAAGTATCCACATACAGCAGTATCTATAAATTCAGTAACTCCAACTGTTGAACAGTGAGCTCTGTGTGCAGTTCCGAATGCATCATTTACAAATATTTCAGCTAATGAAGCTAATTCTTTTGAGAATTCTTCTCCATTTTTAGTTTCTTCTTTTCTGTATCTTGTGTTTTCTAATAAAACAACATCTCCATCTTTCATGTTAGCTACAGCAGCTTTAGCGTTTTCTCCAACAACGTTGTCGTCAGCAGCAAATACTACTTCTTTTCCTAACATTTCGCTTAATCTTTTAGCAACTGGAGCTAAAGATAATTCTGGTTTAGCTTCTCCCTTTGGTTTACCCATGTGTGAGCAAAGGATAACTTTCGCACCATTTTCTACTAAGTATTTTATAGTTGGCATAGCACCTACTAATCTATTTTCATCAGTTATAACTCCATCTTTTAATGGAACGTTAAAGTCACATCTTACTAAAACTTTTTTACCTTTTACTTGGATATCTTCTATAGTCTTTTTGTTGAAGTTCATTCTCTTTCACCTCTTAAATATATTTGTACATACATCTAATTTTTCCTGTACATATTTTTTCTATATTTTAAAATAGTCTGGCCTTATAGCCTTATACTACAAAACCAGACTTATAATACTTTTTTGTTTAACTATCTAATTAATTTAGATTACTTTAAGTTAGCGAAGTATCCTAAAGTTCTGATTAATTGGTTAGTGTATGACATTTCATTGTCATACCATGAAGCAACTTTAACTAATTGTTCTCCGTTAACTTCCATAACTTTAGTTTGAGTTCCGTCGAATAATGATCCGAAGCTTGTTCCTATGATATCACATGAAACTATTGGATCTTCAGTATAACCGAATGATGCATTAGCAACAGCTTTCATAGCAGCGTTTAATTCTTCAACAGTAACTTTTTTGTCTAAAGTACAAACTAACTCAGTTAATGATCCAGTTATAGTTGGAACTCTTTGAGCGTTTCCGTCTAATTTACCAGCTAATTCTGGTATAACTAATCCGATTGCTTTAGCAGCACCAGTTGAGTTTGGTATGATTGAAGCAGCAGCAGCTCTTGCTCTTCTTAAATCTCCTTTTGCGTGTGGAGCATCTAAAGTGTTTTGGTCATTAGTGTAAGCATGGATTGTAGTCATGAAACCTTTTTGTAATCCAAATTGTTTGCTTAACACGTCAGCCATTGGAGCTAAACAGTTAGTAGTACATGAAGCACCTGATATAACTGTATCTTCTGCTTTTAATATTTCGTGGTTAGTGTTGAAAACAACTGTTGGAAGGTCGTTTCCAGCTGGAGCTGATATAACAACTTTCTTAGCACCTGCTTCGATATGAGCTGAAGCTTTTTCTTTTGAAGCGAAGAATCCAGTACATTCTAAAACGATGTCTACTTTTAATTCTCCCCATGGTAAGTTTTTAGGGTCTCTTTCTGAAGTTACTTTAATTTCTTTTCCGTTAACTACGAAAGCTCCTTCTTTAACTTCGATTTCACCATTGAATCTTCCTTGTGCTGAATCGTATTTGAATAAGTGAGCTAACATTTTAGCATCTGTTAAGTCATTGATTGCTACTACGTTGAAGTTTTCTGGTTGTTCAACCATTAATCTTAACGCTAATCTTCCTATTCTTCCGAAACCATTAATTGCTACATTTACCATTGTAAATACCTCCTAAAATAGCTTTTATAAAATTTTTTTTTAAACATTTCTAACGAGCTGTAAGAATTTTTAAAATTTTCTTTCCTACTGACTCATCTGTTACTAACACAGCATGTGTGTTATTTAATTGAGTCGCTATAATCGACTCAACTTTGCTAGCACCACCAGCTACAGCAATATGCGTATTGATTTGTCTAGCATTACTTATATTTATTCCAATAGCGGTCGTTTCCGAAACCACTTTAGAATCTTTATTAAAATAACATCCAAAAGCTTCTCCTACTGCTTCTAAATCATTTAATTTAGAAATTTTTTCTTCAGAAATGCCACGTTTTTGTGCCATTATCATTGCATTACCTATACCATAAATTAAAATATCGGCATTGTGAATGCTTTGAACAACATCTTTAATATCTTTTTCTTCTTTTAAAGAATTCATAATATCTATACTGATGTTCTCTGGAATATGTAGAAGCTTGTAATTTGCATTTAACTTTTTAGCTAAACGTCCAGTCAAGGTATTTGCTTGTGTTTCCACATGTTTACCCATTCCGCCTCTTGCAGGAACTACAAGAACATTTGAATATTTGTTTATTTTAGGGAATGCATCTATAACTTCTTTAACTGTGCTTCCACCTGTTAAAGCAATTATTGAATCATCCTTAATAACTGATTTAAGATACTCTGATGCAGCTTTTCCAATTTCTTTTAAGATACTTGGATTTTGATCTACATCGCCTGGAACTATAATAACTTTTTTTACTTTCAGAACACTTTTAACCATTTCCTCGAGATCACTTAGGCCTTTTACTTCATGGATAAAACTACTTAGTTTATCAACAAGTTCTTCTCCTTGACTTGTTACAGTCATTCCTGGAGTATTGATTTCTATAAGTCCTTGTGCTTTTAAAAAGCTTATCTCTGTTCTAACAATTCGTTCACTTAAGTCAAGTTCGTTTGCAAGAACACGTCTTCCTATTGGCTGATTAAAGAATATAGTTCTAAGTATGTTGTATCTCTTCTCTAATAATTCTACCATTTCTGGCATTATTTTTTTCTGTAATTCTATTATCTCTTGCAACCTAAACACTCCTTTGGTCACACTGTGTCCCACACATGTTCTTTATGTCCCACAAATCTATTATAAAATAAAAAACATAATTTTTAAAGGGTTAATTTAAAAATTTTTCATTTTCTTTATTTTTTTGAAATTTTCTGAAAATAGAATTTTATATTCTTTTCCTCTTACTAGATGATTTTATCCCAAGCTCTTCCCTATACTTTGCAACCGTTCTTCTTTTAACATCCATTTTTTCTTCAATAAGTTTATCCGATATATATTGATCTGACAATGGCTTCTTCTTATCTTCTGCATCTATAAGTTCTTTTATTCTATTTTTTATTTTCACTACACCTAAATCTTCATTACTTTTACCTATTGATGTTGTGAACATATCTTTTATTTTCACCGTTCCTCTATCTGTTAATACATACTTGTCTTTTATAGCTCTGCTTACAGTAGACTCATGCACTTCTAATTCAATTGCTATTTCTTTTAACGTCATAGGTTTTAAGTAATTATAGCCCTTTTTAAAGTATTCTTTTTGTCTCTTTATAATAGCTTCTAAAACTCTATATAAAGTACTTCTTCTCTGCTCTATACTTTTAATTAAAAAAAGTGCCTTATTAAGCTTGTCTTTTACGTATTCAGTTGCTACTTCATCATTTTGTTCGTTTATAACCTTTTTGTACCCACTATTAATCGATAATTTTGGAAGTATACTATCATTCATAATAATTATTAATTCTCCATCAATCTCTCTAATTGCTGCATCTGGTATTATAAATTTAACTTCTTCTCCTGTATAAAATCCTCTTGATGGTTTTGGTTCTAATTTTTTTATTACATCTCCATATCTTTGAGCTTCTCTAGGTGATATTTTTAATGCCTTACCTATTACCGCATACTTATTATTTCCTATATCTTCTAGATGATTTTTTACTATCTCTACCATTATTTCATCATCTAACGCTAATTTATCTAACTGAAGTAGAAGACATTCTTGTATGTCTCTAGCTCCAATCCCATACGGCTCTAAATCTTGAACTATTTCTAAACATTTTTCTCCTAGCTCTTCAGATATCTTAAGTTCTTTGCATATCAGACTTAATTCGCATTCTAAATATCCTCTATGGTCCAAATTTTCTAGAATATAATTACAAATAATCTCTTCATATTTTTCGATATCAAGTTCTAATAATTGTTCTACTAGATATTCTTTAAGTGATTTTTTTTCTGAAATAAAATTAAATGGTGAAACGTCTTCATCATCGTAAACACCTCTACTTTGAGCTCCGTAATTATCGAACTCAAAATATTTTATCATTTCTTTATAATCATATTTATCCATAAATTTTTCTTCTGCAACAGAAGATTTCTCTAAATTATTATCTTGCATATCTAATATTGGATTTTCTGCAAACTCTTTATCTATATGCTCCCTTAAATCACCTACAGGCATTTGAAGCATTTTTATTGAAAGTTGCATCTCTTGTGTCATATGAAGCTTTTGTTCTTGCGTCAAATTCATTGAGTATTCCATTTTCAATATAACCACCAACTTTCTTCCCTATTTTCGACATAGGTCAATTATAGCATAAAGGTTTAACTGCAAACAATTCAAACTATTCTTAATTTATCCAATTTTAAACTCTGTCACTTTAAATCTCTTATCCGGTACTTCTATTATTCCTTCTATAATTATCTCTTTATATTTATTTAAATTATTAAATGTTTCTTTTGATACATTTTCTTCTGTATTTTTAGCCCAATTAAAAACTCCCTCTTTTAATCCTAATTCTAATATATTATTTTCACCACATTTAAAACTTCCTGTTCTTATTTCATTACATACCTTTAATATTGTCTTATCTAAATTTTTAACCATAGATGACATTATGACTTTTTTATATTCTGGATAAACTTCTGCACAATCAACATCTACACCTATCGCTTTTTTATTCATTTCATAAGCTGCTTTAAAAACACCTTTTCCAGAGCTTCCACATGCATGGAAAATAATATCACAACCATTTCTATATAAATTCCTTGCTTTTTCATAAGCTTTATTTTCATCTTTAAAATCTTCTGTATATCTAACCTGTGAATAATCAATAAGTTCTGTATATGCCTGTTCATTTACTTCTTTGACACCAGTTGCATATCCACTTAGAAATCTTACACCTTCTTCATCATTCAATCCGCCTATAAAACCTACTTTATTTGTCTTTGTTTCTCCTCCTGCAATAATCCCCATTAAAAATGCACCTTCTTCATTTTTAAATATTACAGATTTTACATTTGATTCCATAACTCTTTGATCTATTACTGCAAAATTCCTTGACCTTAATTGTCTACATGATACTTTTACTGCATCTTTAAGCCATCCTCCTACAATAATTACTAAATTATTATTTAATGCTGCTTTATTCATTTCTTTATTTATCTTTTTTGTATCTTCATTTAAGTTTAAAGCAATTATTTTAGGATGCATGGAAAGTTCTTTCCCTGCATCCATTACTCCTTTTTTAGCTATTTCTAAATAAGGCTCACCTTGATAATCCTCACATATCAAGGCAACATTTAAATCATCTGTAAACATATATCTATTCCCTTTTGTTTTACCTGCACATCCCCCCATAGTCATAATTACATATAAATATAGTACTATTAATAAAAGTATTAAAATTTCTTTATTAGCCTTTATTCTCTCCATCCATATTCACCTCCTTAAATTTTAAGTTATTTTCCCCTAAACCCTTTCTTTTAATTCAAAAGTTTCAAATAAATATTAAAACTTCTTATATTACTATATGCAAATAAAAAAAAGAGGCGAGTTCATCTAGAAATTTTTTTAATCTCTTTTATGAAATCTTCCTCTTTATTATAATTTTATAAAAAAAAAGCAAATCACCCTAGATTTGCTTTTTTAAACTTACTAACTTTTAAGATAGCAAATTTTATTTTTCACTTATAAAGAATGCTCCAACAGCTTGTTTTCCTGAATGAATCGCAACTGAGCATCCAACTGGACCTTCTATATAACTTATATTTTTTTCATTTAAATAATCTATAATTCCATTTTTAATTTCATCGTTGTCTCCAACACTAACTATAATAACTGGCATATCTTTAACAGGTCTATCTTCTTCAATATCAGCAATAATTCTTTTAATCGCTTTTTTATTTCCACGAACCTTCCCTTTAACTGCCATAACTCCATCTTTGATTTCTAAAATTAATCTTATTCCTAATAATCCTGTAACTACACTTACAGCCTTTGGAAGTCTTCCTCCTCTTACTAGGTTGTCTAAAGATTCAAAGCTTAAAGAACTATTAATATGATTTTTTACATTTTCAAGATCTTCAACGATTTCTTCTACACTTTTCCCTGCATCTCTTAGTTTAGCTGCTTTTAAAACTAAAAGTCCAAGCCCAGATGTTATTTTTTGAGAATCAACTATGTAAACATCCTCTGTATCTAACATTTGTTTTGCTAAGCATGCAGATTCATATGTTCCACTCATCCCAGATGACATGATTACTGATAACACTTTATAACCTTCATCTAAGTATTTTTTATATATTTCTTCAAATCTACTTGGAATTATTTGAGCTGTAGTTGGAAAAACATCTGTTTCATCCATCTTTTTAAATAATCCTTTAGTATCTATTTCTATTCCATCTAAATAACTTTCTTCTCCAAAATTTATAAGAACTGGCATTACTTCAATGTCTAATTCCTTTAATAACTCTTTTGGTAAATCAACTGTACTATCTGTTATAATTTTAATCTTTTCCATTCCCTTATTCCCTTTCCTTACTTACTTCATATTTGGAAATCCAATTTGTCTTAATGCTTCATAAGCAATAATTGAAACAGTATTTGATAAATTCAAGCTTCTTGTACTTGTTTTTATCATTGGTATTCTTACTCCTTCATGTGCATTATGAACGTCATCTGGAACTCCACAAGTTTCTCTTCCAAACATGATAAAGTCCCCCTCTTTAAATTTAACTTCATCATAATGTTCTCCACCATGAGTAGTAGCTAAATATATTTTATTGTCTCCATATTTCTCCATAAACTCTTCATAACTCTCATGAATCTCTAAATCTAATTCACTCCAATAATCTAGCCCTGCTCTTTTAACTTGTTTATCATCTATTTTAAACCCTAAAGGTTTTATAAGATGTAACTTTGATCCTGTTAAAACACAAGTTCTTGCTATATTCCCAGTATTTTGTGGTATCTCTGGTTGATACATTACTATATTTAAATTCAAAAAACTCACCTTCTAATTAAATTAAATAAGATGAACAATCATAATATGCCCATCTTATTTTTACTTAAATTCTATCTCTCCCATAATACTACAACTATGAATTTTAGTCAAAATTTATATCTTCTCTTCCTTAAGCACAAACTTCTCTACAGCTTTTCTGACTCCATCATTTATATTTGTATCTGTTATGTAATCTGCTACTTCTTTTATTTTAGGAATAGCATTTCCCATAGCAATTCCAAGTCCTGCATATTTTATCATAGAAACATCGTTTTCATTGTCACCTATACAGATTATTTCTTCTCTCTTTACTCCATAATATTCTGCAAGTTTTTTTACTGCATTACCTTTAGATACATCTTTCATATTTATTTCTATACTTCTGGTTCCTGAAACAAAATAAGTAATTTCTTTCATTTGATCTAACTCTCTTCTATAAGCTTGGATTCTTTCAGCACTTGGAGAAAATAAAATTGTCTTTGTTATTTTTTCCCCTTCTGTCTCTAAGAATTTATTCCATGCTTTTTTTCTCTTTATAGCTGCTAAATCAATTTTAAATTCTTCATTTCTTCTTCCCTTTAATACTATCTTAGCTACATTTATACTAATGTAGCTATTAGAAATTATACTATTAGTTGTATGAAAATGTAGTACAACCTTATGTTTATTAGCTAAATGTAATAACTTTTGGCATATATCTATATTAAATTTACTTCTATATATTTCTTCAGTTTTTCTCTTCTCTCTAATTATAGCTCCATTCCCCCCAATAACAGCTGAGTCTACACCTATTAAATCCGAGAAATATGCTGCATTATTATATAATCGCCCTGTAGTTATCACTATGTGCACACCTTTTTTTCGTGCTTTCCTTAATACTTCTTTACTTTCTTCTGAAATTTTTCTTTTTTTCCCTAATAAAGTCCCATCCATATCTATACATACCATTTTGTACTTCATCTTTTCATCTCCTAAATAGTTCTTCAACTTCATCCTAAAACTTTTTCTAAGTCATCTATTTTAATCTTTTGTACTAATCCACTTTTCTTTATTAAAAAGAGACATTTAAGTTCTCCCTTAATATGTCCCTTTCTATTTAACTTTTTTATCCTACAGGTGTTTCTACTGGTTGCTCTGTCGGTTGTTCTACTGGTTGTTCTACTGGTGTTTCTATTGGTTTATTTTCTATTTTCTTCTCTTCTTTTTTAGCTTCAACTTTCTTAGTACCAACCTTTATTACTGTATCAGTCGTTGCATATGTATCTGTAGATATAAGTTCTTTACTTATTAGTTTACCATTTTCATAAGTTAATTGATATCCTTTTGATACATATCCTGCTTGTCCTGTAGACTCTACTACTCTTTTTCCTTCTTCTAAATTAGGATCATTTACTATTTTTTCATTTGGCGGTATAGTCTTTACAATTTCATTTTGCATTTCATAAGTTCTACCTTTCATGCCACTCTTATCGCCATAAATATAGAACCTTATAACTTTTCCATCAGATGTTCCTTTTATATAGATTGGAAAATCATATGGATTTTTAAATCTATAATCTAAATATCCCCATGCTACAGTTGCATCTAAACTAGGTTTTGAATATGAAACTGTTAAAGAGTGATTGTGTCTTTCTGTAGCTCTTACATTAGCTTCCATATTTGCTCTATAAAGTGCCGATGACACTTGGCATATCCCACCACCTATATCCATTTCTATTTTATTATTTATATATACAGGTGCTTGATGATATTTACTTTTATCTGTTGATGTTGCTTTATCATAACTAAATTCTTCACCAGGCATTAAAACAGTTCCATCAACAAAACTTACTGCTGCTGCAATATTAGCTGACCTCGCTACTGTAGATGTACTAAATGAAGATTCAAAGCTTCCCATTATATCTTTTATCTTTGAAAGCTCCTCTCTCGTTTTTTTAGGTTTATCTTCAATATATTCTAAGTTTAAAACTGTTCCTTCATTTAAATCACCATTTAAATGCGCTCTTAAGTTTTCATCTAAAATTTTTTTATCAAGTTTCTTTCCAATAACTTCATCTGTTATCTGCTTATTATTCCCATCAATTCTTATTGTAGCATCTTTTGGTTTTATATTAACTTTACTTACTACTTTCTTTTTGAATTCTTCTAATTTTTTATCATCATATAAAAAATTAACTTCTACTTCATCTAGATCTTTTTCTTTGCCTTGTATAATTGAATTCTGTTTAAATATGTTCCCGTCTTTTTCATAATTTATTGCATCTATTACTGCCTTATCTATGTCATATGCTCCGCCAACTTCATTATACTTAGCTTTATATTCCTTATCTCCAACCTTTATTAATATATCTTTATCATTAATTTTATTAACAAGACTTTCATTAAGTAAATCTTTTGCCTCTTTTGCTGTCTTTCCAGATAAATCAACACCCTTTACTTTAACCCCAGGATATATCTTTTCTTTCCACGACTCCAAATTCCCTTCTACACTTGAAACATATGCTCCTCCACCTATTCCAAGAATCACTAAAGTAGCAACTGCTATTATTAACCTTTTTTTATTATTCCGAATAAATCCTTTTTTCTCATTTTCCTTACTTTTTTTCCTCACAAACCTATCCTCCTTTTTCATGTAGTAAAAAATATCATATTAAATAATATTTTCCATTTAATTATACAATACACCCTAATAATTTGTAAATATTATAAATTAATTCCATTTATTTAAATTGTAATAGACCACCTTAGGGTGGTCTTTATTTACAATATCTTTTAATTTTATAATGTTAGATTAAATTTACTTCTAACTTGTGATGTATCTCCATCTATATCAAATGCTTCAATAGATATAACTACATTCCTACCATATGGTTTATATAGTTTTAATATTGGTATATTAAAACTATTACCTGGTTTATCTACTGTTCCCATCCAATAATTATCTACAAAAATATTATATCCTAATAAATCAATCTCAGAATTTTTAGTCCATGTAAGATTAATCATATTTCCTACTATCTTCCCTTTAAAATTCTTTACTTGTGCTGGTTGCATTAGGAGTTCTAAATTGTTAGGTCCCCAGTTAGCATCTACTAAATTATCTACACCATCAATTTTATATTTATCTGTAAATTGCCATGCTCTCCATTGTTTCCATCCTCCAACATCCTGTGGAATCTTTGGATTTCCCGGAATAGATGTATACATCGCAATCCAAACAGGCATATTGTCTAAGAGATAAGTTCCAGTACTACTTTTAAAATCATTGTTTTCTTGCACAAAATTAGTTGATACATATAACATCAATCGTCTTCTTGTTTTACTTTGAAATCTTGTTCTAAACCTATCAATCCATTTTAATAGAACATCGGTGTTCATTAATGGATTTGTTGGTTCTTCTATGTCTAAAACAGGCATCAAATCACCATAATTTTTTTTACCATATGCAGATTGTAATGTATTTATAAAATTATCACATTGTGAATCTGCTGTCATTAGGTTATATGAAGGAATTCCATAATGATATCCACCTGTTTTTATTCCATTTTCCCTACATTCCTTTACAAAATCTAAAAATTTTAAATCTACTCGAAACTTTCCTGAACCTGATCCTGATGCTCTTAAATAAATAAATGCTGAATTATTTTTTAAAATTGAAAAATTCGGATTTTTAGTGTATTCATTTAAATCAACACCAAATAAACTTTTTTCATTTTTATTTTGCATAGTGCCTCCCAAAATAATATTTCTTATTTTATATTATTTTTAGATTCCTTTTTAGTTACTAGAAATTTCTAATTTTATATAAAAAGTTATATCATTTCCTAAACATTCTGCCCATAAATCTCCACCATGCATATTAACTATTGTTTTTGCTATTGCAAGTCCAAGTCCAGTTCCTCCACTATCAGTAGTTCTCGCTTCATCAACTCTATAAAATCTCTCAAAAAGTTTTTTAAGTTTTTCTTCATCTATATTGTCCCCTCGATTTCTTACTGAAATAATTGCACTATTATCATTTTTATATATTCCCATAACTACCGTTCCTGGTTTATAAGAATATTTACATGCATTTGTCAGTAAGTTCTCTAAAACTCTAACCATTTTCTCTGGATCCACATTACAGACAAGCTTTTCATCAACTATATTTTTAACTAAGATTAAATCATTTTTCTCAAAAACAGGAATCATCTCATCTCCAATTTGTGATATTAAATTACTTAAATCAATTTTAGTTTTATTTATTTTCATTTCTGAATTGCTTATATTATTCAACTTTGTATATTCAAATAAATCTTCTATTAAGCTTTTTAGATTTTCTGATTTATTAAATGCTATTTCTAAATACTCTTCCATTTCCTCTTTATTTTTATATCTTTTATCCTTTAAAAGACCAATATATCCCATAATCGATGTTAATGGTGTTCTTAAATCATGTGATACATTTGTTATTAACTCTGTTTTAGTTTTTTCTGAAGCTTTCTGAGCCTCTATTCTATCATTTATTTCTGCTGCCATTGTATTAATGTTGTTTGCTATATTAGATACCTCATCATTGCCAACTAAATTTATTCTATGCTCTAAATTTCCACTAGCAATTACTTTTATTCCATCCGAAATTTCATCTAAATATTTAACCTTTTTATTTATCAAATAAATGAACATTCCTATAAAACATAATACTCCAATAACAAATCCCAATACATCATTAGTAGTCCTTACTATTTTAGTATCTACCATAACATCTGGAACTCCTTCATAAATTAAATAGTATTCTCCATTTTCTATTTTCAAAGGAAATATTCTTGTATATTCTTTCGTTGAATATGCTGATGATGTATTAATATTTGTATTTACACTCTCTTCAGTATACTCTTGTCTTTCATTTAAATTTCCCTCGTTTATTTTAGTTAAAAGCCCATAAATACTAAATTGATTTTCACTAGCCCCATTCTTTTTATAAATAACTTTTCCTTCTAAATTAGTTATATACACACTATGATTTGTATTTAAATCTGTTGTAGTACCATTTAATGCTTCTACAAAAAACTTACTATCACTTTCTTTTACTTTACCCTCTTCTATTTCATAGTTTAAATTTGTTGCAAAATTATTAGCATCATTATTAAATCCAGCTACGTCTATCTCTGTTGAAATAATTTTTCTATTTTCTGCAAAGAATGTTTGTGTAGTTATAAACCCTATAATTATACTAATTAAAAAGCAAACTGCTACTAAAAATGTTAATTGATATTTTAAATTACTATTTATTTTTTCTAATATTTTTTCTCTAATTTCTTGAAATTTTATATACCATTTATTTTTTAAAAGCTTGTCTTTGAAAACTTTAACTTTCTTTTTTTGCAAAACCTCTCACCTACTTATCTATCTTATAACCAACACCCCAAACCGTTTTTATAAAACGTGGCTTTCTTGAATTTTCTTCAAGTTTCTCTCTAATCTTTCTTATATGCACCATTACTGTATTATCCGACTCTAAATATTCTTGCTTCCAAACACTTTCATAAATATTTGCTATAGAGAAAACCTTCCCTCTATTTTTTGCTAATAAAGTCACTATTTCAAATTCTGTTGGCGTCAATTTTATTTGCTCGTCCCCTTTAAATATTTGATGTAACTCTAACTTAATATTTAAATCATCTATTATTATTTCATTATTTAAACTTCCTTCAGACATAGCTAACCCCATGCCCTTAAATCTACTATATTTTCTTAAATGAGATTTAACTCTAGCTATAAGTTCTAAAGCATTAAATGGTTTACTTACATAATCATCTGCTCCCATGTTTAGTCCAAATATCTTATCAATATCTTCGCTTTTTGCTGAAAGCATAATTATAGGTAATTCACTTTTTTCTCTTATTTTAATGCATGTTTGAATTCCATCTAGCTTTGGCATCATAACATCTAATACTACAAGATCTATTTTTTCCTTTTCTAGGATTTCTAGTGCCTCTAATCCATTTTCCCCTTTAAAAATTTCATATCCTTCACTTTTTAAATATATCTCTATTAAATCTCTAATTTCTTTTTCATCATCTACAATAAGTATTTTTTCCATTATAAGTCCCCCTTTAAGTCTTATGTTTTTATGATAGAATAAACTTCTTAATATTTTTATTCATATTTCCTTAATTTTTTATTAACATTAGACATGATTTATTATAACATACTTCTCTCATTTTTTAATGGAGTTAAATTTTAATATAAAAAAATGGAGCTAAATGCTCCATTATCTCAATTTATTTTCTTTTATCCTTTAAAGATTCTTCAATTATCCTATCAACTAATTTTTCATAACTCATATTAATTCCCATTACACTTTTAGGAAATAAACTATTTTCCGTCATTCCTGGTAATGTATTAACTTCTAATACATACGGCACCATATCTTTTGTAACTATAAAATCAACTCTCGCATATACACTACATTTTAATGCCCTGTAAGTTTCTAATGCCATTCTAGTTACTTCCTTCTTTAATTCTTCTTCTAAATTTACTATATATTCTTTAGCTCCCCCATCTTTATATTTAGATTCAAAATCAAAAAAATCTGATGTAGGCTCAATAGCTAAGATAGGACATATTTTCCCATTTAATATGGGACAAGTAATTTCTTCTCCTTGTATAAATTCTTCTATCATAACTTCTGAATCAACTTTAAAACCTTCTTTTACCGCCTTTAATATATCTTCTTTTTGTTTAACCATAAAGGTTGCTACACTAGAACCTCCATGGGTAGGTTTTACAAAAACAGGATACCTAAGCTTTTCTATCTCTTCATAATCTATCTCATCTACATTCCTCAAGTTTATCCATCTAGCTGTTCTTATATTTTTTGACTTCAATACATTTTTTGCTATATCTTTATCCATACAAACTGCACTACTTAAATGTCCACATCCTGAATATTTAACTTCCATACATTGAAGGACAGATTGAACCATTCCATCTTCTCCAAATTGTCCATGTAATGCTAATAATGCAAAATCTATTTTCTCTTTTTTCACTTTATCTATTATGTCTTCCTTACTATCTATTATTATTTTCACCACATCATATTTCTTTTTATTTATATTATTATAAATAGCTTCACCACTTCTTAATGATACTTCCCTTTCTGATGAAATTCCTCCCATAATAATTCCTATCCTCATTTTAACTCTCCTCCCATTTACACATCTACTTTAATAATATATTTCTAAGTTCCTTTTTATTACTCTATTTCTTCTTTTTTTAAGCAAAATTCTTATTCACTAATAATGATTCTTATTTTATAATATATACTTAGGATACATTTTAATTTAAAGGAGATTTATATGAAAAACAAAAACAAAGCAATTATACTTATGTTAATTACTGCTTTATCTTTTGCTGCTATGGGGCTTTTTGTTAAACTAGCAGGAAATAATATTTCCTCTGTTGAAAAAAGTTTTTTTAGAAATATAGTAAGTTGTGTAGTTGCATTTTATTTTATTAGAAAAAGTGGCGATAAACTTTTTGGACATAAAGGAAATAGGAAATTTTTAATAGGACGTGCTCTTTTTGGAACACTTGGAATTATAGCAAACTTTTATGCAATAGATCATTTAGTTCTTTCTGATGCAAATATGCTAAATAATCTTTCCCCATTTATCGTTATAATTTTTTCTGCTTTATTCTTAAAGGAAAAAATCACAAAGAAACAAGTTTTTATTTTATGTGTAGCATTTTTCGGAAGTTTATTTATAATTAGACCAAGCTTTAGTATGACTGTTATTCCAGCTCTTGTTGGTTTAAGCTCAGCTCTTTGTGCAGGTGCAGCATATACTTTTGTAAGATTTTTAGGTGGAAAAGAAACTGGTCCTACCATTGTATTCTTTTTCTCTTTATTTTCAATAATAGTTACAGCACCTTTTGTAATTTTTGATTTTAAACCATTTACCTTTGAAGAACTATTCTTCTTATTAATGGCTGGTATTGTTGCATCTATAGGTCAATTTGCTTTAACAACTGCTTATAAATATGCTCCTGCTAAAGAAATATC
>NZ_CAMTIG010000052.1 GCF_947072515.1 uncultured Clostridium sp.
ACTATATGCTCCCCATGGTAATTCATTAAATGTTGCTATACCTTCTGCATTTGTTGTTGCAATTTCTGACTTGAATCCTGTTGGTCCTGTTAATGTAAATATTGCTCCTGATACTGGTTTATTTGTTTGTGCATCAGTTTTTACTACTTTTATTGATCCTGTATTAGTTGAATCATTAATTGTAACATCTTGTGTTTTTGCTGCATCATTTGCATTAATCACTACAGTCTTAACCTCTGGATTTAATTTGTATCCAGCTGGTGCCACTGTTTCTTTAATAGTATAAGTTCCCCATGGCAAATTACCTACTTGAACAGTTCCATTTCCAACTGTAGTAACTTCTTTACTTCCGTTTGGTCCTGATACTGTAAATGTTGCTCCATTAAGTTGTGCTCCATCTAATCCTGTTTTTGTAATTTGTAAAGTTCCTTGTAATTCACTATCAGTTACATTAAATGTTGGTACTTGGAATACTCCTTGAGTATTGAAACTATCTGCATTTATTGTTGTTTTATATACAGTACTATTTAACTTATACTCTGTTGGTGCTGTTGTTTCTTGAACACTATATGCTCCCCATGGTAATTCATTAAATGTTGCTATACCTTCTGCATTTGTTATTGCAGTTTCTGGCTTAAATCCTGTTGGTCCTGTTAATGTAAATGTTGCTCCTGATACTGGTTTATTTGTTTGCGCATCAGTTTTTATTACGTTGATACTTCCTGTGATTTCTTTATCAACTATTCCTTTTTCGGTAGTTTGCCCACCTACTACATTAATACTCTCTGTAGCCTTATTTTTCCCATATCCTGTTGGTGCTTTTGTTTCAACAATAGTATATGTTCCAATAGGTAATCCTGTAAATTCAGCTACACCCTCACTATTAGTTGTTTGAGTTTGTATCACATTTCCATTTTGTTTAGCTACAAAAGTCGCTCCTGATAATACATCTCCCGATGCATTTGTCTTTGTAATTTTTATATTACCTGTTGTTGGTGCTAACTTATCATAAATTGTTGGAATTTTAATAGTTGTTCCAAGATTACTGCTTGCAATTGTAAATGATATCTCTTCATTACTAACAGAATATCCTTTTGGTGCTGTTATTTCTTTTAAATAATAATTACCTGGTTCACTCACTGATCCATACATTATCCCATCATTATTAGAAGTAACCGTAGATAATTCTTTATTAGAACTACTTGAATACACTCCATATATTGCACCTTCTAATACATCATGTGTCTTTGCAGCCTCTTTTATTGCTTCAAATCCATATCCCACTTTAGTAGATACTGTATTAGATGGGGTTTTTCCTACATAAGCAGTATTAGTTATTGTAGTTCCTTGTTTAAATGCTGCTAACGAAGCATCTATTTTAACACTATAGTTTCCTGGTGTTATTTCTCCAGTATTTACAAAATTCACTGTATTAGTTGCTTTATCTATAGTGTATGTGAAACCTTTCGGTACTTGAATACCTTCAACTTGAATTCCTTTTTCTAATGGATCTGAAAACTTTAAATAGCCATTTGGATAATATCCTGTACTATTAACATTTAAAGTATATGTTACATCTGAATTTTGTCCTGGTAAAATTTCTGTTTTATTTACTGACTTACTAAATCCTAATGCACTTGATCCACTATAATATTGTGAAGTTGCTGTACTACTTGCTGTTAAGCCATTATTTTTAATAGTAGCAGTATTCTCAATATTAGTAACTCCTGGTTGAATATTTGCTGAATATTCGATTTTTATTTGATCTGATGTTCTTCCTGTTTCAAATTTTATTGAATTATTTTGTAAATTATAAATCAAAGTTCCTTGAGGATTTGGATATTCACCTCTTGGATATGAAACTGTTCCATTTGCTGATACTTCTTCTATATTAACTAAAAAAGAATTATCATATGTCCCATTTTGCATAGGTATTATATCTAAATTACTTATATACCCTTGACTCGTATTTAATGGCTGAAGTGTTATTCCTGCCGGTAAATTATCAGTCATATTAACATCTGAAATATTAATATTGTTTGGATTTATATTTATAGTATAATTTAATACCTTTGTTGTATTTAAGAAGACATTTGGATCAACTGTTTTACTAATCATATGGCTTTCTTCACCTGGTGTAACAGTGCTTTTTACTGTGTTTACTACTACACTTGCAGTTGAAGTATCTCCACCTAACTTTGCCACGTTATTTAAAGTTTCATCATAACCTAAATCATTTGATACCTCGGCATTATAAAAGACAACATATTTTCCTGTTCCGCCTTGAAATCCTGAAACGCTTAATACATTGTTTTTTGTTGAAACATTAAATTGTGATGCAATATTAGTTAAACTCATAGAATTATTTTCAAACTTATATACTTGAACACTTTGAGGTACATATGTTAACCCACTAGGTAAATCATCTGTAAGTGTTTGAGTTCCATTTAACCCATCTGTATCTACATATAGTTTATATTGAACTGTACTATTATTTGCAGTTGGAATAGTCATTGTTTTAGATATTCCTCTAGCATTATTAGTAACTATATATTTATCTACATGATTTCCCCAATTTACTCCTGCATTTGTATTATTTGTATTGGCACTTATATTTGCTGATGAATCATGCCCATTATAATACGCTACATTCTGTAAGTTTTTATCATATCCTATAGAATCCGATAATTTTACTTTATATAAAACTCGATATTCTCCTGTTCCACCATTAAATCCTGAAATAATTAATTTATTTCCATTTGTTGAAGCACTATATTGTGCTGCAAGGTTAGGTGATGAATCATTATTATCAGCCGTATATTTATATACTTCTAAGCTACCAGGCTCATATGTTTCACCATTTGGTAAATTATCTGTAATAGTTTGAGCTCCATTTGCTTCGTTAGTATTAATAAATAACTCATATTGAACAGAATTATTATTTACTACCGGAATAGTAATATTCTTAGTAATACCATTGTTTGTAACTATATATTTATCTATACCATTTCCCCAGTTTACTCCTGAATAAGGACCTACTGGTGCTGTACTTCCTCCACTATTTGGCTTATCTGGTTTCGTAGTCTGTCCACCTGTATCTGGTTTGTCTGGCTTCGTACCACCGCCACCTGTGTTTGGTTTATCTATAGGTTTTGTATCTGGTTCTTTTTCTGGTTTATTTGGATTGTGTACATTAACTGGAATCTCATTTGTAGTTCCATTAATTGTTATTGGAATATTTTGAGGACCACTTGTTAGATCTTTACTCAATATTCCTCCAATATGCAATTGTGCATTAACTAAGCTAGCTGCATCAGCTAATGGTGTTAATGTTAAAACTTCTCCATTTTGAGTTTCTTCTTGTGTCACCTTAAAGTACCCTTTTAACCCTGATGAATCTAAATCTACACTATCTAGAGCATTAGGTACCGTAATTTTTATAGTGTCATTTGCTGAAACTGTACCAATTCTTGTAATATTAACTCCTATACTTACTATACTTCCAACGTCATATACACTTTGTGTATTTCCATTTGAATTAGTAAATGCTGTTGTTATTGAATATGGCCCAGATGTTATTGTATTTACTGTTGACGTCGTATCTGCTGATGCCGTCGTGAAGTTTGAGAACAATAATGTTATAAAAAACATTACTACCGTTATTGCTAATTTCTTCTTGTTCTGTCTATACATTTTTTCTTCATAACCTCCTCTATATTTTTAATAGAAGAAATTAATTAGCAATTTATTTTTTAAAATTTACATTTTAAGTATTACATATCCCTAAAAAGATGTACACTCACTTTCTAGTGAATTAATATTTTTCATCCTTTATTAATATTTTATCCCTTTTAGCAATTTACTATTTTTTAGTATTCTTTTTAATACAATACACTTATTTTTTTATTTTTATTTATACTATTTCACATTTAACTTCTATAAAGTATCATTCTTATTTTGTATCAATGCTTATTTTTATTTTTCAATATATGTATTAAAAATTTTTTTTTATATTTATTGGTTATTTATTCTTATTATTTTTTTAAATTTTATCTAATACTTCTAATAAACAGTATCTATTTTTACTTATATTTTTATATAAAAAAATACTAGAATATTCTCTAGTATTTTTAATTATCTCTCTCATTAGTAATAATATGCTCTATTTCATTTTTCATATTCAATAGCTTGTCTTTAAAAAAAGTTGGATATGCCTTGTATTGGTCTAAGTCTTTTATAGGCAACCATGTCATATATTCATGAACCCCACCTTCTAAATGCTCTCTATCTAACTCCTTAGTTCCTCTACTTTTCATTAAAAAATAAAAAGAAACCTCATGACACTTTAATCCTTTTAAGCCTCCTTCATTTTCCTCAAAAAAGTTTTCATGAATAAATGCTAATCTATCAACTTCATATTTTCTTCCTGTTTCTTCAAATACTTCTCTCACCACAGCTTCTTCCGCTGTTTCTCCAACATTTATTCCTCCACCAACTGAGTAATAGTAACTCTCCCTATCATTGCTTGCAAATAAAACGTATCCATCTTCTATTATTATTGCAGCTGCTCTATACCTAAACCATCTGCTATCCCTTGTAGTTATACAACAATCCATCTTTTTCTCTCCTCTTATACAGAATATTATTTCTCTTTTACACACTAACTTTTCTATTTAATTTTATCATTTTTCTATAAATGATAAAAAAATAACATTTTCCCATATTTTCACTATTACTTATAGTACACTACTTTACTTTTAATATCCTATTTTCTTTATAATCAGATTAATAGATATATATACTTTATAAAAACATTATTATATTTTTGTATTAAATTTCCTAAAAATAAAAAGTCAGGTATTCACTAACTTTTTATTTCCATTTTCACTTTTCTATAGTAATTCTTTTATAGAATTTATGACTTTATATCTGCTTTTTATCTTTTCTGACTTATATACATCTATTAACAATGGCTTAATTCCCATACTTTCTGCTACCTTTAAATTACTTTCATTATCATCTACAAATATAACCTCTTCTGCTTTTACTCCTAATTCAGTTAATGCTATTTCAAATAATTTTTCTTCTGCCTTTGTAGTACCATAAATAGATGATATTACAAATGTAGAAAAATACTTTCTCAATCCTTTATTAATAAAAACTCTCTCTATAGATGGCCATGTATCAGAAACTACTCCTAATAAATATTTACAGTTCAATTCCTTTAAAGTTTCCTCTACATCATCTAGAAATATAAATTTTTCATCATTATAAACATTGTCTCTTGCTAATAAATCTATAGTTTCTTCCTTTATATCTGGATACTTTATTTCTTTTAATAGAATTTCATAAAACTCTCTAAACATTAAATATTCTTCTTCTTCATTACTAACTAATATTTTCTCAGCTTGTCTTGCTTTCGTCATTGATCTTAGAATTTCTTCTTTGGATACCTTTACTTTATTTAAATCAATTATTTTCATAAAATTAGGTGGTATAAACCAATTACCTGTCTTTGGAATATTTAATGTTCTTCCTGAATCAAATAAAATAGCTTTAATTTTATTCATTATGCACTCCTTTTAAATTCTTTTTCTTTCTATTATATCTACATTAATTTTTATTTATTTCTTCTTATTATTCTAGTATTTCATTAATGTCTATCTTATTCTAACTAACTATTAAAAATTACCTACTTCCCTATACGTTTTCTATACTCAATCATTTTTGGAACTATACAATTTATATAAATCCTAATTATCATTTACCTTAGAAAGATGATATTATTTCAATATAATTTATTATAGGAAGTGTTTTTTATGAATACTATAACTTTTAGAAAACTTAATTTTGACGATATTGATACTTTCATATCGCTTCGTATCAATCAATTACGTGAAGAAGGTGCTAAAGAAACTTTAGATCTAATACCTTATTTAAAATCTTATTATGAAGAGCATCTAATCAATGGTACTTTTATATCTTTTATTGCTTTAGATTCAAATAAAATAATAGGTACAAGTGGAATCTCCTTTGTCTGTAAACCACCTTATTTTAGTAATCCTACTGGCAAAATTGGTCTTATTTCTAGTATGTATACAAATCCTAGTTATCGACGTCATGGTATTGCTAAAACTCTTTTAGATAAAATAATTACAGAGGCAAAAAATTATGGTTGTGACTCTATTCAAATAACCGCCTCTAGTATGGGAGTTCCCTTATATGAGAGCTATGGCTTTAAGAAAAATACTAACTTTTTAGAATATAATTTAAAATAAAGCAAAGAGCTATTGCATTTTAGCAACAGCTCTTTAGTATTTCATTATTTTTCTAATATCTTTTCAATTTCTACTACATACATAAAATGATAGTCTTTATTAGGATACCATTTATCTGCTAAATCTTTTTCTATAAAACAATTTTCTTCTAGTTTTTGCATATAAAGTTTTTTACAAACTAAAACTAGTCTTGCTTCATCAAAATATGGTGTATTTTCATATTCTTTTACTGTTAAATTTGATTTACTTATCTTATCTTCATCTTTTCCTGAAACTGATCCTAAATAAGATAGGTCTTTTCTAAAGCTATTTGGTAATACTGAAATTGTTAATCTTTCAGAGTTATCTATAAATTCTTTAGTATATCTTTGAGGTCTTACAAAAATATATGCTACTTTCTTCCCCCACATAATTCCTACTCCACCCCAAGATGCTGTCATTGTATTTACCTTATCATCTTTTTTTGCAGTAAATAAAAGCCAATCTTCACCTATCATTTTAAATGGATTTTCATTAAATTCTTTAAATGTTACTTCATTCATTTCTTTAACCACCTTCATTTTAGTCTTTTACTATATTCATTATCCCATTTGATTAAATAAATTTAAATATAAGTTTATTAATATATTTTTAATTTTAATCCATTCTCATTTTTTACTCACATAATTTAAACCCTAAATTCTGAGGTTCTCCAACTTTAAATATTAATTCATTTTCTTCATTTATTAAAATATATTTATTATCTACTAAAACTTTTTTCGCATAATCTATTGATTCTACTTTTAGTAAAATTGATAATATTTCATCCTTTTCACTTTCAATAAATTTCACCTTAGGTCCATCTTCAAACCTTTTTATAAATTTTTCTTTTCCTATGCTAATTTTTTCCCACTGTTTTAAAGTTTCCTCTTTAGAATATCCAATAACTATTTCATCTACTCTTTCTAATTTAATCTTTCCACCATCTCTATTTTTTAAAATATTAGCTACTCTTTGTCTCCTCTTTTGGATATCTATCTCATATTTGCAAAAGAAAATTTGTGACCCTTCTAATAAATCTTCTAAAAATAAGTTTGTCCACAAAGTCTTGCTTTTCCCATGAATGTATTCCTTAAAGGGTTCTATACCTCCATGTTTCACTCCTTCTCCATTTAATTCCATCACTATTTTCTCTATCGAATTTATTGGCTCAAATGCAACACCAATAATCCCTTCTTTGTCTGGAACTATTTTATGCTTTCTTAAAACTGTTGAATAATTCAATATCTCTATATTTACATTACCAAAGCATACTCCTCCACTTATAAATGTATCTTTAAAATTTTTAATGTCCCATACTATTGGCAAATCCAATATTTCTGTTAATACATTGAAAATTTCTTTCACATAGTTTGATTGAACTAGAATATGATCTACTTTATTTATTAAGTTTTCCATGTTAATCTCCTTCACGATATAAATCTTTTCTCAAATTTATTCAATTTCCTTATATTTAGATTAACACTCTCTTCTTTTTATTAAAACGTTATCATTTCCTATTTTTTTTGTTTATTCAGACTTACACTCTCTTTCTTTTAACATATTCTATTTTTACTTTATCATTTCTTAGTGTAATCATTTTTTATTTATAAATATCTTAAAAATCTATCTACTACAAGAAATTTTCTTTTTATCTCTATTATTTGCTTAAAACTTCTTTTTAATATTTTAAACTTCATAAAATTCCTCTTTGCTCCATTATTGATTTATTAATAATATGCCCAAAATTATAAAGTTTTACTTATTTTAAAAAAATTCTAAGGAATTTTTTTATTCCTTAGAATTTTATATACTTTCTATTCAACTTGTTTTATTGTTCTAAATGATGGAATTATAAATAATGCAAATAATACTGCTAGGAATGAAAATACTATTAAGATCCCTAAGGCTACATATTGATAATTATTCCAAAGAGCCCCTACTATAGTTGTCCCTATAAAATCTCCAATATAAAACATTAAATTATATGTTCCATTTGCTATACCTCTAAATGCATTGTTTGATACAAGATTAACTATTGTTGGAATTAAACTAAATAAAGTATTATATCCCATTAATAATAAAAGTGCTGCTATAAAGAGAATCCATGGACTATAACTAAATATAAATATTACAGTTCCTAAAAACAATCCTATTGTTGCTAAGGTAGCTACAATCTTACCATGTCCCTTTTTTATAAATCTAGTAGATATTCTCATAACAACTATCGAAAGTAAAATAGCTGGTGTTAAAACCATCCACATATGTTTTGTTCCTATTAATGATTTGCAATATTCAGGTATTATAAACATTCCTGAAATTCCTACAAAACCATTTATAAAAGCCACTATTATAACTGCAGCATAACTTCTATTCTTAAATAATTTCTTCATATATGCTACACTATCTTTTAAACTTTTCTTTTCTATTTCCTTATCTGTTTTAGGTTCTTCTTTTCTTATATCCTTTAAGAAAAATGCTATAACTACAAACATTACTATTATTGCTATTAAAGCAAGAACAAGTATGTCTCTAACAGATATAAATTCTCTTAATATAGGACTTCCCCCAAAAGCAAGTGCTGAACATAGTCCAACAATTATTCCTACCAAACTTATGGCATCTGCTCTCTTTTCAAAGGATATAGACCCTGAAAGCCATGCATAACCTGCCGATGTTATTGCTCCTATTCCTTGGACTGCCCTTGACAATACAAATAGATATGCATTATCAGCAAATACTGCTATAACCATTCCTATTGTCATTATAAATATTCCAATTAAGATCATTTTTTTATAACCATATTTATCACTCCAAATCCCAAATGGAACTTGAAATAATCCTTGTGTAAGTCCAAATATTCCAAGTGCTACACCTGCTAAAAATAAACTACCATAAGCTAGTGATGAACAATATGTTGCTACAAAAGGAGTAACTAAATTCATTGCTATTTGTCTAAATCCTAATGCTAGTCCAATTAATAAAATAAATACTATTTCATCTTTTGTAAATTTCTTTTCTTTCATAATTAAAATTTTTCATCTCCTTCTTTGTCGGTTTAAATTATATTCTACTTTCAACTTAATTTATAATATATAATTTATATAGGTATATTTACTTTTATATATAGTTATTTAGTTTTAAAATAGATTTATTTAATTCTTTTTATTCTTTTCTTTCTGTAACTATAGATATATAATCTATTTATATATCTATAACCATAGGAGGAACCATGGACACTTTACAATTAAAATATTTTCAAACTGTTGCAAAGTATGAAAATATATCTAAGGCAGCTTTAGAGTTAAATATATCTCAACCTGCTCTTAGCATCACAATTAAAAGACTTGAAGATGAAGTTGGATATCCCCTTTTTAAAAGGCTAAAAAGAAATATCTGTTTAAATAAATTTGGAAGAGAATTTTTAGAATGGGCAAATATAACTCTTTCTGAACTTGAATCTTTGCAATCAAAATTTAAAGAAATGCATGAAATTAATAATAAAAATTTTTCTATAGGCTCTACAGGCTCTTTATTCCTTATAGATCTTTTAAAAAAATTTTTAGAAAAAACTTCTGATTTAAAAATTACACAAAGGATTTCTAATATAGCTCAACTTACGGAAGATTTAAAATATGGTAATATTGATGTTGCTATTACCTCTCCCACTATATCAGCTAATAATATTAAAACTATCACATTATTAGAGGAAGAAATTCTTTTAGTTGTAAGTAGAGATAATAAACTTGCATCAAGAGATTCTGTTTATTTAAGAGAATTAAAAAATGAAAATTTCGTTGAATTAACCGATAATCATTCCTTTTCTGAAGTTATAAAAGATGTTTGTATTTCTGCAAACTTTAAGCCTAATGTGATTTTTCATGGAGACATAAATATTCTTAAGGAACTTGTTATTTCAAATGCTGGTGTTTTTTTAACTCCACTTTCTACTTGGAAAACTTTTGAATCTCCAAATCTAAAGGCAATTCATATAAAAAATAAACACAATACACGCTCTCTTGGATTATCTTATTTAGATTCTAATTATAAATCTGAAACTTTAAAAGATTTTATCTCTTTTTCTAAGGAGCATTTTCAATCATATAAAATATAAAAGTTAGTTTTCTAACTTTTATTTTTTTATCTATTTTTATTTCCTTTACATATCTCCTTATTTTTCATGCTTTTTTTTGCTATATTCATAATTTGTTAATTATTTGTTTAAATTTTGTTTCAAATATTCTATAATCTAATTACATAAATATAAAATTTAATGGAATTTATGCTAGTAATTTCAAATTATTATTTGCTAACTTTTATTAATACAAAGGGGGACTACTATTGATTTTAAAATTTACAATTAATGATATGTATAAAAAAGCTTATGAAAATAGATTTAAAAAAAGTTTTAATGTAGCTACTAAATCTACATATTTTGCTTTAAGTTTTTTAGGCCTTTTCTTTATTCTTTCTTTAGTTAATTACATAAAAATTATTATAACTGCTGGAAAAGTATCTTTTCTTCCCACAGCCTTTTGTGCTTTATCACTAGCACTCTTTGTTGGAATTATATATATTTATATAATTTCTTCAAAAAAAACATTATCAAAATTTACTAAATATCAGTTTTCTGATGAAAAATTAACTCACTTCGAAGATTTTAAAGCTAAATATGATTTACCTAGTCCTAGAAACTCAAATATGGATCTTGTTTATATTTATTTTAAAGATGATTTTTTAGTAGAAGAGAAGTTTGCTTCTGCTGTATATCATAAATTAAAAAATTTAAAAGCTATTTATGAGGACAATTCTTGCTTAATTATTTCATGTAAAAATAATTTTATAGTTATTCCTTTAACTGCTTTTAAAGATAGTTCTCATAAAGAAAAGTTTATATCAAAAGTTAAAGAAATTGGTGATATTTCACATTCACCAATAGCTCCAAATTCTACTAAAATGCTTTCATATTTAAATTTATTGAATATGAATCATTATATTGAAGGTGTCTTTATAGCTACGATTTTATTGCCACTACTATTAGTTGCTTTTAGATATGATTTTTCTTTTTCTTTTCTTGTACTAGCAGTAGTTGTGTTTATTAATTCATCTGTATTTAGAAAAATTCATATTTTTGATTTTAATACATCTAATTATTTAAAGAAAGCTTCTTTTAATTGTGAAGTAAAAACTCATGCTGAGACAATATCAATAGACACTGATTTTTATATTATTCACTTAAAGAAAGATTCTTTGACTATAAAAAATTTAGATAATGCTACTATTCTTTTAAATGAAAACTTTAACTTAATCATTAATACACCTTCTTTATCAATGTAAATAAAAAAAACTGCCACTTTAAAATGGCAGTTTTTTATATTTAAAACTCTATAGTTTCTTTTATTTTTGAATTTCCTTCAATACCTTCTCTTCTAAGTATCTTTTCGCATAATATACAGTAAGTTGTCTCTATATACATTCCTTTCCATATACCTACTATTCCAAATGTTATTACTATCAATAATGCTAATGGAATAAAACTTAATATTAAAAGTAATATTCTAAAAAAGTATTTAAATCCTAGTTTAACTCCTAACATAAACGCTTCCATGCCTCTATATTTTGTAGCTACCGCTACATAATATATCATTATTATAACAACACTTAGTATTAAACTAACAATTTCTAATAAATCTTTTAAAGCACCATTACTCAAAGCTATTGTCCATAAGGCTATTGCACTAGTAATTGCTGATGCTAATGCTACTGGAAACCATTGTTCTTTATTAAACTTGATTCCAAATTCTGCTTTTCCTTCAAACATAGCTTCATAAATTTTAATAAAAAATGATAATGTAAACACACTTACTAAAAGTCCACTTATAATTCCTAATATTATTCCTAATATAGCACTTCCTACATATTCAACAATACCTGTACATATTCCTGTTATAATAGCTGTTGGAAGTATAAACGCTATTACATATAATGACTTTTTAGCCACACTATCTTTATTTACTACTGTTTTTGCAATTCTTTTATTTCCTGATGTACTAAGATCAAATTCATTTATTTCCACAATAAAACACCTCCTTTTAATAGCTTCTAGTCTATCATAAATTTTTCCTCTTTTGAAATCCTCTCTTCCAACCCTTTTGTATCTTAATATAGTTTCATTTGTTATATATTCTTTTATTTAATTTTTATCTAATAATTTAATAGCTTAAATTAACTTCATCTATTAAATATATATTTTTTTACTTTCTATTTATTCATAAAGGAGGTTTGTATTTAACTCAAACCTCCTTTCTTTATATATTAACTTTTATAACGTCTCAAACCAATGCTTTATTCTACTTATTATAGTATGAACTTCATTTGAAATATCATTTTCTATAATTTTAAACTCACTTTCCTTTTCAACTTTTGCAACTATATTATTATTATTTTCTTTCACTACTATTTGTGTACTAAAATCATAATAATCATTTATGTCTATATTTATATTCTTAGCACCTAAGTTACTTTCTATTGTAACTTCACCTTTATTGTTTGTGATCATATTTTGTCCATTTATAGTTACCTCTGTATTTTTTAATAATTCTCCTGTCTTAGAGTTTTCTATCTCTATGATTACAGGTATTTTTTGTTCTGTTGGATTTATTTTATTAGGTTTGTTTTGATTTTTTTGTTCTGGTTTTGTGTTCCCCTTTTTCACACCTGAGCTTTCTTTTGAAGTATCTTTTTTATTTCCTGTATTAGAAGTTTCACTCTTTACTTTTACTACTTCATAATTTAAAACATCATTTTCATTATTTCCATTCATTATAGTTTTAACGCCTGTTCCATCAGTCCATTCATTTCCATTTATCTCAAACTTATATTGAAGCTCTTCTGATGTTTTTGGTCCATCTATTGTTACTGACCATAACCCATTTGAACCTTTTGTCATTTGTGGCCCATTTTTAAAGTTTGTCAAGCTTGTTTGAAGTTCTACACTTTTTGCATTTGGATCAAAATACGTAAATGTTACTTTTCCATCTTTATTTTCTATAGCTGTTACAGCTCCAACTTTTTGAGATGTTGTATTTTTATCTTTTTTAGCTGGTGTTCCTTCTGCTTTTACTTCTGTATAATTAATTACATCATTCTGATTATATCCATTCATAACAGTTTGTCCACCAGTTCCATCTGTCCATACATTTCCATCTACTTCAAACTTATATTGAATCTCTTCTGATGTTTTTGGTCCATCTATTGTTACTGACCATAATCCATTTGCATCTTTTGTCATTTGTGGTCTATTTTTAAAATTTGTCAAACTTGTTTGAAGTTCCACACTTTTTGCATTTGGATTAAAGTAAGTAAATGTTATACTTCCATTTTTATTTTCTGTAGCAGTTACACTTCCAGAGGTTTCAGGTGTTTTTATTTTATATTTAGGATTATATGCAGGTTCAAGTCCTTTTGTATTTACTTTTAAAGGTTTATAATTTTTAACTAGTACAAGTCCACTAGTTCCATTCATATGCACAATAACTTTTCCATTAACTACATTATATTTTGCTCCTGTTAATGCATCATATAAAGTTCCATTTTTCATATGATTCAAGTCTAATGTAACTGTAGCTTCATTACCTCTATTTATTACTGCTACAGCTTCATTTGAATTATCAAATCTTTCATAAGCTAAAATATTTCCATTTGAAACATTTATAGGTGATACATTTCCTGTTTGCAGTACAGTATATTCATCTCTCATATTCATAAGATCTGCATAATCTATTACAACACTTTCATTTCCTTCTCCCCATTTAAATCCTTCTCTATTATTAGGATCTGCTGCTCCAGTCATTCCAATCTCATCACCATAATAAACTGAAGGTGCTCCTGGATAAGTCATTTGAATAAATGGAACTAATTTATCTAAAGCTAAAGCCTCCTTACTAGCTGGAGTTGCTAATTTATCATTATTATTTTGACCATTTAAAATAGAAAGAATTCTTACTGTATCTTGTGAACTAGTTAAATTTAATAAATCATAGAATGCTGGATTTGGTGTTTCTTCATGTATATATTGAAGTAAATTATTAGTTTGGGAACCTGTCCACCCATCTTTCAAGAAATCTATAACTGCTCCTCTAAATCTATAATTCATTACAGAATCAAATTCATTGCCTAAGAAATATTTTGTTGCATCAGTCCAATCTTCTCCTAGTATAACTGAATTTGGATCATATCCTTTAACATACTTTCTAAATTGTTGCCATGTTTGATCTGATATACTTGGTGCTGAATCTAATCTCCATCCATTTGAACCCATATTAATCCATTTTTCAGCTATAGAGTCTTTATTTTTATATATATAATTTGCCCAACTCTTAACTTTATATTGTTGTCCATTTAATCCTGTTACAGCTGCTAAAGAATTATAACCTTCCCAAGCATCATATTTATATGAACCATCTGGATTCTTTTGATTGTAAACAGTAAACCAACTAGCAAATTCAAAGTTATTTGTATCATAATTTTTTTCAAAATAAACTTTTGTAGCTTCTTTCCCTTGTTCCTCTGTCATATGTTCATTATTCATATAATTATAGACAGTCTTCCAATATTGATAAGCTCCAATAGGTGCTCCGTAACTACCACTTTTTATTTCATAATTTCCTTTTGGCGGTAAATATTCACCCCATCTATCAAAATACATTGAGTTTTCTCCTGCATTTTCAAAAGCTCCATCAAGCATTATATGAAATCCCATTTGATGAGCTACATTACAGAACTCTGTAAACTCTTTATTATTACCAACTATATTATCAACCTTCCCATAATCTGCACCATCATATCTATGAGTAGAATTTGCTTGATATAGTGGAGTTAAATAAAGTGCATTTACTCCTAGCGATTTTAAATATCCAAGTTCCTCTTGTATTCCTTTTAAGTTTCCTCCATAAATTTCTGTATTCCAAACCTTTTCATTTGCAGGTGCATTTATATATCCTTTTTGATTTTGAATAGAAGGATTTATAGGTGTTTTATACCAATCTGGTTGAAACCATAAATGCTGAGTATTAACGTCTGCCTGACTACTATCAACTATTTTCTTCTCATTTGGATTTGGTGCATATCTAAATCTATCAACGAAAATTTCATAAAATACTGCATGCTTCATCCATTCAGGAGTTTGATAATCACTTTCATATACTGTAAGTTCATACTTCATTTCTGGATTGGTAGTTACTTGTCCTTGTCCTGTAGGAACCCCATTCTCTTGTCCAACACTATACATATATGTTTGTGTATTATTTCCTACTGTAAAATAATAATAATACATCCCAATATTATTTAAAGTAACATTTGTTGTCCACTTCATTGAACCGTTTCCAAAAGTTCCATTAGCTTTCATAGGATAATTTGTTTTTTGCCCATCTGGTGAAACCATAACCAAATTAACATTTGTTACGCCTTCATTTGGTGTTTGTATATTAAATGTTGTTTCCTCACCTTGTTTTATTGCTCCAAAGTTTGTTTTATACTCTGAGTTTCTGGAATTATAATAAATTTGACTAGTGTTTATATTCGTTACTTTCTCTAAATTATTAGAAAAATCATTTGTATTTTCATTATAGGTAAATGTTACTTGTTGTGAATCATTGCTTACAACAAATGGATTTGCTTTTAATTCTTTCCCATCTACATTTATATAAATATTATCATATGAGCCTTTAGGAATATTTACAGTTAAATTATATATTCCATTTAACTCATCTCCATTTAATTTTTGTTCCCCTTTAAGTCCTGTTCCCATTAAGTCAATATTTAAAAACTTATAATTTAAAGATACTTGAGTTATGTGACTTACATCACTATACCAAAATGTTACATCCTGTGTTTTTGGATTTGTTATAGTCATATTAGCCCCATTTTCATTACCATAAGCGCCATAATTTACTTTCCATGAACCATTAATAGCTACTTTATATTGATAATTTCCTGCTGGAAGATTCTTTATTGTATATTCATAGATACCATTTCCTATATAAGTAAATTTTGTTTCACTACTTGCTGGATTCCAATTAGTTTTGCTTCCTTCTAAAGTCTGCATAGTTCCAGCTAAAACAACTTCTTTTTCTGTACTTTTATCTTGTATTGAACTTTTTTGAACTTCATTTGTATTTTGAATCTTATTACTAACTGTCTTTGTAGTTTTAGTTGCTCCTCCTTCTGTGTTTAGTCCTGTTGCAAATGCTGTTGTAGAACTCATTGCCGTTATTGTTGCTATAGCTATAATAGTGGCCATCTTTTTCTTAATCATATTTTTTCTCCTTACTCTTTGTAATCGTTTTACTATATGGTACAATTTTATTATGTTTTCATCTTATTTTAAAATTAATATTTTATAACTCCAACTTATCTTTATGTATTATCCTACAAATATATTTTTTGATTTTTTATGAATATCAATATATTTTCTATGTTAATTTAACGTTTTCTATATTTTAGCCTCATTTGTAGACTTTTTATTAATTATTTATACTTTAGTTTTTTTATAAATTAATCTCTCTTTTATTTTAATAAAAAAACCTAAGTAAACTATCATTTATCTAGCTTACTTAGGTTTTATCTATAATAGATTTTACTTTATAAAATTCCTTCTTTTCCATATCCTTTTATAATTTTTACTATGTAACTTAATGTATAAAACTCTTTATCTATTCTTGTAGCCATAAGCTTTAATCCACTTATTAGTGTCTTCTCTGTAAATTCATCTAATAAAATCATTATACTTATTGGATTTATTCCACCATCTTTAGTATCTAAGGCTCTAGATTTTTTAATATAATCATTCTCCATAGCTATATTTACAGCTTTTTCTAAATCGCTACTAATTTCTAATTCTGGCATAGTTTCAAATATTTTTGTTCCTTCAGGTAAAACTAAATTTTTAGCTTTTGTTATATCTGTATCTACAAAAATTACATTTTCAAACTTTGCATCTTGAAAATCTGCTCCATCTAAGTTTACACCTTCAAATATTGCATTTTCGAATATACTCTTTTTAAATTTACTCTTTTTACAATTACTTCCTATAAACTCAGCCCATTTAAATTCACAATCAAAGAAATCACATCCTTTAAAATGTGCACCTCTCATACTTGTAAAACTAAAGTTTGAACCTGAAAATTCAACATTATAACAATTACTACGTCTCAAATCTCTATACATAAAATTTTTATTTGTTTTTTGATCATTATTTAATTTAAGATTATCTAATTTTTTACCTTTCATCTCTTACCTCCAATTAATCTTGTCGTCTCATTGTACCATACTTTAATCTTAACTCCAATTTAAGAATAGAGAGGCTTTATGCCTCTCTATTCTCTAAACTAAATATTCATTTCTTATATCTTCAATATCTTTCTCAGTTAAATTAAACTCTTTTAAGAAATACTCATCATATGTTCCATATTTCTCTTTTATATTATTTAAAGATTCGTCTATAAACTCTTCTTTTACTCCCATAATTTCTCTAAATATTTCTATAGCTTTTTCTGGCAATTGATCTTTATACATATCTATTATTTTTTCATTTGCCTCTTTTCTATATTTATTACTACTCATATAATCTTCTATAACTATCTTTTCATCAACACCTAAAATAAGCAATAATATTGCACTTCCTAATCCAGTTCTATCCTTTCCAGCTGTACAATGCTGCAGAATAGCTGCATTATTATAATCTTTAAAAGTATCTACTAAAGTTTTATATGCTTCACTATTAAAAGGCATTCTTCCATAGCTTTCTTTTAATAAATCTACTGGACTCTTCTTTTCTTCCCCTTTTAAGAACTTATAGAAATATCCTTCCATATCTAAATTCTCATTATTTTCATCATTCATTGCTGAAATGTGTAAATTCTTTATCCAAGGAAATTGCATATCTTTAGCACTAGCCTCTTCTTCATTTGAACGATAATCAAAAACATATTTTATTCCTAAACTCTTAAAGTATTCCATTTGAACTTCTTCTATATTACATAATACTTCTGATCTATAAAGTTTCCCCCATTTAATCATTCTTCCATCTTTAGAATAAAATCCACCTAAATCTCTAAAGTTACAGAAATTTTTAAGTGGTATTAATCTTTCAGCTAATATAAGTTCCTCATTTTCAGTTTTTATTATATAAAAATTTCTATTATTAATATCAATATCTTTAAAAACTATTTCTTTTTTATTTTCTATATTTTTAATAAACTTTTCTTTATCTTCTAAATAATTTTTATAAAAAAGTTCTCCACTCACTTCTTTATTTAAAACTATTTTAATATTCTCACCAATTTTAACTAATGTACCTTTTAATCTTTCCATCTTAAATCCCTCTTTTCTATTTTCTACTTCCATTTTACCATATTTTCTTTTTCTATATTTATAACTTGTAATAAATACTTTCTATAAAAATACAGAGAACTATTCTTTTCAATAGCCCTCTGTAATATATATCTATAATTTATTATATGCTACTTTTAGAAAATCCTCTTTATTTTCTATCATATACTCATTTTTCCCCCAAATATCTATCTCTATAACTTTATCTTTTCCTATCAACAAATAACTTGTATCTATATCTTTTGAGTAAACCTTCATATCTTTTATAAAATCAACTTCTACTTCATTATATAATTTTGTATTCATTCTCTTTTCAAAGCCTTTTATATATTTCTTTAATCTATTCAATCGTATTTTCATCACTATATTATTTTTAGCCTCAAATACATTATAATCTAAAAAAATTTTTTCACCTGTTACATTAGCATCTATACTCTTTGCAAATAAACTTTCATTTTGATCAAAATAATTTAAGTCTTTATCATCCATTTTATCATTAAAATCACTTAATTTTAAAGGCATCCTCTCTTCATTTATATATTCATTACCTCCATTAAATGAATATATATTGAGCATTACTATAAATACCATCACCCCTGTAATACATGCAAAATTATTTAAAATTTTTACTCTATTTTTATTTCTCATTTTTTCATTACTAACTACATAAATTACACCTAAAATTAATATTATTACTATACCTGATATCACTACTCTAAAACTTTCTACTTCATGATTCCACATCGTAATTAAACTTCCAATAATTATTAAAATCATAAAATTCATTATATAATTTCGTATCTTAACTCTTTTATAAGAAATCCTTATTAACTTTTCATTTTTTCTCCATACTAAAGCTCTTGCTATATTTACACCTATCATTCCTACATAAAAAATCAAAATTCCAACTATAACTAATATAGAATTATTCGCTAAAAATCTCGCCTCTGTATCATGTCCTATAATATTATAAATATTTATAAACATAGTAATCATCAATAAAATATCAATAAAAATATATTTCAAAGAGGACTTAACTATTATCTCCTTCTTCTCACTTTTATCTGTGTGTATCGGAGTTGCTCCTTCCTCTTCTGTACTAAATACTTGCATTCTTTCATATTGACATATAAAATCCCATCCAACATTTTTACACATATCTCTATACTCAAGTGTTCTTTCTGATGGCTCTCCATCTTTAATTTCAGTCTCTTTATTTATATCTACAGTATATTTAATTTTTCTCCTATCAATTTTTATAAATATAAAAAGCCTACCCCATATGCTTTTTAATTTCCATCCCTTTAATGCCATTTCCTCTAAGTATCTTTCTAATACCTCTCCTTCAAAAGGTAAAAAGTTAAATACAACCCACTTATAATTTAAAATTCTCAATTTATTTTCCCCCTAAAATAAATTCTCCATCACTAACTAACATTCTTAATCGTTTACTTTCTTCCTCTAGTATCTCCATTCCTTTACTAGTAATTATATAACTTCTCTTTCTTCCCTCTACTTTTGTTTCTCTTATCATTGCTTCTTTTTCAAATTTTCCTAAAAGTGCATACAATGTTCCTGGTCCCACTTTTATTCTACCTTTTGAAATCCTATCTACAGAATTCATAATATCTACTCCACAGCTTTCTCTAAGGAGAGCTAAAAGTATATAGTACATGGGCTCAGTCAAATTTTGAAACTGTTCTCTTGGCATATTCTTCTCCTTTATCGATACTCGATATCCTTATATTACCATTATAATATCGTCCATCGATATTTGTCAATTTTTTCTATATAAAAAGACTATAGCTAAGATTATTTATTATCTTCAGCTATAGTCTTATTTCCTTATTTTTAATATATACACCTTCCTTAAGTTGCTCTTTAAACTTATTTCTATAGATTTTTATTTTAATTTTTCTTTATATATATTTATTTTATTATCTATATTTTCTAAATAATCCTTCCACTTTTTTTGTTCATATAATATTATTTTTCTATGTTCATTTAAAATTTCCATTCTTTCTTCAATAGTACTATCCCCTAAATATCTTAGATCTGAATATTTTTTGATGTTTCGTAAAATCATTCCTGTCTCTTTTAATCTTTTTATAAATAATATCCATTCGATTTCACTTTCCTCATACTCTCTTCTATCAAATTCATCTCTTTTTACTCGTATTAAGCCTTTATCTTCATAATATCTAAGTGTATATTCACTTAACCCTGTTTTTTTACTCATTTCACCTATTTTCATAAAAAATCTCCTAACTACTTGTCTTCTAGTATACTCTAGGCACTATTCTTAAATTATAAATAAAAATAGGAGATGATTTCAAATGAAAAAAACAAAATTTGATTTAGGAATGGAAAATTTAAATTTAATTGATGGAGATGGTGGTCAGGCAGTTATTGACTCTTTAAAAAATATCGCCCCTGATGCAGGCAAATACATTGTAGAATTTGCATTTGGTGAGATTTACTCTAGAGAAAATCTCACTTTACAAGAAAAAGAACTTATCACAATAACAAGTTTATTATCTATTGGAGGGTGTGAGAAACAGTTAAATGTTCATATAAATGCTTCGCTAAATATAGGTATAAGTCCTAAAAAAATTATAGATACGTTTATTCAATGCATTCCTTATGTAGGATTTCCTCGCGTTTTAAACGCTATATTTGAAGCTAAAGAAATTTTTCAAAATAAAAAATTAATTTAAAAGAATACTTTTAAATTTTTTGTATCAACCATTGGAATATCAACTTTATTCATCAGTATATTTTTGGAATAAAAGGATTATTTAGTAATTTATTAAAAAATAATGATATAATATTATTAAAGAATTATATTATATTCAAGTTTATATGGGTATTACAAAATTATTTATGAGGGGGGAATCTTATGAATTTTTCAGTAGGGGATATTGTAATGTTTTTGATATTGTTTGGAGTTTCATTATTTTCTATTGTGAAGTATTATAAATCAAAAAAACAAAAATATATATTATTTTTATTAATTTGTATTTATGGACTATTCAACAGAAATAATATGATTTACATTACTGGAATAGAAATTAATAACACAATCTATATAGAAATATTTAGGTTTGTATTAGTAATTACAATAGTTGCATTTGGATATAATCTATATAAAAAAAAGAAATTATTTTAAGTATATACTCTATATTAAAAATAATTAGATAAATTTCAATTAAATAATTAACTCAATAATACTATTAGTATATTACTAAAAATTAAAGGTTGGAATTTTCAACCTTGGATTTATGTCAATATCCTGGACACTAAAATTCGAACTATACTAAGCTGTAGC
>NZ_CAMTIG010000053.1 GCF_947072515.1 uncultured Clostridium sp.
GTGTTTCCTATGTTTCAGCTTCTTTAATAGAAGATTCAAATATTATTAATTTATCGTATAGCAATATAATAAACTTCTATAGTATTACTGATCTTTATCCAAATAATATAGAATTTGAACTCGATGTTACTGTTAGAGCTGATCAAACTTATAGAAGTAACAACTCTAGAGTTTCTTATGGTCATGTATTTGCTGGTATAGGTGTATCTTGTCGTGGAGATTCCCTTCCTCGTGGAAGCTATTCACCAGGAAATATTTCTATTACTTCAACCTCATCTTTTAGTATGACCGCTTTAAGATATGCAGCTTATGTAACTTACCCTCTTCAATCTTTAAAAGGTGCTGGAACTTTCGGCTCTGATAACGCTACAGATATTTTTAATATTACTGTTCAAATTCAAAATACAATAGCTGAAAGTTCAAATATTTCTTTTATCTTAAACTTAGCTAATGGTATTCGATATATTGGTGGTTGGACTGCTTCTGGAAGTAACTCTTCTAGCTTTAATAGTCCTGTTTTAATAAATCCAACTGCTACTAATAATTTTGTATCTTTAACCTTAACTAATAAAACCCTTTCTGCTGGAGGTTTAGTTACAATAACTTTCCAAGCAGCTATTTGGGATAAATATACTATAAATGGTATACAAAATTCAGGAGGTTTAATTCCTTCTGATGTTGATTTAACCACTTCTATAAATTTAAGTGGAAATTTAACTTCTTTCTCTACACAATTTGCAATTAAAGCTGAAAGTTTTGTTTTAACTTATAGTTGTGCAAATAGTTTTACAGATGTATTTATGGATAACGAATTTATAATTTCATATTCAGCATCAGCCTATACAGATATTTATGATGCTTCTATTCTTTTTAATATTCCAGATGGAATGAGTTATAAAACTAATAGTAGTACCATAACTCCAACTACTATTATTGATTTAACTACTTTAACTCAAGTAGTTTGGAATTTTGATACAATCCCAGCAAATTCAGATAATATTATGAGTCTTATTACTACCACAGACCAAACTTATACCTTAATATCACCTGAAACTATTCCAAGCTATGTTTATTCAACTGATACTTTCTATACAGAAATTGATTTTAGCTATTATACTGTAGAAACTGGTATGCAATTTTCAGATTCCGCATCTGATACTTTAATGTGTGAACCTCCAATTTTAAGTACTACTATAGTTTCTTATCTTTATGGTGATGATACTGTAAAGCCTTATGATAGAGCAGCAGTTGGCGATTACGTTAGAATTGGACTTGCTTATGATGCTTCTTTTATAAATGCAAAACAAAATGTCACTTTATTTGATTTTCCACCATATAACTTAGATGTTACTTCCGTTAAAAATATTACTGTTAGCGGTGATTTTCCTCCATCTGGAGGATATACTCCAATTCCAGATAACGGAGCTAGAATAAATGTTGGAGAACTTAATGGTAATTCTGCATTCCAAATTAAGTTTGATCTTTTAGTAGGTGAATTAGCAGATGATGGATTTATTTATAACCTTGCTAAAGGTTCTTTAATAAATTCTCAAAACTTAACTTATGCCCTTATGGATTCTTCTGCAATTGACTTTGGAACTCCTCATTTACAAATTTCACAAACTCCTACTAACGAAACTTGTTTAAAACTTGGTAAGCCAGTTATATACACTTTAACAATATCCAACTCATCTACAAACCCAGTTCATTTTTTAACTGATGGATTTAATATAAATGTTTTAGCAACTATACCAAGTATTTTTACTATAGATTCAACAACTATAAGTGCTCCAAATACTATTGAGTATTCTAATTTCAGTTCTAATAACAATGTTTACTCAATGGATATCGGACAACTTCCACCTTATTCAACTTTAACTGTAACTGGGAATCTTTCAGTTAATACCACTCCTATTATGAGTAAGGATTATCCAACTAACGGAAGTTTAAGTAATGGTACTAGTCAAAGTAATCCATCTTCATTTAAATATACTCATAATGAGTTTCCTCTGAGCTCTAAAGTAGATTTATACGGTTGTTCACCAAGTATTTACAAGACATTCATTCCAGATACTGTTAAAGTAGCCGATCCTTTTAGTATATATTTAGCTGTAACTTTTCCATCTGGATGTTTAGCTTATAATACTAAAATTAAGGATTCATTAATTTCAACTGATTCTTCTAATATTAGTAATATTAGATTAAATGGAAATCCTGCATCACCAAGTATATCAACTAATAATTTGATTCTGCCACTTGCTGATGTAACTAATACAGCTACTGGAACAGTAAATTATCTTTTAACCTATAATGATAAGGCAATAACTGTAGATGACCCTGCTAATTATATTGAAACTTTCAATACTAACTGTTCTACTGATTGGTCAGAAATACTTTATTTTCCTGAAGCATATTCTAAAAACTATTCAAGCAACTTAAATGTATTGCTTCCAGGTCTTACTATGGTTAAATCTCAAAGTAATGTAACTGAATCTATTGCTTATGATACTGAACCTATCTTTGGAGAAAGAAATGATTTAATTAACTATAAGCTAAGTATTACTAATATAGGAACATCACCAGCATATCAAATAAATCTTGTAGATACTTTACCTCATTCATTAGAATATCTTAGCGATAATTCTAATGGTTCATATAATCATTTAACTAACGCTGTAAATATTACAGTACCATCTATAGCTGCAAATGAAACTACTGATGTTATTATTAATACTCGACTTAAACTTGATCCACCACCTTCTGGTGCTTTAAATCGTTCTTATGTTGGATTTAAACAAAATGATATCTCATCTTTAAAAACTGTAACTACTATAAGTAATTCAACTTTAATTTACGATTCCTTAGATGAGCACATTTTATCTAAATACCAAAGGAATCTAACTACTGGTGAACATTTCACTCAAAGTTCAACTCGTTGCTTTAATAGTCAAGTTTTAGAATATCAATTAGTTATTTCTAATAAAACAAATTCTGATTTTATAAATTTAAATATAGAAGATACTTTCCCAAACAAATTTACATTTATATCTCACGATACTTTTACAGAAGGTAGTTTATCTTTAAGTTCTAATGTTTTAACTATATCAGTACCTACTCTTAGAGCTAACAGTTCAGCTACTTTAACTTATAGAGTTCAGCTTAATTCTCAAAGCGTAAGTCTTGAAAGCTCTCAAGCTACTGGTACATTTGAATTTGCAGCAAATCCAAATATTTATACTGCAACTTCAAATACTCTATATGTAAATTTATCTGAAGTGGGAAGAGGTTTCTTATTCTATTAAAAAAAGATTGTCTCATATTTTTGAGGCAATCTTTTCATTTAAAATATATATCTTTTTCATTTCTCTCTTCTACTAACTTTAACACTAACTTTTCTAGTTCTCTTTCTTCAATGCCTTTTTTATGAATGTCTATTATATTTTTAAGTCCATCAAGTCCTATCGGAATTATATTCTTCTCAAATTCTCTATTAACTTCTATTTTTTCTCTCACTACTATATTCCAGTAATTATTCTTTGCAAATTTATAATGACCATATATCTCCCTTTCAACTTCATCATTTAAAAAGTACTTTATATAATTCAATGTATTTCCAGGGATGTTCTTACTCACTTCTGTTTCTAAACCAACCTTAACTTTTTCTTTTCTAAATTCATTTATATCATTTTTAAATTTTCTTTCCTTTTTATCTATTCCATCTATTATAGTTAAATTCATCTTTAATTTTAACTTTTCCATATCTTTTATCATATTAGAATCTAAATATATTAAAGGCTCCTTTAGCTTTTCAAACCTTTCTTTATAATCTTTATTTACTATATACTCTAAAAACTCTCTATAGTCTATTCCCTCAAAAGGAGCAAAATTTTTATATGTTATAACTTTCTCTATTCTTCTTTTATATAGAATCTCATAAATGATCTCAATATAATTCATTGCACACATATCTAAAAATAAAAGTTTGATATTAAAGCTGTTTATCTCTTCTATTAAATTTAATGTATTAATAGATATTCCAGGAGATGTTTCTAAGTCTAACAAAGCTTGAAAAGGCCCACCATGTCCAGATATCATTAGAATATTATAATCATCATTATTTAAATATCTTTTTAGAAATTTACCTATGTTTAAATATTTAACCTTTCTATCTAATATTTCTTCTTCATCAAAGTATTCTTTCCATTCTATGTCTCTAAATTCTTTATTTGAATATATAAAACTTCCTACTTTATTTTCTTCATTTTCTACTTCTGTTTTAGTCCATAAATCTAAAGGATCACTTTTTATTATTTTATATAAACAATATACTTCTATTCCTTCCATATCCTTTATTATATTTTTAAAATCTTCTAAATTCTTATTTAAAGGATAAAATAAATCATTACTTCCATTTAAAATATAAAATATTTTAATCACTTTTCATTTCTCCTAATTTCTATACATATATATTGGTTTACAACTTACTTCCTCTATTTCTTCTCCTATTTCCATTTCTTCCTCAACTTCTACTTCCTCTATTTTTTCTTTCTTACAAACATTATTATATCTTTCTTCAACCTCATATCTTTTTTCGACTTCATACCTTTCTTCATACTCTCTCTTTGAACTTCTTCCTTTACACTCTTTTTTATTTTTATTTTCTTCTACCATCTTATATAATTCTTTAACATCCTCTAATTTTAACTGAAGAAGTGTTTGACTCCTAAAAACATTTTTTATTGTTTCATTTACTGAATTATTAAATGCTAATAAGATTTCTGAACTCCTTACTCTATCGCAATCACACTTGTTATTACATGGATCATAACTTGTGCAATCATTTAAATTACTCTCCATTTTTTTTATAATACACTGTAATTTTTCACCCTCTGCATTTAAAATATGCGATAATCCTATCTCTTCCATGGCAATAGAATTTAATAGAAGCTTTATACTATCCTCCATATCTAAATCTATTTCCGGATTTATATTCGGAATATTTGGTAATGACATTTCTCTCTCCCCTTTATAATTTAATATCCTAAAAATATAAGCAATACCTTTAGATATTGCTTATATTTTTACTCATACTTCTATTTTATTTCTATAAAATCTATACTGTACTAGTTGATATAATTTCCATAGCATCTTCAAGTTTTAATTGAAGCATTAATTGGTTTCTTAAAACGTCTTTTAATGATCCACTTACTGATTTATTAACTTCTAAAACTTTATCAATAGTAACTCCTGCTGGTGGTGCTATTGCATTTCCATCTCCATCAGTTAATGTACCTAATACATATTGAATTTTTTCTCCTTCAGCATTAATAATATGACTTAAACCTATTTCTTCCATTCCTATTGAAAATAGTATTAGATTTACAGCATCAGACCTATCAACGGTAACGTTAGGATTCATATCGGGTATTTTAGGTAATGACATATTCTTCTCTCCTTTTATAACTTTATTTTTTTTATTTAACTTACATTAATATTATATACAGGAGTAAATCCAAATGTTCCTACTCTTATCCAAGCACTCTATCTATATTTTCACTATTCTTAAATTCCCTGTAAACCCTAAATCATTTATAATTATTCCATTACCTATAATACACATATTTAAATCTGAATTCTTTTTTATAACTTCTATTAAAAAATGTCCACTATACATATGCTCATCACAACTAGTTTGTACAAAACTATATTCTAAAGGCTTACTATTTAATTTTAAAAAAATATATCCTTTTCTCTCACTTCTAATATTTAAAGAATAATCTACCTGATAGACTCCTTCTTCTAAAATAACAATATTCTTTTTATCCTTTTGCACTACTATATTCTTAGATATAACACTTTCATCCCAAGTGATTATTTCATGATTCTCACATTTAATAGGTTTTTGATTTTTAGATATAAAATACCCATACCCCTCTTTTTTTTCTTCCTTTTCATTTTCTACTCTATTTTCATAAAAAACCTTCAAAAAAGGTTTTTTCATTGATTTCTCACTTAAAAATTTTAATATTCCACCATCATTTACCCCAAGAATAGTTATGCTTAAATTTTTTTCTCCTTGTTCCTTTTCCACAATATGTGTAATATCAAAATTTATATATTTTCTTTTATAATCTTTTACTATTTTATATAAAGTATATTCTTGATTAAACTTAGGATAATTCATATAATTAATACTCTTTATATCTTTTATAGTTTTATTTACTCCTATATCTAGCATATATTCATCTATCTCTGAATCTAAACCTATACTATCTAAAAAAACACAAAGTTCTAATTTAAAACTTCCATTTACCTTTTGGATTTCCTTTATCTTTTTTAACTCTATATTAAAAATAGCTCTATATTCTTTTATTCCATCTTTACCTATAATTAAATTTTCAGAACTTGAAAAATTCTTTTCTCTTTCTAAATTATAAATATAAGTAGCATCTATAGAATATTCTTTTACATAATTCAAACTTTATCCTCTCTTATATAGTGCTAATCATTAATATATATTATTTTTCCACTCTTTTTATTCCCTTTCCTTTTTTTAAATAAATCTATAAAAAAAAGTGAAACTATTTTATTTCACTTCATAACCATAAACTTTTGTAGAATATTAATTCTATACTTTTCTATACATTAAAAAAGTGGATTCATAAATGAATCCACTGTAACAATCAATAATAAAAATTATCTTCTGTTGTTTTGTTGTTTTCTAGCTCTTCTACAAGCTGGACATCTTACTGGTTCGTTGTCGAATCCTTTTTCTTTGTAGAATTCTTGTTCTCCTACTGTGAATACGAATTCATTTCCGCAGTCTTTACATACAATTGTCTTATCTGTCATAATATATCTCTCCTAAGTCTTAAAGATGATAATTTGAATATCTTTTAACTATAAAAGAAATATATTCAAAAAATATCTTTTTTATTTTTTTTAGCTTTTAGCTACTTTTAATTATATAGACTTTCTTCTATTTTTGCAATAGTTTTTTATAACTTTTTTATAACTTTTTTTCACTATTTTAAATTTTCTTCATATAATCCATCTTCAATGATTTTATTACATAAAATTCCTATATTTACTTCTCTTGTATCCATATATACATCTATTATTCTATCTGCTAATGTAACTTCAACATATTCTACATGTGTTCCATCATCCTCAGTTATGTTTATAACATCATATGTAATTATTTCTTCTTTTAATTGTTTTTTAGTTATCATATTACACTTCCTTTATCTTGAATTTAAAATAGTTTATATCTTTTAAATAATTCCTATTTCTTAAGTAACTTCTTTTTCTTATAAGCCTTCTTAACATTTTAACGCTATTATATCATTTATTTACCGAAAATCCAAAACTCTACTTTCACTTCTATATTGAACTAATTAATGCAATATTTAATTTTAATTCCATTAAAAATCTTGTTAATTTCTAGGAGAATTATTTCGATTTCATGAATTTTTTTAATATAATAGGACAAACTAATATATTTTTAAGTATTATCTATATTCTCTATAAAAAAATAGAAACACTTTTAATATATTATTTAAAATTATCGAAAGGATGTATTTTAATGATAAAGACAAAAATTTTAATGCTTTTAATTTCAGTAACTACTTTAATAGGAGGTCTTTCTATTTTTCATAAAGAAAAACAAACACTTCCTAATCAATCACTTACACCACAAGTAGAAAGTGATAGTTTAAAAAATACTGATACCGGTTCAAACACCAACTCAAATACTGATTCAAATACTGATTCAAAAAACGAATCAAATTCAAATATAAATAGTAATTCAAAGACTAATCCACCTACTAATACTACTGATAATTCAGCAAGTAAAACTATTGTTAAAGCTGATACTAAATCAGATTCTAAATCTAAAAATGCTGATTCTAGCCCTACTAATGATACAAAAAATACTGCCCCGAGACAAGAGGAAAGTTCTAGTAAAAAAGAACCTACTCAAGACACTACACTAGCTACACCACAAGAACCTGCAAAAACCCCAGTTTCTGAAGAAAAAACTGCACCAAAAAAAGCTCCTTCTTCAGTTACTGAAACCACATCCCAAACTGATATAACTGCGCAGATTCAGCAACTTATTTTTAGTAAAGTAAATCAAGAAAGAGCTAACGCAGGTATTAAACCTTTAGCTTATAGTACAAGTATGCAAAGTTTTGCTATAAAAAAATCTAAAGATATGGCTGTAAATAATTATTTTAATCATGAAGATTTAAATGGAAACTTAGAATCTACTTATATAAAACAAGCTGGTATTAATTTTAGTGCATGGGGTGAAAACATTGCCTATGTAGATAGTACTTCAAATGCTGAGAGTATTGCTAATACTATTATGAGCAATTGGATGAACTCACCTGGTCATAAAGCTAATATTCTATCAACTAGATATACTCAAATAGGTGTTGGAGTTTATAAAATAGGAAATAAATATTATGCAACTCAAGAATTTTTAACACCTTAATATTGATTAAATATTTTCTTATAAACTTATATACTTTTCCATATATAAAAAAAGCATCCTTGCAAAATTGCAAGGATGCTTATACTTAATTATTTTAATTTTTCTAATATTGATGATCCAATTGTGTTTTCTGGCATTTTAAATCCAAAGTTATCTACAATTGTAGCTCCTATAGTAGCAAATGTATCTACTGTAGGTAATATTTCTGTTCCTTCCATTGAAGGTGAGTATGCTAAGAATGGAACATGTTCTCTTGTATGATCAGATCCTTTATAAGTTGGATCATTTCCGTGGTCTGCTGTAATGATTAATAAATCATCATCTCTCATTCCATCTAAGAATTCTCCAAGCTTAACGTCAAACTTTTCTAACTCTTCTGCATATCCTACTGGGTTTCTTCTGTGTCCCCATAAGGCATCAAAGTCAACTAAGTTAACAAAACATAATCCTTTAAAGTCTCTCTTTTCAATTTCTATCGCTTGTTCCATACCATGAACTGAGCTTTTTGAACTATTTCCTTCTGTTATTCCTTCTCCATCAAAGATATCTTTGATTTTTCCAACTGAAATAACTTCAAGTCCATTATTTTTTAATACATTTAATGCTGTTTCTCCATATGGTTTTAAAGCATAATCATGTCTGTTACTAGTTCTTTTAAATTCTCCTGCTTTGTTTCCTAAGTATGGTCTAGCTATTATTCTACCAACCATCCATTCTGGTTTCATAGTTAATTCTCTAGCAATTTCACAACATTTATATAATTCTTGTAATCCAAAAGTTTCTTCGTGTCCACAGATTTGAAGAACTGAATCTGCTGAAGTATAAACTATCATATCCCCAGTTTTCATTTGGTGTTCTCCAAGTTCATCTAATATAGTTGTTCCACTAGCACTTTTGTTTCCTACTATTCCATGACCAGTTCTTTTTGATAATTCATCTAATAACTCTTTTGGGAATCCTGTTTCAGTAAATGTTTGGAATGGTTTAGTTATATGAAGTCCCATCATTTCCCAATGTCCAGTCATAGTATCTTTACCATTACTAGCCTCTTTCATTTTCATTTGGTATCCAAGTGGTTTAGTAACTGGTGCTACATGTTTAATTTTATGAAGATTAGCAAGCCCAAGCTTTTGTAAGTTTGGTATATTAAAGCTATCTACTGATTCTGCAATGTGTCCTAATGTATCTACATTCTCATCACCAAATTTTTTAGCGTCTTCTAATTCTCCAACACCTAATGAGTCTATTACTATAGTGAATATTCTATTATATTTTTTCATAATCTTTTCCTCCATCCTTCATTGCCTCTAAGTTAAACAAAAATAGTCTTACTTTGCAATGAATCCTGCTTTTGCTTATTTATAAATATTAATTGTCAATTTATATTTATTTTATTTTATTTATTTTTTATCTTCTTTAATAAGATTTCTAATAGCTTCTACAGCTGTTTTTATAGCAATTTCTGTATCGTGAGCTACTGGATTATCTAATCCTTGTTTCTCTCTTTCTTGGTTAGCCATAACTAGGAATATTGCTCCTACTCTAACTCTTAAATAACTACCTACAATAAATAGTGCAGCCCCTTCCATTTCAGAAGCTAAAGCTCCACATCTTATCCAAGCTTCCCATTTGTTTTCTAAATCATAACTAACTGGTTTTGTGCTTGGTGAGTGTTGTCCATAAAAAGAATCTTTAGATTGACAAACTCCTGCATGATATACAGCTCCTGTATCTTTACAAGCTGTAACTAGTGAATTTACAACATCTAAGTTAGCTACTGCTGGGTATTCAATTGGTGCATACTCTCTAGTAGTTCCTTCTGCTCTTATAGCACCAGTTGCTACTACTAAATCTCCACCTTTAACATCTATATCCATTCCTCCACAAGTTCCTACTCTTATGAAAGTTTTAGCTCCACATTTAACTAATTCTTCTAAAGCAATAGCAGCTGAAGGTCCACCAATTCCTGTTGAAGTAACACTTACACGTACTCCATCTAATTCCCCTGTATAAGTAACATACTCTCTATTGTCTGCTACTAAAACTGGATTATCTAAATATTTTGCTATTTTCTCGCATCTTTTAGGGTCTCCTGGCATTATTACATATTCACCAACTTCTCCCTTTGCTACGTCTATATGATATTCTTTTGCACCTTCTGCGTAAATCATTATTAATTACCTCCTAAAATAAAACCTTTTTAATATTTCTTAAAAACCTATAATATTATATTATCACAATTTTATCAATGAGAGCAATCGTTTTCAGATTATTTTTAATATTAATATAATTCTCCACATAAGAAATAGATAAAAATAACACTTACCTAGTATTTTTATCTATTCACTATCATATTATGTATTTTTTTCACTATTTATTAATGTATTCTTTTTGCCATTGATTTTTTTCTTTTATTTTTTAAATTTCTAGTTACTACTATCCCTATTAATATTATTAATACTAATAATATGCTTACTATTACTTTCCATATTGTGTTTATTTCATAACTTATTTGCATCTTCGTATCTTCTGTTAGCTCTGAAACTTTATAATTCCACTTCACTTCATTCATTCCTATATATTCCATAGCATTGCTATTTACAAGCTTTCCTCTAAAACTAACAACATTACTAAATGGTATATTATTTATATAATCTATATCTTCCTTTGTATTATAATTATCCTTTATATTAAAAATATTTTTATTTATAGACATTTGGATATTATAAATTGTCTTATAAAAATAATCTTTTCTTTGAATGCTATAATTAAAAAGTTTTTCTATGCTTTCATTAGTTCTAAGATTTTCTACTCCTTTTGCATCTATTTTTATTTCTTCTACATTCCATTGCCCTTGCTTATATTTATCTACTTCCACATTATCAAGCTTTAATCCTTTAGCTATAAACTCATCATTTATAAAGGATTTTGCTTCATCATCATATAAAATTTTCAAAGTAAATTCTACTTTTCCGTTCTTCTGTATATCTGTTTTACTTTGTATATTTACATCACCACAACCTACAAAACTTATTCCTAAAATTAATATTATTGCAAAATAAATCCTCTTCATAAAAACCCCTCCTATAAATCTTATAGGTAGTTTTTTCTTTTTTCTCATTATTTATGCAAATTTATAAAAAAGGTAAGCATTTATTTAAATACTCACCTTAAAAATCCATTTTAATTCTTTACGTTCTCTTCCTTTGACTCTATAGCCTTTAACCAATTGTCTATTTTAGATTTATTTTCTTTATCTATTTGTATTTTAAGTCCATCAGGATTTAAAATAATATTTTTTTCTTTTGCAATGTTTAATGCTTCAGTATACGTTACAACTAATCCTAAAACATCTCCACTATATCTTTTTCTAAACTCTAACCAATCTGTAAAAATTGGAATCCAATCTTCTTTTTTCTCATCAACAACTTCTAAAAACTTTATATTTTCTAAATCTTCTTTATCTTTATTTTCATCTTTATATACTATTGGAATTAAATATTTACTAGTTCCAATTAGCTTGACCATTTCTGCTTCTAACATCATTAAAGCTTGCATTTTTCCTCTGTACTTTAATTCTTCATTCTTAGACTCTTGAAGATACTTTATTATTGAATAACATAATTCTTCATTAGTTAATGGAATATCTTTTTCATCAAATCCACTATAATCCATTTTTAAGATTATATCATTTATATCAATATCTATAGTATATTGCCCCATATCTATAGTTAAGCCTTTAACTCCAGCTTTTTTAAGTTCTCCAATTTTATTTATTAATTTATGATTATCTAGCCTTTTCATATTTAGTATAAGATTTGATTTTCTATAATGTTCCTTTGCAATCTCACCATACTCTTCCCCAGAAAAAAGCCAAACTCTTCTTAAATTATCCACATGGGGATATTTTGTAGCTTTATTGTATGCCATATAAAAGTCTTCCACCTTTATTTTTTCTACAATTGCCTTTATAAAGATTTTAACCTTTTCTTCAAAATCAATTTCTTTACCTTGTTCTTCACTTCTCATATTTTGACTAGTATAAATAAGATAGATAATTTCTTGCATATCTAACTCTTGTACTCTACTTATCTCATTTTTCTTCCATTTATCCTCATTTAAGCTTTTATTAAATAAAAAACTTTCAATTAATCTTTTTTTATCCATTTAGCAACCCCCTTTTATCCTTAATTTTACATTATTGCTTTTATTTTCGCAACTTATATTTAAGTTCAGGTCTTCCCACGTTACCACTTGTTATATCTACATAAACAAAATTCTTTTCTTCTAAGTAATCCATATATTTCTTTATAGTTACATTACTTATTTTTATATTTCCTGCAAGCTCTCTTAGTGTCCATACCCTTTCCTCATTATCTTTTAAGAACTCAACTATCCTTCTTAATGTTCTACAATTAAGCCCCTTTGGCAGTTCCTCTTCTTCATTCTTAAACTCATTTACATTTTTCAAATTTAATAAATTATCTAATATATCTTGATTTACTTCTTTTCTGCTCTTTAGCATTTCTCTTTTCTTTTTAAACTTTTCAACACCTTCTTTAAATCTATCAAATTCAAATGGCTTAACTAGGTAATCCACTATTCCAAGAGAAAATGCTTTATTAAATTCATCAATTCTATTTGCAGCTGTAACCATTATTACATCCGTTAATATCTCTTCTTCTCTCATTTCCTTTAATATTTCTAATCCATTTTCCTTTGGTAAAAATACATCCATTATTATTAAATCTATTTTTTCTTTATCTAAAACATCGAAAACCTCTTCCTTAGATAAAACTGGTCCTAGAACTTCTACTTCTCCTACCATTTCTAAATATTTTCTATTAATTAATGCTACCATTGGATCATCTTCTACTATTAATACTTTTATCATTTGCTACTCCCCTTTTTTCAAAAGTACAGTAAATATCTTTTCTTTATAAAAACTATTTATTTCAATTCTTCCATTATATAGTTCAACTCTACTTTTAACTAAACTTAGTCCCGTACCTCTTCCTTCCCCTTTAGAAGAAACTCCTCTTTTAAATATTTTCTCTTCAATACTCTTTTCTATTTCTTTCCCATTATCAAAAACTTCAATTACAATTTCCTTCTCATCTTCAAATAGATTTACACTAACTTCTGTTGCTTCTGCTTCAAATGCATTTTCTATTAAGTTTCCTAGTATTGTAACAATATCATAAGAGCTTATTATTCCATGATTTGAATAAAGAAATGCCTCTTCTTCTAATTTAAGAACTCCTCTTCTCTCCTTTGCCACAAGCTCACGACTTAACATTAATGCCCTTACATAATAATCTCCTATAGTTGAAAACTTATTTGTACTATTCTCTTGTATTTCTTGTATCTTTAAAATAAACGCTTTTGCTTCTTCATAAGCTTCAATATGTAATAGTCCTAAAATTACATGCATATTATTTTTATATTCATGTACATTAGCTCTTAAGTTCTCTATTATCTGGTCAACACCTGTAATCTCTTTTGCAACCTTATTTATATTTGCATTATCTAAAAGCGTTATTACCATTCCTAAAGACTCTTTTCCTCTTTTTATATGTCTTGTAGATACAAATACTCTTTTCCCCTGAATTATAAACTCCTTTAATTCAAGTTCTTCTTCTTCATCTATATATTTCTTTATCTTTTCTATAAATTTCAACTCATCAAAATCTTCTATTATTTTATAGCAACTATTATTTATTTCAGTTATTTTATTATATTTATCTAATCCTATAATTCCTTCTTCTACAGTATTTAAAATAATATTTTTCTCATTATATAACTTTGCTATTTCTTCTGGCTCCATATTTAAAGTTTCTTTTTTTATTTTTCTTGCAAAAACTTTAGCTATTAATATGGATATACTTAATGCACATATAAATAGAAGTAAATAATCTCTTTTAGTTCTATTATTCATTAAAACTATTTGATTGTAATACTTTCCAACCATTACAAATCCCACTTCTTTTCCATCTTTATATATTGGTTGAAACCATCTTAAAGTTTTCCCCATAGAACCCATCATCACTGAAAAATAACTAGTTCCATGTTCTAAAACTCCTTCTTTATCTGATCCAACAAACTCCTGTCCTATTTGCGCTGGGTCTAAATGAGAATATTTTATTCCCCTCATATCAGCAACTACAATTATACTTACACTATTCATTGAATCTATATAAAGCTTTGTAAGATCTTGAATTTTCCCATCTATCTTTTCTTCACTTAAATTATTTTGAACCATCCGGTTATCTGCTATAGACTGTCCAACTTTTTCAAGTGACATTTTTATAGAGTCATTTGTATCATTTATTTTTGTTGTTATGAATACCCAATAAGACAAAAGTAATGGTATAAAAGTAATAATCAATGCCCAAATTATTATTTTTCTTTCAAAATTTAACTTTTTCTTCATAGTTCTCCTTATATTTTTCTCAAGTTTAAATTTTAACAGCATGAAAACCCATTAGTCTATATTATTTTCTTTAATAAATAGTAAAAAAAAAGAACATACTTTTAATAATATGTTCTCCTTTATTATATTTAGGCTATGCTGTTAATACAAGTTCCTTTATTTAGATATTCTTGTAAATTTTCATAAGAAAATTCTATCATATTCGTTAAGGCTTCATCTGTATATGAACCTATATGTGGAGTTATTAAAACTCTTGGATACATAGAAACTAACTTTTCAAACACAGGATTCTCTAAAGTTTGTCCTTTAAAGTCTTTAAAGAATGTTCCTGATTCTCCTTCTAATACATCTGTTCCAAATCCAGCAATTTTACCAGATTCAACTCCCCTTATAATAGCTTCTAAATCTTGAACTTCACCTCTAGCTGTATTTACTAAGATAGCTCCATCTTTCATTTTTGATATAAACTCATCATTAATCATATGATAGTTTACTCCTTTTATATAAGGCATATGTACTGAAATCACATCTGCTTCTTTTAATAAATCATCAAGTTCCATAAATTCTACAATTTCTTTTGCAGCATCACTTTGGAATACATCATAAGCTATAACACGTGCTCCAAGTCCTTTAAAAAGCTTTGCTGTTGTAAGTCCAATTCTTCCTGCACCAAGTATTGCCACAGTACAGTTTCTTATTTCTTTACTAAACATAAATGGATCTACTACAAAGTTTCTTTCTCTTGTATTATTAACTGTATATGCTGTATGTCTTAATAACATCATTCCTAAAGAAACTGCAAGTTCTCCTATAGCATTTGGTGAGTAACCAGGAACTCTTGCACATTTTAAATCTAAATCCTTAACTGCTTCTAAATCTACATGATCAAATCCAACTGTTCTAGTTAAAAGATATTCTAATCCGTTTTCTTTTAATAATTCTAGATTTTTTCTTGTAGCTTTACAGTTTCCTCTAACCATTATAGCTTCTGCTCCAATAGCTTCTTTAACATTTTCATCATTTAACCCTAAAGTTATAAGCTTTAAATCATATCCAAATTTTTTATTTATTTCATTAAAATATGGTACTTCTGTTTCACGAACTCCATAACAAACTAACTTAATCATATTTCATTCTCCTTTTTCTCTTTAAAATAATCTATGTAAATACTCAAATTCCATGTTTATTAATAGTTAAAAGTTAAGTATAGATACTAGTTCTTTCTAATATCTATACTTTTTTATTTTTATTTTACAAATATATGCATATTGGAAAGTACCTGTAGTATTATAATCCAAATAGGCATTGCTATAACTGCTACTACTGTAGATAAGAGTGAACAGTTTGAAGTAAACAAGGCTTCTCTGTCATAACTTATTGCATATGCTGCTGCAACTGTTGCTGTTGGTGCAGCCATCATTATTACTGTTGTTGCCATAGCTGTAAACTCTACTGGTAATATTCCTGTTTTATCTAATATTAATAATAAAACTATGTTTATAACTGGAATTAATATAACTTTTATTACACTATATCCCCAAGCATCTTTTTGAACTACTGCTTTCTTAAATGGTACTTCTGCTAAAGTAGCTCCAATTGATAACCATGCAAGTGGTGATGCTAAATCTTTTAAGAAAGTTAATGGTTTATAAAGCCATGGAACTGTCTTATCAATTCTTAAAAATGCAAAATGTTGAACCTTTCCATTTACCATTACATCGACTTGTGGCATTTGATTTTGGAAAAGCCAAATTAATAAACCAATAAGTGTTGCTAAAATAATTGGATTTAAGAAAACTTCTTTTACATTTTTCTTTAAGCTCTCTTTGTCCATTTTTGCTCCAGACATTTTTATAAATGCATATGAATATAAGAAAACTCTGTAAGCTATGTTAAATATGTTTGCATACATTGTACCAAGTGCTCCATAAACTGCTGAAACTATTGGTGTTCCAAAGAAAGTAGTTGAACCGAAGATAGTTAATACTCTGTATACGTCTTGCTTGTCCCCTTTTACTTTTATGTAAATTAGTTTTGAAATTGGAATTAAAATTATGTAAATTACGAATCCCCAAATTAAAATATTTAATCCTTGTTTTAATTCATTTTGATTAATGTTACTCATAAATGAAGTAAATGCTAATGCAGGTAATGAAACTGAAAGAACAACTTTAGATAATACCTTTGACCCCACTCCATTTATAATTTCTTTTTTTCTTAAATAAAATCCTAGTGCTATAATTGCGATAGATGAGAATATTGCTCCTAATATCCCCTGGTCTGTTAATGTACTTTTTACGATTTCTAACATTAAAAACTCTCCTTTGTCTTTTTTTTAACATTCTTTTGACAAGACCTATTCTACAAGTTTGTATATTTTTTAACAATTTATTTAAATTAATAAATAATTATTTAAGTTATTTAAGTGAATTTTATGAATTAAAGACAAAAAAATAAGGACTAGCATCTCTCTGCTAATCCTTAAATATTGTTATTTACCACATAAACACATAAAGTAATCTAGTTCATCTTTTTTCATATTCAATGTAGATTCCACGTTAAATTTTAAACCTAGTTTCAAATATTCCTTTATAGGATCTTCTATAAAAGCTATATTTTTCATTCCTACTTCATCTCTTGAGTGAACATCTAGGTCAATAAATCTACAATCTTTTAAATAATTCATTCTAGCCAGTATTCCCATTACCACTTCTCTAATAAGCTCATCATTTATTTCTCCAAGAACTATAGTTTCTATATCTCCACTATTTATTCTTTGAAGAAGCTCTTCATTTTCCCCAAGTGCTTCTTTTATTAGCTTAAAATTTAAGCCACCATTTTTAAAACCACCAAAAACTCTAGCCTTATTGTTTATCCAAAGCATCTTACTGTTTCTCTCATCTACAGATATATCCATTTTCCCCTTTAGCATTTCTCTCTCTCCTCATCCCATACCCAAATTTATAAATAAAGAATCTTTTTAAAGTTCTTCTCCATTAGTTTCTATTACTTTTTTGTACCAATAAAAAGATTTCTTTTTTAACCTTTTAAATGTTCCATTTCCAAAGTCATCTCTATCTACATAAATGTAACCATATCTCTTACTCATTTCTCCTGTTGATGCTGAAACTAAATCAATACATCCCCAAGATGTGTATCCTAAAAGTTCTACTCCGTCTAAATCTACAGCTTTTATCATTTCTTTTAAATGTTCTCTTAAATACTCTATTCTATAATCATCATTTATATTTCCGTCTTCTTCTATAGTATCTTTAGCTCCAAGTCCATTTTCAACTATAAATAAAGGCTTTCCATATCTATCGTAAAGTTCATTCATAGTCACTCTTAATCCAACAGGATCAATTTGCCAACCCCATTCTGATTCTTTAAGATATGGATTTTTTACTGTTTCAAAAATATTTCCATCAGTTTTTTGCATTCCCTTATCAGCACTTGTACATCTTGATGAATAGTATGAGAAAGAAATAAAGTCTACAGTATTTTCCCTTAATACTTCTTTATCTTCCTCTGTTATGTTTAAATTTATTCCTTTTCTTTCTAACTCTTTTAATGCATAGTTTGGATAGAATCCTTTAGATTGAACATCTATAAAGAAGTAATTTTCTCTATCCTTTTCTAAAGATTTTAATACATCATCTGGATTACAAGTATGAGCATATGTTTTACCTGCAGCTAACATACATCCAATTTTAAAATCTTTATTTATTTCTTTAGCAAACTTTGTAGCCATAGCACTTGCAACTAACTCATGATGAGCTGCTGTATATTTAACTTCTTCAGCATTTTCACCATCTTCTATGGTAAGTCCTGCTCCCATAAATGGCATATGCAGAATCATATTTATCTCATTAAATGTAAGCCAGTATTTAACTTTATCTTTATATCTAGTAAATATAGCCTTGCAATAATTTAAATAGAAATCTATAAGTTTTCTATTTCTCCATGCCCCATATTTAGTAACTAAATTCATAGGCATATCAAAGTGACATATAGTAACTAAAGGTTCTATTCCATACTTTAAGCACTCATCAAAAAGTTCTTCATAAAACTTTAAACCTTCTTCATTTGGCTCAGTTTCATCTCCATTTGGAAAAATTCTTGCCCATGAAATAGATAGTCTATAACATTTAAAGCCCATCTCTGAAAAAAGCTTTATATCCTCTTTAAAATGCTCGTACATATTTATACCATCATGTGATGGATAAAAATGTTCTGAATCTGGCTCTAACATCTTCATTTTTCCAAGAGCCACCTTAAATCTATCTTTTCCATGAGGAACTACATCTACAGTACTAAGTCCTCTTCCGCCTTCTAAATATCCGCCTTCACATTGGTTTGCAGCAGTTGCTCCACCCCATAAAAAATCCTTTTGTAAACCCATCTTTATCCTCCCTTTTAAAACAATTTATAACTTAATTATGGATTTTTTTCCTTCAAAAGTCAACTTTTATTTAACTTTTGTTAAAAATTTATTCACTTTTTATTCATTTTTATTCAATCTCTTAATCATCTTCAGCTCAAAAAAACTCGCTATTTTCAAGCGAGTTTTTACTTAATTTCCATATTATTTAAATCTATTCTAGCCTTTATCTTTTTCAAAAAGTTCATTCCAATTATTCCTTCTATATCAAATCCATAATCCATTACACCTATTTCAACTTTAAAATTTTCTATCTCAAATGTTCCAACTTTTAATTTTTCTAAGTTTTTCACAAATACAAATTCATCTCCACCGACACCTGAAATTGTTTCTATAGTATCATTTTCATCAATAACAATATCTATTTCTTCAACTTTTTCCATCTTAAAAATAGTTCCTCCTGAACCTGTATCTATTAATATATTTTTTAATAGCAATTTTTTATGATTATGCTCTATTTCTATATCACAAAAAGGTAATCCATACAGTTCTTTTAATTTAACCATTTTTTCTTACCCCGATCCATACTCTTTCCTCAATATTTAACTCTTTATGTTTTGTATTATAGACATACATCTCTCTACTTTTATCTTTCTTATGTTTTTCTGCATATTCTTTTAACGCTAATCCACCATTTGTAAAATCATTAATTACAGACATGTCCTTTACAATTCTCTTAGAGTTTTTTGATTCACTTTCTAAAGCTTCAATAAGCACCCATCTATTTGGATATTTTTCTCTTACTTCATTCCACTTCATCTTTTCTTTCCTCCTATCATCCTATATTTATTCTTTATTAGTCAATATCCTTCGAAATCTCTATCTAAATTATACCCATTTCATATAAATTTTAATATATTTATATATAAATAAGTTATTCAAATAAATTAATTTTTAAGGCTATGGTTTAAACTAGTATTGATATATAAGCAAATAAAAGTGAACAAGCTAAACTAACTTATTCACTTACTTTTTTGCTCATATAAATAAATTCTACAAGCTCCCTATGTAAATTCTCTTTTTATTCAACTCTAAATAATCTATTCAAAGTTAACTTTATTAAGTAGTCAACTACCTCATTATATTTAACTATGTCTATCTCAAAAGGTTCCAATTCTACAACTCTTGGATTACTTTTCTTTTTTTCCTTTTTCATAATCTAAGCTTAGTCCAACAACGGTACCTAAACATAAACCTGTAGATATCTGATTGAATAATACTCCAAAAACCACGCCTAATCCTAAACAAATTGGAAAGTAATAGCTATAATCAGTAATTTTTTCTTTTGAATTATCCCCTTTATTTTTAGTGTTATTTTCCCCCATAAATATCCCCCCCTAATTAATCATCTATTATATTGATATATTATATATAAATATTTTCTTTATCATACAATAAATTATAAATTATATAAATATTGGTTGTCTAGTCTTAAATTTTCTTATAGTTGTATAATTACAAAAACTGCAAGAAGTAGCAAAAGCTAAACCTCTTGCTACTGAAAGTTGTCAAGAAAAGTACACAAATAAAACAGTGAATTTTAACTAACTAGCACTTGCTCAT
>NZ_CAMTIG010000054.1 GCF_947072515.1 uncultured Clostridium sp.
ATAAAAAAAGAGCTTTCATCCTATGAAAGGACGAAAGCTCGTGGTACCACCTTTATTCTTAAAAAAATTAATTTTTAAGCACTCAATTAAGTAACGATTTTTTCAAAACCGTTTCTAGCTACTACTATTTCACTAGAAAAGCTCCAAAGCTACCTTCAAAATACTCGGTATAAAGGGCTTTCACCTAATCCCTTCTCTCTTATGATACTCTATATTTTTACTCCTCTTTTTCTAAGCCTTTATATATATTATTATAATTTAACTCTATGTTATATTATAAATTTATTTTTGTCAATGTTCTATAACTTTTCTAAATTCTAGTTATTTTCTTCATTTTCTTCTTTAAGTTTTTTAAATGCAACAGAAAGCATTAGCTTAATTCTGTTTATTTGGTTAACTTCTGAAGCACCTGGATCATAATCAACAGCAACTATATTAGCTTCTCTGTATTTAGCTTTTAACGCCTTCATCATACCTTTTCCAGTTACATGGTTTGGTAAACATCCAAATGGTTGCATACAAACTATATTAGGAGCTCCTGATTCAATAAGTTCAATCATTTCTCCTGTTAAGAACCAACCTTCTCCTGTTTGATGTCCAAGTGAAAGAATTTCTGATGCAAGTTTACCTAAATCTCTTATATCTCTTGGAGATTCAAATCTCTTACTGTTATTTAATTCTTCTTTCATAACTTTTCTGTAACTATCCATATACTTCATTGCAAGCATACTAATATTTTTTGACATCTTACTAGTTCCTAGGTTTTTGCTCTTGAAATCACTATCATATGCTGAATAGAAGAAGAAATCTAAAAGATCTGGAACTACAGCTTCTGCTCCTTCTCTTTCTAAAAGACTAACTATATCGTTATTAGCTGTTGGGTGATATTTAACTAATATTTCTCCAACTACACCAACTCTTGGCTTTTTAATATCTAATAATTCTAAGTTATCAAAGTCATGGATTATTCCTTTAATAATTTTATTAAAGTCTCCTTTTCCACCACTTCTTAAGCTTTCTTTAGCCTTTTCATTCCATTTTTCATATAATGCATTTGCAGATCCTTCTACTTTTTCATATGGTCTTGTTTTATATAAAACTCTCATAAATAAATCTCCATAAATAAGAGCTTTAAGAGCTTTTTTAACAAATTTAAGAGTTATCTTAAATCCTGGTTGTTTTTCAAGACCAACTGCATTTAATGATAATACAGGTATATCTGGATATCCAGCATTTTTAAGTGCTAGTTTTAAGAATCCAATGTAGTTTGTAGCTCTACATCCACCACCAGTTTGACTGATTATAACTGATGTATTATTAATATCATATTTACCTGATTTTAATGCTGCTATTATTTGCCCTACAACTATGATTGATGGGAAACACGCATCATTATTTACAAATTTTAACCCTTCATCTACTGCATGAGTATCATTTGCTGGTAATATTTCAATATTAAAGTCTGCTGCTTGTGCAGCTACTTCTAACTTATCAAAATGAATTGGAGACATTTGTGGAACTAAAAGAGTATGAGTTTTTCTCATTTCTTTAGTAAATATTATATCTTTATATGAGTTATCTTCATATACAGGTTTATAATCATTTCTATCTCTTTCTTCAATTGCAGCTTTTAAAGATCTTATTCTTATTTTTGCTGCTCCTAAGTTATTTCCTTCATCAATTTTTAATACAGTATATATCTTACCTTTTTCAGCTAATATTTCATTAACTTGGTCTGTTGTAACTGCATCTAATCCACATCCAAATGAGTTTAATTGAATCATTTCAAGTTCATCTGTATCTCTTACTAAAGCTGCTGCTCTGTAAAGTCTTGCATGGTAAGTCCATTGGTCAACAACTCTAAGTTTAGTTGTTAAATGTCCTAAATGAGCTACACAATCTTCAGGAATTACAGCCATTTTAAATGATGCAATTACATCTGGGATTCCGTGGTTTATTTCTGGATCAACGTGATAAGGTCTTCCTGTTAAAACAATACCCTTCATGTTATTGTCTTTTAGGTACTGAATAGTTTCTTCACCTTTATCTCTTAAATCCTTTTTATAAGCTTCTCTTTCAGCAAATGCTTTAGTAACAGCATTCTTTGCTTCATCCATAGTTACATTAAACATTTTAAATTCTTCTACAATTCTCTTTACAAGAGCTTTTTCATTTTCTAATGAGAAGAATGGTGCTATATAATTGATTCCTTTAAGTTTAATCTCATCCATATTGTTTTTTATAACTTCTGGATATGATGTTACTATAGGACAGTTATAATGGTTGTTTGAATCACTAAATTCTTTCTTTTCATATGAAATACATGGATAGAAAATATTTTTAAATCCATTTTCTATAAGTGATGCAATATGTCCATGAACTATTTTAGCTGGATAACAAGCTGAATCTGAAGGTATAGTATCTATCCCTTTTTCATAAAGTGATTTTGATGAAACTGGAGATAATTGTACTCTAAATCCAAGTTCAGTTAGTAATGTAAACCAAAGTGGATAATTTTCATACATATTTAAAACTCTAGGTAACCCTATAGTTCCTCTCTTAGCCTCTTCTACAGATAATGGTCTATATCCAAAAGTTCTCTTGAATTTATATTTATAAAGATTTGGAACTTGGTCTTTTTTAATTTGTATTCCAAGACCTCTTTCACATCTATTTCCTGATATAAATTCTTCACCAGTTGTAAACTTATTTATAGTTAAAAGACAGTTATTTCCGCAAAGTCCACATCTTCTAAATTCTGATGTCATATCGAAATCTCTTAATCCATCTTCTTTTAAAATAGTAGATTCTTCACCTTCAACATATCTTTCTTTTGATATAATTGCAGCTCCAAATGCTCCCATAAGTCCTGCAATATCAGGTCTTACTGCTTCTCTTTCTGAAATTATTTCAAAAGTTCTTAAAATAGCATCATTGTAGAATGTTCCACCTTGTACTATTATCTTTTTACCCATTGACTTAGGGTCTCTAATTTTTATAACTTTATATAAAGCATTTTTAATTACTGAATAAGAAAGACCTGCTGAAATATCTCCAACTGATGCTCCTTCTTTTTGAGCTTGCTTAACTTTTGAGTTCATAAATACTGTACATCTTGATCCTAAGTCAACTGGACTATCTGAACCTAATGCAGCCTTTGCAAAATCTCTAACTTCTAGTCCTAAAGATTTTCCAAAAGTTTCAATAAATGATCCACATCCAGATGAACATGCTTCGTTTAAAAGAATACTATCTATAACTCCATTTTTTATTTTTAAACATTTCATATCTTGACCACCAATGTCTAATATAAAATCAACACCTGGTAAGAAATGATCTGCTGCTTTATAGTGAGCTATTGTTTCTATTTCACCTAAATCCATGTGTAAAGCTGATTTAATAAGAGCTTCACCATATCCTGTAACAGTAGATTTAGCTATTTTAGCATCTTTAGGTAATTTGCTGTATAAATCTTTCATTATATCAACTATTGTTTTTAATGGATTTCCTTCATTCCCACCATAGTAAGAATAAATAATCTCATCTGCTTCATTTATTAATACAACTTTTGTTGTTGTTGAACCAGCATCTATTCCTAAGAATACATTTCCTTTAGCTTCTTCTATGCTTCCTCTTTTAGCTTGTGCTTTAGAGTGTCTTTCATTGAATTCGTTAAACTCTTTTTCATCTGCAAAAAGTTTATTTAATCTTGAAACCTCATCATCTTTAGCGTTTGACATACCGTTCACTTTTTCAATTAAGTCTATGAAATTTAAAGTTTCTTCTTCTTTTGATAAAAGTGCAGCACCCATTGCTACGAAAAGTTGAGGATTTTCTGGGAATATAACTTCCTCATCTGTAAGTTCTAAAGTCTCTATAAATCTTTTTCTAAGTTCTGATAAGAAATATAAAGGCCCTCCTAAAAAGGCTACATTACCTTTTATAGGCTTTCCACAAGCTAATCCACCAATAGTTTGGTTAACAACTGCTTGAAGAACTGAAGCTGCTATATCTTCCTTCTTAGCCCCTTCATTTATAAGTGGCTGAACATCAGTTTTAGCAAAAACTCCACATCTAGATGCTATTGGATAAAGTACTCCATAACTTTTTGCAAGATCGTTTAATCCTGTTGCATCTGTATTTAAAAGAGATGCCATTTGATCGATAAATGCTCCTGTACCACCAGCACAAGTACCATTCATTCTTTGTTCTATTCCATCTCTTAAATATGTTATTTTAGCATCTTCTCCACCTAGCTCTATAGCTACATCTGTTTGTGGAATTATAGTTTCTATCGTTTCAGTACATGCAATAACTTCTTGAACAAACTTAACTTCAAGCCAATTTGCCATTGAAAGTCCACCTGATCCTGTTATTGTTACTGATATTTTTAAATCACCAAATTTTTCAAAACATTCTTTCATAACATCTATAATTGTTTGTTTAATATTAGAAAAATGTCTTCTATACTCACTGAAAACCATTTTGTTGTCTTTATCTAATAAGACAACTTTAACTGTTGTAGATCCTACATCTAACCCCAGTTTAAATTTTTCCATTTCCTACACCTACTTCTTATTAAATTAAATCGCATATATTGATATTATATAATATTTACTATTAAATCAACTGCTTATAGAAAATTTAAGGGTAATTTAAAATTAATTTAAAATATCATATTTTTAAATTTTAGGTATATAATATACAAACCTGGTTCATAATGTAAATATTACAGTTCATATCTTTTAGGAGGCTACGCTTGTGAATTACTTTAATGAAGCTAATAAATTATATAATACCCACGAATATAAAAAAGCCATTGATTTATATAAAAAAGCTGTTAAATCAAATGACAATGAAGCTTGCTCTTATTACAATGCAGGAGTATGTTTTATAAAACTTAAAGAATACTCTTCTGCTATAGATATGCTAAAAAAAGCAATCGATATTCAAAGAGAAAGCAAATATTTTTTTAACCTTGGATATTGTTATGCTATGCAAGATATCCATAAAAAAGCATTAATTTATTTTAATATGGCTTGGGCATTAAATAACAATGATGAGGAATGTGAAAAAGCAATTAAGCTTTTAATTTCAAAATATAAAAAAGATTAGAGGATATATCGCATTCATCCTCTAATCTTTTTTTGTCTATAATTTCCTATGTTTATAAGTAATTATAAAATTTATTTATTTTTAGTCCCATTGTCCTGCTATACTTTCCTCTTTATGATCTTTAAAAAAGTTTTTATTGTTAAAGTAATTTCCTGCATCATAGAATGTTGGGTCTACATTTATCCACTTATCTAAGCTTTTTATATATACTTGGTTCCATGCATGACTTATATATTCTTGCCCATTATAAGCCTCACCTGTAATAAGTCTTACCGGTAAGTCTACAGCCCTTGCCATAGCTACATAAAGACATGCATAATCAAAGCATATTCCACGCCTAGTGTTAAAAGTTACAATTGCACCACTTTTTAAATTTTTATTTCCCGCCATTACTTCTTCAGCCTTTTTATCATCATATGTTATATGGCTTCCAACCCAATCATAAATCATCCTTGCTTTTTCTAAATTTGATGTTGCCCCACTAGTAATTTCTCTTGCTTTTTCATCTATTGCTGCATCACTTTTCACACCTTGATTTAAGGTTGTTCCATTATAATAAACGATTGTTGGAACAGCTGTATCCTTTAAAATACCACTTTTAATTTCTGATATTTTTTGTATATCTATAGTCTTTTCTATCTTTTGATATAAATTCATATTATCAAAAGAAGTTATCTCTCTTTTAATAATTCCACTCTTATTTACAATAATAATTATTATGAATATAATTATTAAAGTTAATATCCCCTTTATAAATCCTAATAAAGTTGACAATATAAATCTTATGATTCCATTATCTTCAATTCTTCGGATTAAAGAATAGAAAAGCAATTTATTTATTATTCTAAATATTGTATATAAAATAAAATGAATAATCCCCACTGCAAGTATTATTAATCCAAGCTTTATTAACATTTCTGCAAGAGAATTCACATTAAAGTTTGAAGCTATTTCTCCTGCATAATTATTTATAGAATTAAAAAAATTAAAAAATATAATTATACTTCCAATTAATGAAAGGCTTCCTGAAACGTCATTGACAGCAGCATCTACTGCTTTTCTTCTAAAGCTCCTCATAGCTCCAATTATAGTAGGAAATAATACTACTATAAGACATAAAAGAGTTGGCATTGATATCTTCATTTTATCTCCTTTTTAATATTCTTCTTTATTTATAACTCTATTTATAATTTCCTTTGTTATAGAAAAATCATAACCTCTTCCAACTAAGTATCTAAATAATTTATCTTTTAATTTATATTTGTCTTTTTCTTTTCCTACAAGAAGATTATATTTTTTCTCACAAAGTACTAATCCTCTTTCAAACTCTTCATCATTATCACATTCTGCTAAAGCTTCTTCAATTATATTCGCATTAACACCTTTTCTTAATAGTGCATATTTTATTTTATTTTTCCCTTGGCTTAAAAGCTTATCTTTTACATACATTTTTGTATATTTTTCATCATTTATAAAGTTATATTCTAATAAGAAATCTATTGCATAATCTATTTGCTCTTCATCGAATTCTTTTTCTTTTAATCTAGTTCTCATTTCTTTTTCTGTTTTATAACTTCTTTCAATAATTTTTATAGCCTTTTCCTTGCATTTTGTGAAACCTTCTTTATGAGCTATTTTTTTTACTTCTTCTTCATCTATTTCCATTCCTGTTGTTAGGCCCATTTTGTATACTAATTCTAGTTCCATTGCAAATGCAAAATCTTCATCTAAATATACATTTACTCTCTCTTTGTTTCTTTTTCCTTGTTCTAACTTTGTTATTTTACTCAAAATCTATTCTTCCTCACTTTTTCTTAAAATGTGAATAGTTGCATCTTTAAATACTTTTTTTCCTATTTCACTTATCTCTTCTTTTTCGATTTTATTTAATCTTTCCATATCGTAAACAAACTCTAATAAATCTTCCTTAGATAAAGCTTGATGTAATATATAATTACATAATTCTGCTGAGTCCTCTAAAGTACTAATAACAGCTGTCTTATGAACTTTTTTCATTATTTCTAAATCTCTATTTTCAAAGCTTATTTGTCCATTTACTACTTTTTCTATTATTTCATTTATTACTTCTTCTGTTTTCTCTACATCATCATCACTAACTGAGGTATAAATATATAAGTTTTTAGAGTCATTACTTATATCTAAATGTGTAAATATGTCATATGCATATCCTCTATTTTCTCTTACTTCTCTAAAAAGTATTGAGTTTGAACTTTCTCCTAATCTATGATTTAAAATTCTAAGAGGTAATTCTTCATTTCTTTTTAAATCATCAAATGTATAAAGATATATTATTGTACTTTGTTCAATATCATCTTTATAACTTACTTTTCTTAGCTTTTTATTTTTTTCTTTAACTGGTTCTATTTTTGAAAAACTTTTATCTTTCCAGTCTTTAAAATACTTCTTAACCATATCTACTGCATCTTCATGGTCTAATGATGTAACTAAAGTTATTACTGCATTACCTGGCACGTAATACTTTGAAAAATATTCTACAATATCATCTCTTTTAAAATTATTGACATTTTTTTCTGTTCCTATAACTTCCCATCTTAAAAAACCTTTAGAAAAAGCTGCCTCATTAGTTTTCTTAAAACTTAAATCTTCAATATCATCTTTTCCAGTTCTAAGTTCTGCTAATATTACGCTTCTTTCCTTTTCAATTTCTTCTTTATTAAAATCAGAGTTTATAACCATATCTGCTAGAAGTCTAGTCCCATTTTCTAACTCCTCTTCTAAACAGCTTATTGTATATACAGTAGTCTCATAATCTGTATAAGCATTATATTCTCCACCTAAAGATTCAAGTTCACTATTTAACTCTTCATTATTTAAATTAGTTGTTCCTTTAAATAGCATGTGTTCTACAAAATGGCTTACACCTTTTTCATTTTCTTTTTCATGCATAGAACCTATATTAAACCCTATATTTATAGCACCTATTCTAGTGTCTTTTTTTATTGTTATAACTTCTAAATTATTGTCTAATTTATGTTTCTTTATATCAAAATTTAACTTAATCATATCCATCTCCCATTATCAATTTTAATCATTTAAAATTACTGTCTTTTCTGTATTTTACAACAAAAAGGAAAAAACCTAAAGAGATTTATTTCTCATCTTTTACAATACTCTCCTTTTTATATATAATGAATAATGAATATTTATTTAGTTAGGGGGTAGTGCAATTATGAAAACAGTTTTACTAATTGAAGATGAGATAAAAATCAGATTTCTAATTAGAGACTACTTTTTAAATGAAGGCTTTAAAGTTTTAGAGGCTTCTAATGGAAATGACGGTTTACATGTTTTTAGTCAAAATCATGTTGATATAATTATTTTAGACATTATGATGCCTAAAATGAATGGATTAGAGTTTTTAGATGTCATAAGAAAAGTATCAAACGTCCCTGTTATTTTACTAACAGCTAAAGGTGAGGAAGAGGATAAACTTCAAGGCTATGATTTTGGTGCAGATGACTATATGACAAAGCCTTTTAGTCCTAAAGTTCTTTTAGCTAAATCAAAAGTTCTTTTAAAAAGAACTGAAACTAAAATAGACTCTAGTACAAAAAACTTTAATGGCTTAAAAATAAACAAACTTTCCCATGAAGTTAGTGTAGATGAACATGAAGTCTTACTTTCTCCTAAGGAATATGAGCTTTTAGTTTATCTAAGTGATAATGAGGGTATTTCTCTATCACGGGATAATATTTTAGATCACGTATGGGGAATGGATTACTATGGTGACATTAGAACTGTAGATACAAATATAAAGAGACTTCGCGAAAAGTTATCTTCAAAGTCTAGCTTTATAGTTACTGTTCGTGGAAGTGGATATAAATTCGAGGTTAAATAATGGAATTATTTAAATTTAAAAACTTTAAAGATACGTCTTTATCAAAAAAAATGTTTTTTTTAACATTTTTCGTTATCATTGGACTTTTAGCTCTTATACTAGTTGCTCAAACTTTAGTTTTTGAAAGCTTTTATGAAAATAAAAAAACAGAAAGTTTAATTCAAGCTGTAAATAAATTTAAGGTTGAATATTCTGGTCATTTAAATAATAATGCGCAAATCTATTCTGCTTTAAAAAACTTTGAAGATGTAAATGGAGCTAAAATTGCAATCTTCTCCCTTAATGGAGAATTAAAATTTATACCAGGTGAAAGTAATGCAGATCAAGCTGATTCAAACTTACTTAAGGATTTTTGTTCTGAAATCTTAAAAAACACCACAATTTTAAATAGTATCTTGAATAAGCAAAAAACTATTTCTACAAGTTTTTACGAGAAAAATCAATATAAAAATATAGGAATTGCATCTGCTATCTCAACTTCAAATAATGTAGATTCTATTATTCTTTGTGTTTCTTCAATTCAACCAATTTTAGAAGCAAGTAACATTATAAGTGAGTTTTATATTTATATATTCTTAGGTGCCACAATACTTGCTATTTTAGTTTCCTATGGCTACAGTAAAAGAATTGCAAAGCCATTAATTCAAATAAATAATGTAGCTGCTAAAATGAGTACTATGGATTTCTCTGAAAAATGTGAAGTAAAAACAAATGATGAAATTGGAAATCTTGCAAAGACTTTTAATTTCTTATCACAAAAATTAAAAACCACACTTGATGATTTACAAGAAAGTAACTCAAAACTTAAAGAAGATATAGAAAGAGAAAGACAGCTTGAAACTATGAGAAAAGACTTTATAGCAAGTGTTAGCCATGAGCTTAAAACTCCTATTGGAATTATTGAAGGTTATGCTGAAGGAATTAAAGATGGTGTAGTCTCTGGAGATGATGCATCTGAATATCTTCAAATAATTATAGATGAGTCTCAAAAGATGGGGAAACTTGTATCTAATATGCTTCAACTATCAAAACTTGAATCAGGAGTTATAACTCCTCAATTTGAAGTCTTTAATATTAATAGGCTTGCAAAGAAAACTCTCTCTACATTTAATTTAGAATGTGAAGAAAAAAACCTTAAATTAATATTTGATCCTAAAACAGATTATTCTTATATACAAGGTGATATTTTTCAAATAGATCAAGTTTTAACTAATATCATTTCAAATGGAATAAAATATTCTCCTCCAAACTCATTAATTAAACTTACTATTGAAAATGAGGGAGATTCATTTGTTTCTTTAAAGGTTTTAAATACAAATGCTTATATTCCTGAAAATGAATATGAAAATCTATTTAATAAATTTTATCGTCTTGATAAATCAGGAAATCGTGAAAAAAACAGTGCAGGTCTTGGTCTTTCAATCGTGAAAAACATTTTAGATCTTCATAACTTTACCTATAGTTTAGTTAGCACTTCAGAAGGAGTATTATTTACATTTACAGCTCCATTAGTGTCTGTTGATGAAGAATAAGTAAAAGAGAGCTGTACGGCTCTCTTTTTTTAATAATATCCTATTCCATCCATTAGAATTCTAGCTGTTCTATATCCATATACTACTGAAATATTAGTATCCTTATCCTTTTCTGCTCCAACTACCATAACCCCTGCTGGATTCCCTATTCTAAAGTTTAAAGGATTAAATTTTTTTCTAGCTAATTCATTTACTATAGTTCCCTCTATAAGAGCTGCTGAAACTGTACATAATGCTCCTGTTAAAGCATAAGTCTTATGAGCAAGCTGCATAGACATCATACGTCCTGTTACGTCTATATCTTCTCTCTTAACTAAATCTCCATTTACATCTTTATAATCTTTACTTTCTTCTATTATAGTCATTTTAGGTACACTAGGACTTTTTAATCTTGAATCTTTATAATCATCTATAAACCCTAACTTAACTGCTGCAACTCCTCTAATTTTTTCTAAAAGCTCCACTAATTCTTTATCCTTATCTATTTCATCTGGTAATTCCTTTCCTGTAAGATTTATATCTCTTCCTCTTACAAATACTAAAGGATTTGCAGAATCTACTATTGAAACTTCTATTTTCTTATAATCTGGTATATTTAAAATATCTATTTTTTTTCCCGTAGGTAATAGCTTTCCTGTCATAGAACCACTTGGATTTTTAAATGCTAATGTTATTTTTTCTCCTGTTCCCTCTACTCCTGGTATTGAAAAACCCCCTTCATACTTTACTTTCTTATTTGGAGTTTTTACATATTCATCAATAATCTTTTTTGTATTTGTATTGTATACTCTAACCTTTGTTTCTCCATCTTTAACTTCTACTAAACCTTTCTCTATTGCATAAGCTCCAACTGCTGAAGATATATTTCCACAGTTTCCTTTATAAGTTACTACTGCATCTCTTATAGCTACTTGTGCAAAAGTATAGTTTATATCCCAATCTTCTTTTTCTTCTTTAGAAATTATAGCAACTTTACTTGTAGTCGATGTTGCTCCTCCAAGTCCATTTATCTGTCTAACAGATGGACTCCCCATAAGTTTTAATAAGATATCTTCCCATAATTTTTTATCTTTAGGTAAATTTTTTTCTAATATAAATATTCCTTTACTTGTACCGCCTCTAAATATAGTACACTGAATTTCATTCACGAAAACCGCCTCTTTCCTTATCTTTAGTCTCTTCTTACTTTAATTTTATTCTCCTTTTAATTATTCGTCTAATATATTATTTGAATATATTTTATGCCTTAAAGCTATAGTAACCTTGAATTTCTTTTTTAATTTTTATATGATGAAATAAACATATAGAAAAGAGGATTTATAAATGGAATTTAAAGAATTAGAATATATAATAGCAATTGCTAAATATGAAAATATTACAAAGGCTGCTAAAAGCCTTTTTATATCTCAACCATCTTTAAGTAAGTATCTTAAAAATTTAGAAAATAATTTAAATATCCGACTTTTTAATAGACTTGGAAACCGCTTTGTTTTAACTTTTGCTGGAGAAAGCTATATAAAAAATGCTAAGGAAATTATCTTAATAAAAGAAAGATTATTATCAGAACTTAGAGATATTTCAGAATTTAAAAAAGGAAAATTAAATGTAGCTTTTACATATACTAGAGGCTCTTATATGATTCCTGAAACTATTCCAGTATTTAAAGCTGCTTATCCTCATATAGATATAAACTTAATTGAGGACTCCTCTTCTAACTTAGAGAACTTACTTTTAAATGGAGATGCCCATATTGCAATTTTAAATACTCCCATTACAAGTAATGATTTAGATTATATTTCTTTAGGTAATGAGGAAATAGTCTTACTCTCAAATATTAAACATCCACTTGCTGAAAAATTTAAAGATGTAGAACTTCCAAAAATAAATATTCATGAATTTAAAGAAGATAGATTTATCACTCAATATCCAACCCAAAGAACTGGACAGATCGCAGAGAAAATTTTTAAAGATTCTAAATTCACACCTAAAGAAATTTTCCATACTAGAAATTTAGAATCCTCAACTCGCTTAGTATCTAAAAACTTTGGAGTTTGCTTTACTTCTGCAACTTATTTAAAACATCTTTATTTTCATAATGAAGTAAAGGCTTTTTCTTTAAAGAATAATATTAATACAAGTTCTGAATTAGTCCTTGCCTTTAGAAGAGGTTCTTATCTTTCTAAACCTGCTAAAGACTATATGGAGATTTTAAAAAACTTATTTTAACTAAATACTATATAAGTAATTTTAAATAAGATTTTCAAATTATCTATAGACTAAAATATTCTATATAAAAAATAAGAAGTGAATATGCAATCATATCCACTTCTTAACTTTATTTAAATTAGATCATTCCGCCATCAACTTTTATAATTTGCCCTGTAATGTAAGAAGCTTTATCAGATGCTAAAAATACAGCAAGTTCTGAAACCTCTTCTCCTTCTCCAAAACGTCCCATTGGAATCTCTTCTTCTAATTCTTCTTTTTCTTCTTTACTTAAAAAACTATTCATTTTAGTATTTATAACACCAGGTGATACTGCATTAACTCTTATTTTTCCCATAGCAAGTTCCCTAGCTAAAGCTTTAGTAAAAGTATTTATTCCACCTTTACTTGCAGAGTAAATTGATTCACAAGATGCTCCATACTCTCCCCATATAGAAGAAATATTTATTATAGATCCTCCATTTGAAAGCATGTGGTTTGATACTTCCTTTGAAAAATAAATTGGTCCTAAAAGATTTACAGCCATTAACTCCTGAATATCTTCTATACTAGAATCCATTAATAATCCTATTTTGCTTATTCCCGCATTGTTTACTAATATATCTATCTTCCCAAAAGTATCTATAGTTTCTTTACAAACCCTTTTAACAGCTTGTATATCCTTTGAATCTGCTTTTATAAATTTTATATTAGAGCTTATTTCTTTTAAAGTTTTTAAAGCTTCTTCCATTGCCTCTTCATCCTTAGAGAAAGTTCCAATAACCCTGCAACCTTCCTCTAAAAACTTTTTAGCTATAGAAAACCCTATTCCCTTAGTTGCCCCTGTTATTATACTTACCTTACCTTCTAACTGTACCATCTATAAACTCCTACTTACAAAAAATTCTCATTGCATTTTTATAAAATACTTTTTCGATTTCATCCATAGTAAAATTATTTTTTACCATTTCTTCTATAAGTATATTCATTTGACTACAATCTTTAATTTCTACTTCATTTTCTATTCCATCAAAATCACTACCTAAGCCTAAGCTTTCAATTCCTGCTTTATTTTTTATATGAACCATATGCTTAACTAAATCTTCTACCATAGCTATTTCCTTTGGAGCTACAAAGTCTACGCAGAAATTTATTCCTGTAAGTCCACCTTTATTTCCTAAGGCTTTAAGCATTTCATCTGTTAAGTTTCTAGGATGATTTTGTACACTTCTACTATTAGAATGAGTTGCAATAAATGGTTTCTTTGTATGCTCTATTAAATCCCAAAAACCTTTATCTGAAAGATGTGAGCAATCAGGAACTATATTAAATCTTTCCATTTCATCTACTATATCAAATCCAACCTTTTTTAATCCCTCATCTTTATGTTTAAACTCGAAGTTTGGATATCCTATACTATTTTCATAATTCCAAGTTAAAGTTATAGCTTTGATTCCCATATCTTTAACCTTTTCTACGTTATAAGGATTTCCTTCTAAAACTTCTCCTTCTTCTATAGTAAGACATGCATATAGTTTATTTAAATCTATCTTATCTTTAAATATTTCTATTTCATTTTTATTTTTTCTAAGTTCTTTCATAAAGTTTTCATGCATAAGTGAAAACTCCTCAAAAGGGCTTCTTTTTATTTCTCCTAAATCAATAAAGAATGCAAACATCTGCATTAAAGCGTCTCCAGCTTTTAACTTTTCTATGTCCACCTTACAAATACTTTCTCTTAAACTTAAATCTTTTTCATAAAATAATCTACTAGCTGTATCACAATGTAAATCTATAAATTTCATCTCTTTCTCCTCCTAAATTTTTATTTATATTTAAATATATTATTTCACAAATTCTAAGTAATCTTCAAGCCTTTCTGGGCCCTTAATTACATTTCTTTTTATATAAAGAAAATTCCCTTCGTTTATTTCTATACTCCATTTAATAAGTGCTATAACCCCTTTATTTATTTCTATAGTTGTTATTTCTTGTGGATTTACACAGCATCCATCATTAAAGTAAAGTCCTTCTCCCACATCTGGAAAAACAGCATCATGAGTATGTCCACAAACAATCATCTTTTTATTTTTATTTGCAAAGTCATTTAGTCTCTTATCAATCATTCCACCTTTGTTATAATTATTAGCTGGTGTTATGGGCTCCTTAAATCCTGCTACCCCTTCAAGATATTTCCATAAATGTCTAACTAAAAATCTAGATACCATCCAAAGTTCATTATTCCATAAATCCATTTGATGCCCATGCATTACTAATATCTCTTTATTATAAGGCTTATAATCCAAGACTATACCTTCTAAGAACTCAGTATTATTTATAAGTTCTAAGCACTCTTCTCCAAAATTTTTCTTTATTTTTTTAAATGCTTTATTTTGAGTTTCTGCAAAATTCTTATTTCTTTTTTTTATATCATGATTTCCATAAAGCATATATAATTTCTTCTTTACTCTAAATCGGTTTAAAATCCTAAAAACTTCTTTATAATTATAAGAAATATTAATCATATTCTTATTTTTCCAAAGTTCATCTCCATCACCAATTTCAACTAAAGTATACTCCTCTTTATAATAATACTTTAATGCTGAAATGTATATATTCCTATTTCCAATTAAAGTATCGCGTCTACCTCCATCACCCCTATGTGCATCACTTAAAAATACTATTTTGCTATCCCTATCTATACTTAATTTTTCAGTTTGGCTAAATAATTTTAGTATTCCTCTCTCTCTCATAAATTCTCCTTTTTTTTAATTTATCCTCTTTCTATATATACTCATAGAATCTCTTCTTGCCATTTTCTTATTTTTTGTTTTATTTTCCCATTTTTTCTATATAATAAAAGTAACTAGATCTTTATTATATGGGGGTACTATGAAAACTTTTTTAAAAATTGGTTCATGTTTTTTATTTCTTTTAGCTATTATTGCCTTTATAAAAACTCTTTTTTCTGGAAATTTAAACTTAATACTCGGTTGCTTTAATGCACTTGTTTTTTCATCTTGTTTATTTTTAAAAGTTGTAAAATCTATGGAAAATAAAATTATAAATTTATTTTTTTGGCTTTCTTGTGGAATAATAATCCTTACAGATATTTTAGAAATATTCTTTAATATTGTTCTTTTTAAATAATATCTTCCTCTTCACTTCATTTGACTTTACTAACTTCCGATGGTAAAGTCTTAATGTAATTAAATAAAAATACTAGGTTTAATATAGTTTTATATTAATTAAAAGGGAATCAAGTTTAACTCTTGAACGGTCCCGCCGCTGTAATTGGTTAGTTTTTCTAATTTATGCCACTGTTGCTTTGTAATGGGAAGGTTTAGAAAAATGCTCTTAGCCTTAAGTCAGAAGACCTGCCTTGTATTTTAAAAGCATAAATGCTACGTGGATATAGTTAGGCTTACATTAAAAAGTAATTTTTTTTACTTTTATTTATCCTGTCTAATTCCTTATCCGTAGAAATATTCTATGGATTTTTTTGTAGCCAAAAAACAAAAAGGAGTTATTTTATGAACAAAAAAATTTTAAAAGGTATTATTACAATTATCATTCTAGCTTTATTAGCTTGTATTGGTTACTCCATCTATAGGAGTTCTAATCAAAAGACAAAAGAAACTGGAAAAGTGCTTTGCACTGTACAAACAAATACTATGGAAGGAAACCTTGTTACAGAAAAGTTTTATAAAGTTCCTGATAGAGTTATTACAACTAACCAAACTGCAACAGAACTTTTAATTAAACTTGGACTTGGAGATAAAATAGTTGGTACTGCTTATAAGGACAACCCTATTTTACCTAGCTTAAAACCTGAATATGATAAACTTAAAGTTTTATCAGATAAATACCCAAGTAAGGAACAAGCTTTAGCTGTTAATCCTGATTTTATTTTTGGTTGGAGTACAGCTTTCTCTGATAAAGCCTTAGGTAGTGTAAAATCTTGGAATGATAGAGGCGTTAATGTATATGTACAAAAAAATACTGCTTCTGAAAACAGACCTTATACTGTAAACAATGTTTTTGAGGATATTGATAATATAGGAAAGATATTTAATATTCAGGATAAAACTACTGCTTATGTAAATTCTTTAAAAGATAATTTAGCTAGTATAAAATCAAAAACTGATACATTAAAATCTAAAAAGACAGTATTAATTTTAGAAGCACCATCAAATGGTTTATATAGAGCTTATGGTGATAGTGATTTAGCTGGAAACATGGTAACTTTAGCTGGTGGTGTAGATTTAGTTAAAGCTCCTTGTAATATTAGTGCTGAAGATATAGTTAAATATAATCCTGATGCAATTTTTCTAGTAACTTATGGAGCTAAAGAAAATGCTGAATCAACAGCTGATTTAAAAGATATTTTCTTAAATAATCCTAAACTACAAACTGTTACTGCTGTTAAAAATAAAGAAATAAACCTTCTTCCATTAACAGATATTTGGGCAGGCGGCGTTAGAACTGTTCCAACAGTAGATTCTTTATTTAAAGAGCTTTATCCAAACTTTAAATAGATAGGAGATTTCTATGAAAATAAAAAATAATTTAGTTTTCTTTATTTTATTACTAATTTTAATTGTATCTAGTTTAGTTTCTATTATTATAAGTCCAGTTAAAATTTCAGTTACTGAAGTTTATTCTGTTTTAGGAGACAAATTATTTAATTTACATTTAGGAGGGGCTATCCCTCCTAGTATTGTAGATATAATTTGGCAAATTCGTTTTCCTCGTGTAATCCTTGGTATGGTTACAGGAATGGGACTTTCTCTTTGTGGCTTAGTTATGCAAGCTATCGTAAAAAATCCTTTAGCAGATCCTTATATACTAGGTATTTCTTCTGGTGGAACCCTTGGAGCTACTATTGCATTATTTATTGGAAATTTATTTTTTAGTGCATTTAGTCTAAGTATTAGTGTTTCTTTTTTTGCTTTTATAGGCTCATTAGTTGCCTCACTTTTAGTTTTTAAAATTTCCTCTATAGGTGGTAGAATAACTTCTTCAAAACTTATTTTATCTGGAGTTATTATAAACTTTATCTGTATTGCTTTCTCAAATCTTATTATCTATTTAAGCAATAATAATAGTGCTATACGTTTAATTTCAGAATGGACTATGGGAAGTCTAGCTGGTGCAACTTTAGGAAATATCCTTTTACCTTCTGTTCTTTTTATCCTTATATTTTTATTTTTTAAAACCCAATATAGAGTTTTAAATATAATGTTGCTTGGAGATACTACAGCCCTTACTTTAGGATATAATTTAAAGACTTATAAGAAAGTTTATTTAATAATAATTTCTCTATTAACAGGTGTTTTAGTAGCTAGTTGTGGTCTTATTGGATTTGTTGGACTAGTTATTCCTCATATAACTAGAAGCCTTTCTTCTACTAATCACAAAATCAATTTAAAAATTACTATTTTACTTGGTGGAATCTTTTTAATTTGGGCAGATATCTTTTCTAGAATAATTCTTTCAAATGCAGAATTACCTATAGGAATTTTAACTTCTCTTATTGGTGCACCATTTTTCTTATATGTAATGATAAAAAAATCTTATAGTTTTTCGGAGGAATAATCTATGCTTGAAGTAAACAATATAAATATTTATCTTTCAAAAAATCATATAGTAAAGGATTGTTCCTTAACCTTAAATCATGGAGAAATCCTTGGGCTTTTAGGTCCTAATGGTAGTGGAAAATCTACTCTTTTAAAAGCTATATATCGAGTAAACAGTTTAGAATCTGGTGAAATTCTTTTAAACCATAAAAACATTAACTCTATTCCCTTTAAGGAATTTTCTAAAACAGTTGGTGTTTTATCTCAATTTAATAATTTAACCTTTGATATGAAAGTTATTGATATGGTTCTTCTTGGAAGAAGCCCCCACAAAGGATTATTTGATGATGATACAAAAGAAGATTTAGAAATTTCCTTAAATGCTCTAAAAAAAGTTGGAATGATAGATTTTAAAGATAAAAGCTTTATTTCTCTTTCAGGTGGTGAAAAGCAAAGAGTTTTACTAGCTAGGGTTTTAGCACAGGAAGTTAAGCTTTTAGTTCTTGATGAACCAACTAATCATCTTGATATAAAGTACGCTATAGAAATTTTAAAAATCATTAAAACCTTAAATATTCCTGTTATAATCGCATTACATGATTTGAACTTAGCTTCAAACTTCTGTACAAAACTTTGTATTATGGATAAAGGAAGGATTAAATACTCTGGAAATCCAAAGGATATATTAACTCCTGAAATTATAAAAGATATCTACCATGTAGATGCATTTATAGAAGAAAAGGAACAAGGACTGAATATTTACTTTAAAACTAATTTTTAAAAGGACAAAGCACTGAATCTTGTGCTTTGTCCTTTTTGTTTTCTATCCACTCTTTTACTCTCGCTCTCTTCCAAGCTTTGTTTCATACATAGTATGATGTTGCTGCATTTTTTCATTAAACATAGGCTTAATAGCTCCGGTCTCGCGAAAAGGTAATCTAATTGGATTATTATAATGAGTATAATTAACTAAATTCCCCATATTCCAAGTTCCTTCTCTTAAGTTTAATCCATATATAATATACCCTCTATTATTCTTTGATTCAAATGGATAATTTACGTCAGCTAGAATTCTTTCTATTTGTCTTACATATATCAAATCATCTATACTCTCTTGATAACTATCCAATTTAAATTTTGGTATATCACTAACATAGCTCTTTTCTTTTTCCTCATATATTAACTTTCCGCTTACAAGACTTACTCCTTCTGTTGTTGAAATTTCTATTTCATCTCTCCAAAAAGCTTTAGGTGTCTTCCAGTTAAAATGCTCTACTACATAAGTATCATTTTCTTTTGTTTCTATAAAAATAGTATTTGATTCTAAATCATCCTTTGGACTGTCATAAAAGCTTAATCTTTCATATTCACTCTTAATATATGTTGGATTTCTTATAAACTCTAAATCTTCATCTTCTATATCTTCTAAAATCTCCTTAGGAAATCCTAACTTTATTAATTCCGCTCTCTTCTCTTCACTTCCATTTGCCCTAACTTCCCTTGACTCTAATATAATATGATTAGAAAATACACAGCAACTTAAAACTACAATAACATTTATTAAAGTATATACTCCAAGTTCCTTTATATTTCTTTTTCTCTTTTCATTTACTCTATATCTATAATCTCTTCCAAAAATATATCTTAATTTATAAATCCTAGTTAAAATATAAAAATAATAAATAAACATAGGAATAAGCAAAACTATAACTATTTCTGAATTCATTAATGCTAATAATATAATTAAAGTATTCCAAAGGCCTAATCTTAAAATAGGATCTTTTTCTAATGGTACTTTCTTTTCCTCTAAAAACTTCCTTACACCTTTAGTAATTTCAAAAATAAATCCTACTCTAACTATGGCAAAAATTACTCCATTCACAGTAAGTTCTTGGCTATATATATTTAACGGTGTTGCTATAATAATTAAATCTATTAATATAGTAAAAATATTTACTATAGAATAATACCATGCTCTTTTAAATACACTACTCTCATCCTTTAAGGTTCTAAGCCCACTATATAAAAGCCATCCCCCTATAATTGGTGCTACATACTCAAAGCCCATAAATTGAAAACTTACTAAAACAAATAAGAAACCAAAAGTGATTTTCTTAATAGACTCGCACCATCTGCTCCTCATGCTCTCCTCAATATCTCTTTCCCTTTTCTCAGCATTAATTTCTAACCCTATTTCCCCCATTTAAATTCTCCCCTTAAAATTTT
>NZ_CAMTIG010000055.1 GCF_947072515.1 uncultured Clostridium sp.
CAATAAAATTAATAACTGCCGTATTTAAATTCCCACCGCCCTTATTGTTAGGTATTCCAAATGCTTCAAAATTACCTGTAGAAGTTTTTATCATTTTTGTAAAAAATAATGCACTTCTGACCTCTTTTAATTTTTCATCTGATAAAAATTCTATCTTGAATGCTCTTTCACATAAATTATGCATTTTTTCATAATTATTTTTTCCTAAATATCCTAATAACTTAATATATAAATCAGCTGCTTCTTTCATTATATTTTTATTTTGTGGTGACTCTTCATATATAGTATTTCGCTGTTCATAAACCTCAAATTTAGAACTATTTATGACTACAGGGAATTTAAACTCCTCACTCCCTATTAATGGGAATTTACAGAATAATCTAGGAATATTTTTATCTATTTCTTTAATTTCTTTTTCTTTTATTTGAATACCAATATCAACATTTTCAGAATTTACTATTAATACCTCTAAATCCTCAATTTCTCCATTTTCTTTCTTACTTATAACTATTTTTAAAATATCTTCTTCTAACTCTTCTTCACTTTTTCTAAAAAAAGTTATATTATTATAACTTATAGTTTTTATATTTCTATTAAATGCTAATAAATATCCATAATTTCTAAAAATCTCCTCAATCCCCAAAATAACTATGTTCTTATTATCATTCCCTATATTGTACTTAAATTTTGTTTCAAATTCATTTATTACTGAAATACCTCCTTTATCTTCATAGTTCATTAACTCTTCATCCAAAGAATCCAAGTAACTTAATGTTTTTTCTAATGACTGTTCTATTTCTTTATAGCTTATAAAACTTCTATCTAATTCAAATTCTAATGGAATTTTAATATTATCTGCTTTTAAAAATTTTCCTAATATCTCAACTTTCTCACTTAATAAATGTGTTGTCATAAAGCCAGTTCCAAACTTTCCTACAAAATCTTCATTCTCTTCAAATCCTTTTGTTGAAAGCTGTGTTACTAAACTTAATAATGATTCACTATTAAAACACTTCCCATCATGTGAAAACTCAAATTCATTTTGACTAAATCTCATTTTTATATTCAATTCATTCTCAGTGCAGTCATTAGCATTTTGAATCAATTCCCAAATCCATCTCTTTGAAACTAGCTCTTTATCACACTGCCTAACTCTTTGCATTTGTGTTCCTATTGTTTTTGCCGCTGCAATTCTAAATCTTCTTTCTTTATCTTCTTTAATTCCTATCATATTTTACTTTCTCCCTTAAAAAAGCATATTAAAATATATTAATATGCTCTAATCTCTTCTGTTCTTTTTATATAAACACTTTACTATTTACAACATCTTTTATTCCTGAAATAATACTTGTTGTATTCCAATATACCATCTTATATTTTTGTAATTCTATTGGAATTCTCTCTTGTCCCCAAGGTCTAACAACTAGTATTGGTTTACTCATTTCATTAGCCAAATCTATTTCTTTTTGTATCCATTCTCTATGATTAAAATACATACCCGCAATTATTATAACTACAGATGCTTGTCTTACCTGCTCTCTTAACTTTGTAGATAATTGGCTCTTTCGACTTAATTCAGTTGTCGCATTAATTTCTAATGGATTGCTTCTAGGTACACTATAATTTCTATATATAAAGCTCCTATCACTATCTAAGAGTCTAATTAATCCATTATAATCACTGTCAGCAGTCCATGCATGACTTATAAAAATATCATATCTTCTATTACTCATAAAAATTCTCCTTTTTTATTTAAATAAATTTATTAACCATATAAAGGCTCCACTATTATTCCATAAACAAATCATATATATTATTATGAAACCTATTGGTACATATGTCTCATTACTGGTTAACTTTATATGCTTACTCTTTTTTAATTCATCCCATTCTTCAGTAAATCCCTGCATTGGAAAACTTTCTTCTATCTTATTTATAACCTTAAATTTAGCATTATTTAATATCTTGTAACTTCTTATTGATGATATCCATGCTATACTAATTAAAATTCCCGTAATAAGAATCAAATTCCTATGGTTACTAAAAAAACTTACAGATATAAGTCCTATAATAGTTGTATTTATTGTTGTAAAAAAGCTATTACTTTTTGATCTTCTAACACTCATATTATCAGCCATTTGAACATATACTTTCCACTGCTCTAATAATATTTCATTTCTTTCCCTTGTTTCTTCTATTAAAATCTCTCTATCAATTGTTTCCATTATCTATTTTCCCTTTATCCTTATAGCATCTGTCTTAGCTTGTCATAGAACTGCTGTGTCTCTGATTTACTATTATTGCTGAATATTCCTTTATTAGAAGCCATATTTTCAGTTATAATCTTCTTCTTTGCATCTACATATTTAATAAGATCAGTAGATTTTCGTAATCTAGGCCAATAATCTAAATAATCCGGTAATTCTACATTATCAACTAAATAGCTAACTACAGGAAAATCTTTTTGTGCTGCCATTCCGATTTCAAATGGTACCCACCAAGATTCCTCTGTTTTATTTGACATAACGACCAAAATATCACTACAATCATTTAGTCTATTTTTTATATGGTCTGTCAACTGTTTTCCTTTCGAGCAGATTTCAACATCCAATAAATCTAAGTAGGCTTGTACGCCTAACTCTTTTAAATTTTTGCAAATCATTCCTGCTATAACTGAATCTTCTTGTTTATGCGATATAAAAACCTTCATTGCTCATACCTCCCTATATTCTATCTAATTTAACTAATTTCCAATACATTTTCCCTAAATTAGTTAATCTACACCCTTTATTATTTATAGCTGCAAAATACATATGCTCTGCTTCATAAGGCTTTACTAACCCAATAGAAACTAGTTTTTGAAGTTTAGCAAAAATTTTAGTATGTTCTTTTATACATTCTTTTTCCTCTGGTTCATATGTTTTATCTAGTTGATATATTTCTTCTTCCGTAGAAAAATACTTTGTAAGACTTTTTAAAATATTAATATCAATCAATGGATTTATTTTCCTAACAGATGTAAATGTAGAAATATTAGTTTTAAAAATCGGCCTTTGGTTCCAAGGTCCTAAAGATGAATCTATATATGCATATATACTTGCCATTGTTATATTTCCTAATATATCACTAGCCTCACCTTTTAATGCATCTAATAATAACGAAGTAAATATGCCGTGACCATTTTCTTCTATTGAACTTTCATCTTCTCTACTAGCTGTTAAAATTATAACTCCATCTCCCATTTGTGATAAATTTGAGTTTATACTATTGAGATTTCCCATTTTTCCTGAATTACAGCAATCTAATATTATAAATTTATTTTTCACTCTAGATTTATTAGCTAAATCTAGTATGTAATCCATTGAAATACCTTCATCTCCAGGTTCATAATCTGGTGTAACTATATAGCCTCCTGTTTTATTCAACATTCCATGTCCTGAAAAATAAAACAACGCAATATCTGAATCTCCAGAAAATAGTTTTTCTATTTCTAACTTAATATTTGCCCTTCTTAATCCAAAATTCTCATTATCAACTAACTTTTTAACATGAAAATTTTTACTTCCATCCTCATTTCTCGATAATACTTCTGTGATTTCATTAGCATCATTAACACATCCATTTAACCTAGCAAAATTATAATTATCTAATCCTATTACAAGTGCTTTTCTCATATATTACCTCCTCCTTATTTTCTTAAGATAATTATATCATAAATACCAAATTAAAGAATATAATCCATATACTTAAAATTTCATATTATTGTTATCTAATTTTTTAATACTATTGACCAAAAGAAAAAAGCGCATTAAAATAAATTTTAACGCACTTAAAATAGTTTCACTAATTATTTTCTATATCTAACTCTTTCTCTTACTATCTCATTAATTTCTAAACTTATATTTCTTTCAAATACAATCAAATTATACTTATAATTGATTGACATACTCTCTCCAAATATTTTCTGCAAATTCACTCCAGTTTTTTATTTTGCATTCCTTATCCTGTATCTTATAGCGGGTTTTCATTTCTAATACTTCATTTCCAGTAATCCATCCTCTATGCATATTTAAAATAGTTTTTAATGCACTTATATTATCATCTAATTTTAATTTTCTATAGTAACAGTATGCAAAATTCTCTAAATCGTTAATTATACCATAAATATCATACCTATAATTATCATCTCTTTTAAAAAAATAATTGTCTATTATTTTTTTATATGCTAAGTTAACTTTTTCCTGATCTAAATACTTAAAAACCGCTTCATACACTTTGTTCACGCCATCATATCCCCAATACTCTTTATAGCTCCTTTGCATAAGCATTTCAAATACTTTATCGACACAAATTTCTATTTTCTCTATATTTTCATTTTCATATTTATAAATAACTTCATTTACCATCTCCCATTCAAAATTTCCATCTTTTCTTCTATATTGTTCAAATACATATTTTAATGCAGCTTCACAAGACATTTTTCTGATAACTTCATAAGAATGTCTACTCTCTCTTTGGTCAAACCATCTAACTGGTATTCTATAAGCACTTTTTTCTATCTCATTTCTATTCAATTCATATTCATCTTTAGCTATTTGTACAAGACTTTCTTTAATCTTTTTATATCCTTTTCTCTCAGCTACTAATAATATAGCTTCTTTTATATCTGTAATATATATTTTTCTTATATTATTTTCAGAAGAATATAATCCTGCTTCACTATCAACATAAAATATCTTTGTTGAAACCCTCCAAATTGTTTCTAATTCCTCTATTGTAAAATCATTTTTCTCCATAGAACCTATTATTCCATCAAATATTGCTTGAATCCATTCCTTATCCCATACTAAATTCATATTCATAAATTGCCATAATGATTCATATCCTTGCCTTCCAGCAGCCTCTGCAATAGCTCCTTTTATATAAACTTCTGCCCTATTATCTCCTATTTGAGAAGCTATTTCAGAAATATTTAATAGTTCTACTCCAACATCTTTCCATAACTCTGTATCTTTTTCTATATTTTCAAACCATTTAAGTGGATAATACAATGTGTACTCTTTTCTCCCTACATATCCTATAGACTTTTCCTCTAAAATCCTCTCAGCTTCTTTAGCCTTTTCACTCCACCCTAGTTTTTTAGCTTTATCTATGAAACTATATGCCATATCGTTCATTTCATCAATTTCTAATCTCCATACTTCCCCATCACGCTTCATCCAATTATTAAATATTTCTTCTAAAAGACTGTATTCTTTATTTTTTACAAAATACTCCCATGATATATCCATATGTCTGAGATTATTTGACTCTTTTACTACTTCTCTCATTACTCTTCCAAGCCCTTCAATAAAGGTATCACCTAAATGCTGCGCTATTTCGATATAGTAATTTAGTAAAAACTTTTCATTTTTCAGTGTTTCTGCTTCCATTCTTCCAATATCATTATTACTTCCAAATAAGAACCTTATTGTATGCATATATATATCTAAATTTAATATTTGAATATTTTCTGAATTTCTTATCCCTCTATTTATCTCACCTAAATAAAAACTTGCTAGAGCTAGACACTTTACTGCTTGATATCGTCTAGTACCTTTTTCTAAATATTCATCAAGTTCCTCCATAATATTTTTAAGATTTACTTTATTAAATGCTAAAATTAAAGCTATATCCTCGTATCTCCGATAGCGATCTTTTTCCAACTCATAGTCACTTATCTCTATATATTTAAATCCCTTTTTATAAATTTCACTAATCAATTCTATATAAATATTTTCCTTGAAATTTACAATTGCCCATTTAGCAATTGTAATATTAAATTCATTTGAAAATTTATTATTTTTATTAGTTGTCAACTCAATAATAATATCAGTATGCTTAGTATTCATTAATCTATATATATATTCTTCAAAATCTATTTCAAAGTAAATAGATAAATTATTTACAGTTCTCTTTATCTCTTCAGCACTAGTTAACTTTTCTCCTTCTATTAGCCATCCTTTTGAAAAATATGCTCTAATTTTCTTTCTTCTATCACTCCACTTGTCACAATCTGCTTTTAATTTATAATTTATTCCTGTATATTGACATACTCTTCCCCATTTTTGTAGTAATTCCTCTAACTCTTCCCCAATCTCATCATCTTTCATACCATTGTTTAATTCTTTATTTTTATTTAATATCTCCACAATTTCTTCTGGTGTGAAACTTCCAATCCACTTTTCTAAAATGTATTTAGCCCTTTCAATTTCTTTATTACTAATTAATATCTCAATTTCGTTAAACATATTATTCATTCCACTTATTGTTAATAATGAGCTATGAATAACTTTTTTCTCACAATTAAGCACATCTGGAATACTTATATCTGGTATATATTCTTTATTCATCCATTGATTTGACTTTATAAATTGATTTAATGTAGAAACTGCGCAACTCAGATTTATTATTTTTTTAAATTCATTAACTTCAGCAATTGATTTTAATGTAACTTCTAATTGTTCAATAAGTTCATCTAATGGTCTTTTAACTTTTATAGCTTCAGCAACATATTCTTTGTTAAATATATCAATATATCTATCTGCCTTATTTGCATATTCTAAAAGTTTAAATACTAGCTCATGTCTACTTTTAACATCATCACTTTTTGATATATAATAATCAGCTATTTTCTCTGTAACTTTAGCAAATGAAGATATTCGTCTTCTTAACTGATTTTCTAAATATATCCTTACATCATTATGAAAAACTCTAAAACAATCTTCTTCTTCGATTACAATAGGATATAATTTTTGCAAAATTCTTTCCCATATATTTTTACTCATTGTGGCATCATTATAAATATCACATAAAATAGTTGCACTAATTTTTTTATTTACTAGTGCTAATACTCCTGCTACTGTATCATCAACATGGAAAAAACTATTTGGTAAATTGTCCAGTGCTGATTTCCATATATAATCATAATACGAACTAATTCCACTTGAAATTTTCTTTTTCGTTAAGCATTCTTCTAACTCATCTATATTTCTACACCTTCTAGCTTCATTTATTGCAAATACCGCTGACAGTGTATTTCCTTTTGAGTTTTTATTAATTATATTAATCACAGTATTAGTCTCTTCATTAGGTATCTGTTGCACTGTATCCAAGTATAACTGTTTTATATCATCCTCTGTTAATTTTGGTACCTCAACCTTTAAAACATCATTTTGTTGTAAAAAGTATGGATACTGTTCATACTCATACATTGGTTGCCCTACGATTAAAAAACATACATTTTTCGGTACTCCCTCTGGTGGTACTAGTGTTTCTAAAAATGTATTGCTTTTTCCTGCCCTTGCAGCATGATCAATTCCATCAATACATATAATTGTTGTATTTCCTGTTTCATTATATAGAACTGATGATAACCTTAAAACTTCTTCTCTTAATCTTTCCGTAGTCTGTAGTAATTCATTTGAGATTGGTACTTGATACTTACTCAATTTTCCTTTTAATAATTCTCTAAGCTGAATTAGCAAATCTCCCCACAAAGCTCTTGAATCACTTACCCCTTTATCTGCTGATAGATACATATCTTCGGGAGATAATGGTTTAAATGCATAAAATCTTAAAGTTATTACAGAATCAATTTTATTTGTAAGCTGACTTACAATATTTGTTTTACCTGTCCCTGGTTCTCCTGATAGGAAGATAATTGGCTGCTCCCTTTTTATTAATTTTTTTTCTAACTCATTTATAAATTGTAATCTCGATTTAAAAAACGGTTCTTTTGTTGGTATATCATGTATTCCCTTAAAATTATCAGAATTTAAAGAAAGCGCTTCCATTAAATCCTCTTTAGTAATTTCCTGTTTCTTTCTCAAAGTAGTTGTCCATTTCATCAAAGAGTAACATAACTTCTGATGTAATTGTATAGTTATTGTTCTATCGACTTGAAAATAATCTGATATTTTTTCTGCTATAGAATCAATTAATTCTTCCAAACCTTTTTGACTAGCTTTTATATCAAACTGTTTAAGAAACATTAATTTTTCTACATCATTTAATCCTTCCAGTTGGCCTAACCACTCCTTCCATGCTTCTATCCATTCATTCTTAACAACTATATCTTCAATTTTAATCGCTTCATCTATTTTCACTTTAATATATTCCCAAAATTTATTTAATGCTGGTCTTTCATAGCTCGGTATATTATCTACCTTAACTATATACATTTGTTTTCCTGAACTTCTGTTAGTAAATAATATAGCCTTACATGCTTTATATTCTGCTGACGCCTTCTTCCAATCCATAGAAAACTGTTTTAAATATGAACCTTTTGGCTTATCTCCATTTACCATATCTGAAAATGTCAATGTATCATTTTTTCGAGTATGCTTTACTTGAACACATTCAACTTTTCCATCATTATATTTTATTACAACATCATCCAATCCTTGAAGTTCTGAATGTTGCATTACTATAGATTCTATATTTTTATCTGGATATAATAAATCTAAGCAGTAAAAAAGTCCAACAGACCATTCATACCAATATGGATCTCCAGTTCCTGCTAACAAATTGACTCCGTTATTCATATCTTTATTTCCCCTAATTAATTGTATAATTTTTAATTTTTTTCTTTATTAACTAATTTTTACAATTATTCTCCAATATAATTTGCATATTCATTAACCTTTTTTCCTAAATTTATTTAAATATTCCTTTATAGCTTTTGATGTTGCAATTTTTTCTCTTACTACTTTCTTTAGATTTTCATCATTAGTTTCTATATAAATATTTTCACTAAAATACTTATCTAAAGTTAAGTTAAAATCCTCTCTATTTAAATCTAAAAACTTCAAAAACTCGTCTTTCTCTTTCTCTGATTTAAAAATAGTTAAAATACTATCAAATTTATTCTTTGCATAATGTGCATCTTCATTTTCCTCATCAAATAGAAATTCATATAAATTGTATGCTAAACTATTTTTTATATAATATCTATATTGATACATTTCTCTACAATATTGCTCTAAATTTTTCTTAAAATATCTTTTTTCAGGACATACTGTAACGTAACGTCCTGAATCTAATATTGCACATTGATATGAATCTAGTATTGTACCTTTATATCTTAACTCCAACATTCTATAACTAGTAGATATATTGTACATTAAATATGAATATTCAGATTCTATGCAACTATCCATTTCAACTTCTGTTATTGTAAATTCAGGTCTATATTTATAGTAATATCCCTCGCTAGTATATGTCCAATTTTCTTTCTCTTTTAATAATTCATTAAATTCTTCTAGTGGAATTCTATTCAATCCAAATCGTTTCTTCCACAATTCTTCTATTATAAAAACATTAGTATTCTGATCTTTAGGTGTATTTCTATCTAAATATCTTGTATACACAAATCCTTCCTTTATTTTGTTATGCCTTTTATTCTTTTGCTCTATGTACACAGGAGTTTTTATATGATTTTTTATTATTAAAACATCTATTTTTTTATCTTCTATAACTACACTTTCCAATTGAATTTTAGGTTTATTATCACCTGCAAATTTACAATTATCTATCGTATCTATCACCATTGCTTGAGTTTTCTTATTAGCATCATCATTTATCCCAACTACTCTAAAATCATCAGATACCCCAAATATTAAGAAACAATCTTTACTATGCACAGTATTTGTAAAGCAAATAATATCATGAACTAATGATTCTGTATCGCTATGCCACTTTTCTTTAAAATCCCAAAAATCTCCTTCTTGTTTTTTTTCTATTAACTCTATAATTATTTCCTTTAAATTTTTATTCATTTAATTCCCCTTATATTAATATTTTGATAATTAAATTATAGCAAAAAAGCAACTAATTTTATACTAGTTGCTTTAGCTCACATCCCATTTTTTTGCATATTTCCTTTTATTATATAGCATTATTATTTTCTTGATTATCATCTAAAATGTCATTTAATATATTGCTAATTTCTATAATTTTAATTTTATTGTTATTTAAATATCTTAAATACTGTTCTCCATTCTCTGTACAAAGTTCTAGCTCAATGCCATCAATCAAAAACTTTCTACTTTTCTCTTTAATATCTATCTTCCAACAGACTATGTAATCAAAAGTTTTAAATGGATGCTCATGCTTAAATATATTACTTAATAAAAATTCTATTTCTACTAGAACCACATTTTCTTGTTTATCTAAACATATTAAATCTGTTGTAGAGTTTGTTGCATAGTGCAATATACTATCTATGTATTTAATTTTTTGCTTATACTTTGAATTGCTAAGTAATATTGCAAATAATAATGCTGTTTGATCTTCATTGTCAGGAATTTTTCTAAGTGCTATATCATTTATATCTATATTTTCTAATTCATCATATGTTTTAAGTCTTTTATTTAAATTTGCAGTTTTAGTATCTATTAAATATTCTATTTCTTCTTCTTTTCTCAGCTTAAAATATCCATTTTCAGCTAAGGGAATTATATCTTCATTTATTATTTTTTTCGCATTATCAAATATCCATTTAACTTTTTCACTATCTCTATTACATATATTATTTCTATCAGCTGTTAAATCAAAATTTTGAGAGTTCAATAATAAATGAAAATGATGAAAATTTTTATTTTGTATAAGATTTGATTTTAAAACTGGTATAAAGTCTTTAGCTAAATATATACCAAATCTAGTTTTATATCTTTCTCCAGCTTTTAATCTTGATATTTCTTTTCTACAATTTATTCCTGATATAGTTCCATAAAGTTGAAATGAAACATATTCTCCGTTTATATTCGTACTTCTGTGATATGGTCCAAAGTGTCTACAGTAGTTAACTGACTTTTTATAAACCTTCTCTGATTCATCTTCTTTTGGGTTCTCTTGTGGTTGAAAAAATTGATGTGTTCCTGCTACTTCTTCTTTAATCCCTAATATCTCATCATTTATAAATATTCTTGGTGCTATTTGCATATTTTTTACGTAACTATTTAACTCTACAAAGTTGGCAAATATGTTTTTAAAACTTCCTGCTGCAGTAAACCATAAAATATAATCTTTGACTACGTAAAAATTAAATAATTTTTCTGGATTATTTATCAAGTAGTTTTCAATCTTTATTTTAGTCCCACTTTTATAAACTTTTTCTTCTGTGAATTCTAATGAATATTCAGGTAATCTCTCCTCTTTTAAGCTCCTCCATGGATTCTCCATAAATGCAAATATACTTTTATAATTTAATTTACGTGTTTCTACATTAAGATTATCACATCTGAAAAATATTTTTGTCCCTAGCCCTTTTTCGCCTATATTTTTTTCTCCTTTCTTAGAATCTCCCAAATTAAAAAAAGTTTTAATTTCATCCTCATCCATTCCAACTCCATAATCTTCTATATCTAATGAGAACTTTCCCTTTTCATTTCTATATATTTTAATGAATATATTTTTAGCCTCAGCATCAACGCAATTACTTATAGCTTCACGTAATACCTCTAGCGGATTAACCATATTTTTAACTATTTCTCTATATAAAGATATATCTTTAACTACAGGTACAAAAATTTCCATAAATATTTTCACCTCTTTTTAAAACTTGTGTATTACACAACTTTTATTATGTACATTTTACTAAAATTAATACATAAATGAATTGGAGTTATTAATTATGGAAAATAAAAATATAATAGGCTTAAATATAAAATTGGTAAGAAAATCATTAAATATATCTCAAAAAGAGCTTGTTGCAAAACTTAACTTACAAGGAATCCATTTAGATGAACCTATGTTATCAAGAATAGAAAATTGTAAAAGGCCTTTACTGGATTATGAAATTTTAGCTATTTCTAAGGCATTAAATATCAATATAGATACTCTTTTCAAGCTACAGAAAAATATTTAATTAACATTAATTTCAACTCTTTAAATATTACTAATCCTTATGTCACTCACTATTAGAGTGGCTTCTTATTTTCTAATTTAGAATTTTATTATAAAAAAGATACCATGAGCTTTACTCATGATATCCATATATCTCTTTATAATTTTTTTATTTTATATAAATTCAATTTTCCAGTTAAAATATCCTGTTTCTTTATTAAGTTCATACCTAAAATATGCACTAAAAGTATTTCCTTTTTTACTTTTCAAATTTCTAAATCCTACTTTTCCATTTTTTAAAAGCAATGCTACCATTTCTTTTGATACAGTCTTACCAAATGAATTTATATATTTATCATCTTTCCAAATAGTATATTTACATCCACTTTTCCAGTTTGAACAGCCAAAGCCTTTTTCACCTTCAATTATAGGATTTCCACATACCGGACAATTTCCTATAGCTTCTTGCCCTTCCTCAAGCTTTACTTTTACATTTTTAAGTATTGAGTCATCACTTTTTATTTTATTTACTCCATCTATAGTAAATTCTTTTATAAGATTTAAAAACTCACTTTTTTGGAACTTTCCTTTTTCTATATCTGAAAGTGTCTTTTCAAGTCTTCCTGTATATTCAAGATCTAAGAGTTCCTTAACAGGAAATATTTCAACCATTGTTCTTCCAAGTTTTGTACATGTAAGACTTTTTCCTTTAGTTTCTATATATCCAACATCTTTAAGCTTCTTTATAGTTTCTGCTCTTGTTGCAGGCGTTCCTATACTAAACCCACTTAATATAGATGCCATCATCTCTTCACTATTATTCTCTTCTTTAGACTCATCATCATTTTCATCTTTATTATCTTTTTTAAGATTCTTTCCACAAGTTTCCATCAATCTAAGAAGTGTTTTTTCCGTATGCTTTTTAGGTGGTTTCTTAGTTACTGATGAAACTTTACTACTAGCAACATCTACAATTTCATTTTCTTGTACATTAGGCAGTATTGTATCTTTACTTTCTATTTTTTCAACAAGTCTCCAACCTTCAACTAATTGAATTTTCCCTTTAGATACAAACTCTCCCTTAGCTTCTTCACATTCAACCTTAGTAACTATTTTACTTTCCTCATACTCAGCTACAGGCATAAATTGCATTATAAATCTATTTTTAACAGCATTATAAACTATTTTTTCATCTGCACTTAAACCATTGGGGTTTATATATGTTGGAACTATAGCACTATGGCTTTCTACCTTCTTGTTATCAAATATCCTTTTACTTTTCGTAAACTTTATTTGTTCCTCATATGGAAGGCCTTTCTTTATATTATCTAAAACTTTTCTAGTTCTATCTACTAGACTTTCTTCAAGTGCCATACTCCCTGTTCTAGGATATGTTATAAATTTCTTTTCATAAAGACTCTGTGCTACTTTTAAAACTTTATCTGACGTCCATCCCTTATATTTGCTAGTTACATGACCTTGTAAGTTTGATAAATTAAATAAAAATGGTGGATAATCTTTTTTCTTTTCTGATTCTTTTAAAATTATCTTTCCTTTTTTATTTTCAATTGCTTTTCCCACAAGTGTTAAGTCATTTCTATTTTCAAACTTCTCTGAATTGTTTAAATAATAAAGTCCTTCATACTCTTCATTTTCTCCAGTTTTAAATGTAGCCACAAGTTTATAATAAGTACTCGCCTTAAAATTTTCTATTTCTAAATCCCTGTCATAAATAATTTTAAGAGTAGGAAGCAATACTCTACCTATATTTAAAATTTTCCCATCTTTATTCAAATTATATCTTATAGTTGCAACTGACGTAAGATTTATTCCTATAATCCAATCAGCCCACTGTCTACCTATTCCAGCATCTTGAAGTGGTTGCATCTCTGAATTCAATTTTAAATTATTCATTCCTTTTTTAACTTCAGCTTCTGTCCACTCATTTAATAAGATTCTATATATAGGCTTTTTTATCTCATAATGCATGAATAGCTCATCTGATATTACTTGCCCTTCTCTATCGAAATCTGTTGCTGATATGATGCTATCAACATCTTCTCTATGCATTAATGATTTTATTATCTTTAATTGCTTTGCTGCACCCTTGTCTTCTATATTCTTATTAATTCCATCATTTTTCACTTTATATTTAAATTCTTCAGGAATAAAAGGGAATTTTTCCATTCTCCATCCCTTCATATTCTCATCGTAGTCTTTGGCGTCATATAATTGTAGAAGATGTCCAAATGCCCAAGTAATTATATATTCTTCGCCCTCAAAGTATCCATCTTTTCTATTTTTTATTTTAAATGCATCAGCTATATTTTTTGCAACAGAGGGTTTTTCTGCTATTATAACTTTTTTCATTTCTAGCCCTCCTTACTATTAATTATCTTAACTTTATTATTTTATATGATTTCAATTCATTATTCAAATTATTAATAGTTACTTGCTTTTCTTTTATTACATTTCTAAGTTTTTTATTTTCTTCTAGCAATTCTTCAATAGTCTTTTGATAACTTTCGCTCTGCATTCTAAGATCAAATATATCTATAATGTTATCTATAACCTTATAATATTCTTCATTTAAATCCTCTATCTTTTTTTCTAATTCATCAACTCTCTTTATATTTAAATAGTCTTTTTTACTTTTTATTCTATAATTTAAAAATTCTAAAAGATATCTATCTAAATATATACTCTTCCTGGTAATTCCCAACTTTTTATTGTTTGCAAAAAAACTTATATTAAGTTCATTCCTCTTAATATTTTGTACCAATTCTTGATTTTCCATTTCTGCATCACTAATAATCTCTTCTGCTTTCAATATTCTATTAAGACTTTTTTGTGGTATCTCTATATCACCGAATAATGTTTTTAAGACTGTATCCATTCTTCTACCTCATCTTTAATTTTCTCAATTTCTAAAACAATCTTTCTTATTTGTCTATTTTCTTCTATAACCTTATTTTCCCCCTTTATTCTTAGCTCATCTTCCAATAACTTTATTTCTTTAATTAATGTTTTATTTAAAAAATATTTTAAGTTTTTTATCTCTCTATTTAATTCAAATTCTAATTCCTTATTTTTTTCTACAATTTTTTTATTATGTTCTATTATAGATTTTTTTTGTAGAAATCTTTCATAATTTAAATCTATAAATTTAAATGTATCTAATTCTAATCCAATATAATAATTTTTCTCTCCTGAATTAAAATATTTTCTTTTCTTACATACTCCACTTATTACAGCTTTTACACAAACACCAAATTCATTTTCAACTGCAGTTGAATTTGTTTTTTCTAATATTTCTAAAATCTTTGTTATATCTGTTTTGATATTTATATTTTTCTTTTTTAAAAATTTATTTATTTTTTTTATCTTTTCTTCTATATTCTTATCTTCTAGACTATTTTTCAATTCTGCATCTATATATCCATTTTCATCAGTTATAGAATTTAATATTTCAATATTCTCTTCCATCTCATTGATCTTTTTTTCAGTTTTTATATATTGACATGTCATATCTTCATACATATGGTTCATATGTTCTCTTATAAAATCTAAAGGTATTCCCTTTTTATACATCTTAGAACATACAGTTACTCTAAATCGGTGAAAATTAATTAAGGGAAATTTTTTTTTATTAACTTCATCAAATCTTTCTGATTTTTTCTCTGCACTTCCACAAAACTTTTCATATATTGTTTTGCTCTCAATTTTAAAATATGGTACACTATCTTTATATCTTTCATGTATCTCTTTAAATTCATTATAATTTCTAATAAAAAACCTTTTTAAATAATCAGTTAGTGAATCTGTATTCATAATTTTATTATATGTGCTGTCGCCTATAAAAATAAATTTCCTTAATTCGCTTTCAATTTTATTTATTTCTTTTTCTGATAATACATCCCTGTAATTACTTTCATTTATTTCACCAATTTCTATCCCTTTCTTTTTTGCCATTATTCTATATTTTCTTAACCTTGCCTTCATGGACATTCTAGAAATTAATTCATCAACTAAACTTTCTGCTCGTTTATATGCTTCACTGCTTAATTCTGTTAAACAACAATATGTCTCTCGCTTCTCAATATATTTACTCTCACTTTTAGTGGAAATAAAATTTAAATATGATACTTTATGTTCACCTACTTTAATTTCTTCTAACTTTCCAGTTTCCAACAAACATAATTCTTCTATCCTCATTCCTGTTTCTGCTACTATGATTAATAAATTGCAAAATATTCTATTAGTTATAGATATCTGCTCATCTTTACTATCTCTTATTGCAAGTGAAACCATTTTATTTAAAAATTCATCAGGTATGTATTTACTTATCACCTTATCCGTCTTAAACTTTCTATAATATGCCTTTTTCATTTCTATATAGTCTATTATCCTAGAATCATTACTTCCTTTTATTTCATAAATTAATTTAACTAATTTTGTAATACCATTTAAAAACCTTGCTAAATAATTATATTTACATTTTTTCTCTTTATCTAAAATATACTCTTCTAAAAAATTGTCATTAATTAATCCTGGAATTTCTATTCCTAATTTAACACATTCATTAGTAAAAGTTTTCATTATATCAAAATCCTTATGGATAGTTTGAATCTTATTAGTTCCATACATAAATTCTTCTAATATTACCAACTTAATATAATTTAAAAATTCCCCATTTACATACTCAAAATTGAATTTATATGCCACTGATTCTCTATTTAATGTGTTAAAGTCTGAAAAATCCCATAATGCATCCTGAAATTCAACCCCTTTAAGTATCTTAAAACTATTAACCTCTACTGAATAACTTTTTAATTTTTCCTTTATATTCCTTGAATTTTCAATTATATTTACATCTTCAATTGCAATATAACTCACTTATGCCCTCTCTCCTTCTCTTCTAATTTAATAATTCCTGTTATATATTTTACTAATAATTTTTTCTCATATAACTTTTCTTCTCTTATAAATTTATTATCTGTCTCCTCAATTTCTCTATCACACTCTTTAACTCTCTCCATAAATGCATTTTTTCTATTTATAAATGTTATAAAATTTTTACAAATCAAACATTCTGCTAAATCAAATTTACATTTATTCTCAGAACATTGCCCTAAATTATCTTTTGTACATCTTAATTTAGATTTTTCTTCACTTACAAGAATTTCGCCTTCACAATTAACATCATTAATCATAATTCCAAACATACTTTCTGCTATCAACTCAATTCTATTTCTTTGTTGATAGTACTTTCTTATTGTTTTCACTGAATCATTTGTGATCGCCTTAATCTCACTAAAGCCTAAATTATGCTCTCTTGCTTCATCACAAACTTTATTCATATACGTATCCCTAACATTTTGTACTGTATAATTTTTTTATCTAATTTTTCATTTAAATTATAAATTATTTTTTTAAAATATTTTTGGAAATCTATTCGTTTAAGTCCTTTTTCTACTCTCAAATATTCCTCAATAAAAATGTAATTTGCCAATTCCTGTTTCTCACTATATTTTTGTGTAATTTCTATAGCTTCTAAAATCAAATTTTCTATTTTTTCATTAATCGCAATACTTACTTTTTCTTTACCTCCAATTTTAGGGAAATAATTAATATATGTTTTTTTCCCTTCTTTACTAAGGCAATCTCTATTTAAATTTAATATCGCACCTATTCTTAAATTAGAATATATGCAAATCTCAAATGCTATCCTGTATAGTCTACTATTTTCACATTCTTTCTCCAACCTTAAAAATTCACTATATATTAATTTTAAATCATTATCCGTAATAATAGTTCCTCCCCTTGGTTTTTCTAAGCTTTTCAATGAAAATATATCAAATATTTTTTCATCTATTTTATAATATTCTTTATTAATTTTTAAAAATTTTCTTAATGCTTTTAATTTTCCTTTTAGCCCATTTAAATTTTGTGTTTCTTTATCTAAAATTTTTCTATACATATATGTTTTTTCTAGTGTTATATCACATTCCTTATCTTTACATATATATTCTAAAAATTTATATACTTCTTTTAAATAATGTATCTTCGTTCTTAAATTCCCTTCATTTTCCCATATAAACCTTTTCACCCCTTCTATATAAACTTGATTTATATCTTCTAAATCACAAAATAATATTTTTAAATTTTCTAAATCAGAGGATTTTACTGAATATTCATTAGGAATTATACAAAACTTATTGCTAGAAGGCTCTTTCTCCATTGGCATATAATATATTGGTTTGAATCCTTCTCTTAAAATCTTTGCAATCACTTTAGTTCTAAATGCTTTTTTTTCTACTTCTGTTAAATTCCAATTCATCCATTTATACTTTTCATCTTCTATTAAAAAACGAAACATTATATATAAATAATTGCACATTCTATTTCTTGTACTACACTTTTTATTCTCAAGCTCCAAATATATTTTTCTTATAACCTCAAAATTAAAATCTTCATATTTTTTTATTTTCAAATTTTTCAATACTTCTGAAAAATAATAAAAAAATCTTCTTAATTCTTTATTGGCATGTCCTTGTACTTTATATTTATTATAAAAATCTAAATATATTTTTTTTAATAGCTCATTATCAGTATTGCAATTTATATTTATTACCTTTTTATCTACTACTATATACTCTCCAGTAATCATATAACTCATTTTCACATTTATTGGATAATCATTTAGATACACTTCTCCAAATTCCTCTTTTTTTCTTTTATTCTTTGCTTTAAAAAATTCAGTTATTTTCTTATCAGATACTACTGCACTATATATTTCACTTAGACTATTCTTATAAAACAGTCCGCCTATTTCTCTTGTATCATTTCTCCATATCCTAATTTGATTTTTATTTAAAAATTTTTCTACCAAAGAAATTCTTTCCTCTAAAAAAATCTTTTTATCTATATTTTGATTTTGAGTCATACTTTCCCATGAGAAATCTTTCTCTTTATATTCTTTAATAATTTCTGCTATAAAATATAACATTATCATCTCTTCATCTTTAAAATTTCCTACCATGTTTATATTAGATACTCTCAAAAAAATTTCTTTAAGAACATTTTTTGCTTTCCTATTTCTTACACTTTCTATAATGTTTCTCACTTCATTCTCTATTAATTCACTTTTAGATACTCTCATTTGTCCTCCATACTTTTTTCTATTAATTTAATAATAGCTTCATTTTCATTTAATACATCTTCTTCTGTTGGATTAAAATATTGCTCCGTTGAAGACAAACTTCTTTGCCTTAACTTTCTTTTTATAAATAGTGAATCTCTACCGATTCTTCTCAAATTCATCGCATATCCATGCCTAAATCTATGGCTTAAATTTATTCTTTTATTTCCTATATCAACTGCAATATTACACTCTAAGTAGATCTTTTTAAGTCTTTTATTCCATCCGCTTGACGATAGTCGACTACCATTTTTATTTAAAAATATATAATAATTCGCTTTATTTTCTTGCATTACTGAATCTGCTATTGAATTTCCCATTATGTTCTTCAGTTTTATTTCGCTAATAGTTAAAATATCCCTTGAATCATCAATATACTCTAATATTTCCTCTTTCATTTCCTCGCTAACATATATTTCATGAAATCCTCTATCTTTTAATTTATACATTTTACTTTTATAATCTTCTTTTTCCTCAGGTATAAAACACGTCTTAGCTTTCTGATACTCTCTGTCACTTATTCGATTACATAAAATAATTTTATTTTCTCTGATATCTTCTATTGTTAACCCTAATACTTCACCTAAACGCAAACCATATAAAAACATTAGCTTAATCATTATAATATCTCTTCTTACATATAAACTTTCTATTTCTTCTTCTAAATAACTAAGAATTCTTTTATATTCATTTACTGAAATATATTTTGGTGCTGTATCAATGAAACTACTATTTCTATTTAGATTAGTTTTATATTTTAACTCCACTTGCTTTCTATTCTCAGTAAAAACATTTATTGTATCATATAAATATTTGCTTTCTATCTCCATATAAATACAAAATCTTCTTATTGCATTAAAATATAAATTATGAGTTGCAATACTTCTTGTTTTTATATGCTTTATTGATTTACCATTTCCTGTCATAGAAATTCCTAAAATAAAATCACTTAAATTCCTCAAATCATTTTGTGTAAATTCTTCTAACTCTTTCCCCACTACTTCTTTGAATTCATATAAAATTTTAAGTGCTGATTGTGCTTGTTCTCTCGCATTAATAGATTTTATATTACATTTATAATTTAAATATATAAATACTTCCTCTATGACTCTGCCCTTAGAATCTATCAAAAAAAGATATTCTTTATCGTTTCTTTTCCTTTTAATTCTTTTTATATCTATTACTTTTATTTCAATATTGTTTATTTTAACTACATATCTATTTCCTTTACCTCTTATCTCTTCTACAATTTCCATTTACTATATTCACCCTCTTTATTTACTCATATTCACAAGTAAGTATATCATATATTTTTATATAAAAAAAAGCTATACTTTACTCATCTTCTTAAGTAAGTATAACTTCTCGATCAAAATCTGTTGCTGAGATTATCCCATCTACATCTTCTCTTTCAAT
>NZ_CAMTIG010000056.1 GCF_947072515.1 uncultured Clostridium sp.
AGGGTGGTAAACTTTTTAATGATTTTCTGGATTACTATTAGTTTGTGCTATACAGTAGTTATATAAATATTTGATTAGGATGAAATATTTATAATAAGAGTAATTATGTAAAATATTTGATTAGGATAAAATATTTATAATAAGAATAGTTATATAAAAAATTTTATTTAGTTATGGATATATAGTATATATTTGTATGAGTATGAAATTTTTTTATATGAAAATTTTAAGTTATAAGTGTGGATATTAAGTGTGAGAATTATTGAATAGATATGGCAATTTTAGATGTCATAAGAAAGAGTATGTTATCTTATATATTATAAAAGATATATATAAGATATATATTGAAAAGAAGAATTGAAGTGTACTTATAAATATAGCATTTAAATAGTAATTTAAATTTGAATATTTTTCAATGAATTTAAGTGGAAAAAATATTGTATATAGAAGCTAGTAATAAGTTCACTATAAACTACTCATTTAATAAATAGCTTATAGTATAACTAATTATTGCACAGAATCTTTAATCTAGATATTTGAATAGTTCATTATAGTTTTGGATATAGTTATCAGATAGAGAGATTAATTCATGTTTATCTTTAAGAGATTCTTTATCTTCTATAGCTATAACATGCATATTAGCTGATTTAGCACCTTTAACAGCTGGAAGAATATCTTCAAAGACTAAACAGTTTTTGGGGTCTGTATTAAGCTTATTAGCAGCTAATAGGTACACATCAGGATGATCTTTCCCTTTATCAACCTCTGAAGTAGTAGTAATTGCATCAAAAAAATCAAAAATATTATTTTGTTTTAATGCAGCTGTTAATAATATAGTTGAGTTACTAGTAGCTAGTCCTATTTTAAAACCATGAGATTTTAGATAGGTTAAGAATTTTAGAGCACCTGGCTTTAGAGGCGTATTGTAAGTGTATTGTTCTAAGGCCATTGAGTTCCAAGTTTCTAATAGAATTTCGATTGAGTCATTTAGATTAAATCGATTTTTAAAGTAATGCGCAGTTTGAACAAAGCTTAGGTGTCCGATCTCAGAATGTAAGTTTGGGGGAACTTCTAAATTTTTAGAACTTAAATAGTCTATATCAATTTGATGCCAGATATCTAAAGAATCAATTAAAGTACCATCTAAATCAAAAATTACTGCTTCGATATTTTTTAAAAACATTAAATTTCCTCCTTAATTTGAGTATTAGTACAAGTAGTATTGGGGATATATATAATGTGATTTATTTACAAAATACAGAAATAATTATATCAGAAATGGAATAGGTTAGATATCTATTTCTATTGGAAGGATTAGATGAAATGAAAATAGTTTTAATTATATATATATTAGTTTTAATAGTAACGTTAGCTTTATGTAAAGCAGCAAGCAAAGCAGATGAAAATATAAAAAAAATGCAGAGAAATGAGAATATAGATTCTGAAGATAATACTATAGATGGAAGAATATAGATTTAAGTATAAAAATATATAAAATTATAGAGAAATTAATTTGTAAGGGAATCAATTTATAGAAAAGTTAGCGTGCAAATAGTTTAATAGAAAAGGTATGTTAATAAGAAAATTAGTTTATAGATAGATTGAGAGAATCTTAAAGAATGAAAAAAGAAGTGGATTAATGAAAAAAATGTTACTGAAATAAATTTTGAGAATAAAAAAAGAAGTTATAAAAATAACTTCTAATGGTCGGGGTGACAGGTCTCGAACCTGCGACCTCATGGTCCCAAACCATGCGCGCTACCATCTGCGCCACACCCCGTAAACTACTTAATAAGTATATGATAAAGAAGAGAATTTGTCAATTACATAAATAAAATATTAAAAAATTTTACAAAAAGGATACAAATATGATATTCTATATATAGAAAGTAACTTTTTAGTAATAATAGTATTAAAAAAGTTTGAAAAAAGTGTCTAAAGTATTATGGATAATATTTAAAAAAATATATTAAAAATTATAAAAAATGGCAATGTAAACAATAACAAAGTCTTATGTAATTGATTTTACACTTCGAATTGGCTTTTTGTAATACTTTTGTAATTTTTAATATTGTAACAGATTATTAAAAATGTTATAATTACAAAAAACTTAGACCGTTAACACATATTTTGAAGGGGGGGTAGGTTCTTAGGAACCGTTTAACTCATGAAAAGAAAAATAGTAGCTGCCATAATAGCAGGAACATTATCATTAAATGTAGCGTTACCCACGATGACAGCAAGCGCGGAGCCAATAAGTAAAGAGGCTCGTGATGCGCAAGATCAATATGATGAAATGCAAGCGAATATAGCAAAAATTAACGATAAGATAAATGGGTTTAATACAAAAATAGAGCCATTAGTAATAAATATACAAAATAATAAAGAAGAAATAAATAATCTAAAAAAGCAAATGGAAAATACAGAACAAGAGATTGCTCAAACAAAAGTAAAGATAGCTAATCAAGAAGAGGTTCTTGGAAATAGACTAAGTGATTTATATAAGTCTGGTGGACAATTAAGCTATTTAGAATTAGTTTTTGGAGCATCAAGCTTTGGTGATTTAATAGATAGAGTAGAAATAGCAACAAGATTAGTAACAACAGATAGAAATGCTGTTGAAGCTTTAAAAAATGATAAAGATAATTTGGACAAGCAGATCAAATCAATACAAGAAAAAACTCAAAAGGTAGAGCAATTAAATACTGAAACAGAAAAAGAGTTAGCAGATGCGGAAAAGTTAAAGGCGGAACAAGAGACTTTAGCAAAAGATGCAGAAGTAGCACAAAAAGAATTTGATCAGAAATATTTAGCAAGATATGAGAGAGAAATTGTATCTAGTCAAATTAACATATTAAATAGTAGTTCAAGTTCAATTGAAGCATTAAAAGGAGCTATATCTCAAATAACTGATTTAAAAAATAATCAAATTAAGAGTCCAACAGTAAAAGCTGAAATTGATAGTGCTATATCAAAAGGACAAACTCTATTAAAGCAAAAACAAGATGAGCAAGCTAGAGCACAAGCGGAAGCGGAAGCGGAAGCAAATGCAAATAGAGGAAATACAAATACCAATAACTCATCTAATAATAACAATACAAATAATAACAATAATAATAGCAATAACAATAATAATGGAAATAATAATAGTAATAGTGGGAACAATAATAATGGAGGTGGAACAGTTACACCACCACCAGCAGGAAACACTGCAACTGTACAAGCTGTTTTAAATGAAGCATATAAACATTTAGGAAAACCGTATGTATGGGGAGCAACTGGACCAGATTCATTTGATTGTTCAGGATTTACTAGTTATGTTTATAGAAAAGCTGCTGGAAGAGAGATTGGAAGAACTACTTATAATCAAGTAGGAGCAGGAAGAGCTGTTTCGAGATCACAACTACAACCTGGAGATCTTGTATTTACAAGTGCGGGCCATGTTGGTATTTATGTTGGAAATGGTAATATGATTCATGCACCAAGTAGTGGTGATAAACTTAAAGTATCACCGGTATGGGCTTTTTATGCAGGAAGAAGAATTTTATAGTATTTAGATAATAGAAAAAGAAGCTATACTTTAATGGATAGCTTCTTTTAGTTATGTTAAAAATTATAATATATATGAGGAAAAATATATGAAGTTGTTATGTTAAATTCTTTACTGTATAATTAAATACATAATTTAGTAAGGAGAATTGAAAGTGGAAAATAAATTAGTTAAAGAAGATGAAAATTTAGATGATTTGCAATTAAAAGGACTAATGCTTATTCAGAAAAAAGAAGGATTTAAATTTGGAATAGATGCAGTATTATTATCTTATTTTGCTAATGTTAAAAAAAGATATAGAGTTATAGATTTATGTACTGGTACAGGGATAGTTCCTTTTTTAGTAAAAGGAAAATACAATCCAGCTAGTATTTTAGGAATAGAAATACAAGATGAATTTGTAGAGATGGCTAATAGAAGTATTATAATAAATAATTGCGAAGATATGGAGTTTATAAAAGAGGATTTAAAAAATATTTCAGCAATGAAAAAAATAGAAAAGGCTGATGTAATAACAGTAAATCCACCATATAAATTAAATAATGCAGGAATCGTAAATCCTTTAGATAAATTAGCAATTGCAAGACATGAAGTTATGTGTAATTTAGAAAATGTAATTGAAGCAAGTAGAGTTTTATTAAAGGATAATGGACGTTTATTTATGGTACATAGACCTGAAAGATTAGCAGATATTATTATGTTAATGAGAAAATATAAAATTGAACCTAAGAGAGTGCAAATGGTTCATCCTAAATTAGGAAAAGCTCCTAATATAGTTTTAATTGAAGGTCAAAGAGATGGAGGAGCATTCTTAAAATGGGAAGCGCCTTTATATGTATATAATAATGATGGAACTGTAACAGATGAAATAAATGAAATTTATGGGAGAGATAAGAATGAGTAATGGAAAATTATATTTGGTTGCAACACCTATAGGAAATTTAAAAGATATTACATTAAGAGCTTTAGAAACATTGAAAAATGCTGATGTAATAGCAGCAGAAGATACAAGACAAACGTTAAAACTTTTAAACCACTTTGAAATAAAGAAAACTTTAATTAGTTATCATATGCATAATGAACAAGGGAAAAGTAATGATTTAATAAATAGATTAAAAGGTGGAGAAAACATTGCATTAGTAAGTGATGCTGGAATGCCGGGAATTTCAGATCCAGGAAGTGTTATTGTTACTAAATGTATTGAAGAAGGAATAGAATTTGAAGTTTTACCAGGAGCAACAGCATTTGCAACAGCATTAATTTATTCAGGATTAGATAGCACAGCATTTGCATTTAGAGGATTTATTTCAAGAGAGAACAAAGATAGAAATAAATTAGTTGAAGAGATAAAAGAAATGAAGGAAACTCTAATATTTTATGAAGCACCACATAGACTATTACATACACTTACTTTTTTACAAGAAAGTTTTGGGAATAGAAAGATGGCAGCATGTAGAGAATTAACAAAGTTACATGAAGAGATAGTAAGAGGAAAAATATCTGAAGTTAAAGAATTCTTTTTAGAAAATGCACCTAGAGGAGAGTTTGTTCTAGTTGTTAGTGGAAAAACTGAAGAAGAATTTGAACAAGAAAAAAAGAGTGAGTGGGAAGGTCTTACTATTGAAGAGCATATCAGAAAGTATATAAATGAAGGTTTTTCAAAAAAAGACGCTATAAAAATGGTAGCAAAGGATAGAAAAGAACCAAAAAGTGTAATATATAAGTATTCAACAGAAATATAATATAAAGTAATGAAGATTGGGCAGACCGGAACAAAAGAAAGATACACCTCAAGAAACATCTAGGGGTGTATTTTTTAATTTAATTTATTATGTAGTATTGATTTAAAAAACAAAATAAAAAAAGCTAGCGTGAAACTAGCTTTTAACCAAATTAATCCTATGTAAAAATTTTATATTATTTTTTTAATTCTGCAAAACAGTTCTTACAGATATTTTTACCTTTGTAGTTAACTACATCTCTAGCATCTCCACAGAAAATACAAGCTGGCTCATATTTCTTTAATATGATTTGCTCACCATCTACATATATTTCTAATGCATCTTTTTCAGCTATATCAAGAGTTCTTCTTAACTCTATTGGTATAACTATTCTTCCTAATTCATCTACTCTTCTAACTACTCCTGTTGATTTCATAAAGGTTCCTCCTAATATTTTAATTGTGTATTATCCTACAAGTTTCGACATTTCACTATGTTATCTTACCAAAACTGTAATTTAAAGTCAACCGATAAATGTTAACATTTAATAAACTACAAAATTTATCAATAAATTCTATAGTTATAATATACTACCAAAAAATAGTATTGTCAATACTTTACAAATTAAAAAATTATTAACTAATATTATTTAAAAAATCTCATAAATATGCAAAAAAAATGGACAAACTATAATTTTTAAGCATTAAATCGACTATAAAATAGCGAAAAAGGTAAAAATATATCAATCTAACTAAAGTTACACTGATAAAATGTGAATTAATTGAAAATATTAATCGAAAATGGAAGAAAACATGATTTAAAATAAAAATTGTAAGTAAATGGATTAGAAAGGGAATATAAAAAGTAGAAAATAGTGAAAAAATTAACTTGTAAAAGGTTTATATTAACTATATAATAGTATTAACAAGATATTAAAAGTAAGGAAAGTAAGGGTGAATATGAATGTCTAAAAAAATAAACTCAGAATATATAGCTGAACTTACAGAAGAAATGTCAAGAAATAGTATGATTGACTATGAAGAATTACCAAAATATGATTTATTTTTATCTCAAGTTATAGATTATTTAAATGATAAGTTCACGGAAGATAAGTATACGAATAATATAGTGCAAAACTACATAAAAAGTGAAGTAATTACTAAACCAGAAGATGGTAAAAAAAGGGGATATACTAAACTTCATTTAGTTCAATTAGTTCTTTTAAGTTATATGAGACCGGTTTTGACTACTGATGAAATAAAGAAAGTATTCAGTCTAGCATTTAATGAGATAAATGATAGAACGGATGATATAATTTCATGGGAAACTGCATATAAAGTTTTTGCAGAAACACAAAAAGAAAGTTTAGATTCATTTTTATCTACATCAGCGGATACAGAGGAAAGATTAGATGATTTAGTTAAAGAATTGAATTTAAATGAAAGTGAAGAAGATAAGATAAAAACATTTATGTTAGTTTTATCTTTAATTGCTCAAGCTAGTGTTATTAAAAAGTTAGTTCAAAAAATAGTTAAAGAACAACATGGAGAATAGTATTAAAAAGAATTGCTAGTTTAGCAATTCTTTTTTTTTGAGCTTATAAAATTCTAAGAGGATAGATATATTGATGAATATTCTAAAATGAAGTGGTTAAATTAAAACGAAATCTTCGGTGTGAAGCTTTTAGATTCATTTTTTATATGGATAAGTATAGTGGATAAACTTGTGGAATTAAATTAAAATAAAACAATAGGGATTAAAAAGTTTTAAGAGTAAATGTGGTATTTTACTGGCTTTTAAATGGAGTAAGTTAAAAGGCTATATAATAGGAAAGGAAAATTTTAGAGTTTAATAAAATAAAATTTAAAAAAGTAAAATAAAGATAATAGATAATTTAAAGAGTTGTATATGTGGAGGAAGAAAATGAAGAAAATTTTAATCCGTGAATCGGTTAGAAGTTTAGTTGAGTTTATTCTTAAAAGTGGAAGTATCGATAATAGATTTGTAACTAATAAAAGAGCATTAGAAGGAACTAGAGCTCATCAAAAAGTGCAAAAGAATAATGAAGAAATATATGATAAGTATGAAAAAGAAGTATATCTTACATCGGAATTTGATTTGGAAAATTTTGTATTGAAAGTGGATGGGAGAACAGATGGAATAATAGTTGAAGATGGAGAGATTATTATTGAAGAAATAAAATCAACTTATAAACCAATGGATGAAATAAAAGATGAAAATGAAACTCACTGGGCACAGTTGAAATTCTATGCATATGTATATGCATTAAATAATAATTTAGAAAAATTGAAAATTCAGCTTACATATTATCAGTTAGATTTAGAAAAGGTGAAAATTTTTAGAAGAGAAGAAACTTTTTTAGAGTTGCAGCAGTATGTTTTTAATATATTAGAAGAGTATAAAGTTTATTTTAATTTATTAACTAATTATAGAGAAAAAAGAGATATAAGTATTAGAAATTTAGATTTCCCTTTTAAAGAGTATAGAAAAGGTCAGCTTAGATTAGCGAGAACAGGATATTCTACAATAAGAGAAGGAGAAACTATTTTTGTAAAAGCACCTACTGGAATTGGGAAAACTATATCTACATTATTTCCTGCTATAAAAGCTATAGAAGGAATAGGCAGAGATAAAATATTTTATTTAACTGCAAGAGGTGTAAATGGGAAAGTAGCAGAAGATACATTAGAATTATTAAAAGAAAAAGGTCTTTATTTTAGAAGTGTTTCAATTAGAGCAAAAGATAAAATATGTTTAAATGAAAAAGTGAGTTGTAATCCTGAAGAGTGTCTTTATGCAAGAGGATATTATGAAAAAAATAAAGAAGGAATAAAAAACTTCTTAAAAATGCATGGACATATATATAGTGAAGATATAATCGAGATAAGTAAAAAACTAGAGATATGTCCTTTTGAATTATCCTTAGATTTAATAAATTGGTGTGATTGTATAGTTTGTGATTACAATTATGTATTTGATCCTAGAGTTGCTCTTAAAAGAATTGATGAGGATGAAGATAAAAATAGAATTTTATTGATTGATGAATGTCATAATTTAGTTGATAGAGGTAGAAGTATGTATTCTGCTAATTTAACAAAAGAAAAAGTTATGAAATTAAGAAAAGCTATTAAAGGAAAAGATGAATTAATATATAAAGTATTAGGAAAGATAAATGATTGCTTTATAACACTTAGAAAAGAATGTGAAGAGGAAGAGCAAAATTATTTTTGTACTGAATACCCACCAGATGAAATATTTAGACATTTAAGACGATTTATGAGTGAAAGTGAAGAAAATTTAGCAAAATATAAAAATGAAGATTTTATTGAGGATTATTTAGAAGTGTATTTTGATATAAATAAATTTTTGTCTATTAGTGAAATCTATGGTGAAGATTATGTAACTTATGTGCAAAAGATTGGGAATGATGTAAATTTAAAATTGTTTTGCGTAGATCCGTCAAAGAAAATCGGAGCAGTATTAAAAGGAACTGGAGGGAATATTTTATTCTCTGCTACATTAACTCCGATGAATTATTATATGGATTTATTATGTGGAAAAGGAGATATTTATAGATTAAATTTAGAAAGCCCATTTGATAGCAATAATTTAGAGATAATAAAAAAGAGAATTGATATTAGATATAGGGCTAGGGAAAGAACATTACCTGTAGTTTGTGAGGAAATAAAAAAGTTTATTTTAGAAGAGCGAGGAAATTATCTTGTGTTTTTCCCATCATATGAGTATTTAGATATGGCATTTAGTGAAATTAAAAATATAGATGGAATGACTTTAATGGTTCAAGATCAATATATGAGTGATAGAGATAAAAAAAGATTTGTTGAAATTTTTGAGAATGAACAAAATATTGTTGGCTTAGGAGTTTTAGGGGGAATGTTCTCGGAAGGAATTGATTTGCCAGGTGAAAAGCTTATAGGTACTATAGTTGTAGGTGTAGGATTTCCTAAAATATCAATTGAGGGAGAAATTATAAAAGAATATTTTGAGGAAAATGGATTTGATTATTCATATATTTATCCTGGAATTAATAAGGTGATGCAAGCGGTAGGACGGGTAATAAGAACGGAAAAAGATAAAGGAAGAGCACTTTTAATAGATGACAGATATTTTAATTATAAATATAAAAATATATTACCAAAAGAATGGTATAGAAAATAAGGTTGAAAGATTAGGACTACTTTAATAAGTAATCCTAAATTTTTTATTTAAATTGTAAATGATACAGTATATGAGCAAGAAAAATCCGCATTTATATGTAAATGTTGAATTCCCTCTTTATTTTTAAATTCATCATTAAAATCTTCAAAATCAGAATGACCAAACCAAGGCTCAATACAAACAAATGGTGCACCGGTAGGTTTTGACCATAATCCCATATAAGGGAATCCTGTAAAGTCCATAGTTAAAGATTTGCTATGTTTTTTTGATTTTAAAGATATTTGGTTTGATTTTAAATTATCAAATACTAAGGCATCATTTTTAAATACATCTTTACTTAACGAAATGATATTTTCATTATTTAAAAAATTGGCTCTTGTTTTTGAGAAATAACCTTCAGCATTTAAAGTTAACAGGGATGAAGTTTCTTTTTCGTTAAAAGAGAAGAAATAATCTTCCATTGTTTCATCAGGCAATATAGGACACATAAAGGCTGGGTGTGCTCCTATTGAGAAAAAGATTTCTTTATCATCTTTATTTATAACTTTATAACTTACTTTAACACCAGAGTCTATAAGGTCATATCTAATTTGTAATTCAAATTTATATGGATAGACTTCTAAAGTCTTGTCAGAGTAAGTTAATGAAAAGATTATATGTGAATTTGATTTTTCAATCATTGTAAATTCAGAAACTCTAGCAAGTCCATGTTGTGGTAAGCTATAACTTTTTCCTTCTACAGTATAATGTCCATCTATAACTTTTCCTACAATAGGGAATAGTATAGGGGCATGGTATTTCCAAAATTCTTCATTTCCGTTCCAAAGAAATTCAGTTTTATCAATTTGTGAAGTTAAGCTATGAAGCTCACCACCGTCTGTGCTAGCGGTAATTTTTATAGTGGAATTTTCAAGTGTATAAATCATTACAAGCTACTCCTTTAAATTAAAATATATTTATAAAATATAATAATCAATATTAATAATGCCATAATGATAGTAAATTAATATTAATTATGAAATATTAAGTATTAATAATATGTTACCATATTATCCATAATTTAAGAAGAGGGAGTATTTTACTTATAGTATGTACATATGATAATATAAATCAATAGGAATAGAAAAATATAGATGTATGGTGAAAATATGAGAAAAAAAATAAAAAGAGAATCAGTAATAGACACAATAATTTATTTAATTGTTAAAGTGAAAAATGATGATATCTTTGGATCAGGGGCACAGCTTGCATATTATTTAATGCTTGCATTTTTTCCTTTTTTAATATTTTTAATGACACTTATAGGATTTAGTCACTTAAGTTCTACAGATGTATTAGAATGGATTCAAAGATTACTTCCAGGAAGTGTATATGATTTAACTAAATCTACAATAGTAGAAGTGGTAGATTATCAACACACAGGAATTTTAGGAGCATCTATTGTATTAACATTATGGTCAGCATCAACTGGAATGAGAGGGGTAATTAAAAGTATCAATAGAGCATATGATATTCAAGAGACAAGATCATTTATAATAAGATGCATAATTGGAATGTTAGGTGTTATAGGATTGGCATTAACAGTAGTATCAACTTTAATCATGTCAGTATTTGGAGAGGTTATCGGTACATTTTTAACAGATGTATTACCTTTTGGGCATGTGGTGGCCTATTTGTGGAATGTAGTTAGACATGGGGCAATTATAGTTATATTAATTGCAGTATTTGCAATTATTTATAAAATTGCACCAGCAAAGAAGGTTAGATTTATAGATGTTCTGCCAGGAGCTATAATAAGCACTTTAGGATGGTTAATAGCATCTGCAGGTTTTTCATATTATGTAAATCACTTTTCAAATTATTCTAGAATATATGGAAGTTTAGGAACAATATTTGTTTTAATGACATGGCTATATATAACTTCAATGGTATTTATTTTTGGAGTAGAAATAAATTCAGTATTAGAAAATGAAAAAAAATGGGAGTAAGTTTAATCACTTACTCCCCAATTTTTTTTATTTTTCATATCCATTTGGATGATTTTTATGCCAATTCCAAGCAGTTTCAATTATAGTTTGAACTGAATTGAATTGTGGTTTCCAGTTAAGTTCATTTATACATTTTTCACTTGAAGCGATTAATATTGCTGGATCACCAGCTCTTCTTGGAGCAATTTCAGCAGGAATTGAGTGGCCAGTTACAGTTCTAGCTATTTCAACCATTTCTTTAACAGAGAATCCAGTTCCGTTTCCTAAGTTATATATTCTGCTTTCTCCACCATTCATTAATCTATCAAGAGCTAATGAGTGAGCATGAGCTAAATCAGAAACATGAATATAGTCTCTTATACAGCTTCCATCTTTAGTATCATAATCATCACCAAAAATCATAATTTTGTCACGTTTACCTAAAGCAACTTGTAAAATTAATGGGATAAGATGAGATTCTGGAGAATGGTCTTCTCCAATTTGTCCGTTTACATGTGCACCAGCAGCATTAAAATATCTTAAAGCTGTATATTTAATACCGTATGCAGTATCACACCATTTTAGTATTTTTTCAACTAAAAGTTTTGATTCACCATAAGCATTAGTTGGAAGTGTTTTTAAATCTTCTACTATAGGAACAACCTCAGGTTCACCGTAAGTTGCAGCTGTTGATGAGAATACAATGTATTTAACATTATGATCTCTCATAGCTTCTAAAAGATTTATAGTTCCATAAACATTATTGTTAAAGTATTTTAATGGTTCTGTCATACTTTCACCAACTAGTGAATAAGCAGCAAAATCAATAACTGCATCTATTTTATTTTCAGTAAAGACTTTATCTAAAATAGCCCTATCTCTTAAATCTCCAATATAAAGTTTACCACCTAATACTGCGTCTTTATGTCCTTTTTCAAGATTATCTAAAATAACAACTTCTTTACCGTTTTCTAATAATTCTGCTACCATGTGACTTCCGATATATCCGGCTCCACCACAAACTAATATAGCCATAAAAAAACCTCCTTAAATATAAATAATATAGATATTATAACATTACTAAATATAAAAAGACATTATTTTATGGAAAAGATAGGGGGAGGAAACAACTAGAATATTACAAAAAATAAATAAAAATAGTGTATATATTTCCTGGAAAATATCATTTTCGACAAAATATTAAGAAAAGTGGAAAATAAAAACAGAATAATATGAAGAATGAAGGGTGAAAATAGAAAAGTTTAAAATAATTCAGTGAAAAAAAATTTTTTTAGATAGCACAGTTTGACATAAAAAAATCAGAAAGTATGGTATATTTCAATTAGGGATTAATTAAAGGGGGAATATAGTATGATTAACGAGAATTTTGTATTTGTAAGAATGACGAATGGAATAGAGAGGAAATATATATATAGACTCATTGATAACGTTGTAAATAAAAATAATATTTATGGAATTGAGATTGAAAGAATAGATTGTATTAAAGATGAAATAATAGATAGTTTTAAAGATTCAGTTGAATTGATTTCACCAAATAAAGAAAAGGTGGAAAGACTTTTAGTAATGCTTTATGAAAATGGAGTATCACCATTACATTTAATTGATATTGCAGGGGAATTTATTGACGAATGTGTTAATGATTTTGTAGCTATTGGTTTATAATAAAGAAGTAGAGTATAATATTTCTAGAAGGAGTGTATTTTATGATTTGTGGAATCGGTAGTGACATAATCGAAATAGAACGAATAGAAGCTGCAATAAATAGAACGCAAAGTTTTCTATTTAAAGTATTTACGAGCCATGAAATTGAATACTTTAATACTAGAAATATGAAAATGGATACGATTGCTGGAAATTTTGCAAGTAAAGAAGCAATAAGTAAGGCATTAGGATCTGGAGTTAGAGGATTCAATTTAAAGGAAATAGAAATCTTAAGAGATGATTTAGGCAAGCCAATTGTGAATTTAAGTGAAAATATAAAAGAAAAGTTTAATTTAAAAGAAGCAAAAATTCATGTAACAATTTCACATAATAAAACATCGGCAATAGCATTTGCAATAATAGAGAGGTAAGAATTATGGAAGTTTTAAGTAAGGAAGCCTTGAAAGAAATGGATAATAAAGCAATAAACGACTTTGGAATTCCATCTATAGTATTAATGGAAAATGCAGGAGAAAAAATAAAAAATAAAGTAATAAATGAAGGTGAAACCTTTATTATTATATGTGGAACTGGAAACAATGGTGGAGATGGCCTTGTTGTTGGAAGAAAATTAATTTTAGAAAATAAAAAAGTACATATTTTTGTTGTTGGAAATATGGAAAAAGGAACAAAAGATTTTAAGGTTAATTTAAAGATACTATTAAATATGAAAACAAATATTAATAATATTGAGAATAATCTTGATTTAAATAAATTAAAAAGTATAGTAGAGAAAGATAATGTAATTATAGATGCATTATTTGGAATAGGATTAAACAGAAAATTAGAAGGAATATATAACGATATTATAGAATTTATTAATTCGAATGAAAAAGTAATTTCTATAGATATTCCATCTGGAATGGAAGCAAATAAAGGTGTAGTACTAGGTAGTTGTGTAAAAGCTACTAAGACAATAACTTTAGAAGCTATAAAAAGGGGTTTTATTTATATAAAAAATATAGAAAATTTAGGAGAGCTTTCAGTAATTAATATTGACATACCAAAAGAAATAAAAAAAAGAGTAAGTGAAAAAGTACATATTCTTCCTAAGGAAGTTTATAAAAATAAAATACCCAAAAGAAATAAAGGAAGTCATAAAGGCGATTTTGGAAAGGTGGCGATAGTTGGAGGTAGTGAAAGTTTTGTGGGGCAGTATACATATCTTCTGAAGCAGCGCTTAGAGCTGGAAGTGGATTAGTAACCCTTATAGTTAGTAATAAGATAGCGAATATTTTAAAATGTCGAGTTATTGAATCTATGATTAAAAGTTATGATAACATATGTGAAATTAATGATTTGAAAAAATTCAATGTAATTGCCATAGGACCAGGAATGGGAACAGATGGAGAAGCGATTGAAGTTTTTGATAAAGTTATAAAAAATACTGAAAGTCCTTTAGTTATAGATGCAGATGGATTAAATATTTTAAGTGAAAAAAATGAATACTTCAATTATATTAAAGGTAGAGCTATTATTACACCTCATTTAGGAGAAATGAGTAGACTAGTAGGAAAATCTATAGAAGAAATAGAAGAAAACAAAATAGAAATAAGTAAAAAATTTGCTAAAGAAAAAAAGATTGTTCTTTTACTTAAAGGATATAATACTATAATTACAGATGGTGAAGAAGTAATTATAAATAATACTGGCAATAGTAAAATGGCATCAGGCGGAATGGGAGATTGTTTAACTGGAATAATAACATCCTTTATAGGGCAAGGATTATCTATAAAAGATGCAGCTGTATTAGGTGCATATGTACATGGATATGCTGGGGATTGCTTAGGAAAAAGGTTAAATAGTGTAAATGCAAGAGATATAATTAATAACTTACCTAAAATAATAGAAGATTTATTATGTGAAAATTAGAATAAAAGTCCCGATTAATTAATATTGTATAAGGAAGCAATAAATTAATGGGGGATTTATGAAATTAAATAATAAAAAGATAAAAGATGAAAAAGTAAAAAAGAGTCTAAAAAGAAATATTAAATTAGGAGCTATAATAATATTACCTATTATTATTATAGGATTAATTATTATGCTAAGGCATAATGTTACATTAACAAATGATGAAATCATACAAAGGGTGAAGAATCTAGATAGATATAATACTATTGTAGAATTTACAATAAATAATTCTAGGGGAGAGTACGTTGAAAAGGTGAATTTACATTATTCAAAAGGACACGCTCCAATGATGGAGTTTGGGGATAAGTTAGTAAAAACCTATAATAAAGACTCGATTTCTATGAAGTACAAAGATGGAAAAGAATATAATTTAGAAAAGGATACTGATAGTTTTTATATTTTAGCAATCTTAGAGGAACTTTTTAAAAATCCAATTACTAGTATTGAAGAAGGTTCGGAAGAATGGGGCGATATAAAGTATTTAAAGGTTAGTATTGATATTGTTTCTAATAATCAACATTTAGATAAAGCAGTTATATATATAAATAAAACAGAAAAAATACCAATGTTAATGAAAATACAAGATATAAACAATAAAGATAGAGTAAAAATAGAATACAGAGATTTTAGTAAAATAGATAAATGCAAATAAACAAGAGGTGTATAAGATGATAAATATAAGACCAGCATGGGCAGAAGTTGACTTAGATGCAATAAAGCATAATATAGTAGAAATAAAAAAAGTAGTTAAAGATAAAGAAATTATAGCAGTTGTAAAAGCTGATGCTTATGGTCATGGAGCTTTAGGAGTAGTTCCAACTTTATTAAAAAATGGAGCAGATAGATTAGCAGTTGCGGTAATAACAGAAGCAATTGAACTTAGAGAAGCTAAAATAAATGTTCCTATATTAATATTAGGATATACTCCATTAAGTTTCGCTGAAGAAATAATAAGTAATGAAATAGAACAAACTGTATTTAGTGTAGATTACGCAAGAGAATTATCAAAAATAGCTATAAAGTTAGGAAAGAAAGCTAAAATTCATATTTCTTTAGATACAGGAATGGGAAGAATAGGATTTATTCCATGTAAAGAAAGTGTAGATGAAATAGAAGAAATAAGTAAATTAGAAGGAATAGAGATTACAGGATTATTTACGCATTTTTCAACAGCAGATGAAGAGGACAAAACTTATACAAAGAAGCAAGTTAGTAAATATAAATATGTAGTAGATGAATTAGAAAAAAGAGATATAAATGTAGGAATTAAGCATGTAGCAAATAGTGCAACGATAATAGATTTAGAAGAATATTATTATGATGGTGTGAGACCGGGAATAATTTTATATGGATACTATCCATCAGATGAAGTTAATAAAGAAAAAATAAAATTAAAGCCAGCACTAACATTAAAAAGTTATATAGTTCATTTAAAGGAAGTCGAAGAAGGGACATACATAAGTTATGGTAGAAAATATGTTACTAAAGCTTCTGAAAAAATAGCGACATTACCAATAGGATATGCAGATGGATATACGAGACTTTTATCAGGAAAAGCTAAAGTTATAATAAAAGATAAATTATATCCAGTAGTAGGAAGAATATGTATGGATCAGTGTATGGTAAATGTTACAGGATTAGAGGATATAAAAGTAAATGAAGAAGTTATTCTTTTAGGACAAAGTGAAAATTGTGTTTATAATGCAGATAATATTGCAAGTGAAATAAATACCATAAATTATGAAATATTATGTATGATTGGGAAAAGGGTTCCACGAGTATACAAAGAAAATGGAAATATCACTTCAACTAGACATTATTTATAAAATTTTTAAATTATACTTTAAAATTTTGACAAAATGCACTCAATTTAGATATAATTCTATTGTAGAGGTTCTATTCAATGGGAGGAATAAGAATGTTTTGTCCAAAAGAATTAAAAAAAAGGTATCTTAAAGAAAAAAAGAGTAAATATAATGATGATGAATTAATAATATATATAGATAGTCCTTTTACAGAAGAAACAAAAGTTAAAATGAAAAAGGGATATCAAGAAATGGCATTTTTAAATTTAGAGATGTCTATGATGACAGACAATGAACTAGAAGAGCTTGATGAATATGAAGAATGGCTTTGCGGAGAGTGATAAAATAAATGACGACTATGGTTGTAAAAAGAGGGGACATATTCTATGCTGATTTAAGTCCAGTTATAGGCTCAGAGCAAGGTGGAATAAGACCCGTTATAATAATACAAAATGACATTGGAAACAGGTATAGCCCAACAGTTATAGTTGCAGCTATAACCTCGCAAATAAACAAAGCAAAATTACCAACTCACGTAGAAATCTCATCAGAGGAATATGGACTTAATAGAGATTCTGTAGTTCTTTTAGAACAAGTTAGGACTTTAGATAAGAAAAGGTTAAAAGAAAAGATTGGACACATGACTGACTCAGATATGAAAAAAGTTAATAGGTCCTTATTAATAAGTCTAAGCCTAATATAATAGAGGGGTAAGAGAACAAGAAAATTAGTACAAGCTTTGAGATTAAATAGAAAAAACCGTATTAAGCAAATTGCTTAATACGGTTTTTATTTTGAAGTTTTAAATACATATCTTACATGCTTATTGGGAGAGTTTTTCAGTACATACCAATGGTTTTTATAATAATCAATTGCAAAATTTAAAAAAGTTTGTGAAAGATCGGAAAGAAGAATTCCTTTCTTATATGAAATAGCGATTTTTCTAGTTTTTAATTTATCTTCTAATCTTAGTAATGTAAATGAAGTTTTATCAGATTTTAAACAAACTGATAAAGGTACAAGAGCTACGGCTTGTTTTATCTCTATTAATTCTGAAAGGATATAAGCATCACCTTCAAAAGTTACATTAGGTTCGAATTTTGCATTCTCAAACATTTTATTAGTTATATTTTTAAATGAATTATCTTCAGTAAGACTTATAAAATCTTCATTTTTTAATTCATTTAAAAAGATAGATTTTTTTCTAGCTAATGGATGAGTAATTGGAATAACGGCTACTATTTCTTCTTCAATTAAATCCATAGTCTCAATATTAGGGTTTTCAATAGGTGGACAAGTGATAGCAAAATCTAAACTCCTATCATTTAGTTTAGTGATGATTTCAGAGATAGAATTTATAGATTGAGACATAGTTATATCAGGATTCACTAATAAAAAATCTTTTAAAAGCCCACTTAAGAAAAAACTTATGGAAGCAGAAAGGGATAAATGTGTATTTTTTTCTCCGGAAGCCTCTAATAATTCAAGTTTTGAAGTTTCTATTTGATTAAGAATTGAATTAACATTTTTCAAGAAGCTTTTCCCAAATATATTTAATTCGATTTTTTTCCCTTTTCTATTAAATAAAGGAACTTGTAATTCATCCTCAAGCCTTTTAATTGTAATGCTTAAAGAGGGTTGTGATATGTGCAATTCATTGGCTGCTCTGGTTATATTTTCATATTTGGCAACACTTTGAAAATACTTTAATTGTAGTAGTTCCATGGCTTGACCTCCTATATAGATTTCGGTAAATATGTATATATATAATATATATTTCAAATTATATACTTAAAGAGATATAATTGAAATATAGAAAATAAATATTTACGTATTTATTATTATAAATATCTAAATAATGGATTTTAGATAAAAATAACTATAAATTTAATCAAAAATACTAAAGAAACATAAGTACGAGTTCCGATTAATTTATTTACATAAATGAAGGAGGAAGGTATAGTCATAAAATAATTTATATGACTGTACTGTGTTTTATGGCAGAAAAAGAGAAAAAGAAAAAGGATAAAAAAATTTGGCTTTTAGTTATTTTGGTTAGTATTTTATTAATACCAGCATTATATTGTGGGTTATATTTAAAATCATACTGGAACGATGGAACAAACTTTAATAAAGTTCCAATAGCTGTTGTGAATTTAGATCAATCGTATACTAAAGATGGTGTAAATTATGACGTTGGAAATACAGTAATAAATAATTTAAAGGATAATCATACTTTAGGGTGGAAATTCGTTAGTTATAAGCAAGCAGAAGATGGATTATATGGAACTAAATATTATGCAATGCTTGTTATTCCTAAGGACTTTTCAGAAAAAATTGCAAATGCAACAACAGATGGATTTGAAAAACCAGAAATTGAGTTTTATCAAAATCAAGGGAAAAACTTTGTTTTCTCAGAAATATCAGGTTTTGGTGCACAGGAAATTCAACAAACGGTATCACAATCTATTTCAAAAAGTGTTTCAAATGTTTTAGTACAAACAATATATAAAACAAAAGATGGATTTAAGAGTGCTGCTGATGGTGCCAATGGATTAGATAGTGGATTAGCTGAATTGAAAAATGGAACGAGTTCATTAAGTACAGGAATGGATAAACTTCAAAATGGATCAGGACAGCTAGTAAGTGGAGTAAGTAAACTTCAAAATGGTTCAGGACAATTAGTAGATGGAGTTGATAAACTTCAAAATGGTTCAGGACAATTAGTAAGTGGAGTAAATAAACTTCAAAATGGTTCGGGACAATTAGTAGATGGAGTAAGTAAACTTCAAGATGGAACAGATAAATTAGCAAGTGGAGTCGATAAGCTTCAAAGTGGATCAGGAAAATTAGTTGCAGGAACTAATGAATTACAAACTGGATCACAAGGACTTGTGGATGGAATGCAAAAACTTTCTAATGGAGCACAAGGTTTAAAAGAAGGTGCTACTAAATTAGAAACAGGAGCAAGTAATTTATCTGCCGGAATGCAAAAACTAAATTCAGGTGCAACACAAATTGCAGAAGGAGAACAGGGAATATCAGAGGAAACAAAAGAACTTTCATTATTGATTTCTAAAGGAGAGACGAAAGAAGCTGGTGCATTAGCACAAAAAATAGCTGCTCAAACAGAAGCGCTTCAAGCAGGAGCAAGTGCTTTAAAAGAAGGAATCTCAAATGTAGGAAATGGAGCTAGCCAATTAAATGGTGGATTAGCTCAATTAAGTAATGGAATAAGTTCTTTAAATAGTGGTATCAATAGTGCTGCAAGTGGAGCAAATAAATTAAATGGTGGTATTAGTTCAGTAGCGCAAGGAGCAAGTGCGTTAAATAATGGATTAGAATCAGCAAAAACAGGAGCAAATGCATTAAATTCAGGGGTGAATTCTGTTTATACAGGAGCAAATGCATTAAATAGTGGATTAGAATCAGCAAAAA
>NZ_CAMTIG010000057.1 GCF_947072515.1 uncultured Clostridium sp.
GATAAGCAGATTTTAGATATTGAAACTATATTCAAGAGAGAAAAAAATACAATTTTAGTATAAAATTTTATTATGTACCTATGCCAGGAACTTTAGAGAAAATACTAGAGAAAATAGGTTTGAAATAAGAGGAGGTAGTTAAGATGGCAAAAGTATTAATAGTTGATGATGCAGCTTTTATGAGAATGATGATAAAGGATATATTAAAAAAAAATAAATTTGATGTTGTGGGAGAAGCTAGTAATGGAGAAATAGCTGTAGATATGTATAAACAGGAAAAGCCAGATATAGTAACAATGGATATTACTATGCCTAACATGGATGGAATAGAAGCAGTAAAGAGAATAAAGGAATTTGATCCAAAAGCAAAAATAGTCATGTGTTCAGCGATGGGACAACAATCAATGGTAATGGATGCAATAAGAGCGGGAGCAAAAGATTTTATAGTAAAGCCATTCCAAGCAGAAAAGGTTTTAGAAGTAATTAAAAGAGTATTATGATAAGGGGGCAAACATATAATGCAAATAGTTATATTTAAGCTGGAAAATGAGTATTTTGCAGTGAAAACTGAAGGGGTTCAAAGTATAAATAATATTATGAATATAACTAAAGTACCAAATGCTCCTAAATATATAAAAGGATTAATAAATTTAAGAGGAAGTATTAAAACATTAATTGATATAAATTTATTATTAAATATAGAGCAAAATAAAACACAAGAAAATATAATAATTTTAGATATAAATGAAGAAGAAGTTGGGATAATTGTAGATAAAGTTTTAGAAGTAGTATCTATAGAGAATGAAAATTTAAAAGGAATAGAAAGTGAAAGTTATATAAGTGGGATAATAAATTATGAAGAAAAATTAATAACCATATTAGATATAGATGAACTTATAGAATTTAACTTAAATGATATCGTTTAAAATAGATAAAATTAAAAGATATCATAAAAAAATGAAAAGTACAGACAACTATTATATTTTATGAAATAAAGTATTTAATAAATTAAACCGATAATGAAATAGATAGAAGTCTGGAGGTCAGAAAAATGAAAATTAGTAAAAATGAATATAGTATGAAGTTGAATTTTTTAAATAAAGTTTATATAAATAGTAAAATAAACAGAATATTTATAAATTATGATAAAAGTAGAAGAATAAGAAAAGTTAATAGAATAAAAAATGAGATAAAAAATGGAACTTATAATATAGATTCTAAAAAATTAAGTAATAAATTAGAAAAATATATAAGAAAAAAATTATAGGGATTGTTATAGAAAAGAATGGGGTATTACAAAATAAATAAAGGGTAAAATTAATTTGTAAGGTATAAGAGAAAAGGGAAGAGTATTTTAATATTTACAAAAATTAAAGAGGGTTTAAAGAGGTGAATAACTATGATGACCTTAGAAGGAATTCAACTAAGGAAACATTCAGTGGAAGAATACATACCACTTGTCAAATATATTGCATCTAAAGTTTCAATAGGAAGAAATAAGTCTATTGAATATGAAGATTTGGTAGGGTATGGAATGATAGGGCTTATGGATGCAATGAATAAGTTTGATGAGGAAAAAGGAATGAAATTTTCCTCTTATGCATCTATAAGAATAAAGGGGTCTATTATAGATGAACTTAGGAAGCATAGACCTATTTCTAAGGGTGCTATGGACAAGCTGAAAAAATATAATGAGGGTGTAGAGTATTTACAAAATAAATTTCTAAAAGAGCCAACAACAGAAGAAATAACGAGACATTTAAATATTAATATTGGTGATATATTAACTATAGAAAGATATATAAATATTATGGCAACAATATCATTAGATAATATAATTTTAACTGATGAAGATGAAATGACTATTATGAATACTATTGAGGATAAAACATCAAAAACTCCAGAAGAGGAGTATTTAGAAGAAGAACTAGGGGAAATATTAAAGATTTCTATAGATGAGCTTAAAGAAAAGGACAAGCTTATATTAAATCTTTATTATTATGAAGAGTTAACATTAAAAGAAATTGGAAAAATACTTTGTATTTCAGAATCAAGAGTATGTCAAATTCATAGTAGAGCTTTGCAGAATTTAAAAGGAATTATAAAAAAGAAATTTGAAGTAAAATTTTAGAAATATATAAAAATAACAACTGCTTTTAATTTAAAAGCAGTTGTTTATTTTTTAAACTATTTATTCATAGCTGCATTAGTTAGAGGTGGAACAACTTGTTTCTTTCTTGAAAGAACTCCAGGTAAGAAAGCAGTTGAATCTTCAATTTTAACATTGAAAGCAGTCTCTACTAAATCGATACTAGGACCGGCTACAAGGATTTGAGAACCTTCGTTTAATACATCTGTTAATAATAACATTACAGCATCAAATCCTTCTAAATTAACTTTTTGATTCATATAAGCTAACATTTCTTCTTTTAATGGCATAAATCCATCAATATCCATAGTATTAACTTGAGCTACTCCAACCTTAACATCTCCCATAGTAAATGGTTTGAAATCTTGGTTGAATATTTGGTCTACAGTTTTTCCTTTTAAAGAAGTTCCAGCTTTTAATAAAGCTTTACCAAATTCCTCAACATCAACACCAGCTATATCAGCTAGCTTTAAGCATAATTGTTTATCTTGTGGAGTACAAGTTGGGCTCTTAAATAAAAGAGTGTCTGAAATTATAGCTCCACATAAAAGTCCTGCTACTTCTCTTGAAGGTCTGATTCCATTTTCAAAGAAGACTTTAGCAACAATTGAACATGTACATCCAATTGGCTCACATCTAAATAAAATTGGACCACTAGTATTTATATCAGATACTCTGTGGTGATCAATAATTTCAAGAATTTCAGCTTCATCAATTCCATCTATTGCTTGAGCTCTTTCATTATGGTCAACTTGAATAACTTTTTTCTTGAAGTTTGAAATTAAGTGATATCTAGAGATAGTTCCAATAACTCTTCCATCTGGATCAGTTACAGGATAGCTACTATATCTTGATTCAAGCATAGTTTCTTTAACTTCTTCAACTAAGTCATCGGTTGTAAATGAAACTAAATTTTCTTTAGCCATAACAAATCCAACTGGAATACTTTGAACTATAAGTCTTGAAGCTGTAAATGAATCGTGAGGAGTTGAAATAATAGTAACTCCTTTGTCTTTTGCAAGATTTATTAATTCTTCTGAAATTGTATTTGAACCAGTGATTATCATTAAAGAAACACCAGTTTTAATAAGATCTTCTTGAACATCAGCTCTATCACCAACAATAGCAATATCTTCAGCATCAATATGATCTTTCATAGAATTAGGTTGCATAGCAGCAACACAAATTTTACCTTTAAATATTTTTGTAGCTTCATTTACATATATAGATTTAGCTGAAAGTGTATCAATAATATTTTCAATAGTTGTTTTACTTTTAGCTAGTATCTGATTGTCCCAAATATCCATATAAGATGAAGTTAAGTTTGAAAGAGATATAATTCCTACTAAGTGTTCATTTTGATCAGCTACAGGAATAGATTTTATATTCTTATCTCTCATTATGTTCCAAGCCATTTTCAATGAAATTTCAGGTGAAATAGGACTTATATTATCAATATTTAAATCTTCAACCTTAAGTTTAAGTGTAGTTAATAATTGAGGTGCATTTACACCAAAATAATCTAATATAAATTGAGTTTCTGGATTAACATTTCCTAATCTAACAGGAATTGCAGGAATATCACCAACTCTGTTTTTTAAATCAGCATATGAATATGCAGAACAAATTGAATCAGAATCAGGATTCTTATGTCCAGATACGTATATTACATTTCTCATTAAATTTCCTCCTTTAGTTATAAAATTCTCTTTTAATTGTAAAACCTAAATAGAATTTTGTAAAGAAAAGATATATAGAAAGTTTTCATAAGTTTTGTTCTTTAGAAATATATATGTATAAGAGAAAAAAGAAGGAGGAAAGAGAGTGGTGGGAGAAAACAAAAAAAATATAGGATTATCTACGCAAGAAGCAAGGAAAAGGCAAGAGTCATTTGGGCTTAATAAATTAGATGCTAAGAAAAAAGTATCTTCAATTAAGGTGTTTTTATCACAATTTAATGATTTTATGGTTTGGGTTCTTATTGGTGCAACTGTAATTTCAGGAATTATGGGAGATGTAGCAGATGCAGTTACTATACTTATTATAGTTTTAGTAAATGCATTATTAGGATTTTTCCAAGAATTTAAAACTGAAAAATCTTTAGAAGCATTAAAAGATTTAGCAGCACCAACTTGTAAAGTCTATAGAGATGGGAGAATTATAGTTATAAGATCTATTGAGCTAACGATTGGAGATATGGTTGTATTAGAAGCAGGGGATAGAATTCCAGCAGATGGAGAATTTCAGGAATCTTCTGGTATAGTTGTAGATGAATCTCTTTTAACAGGTGAATCAGTAGGAGTAAATAAAGATATAAATAAAAAGAATAATAAAGGATTTATGGGAACAAATATTTTAAAGGGAAGAGCTTTATTTAGAGTTTCAACAATAGGTATGAATACTGAAATGGGAAAAATAGCAAATCTACTTCAAAATATTGAGGAAGATAAATCACCATTAAAGTTAAGATTAGATTCTTTAGGGAAAATATTAGTAATTATATGTCTTGTGATTTGTAGTTTAGTTACAGTTTTAGGCGTTTTTAGAGGAAATGAAATTGGTGAGATGTTCATGCTTGGAGTTTCTTTAGCAGTAGCGGCAATACCAGAAGGACTAGCTGCCATAGTAACGGTAGCATTGGCTTTAGGTGTATCAAGAATGCTTAAAAAAAATGCTTTAGTTAGAAAATTGCCAGCTGTTGAAACATTAGGATGTACATCTATAATATGTTCTGATAAGACAGGAACCCTTACTCAAAATAAAATGACTGTAAAAGAGATCTATTTAAATGGGAGAAATTTAGCTGCAGAAGAAAATATAAATACTATAGATGGGGTAGAAAAATTAAAGAGTATTTTAGTGTATTGTAATGATTGTACTATTGATGGAAAAATGAAAAAGATAGAAAAAGCAGTACATGGAGATCCAACGGAAGTAGCTTTAATAAGGTTATTCTTTAAAAATTCAACAGATGTCATAGAATATAATGAAAAAATAAAGAGAGTTTTTGAACTTCCTTTTGATTCAACAAGAAAAATGATGACAGTTATAGTTAAAGAAGGAAATAAAGAGATTTCATATACAAAAGGTGCTCCAGAGAGGGTTTTGGCAAAATGTAAGTATATATATGAAGATGGAAAAGTAAGAGAGTTAACTATAGCTAGAAGAAAAAGTATAGAAAAAGTTTTAAATCAAATGTCATTAAGAGCATTAAGATGTCTTGCAGGAGCTTATAAGGTTGAAAATTTAAGAAGGGATGAAAAACTAGAAGATGATTTGATTTTTGTAGGGATTGTAGGAAGCATTGATCCACCAAGAAAAGAAGCAAGGGATTCAGTATTAAAATGTAAACTTGCAGGGATAACTCCTGTTATGATAACTGGGGATCATAAAAATACTGCTTTTGCTATAGCAAAGTCATTAAATATATGTAAAAGTGAGACTCAAGTATTAGAAGGAAATGATATAGAAAAATTAACAGATATGGAACTTAGAAGAAGTATAAAAAATATTAGAGTATTTGCAAGGGTTTCACCAAGTCATAAACTTAGAATAGTAAAGGCTTTTAAGTCATTAGGAAATATAGTTGCAATGACTGGAGATGGAGTAAATGATGCTCCAGCTATAAAAGAAGCAGATATAGGAATATCAATGGGGATATCAGGAACAGATGTTACTAAGGAAGCAGCTGAAATGATTCTTATGGATGATAATTTCAGTACTATAGTAGATGCAGTAGAAGAAGGAAGAAGCATATATGACAATATAAGAAAATTTATAAGATACCTTTTATCTTGTAATTTAGGAGAGGTGTTAACAATGTTCTTAGCTACTTTATGTGCATTACCAAGTCCAATGACACCTATTCAAATTCTATTTGTTAATTTAGCAACAGATGGACTTCCTGCTATAGCATTAGGAGTAGACCCAGCAGATGGAGATATAATGAGGCAAATACCTAGAGATAAAAAAGAAGGGATTTTTGCAAGAGGTTTAGCAGAAAAAATAATAATAAGAGGCGCACTTATCGGAGTATGTACACTTTTATCATTTATGATAGGAAGATATTATAGAATGGATTTAGAAACGTGTAGAACGATAGCTTTAGCAACACTTGTACTTTCACAATTATTTCATGTTTTTGAGTGTAGATCAGAAAGACATTCAATTTTTGAAATAAAGTTGTTTACTAATCCATATTTAGTTGTAGCTGTTTTAATATCTATAATAATGTTAGTAAGTGTATTATATGTTCCATTTTTACAAGGAATATTCCATACAGTACCATTAGCACTAAAGCATTGGACGATAGTTTTAAGTTTCTCAGGAACTATAGCATTAATAAATAGTATTTATTTATTTATAAAAAAATAGATAGGATTACTAAATGATGCAATCCCACTTAAGTGGACAGATGAAATAATTAAATTTATCTATCCATGTAGGTGGGGTTTTTTATAATAAAATATTAAAGTTTAAATTCTATTATAAGTATAGTAATATTTTAATTTTAATTTAAAAATATTATGATATAATGTGTAATAGGATATGGGTGGATATAGTATTAGTAATGGATAAAAAAATTACTAGTGTATAAAAAAGGAAGGAAATTTTACATGGATAATTTATTAAACAAAATAATAGATGAAGGTTTAAAAAAGGGATTAATAGAATGTAATTATGGTTTGGAAAAAGAAAATATAAGAGTAAATAAATATGGAGAAATTTCATTAGATAGACATCCAAAAGTATTTAAAGAGGATAATCTATTTATAAAGAGAGATTTTGCTGAAAGTCAAATGGAGATGGTAACTCCAGTATGTAATTCTATAGATTCAGCATATAGTTTTATGGAAAACTTAAATAATATAGTAAATATAGAATTAAAAGATGAATATTTATGGCCTCAAAGTAATCCTCCTAAGTTACCAAGTGAGGAAAAAATAAAGGTTGCAGAACTAAATGATAAAAAAGCAAAAGAATATAGAGAAAATTTAGTTAAGAAATATGGAAAGAAGAGACAATTAGTTAGTGGGGTTCACTATAATTTTTCTTTCAGAGATGAATTTATAGAAAACTTATATAAAATGCAAAATACAGATATAAGCTTAAGAGAATTTAAAAACGAGTTATATTTTAAAATTGGAAGAAACTTTTTGAAGTATAAGTGGTTTTTAACATATTTAACAGGAGCAAGTCCTGTATTTCATAAAAGTTATGTAGAAAAGTGTACAGCAAAAGGTGAAGCATTAAATACAGAAGATTACTATTTTAAAGGAGTTGGATCTCTTAGAAATAGTAGATGTGGTTACAGAAACGAAGAAGATTTTTATGTGTCATATAATAATTTAGAAGAATACATAAGAGATATAAGAAGATTAATAGATGATAAATGTATACAGCAAGCAAAAGAATATTATAGTGCTATAAGATTTAAATCTAAAGAAGAGGGAGATATGTTAACTAACTTAGAAGAGAATGGAGTTAGATACATTGAAATAAGACTTTTAGATTTAGATCCTACAACAAAATTTGGTATTTCAAAAAATTCATTATACTTAATACATTTATATGTTTTATTCTGTCTTTTTAAAGAAGATGAAAAATACACATTAGATGTTCATAATGAGTGTGTACAAAATGATAATAGAGCTATAAAAAACAGTGAAGAAAATACATTAATAATAAATAAAAGAGAAGTTACAGTGAAGAAAGCTGGGCTTAAAATTTTAGAAGAAATTGAAAAGATAAAAGAAGAAGTATTTAAAGATACAATTTACTATAAAGACTTTAATAAAATTATTGAAAATTCTAAATTAAGATTTGAAGATAATAGTTTAACTATTGCAAGTAGACTTATTGAAGGGATTAAAGAAAGTAATTATTTAGATTATTTTATGGCAATAGCTATAGAAAATAAAAGAGATAGTAAGGAAAATGCTTTTAAATTATTAGGCTATGAAGATTTAGAATTATCTACACAAATCTTATTAATAGAAGCTTTAAAATATGGTGTTGACTTTAAAGTTTTAGATAGAGAAGAAAACTTTATTGAACTTAATTTTAGAGGTAAAAAGGAATATGTAAAACAAGCTACTAAAACAAGTAAGGATAATTATATTACAGCATTAATAATGGAAAACAAACTAGTATCTAAAAAGGTATTAGCAGAAAATAATATAAGAGTTCCTCAAGGTGGATACTATATTTCAACAGAAGATGCAATTGAAGATTTCCAAATCTATAAAGATAAAAAACTTGTAATAAAACCTAAAACAACAAATTTTGGAATAGGTATAACAATATTTAAGAACCCACCAACATTACTAGAATATAGAGAAGCTGTAGATATAGCCTTTAATGAAGATAAATCTATATTAATAGAAGAGTTTATACAAGGAAAAGAATATAGATTCCTAATAATAAATGATGAAGTAGTAGGAATTCTTCATAGAGTACCTGCAAATGTAACGGGAGATGGAATAAATAATATAAGACTTTTAATAGAGAAGAAAAATAAAGATCCATTAAGAGGAAGAGGATATAAAACTCCACTTGAAAAGATAAGAGTATCTAAAGCAGAAGAAATGTTCTTAAAAAATAATGGGTTAGACTTCTCTTATATTCCTAAAAAGGATGAGGTTATTTATTTAAGAGAAAATTCTAATATTAGTACTGGTGGAGATAGCATAGATTTTACTGATGATATCCATATAAGTTATAAAGAGATTGCATTAAAATCAGCAAAAGCTGTAAATGCTAAAATAATTGGTGTTGATATGATGATAGAGGATATTAAAGGAAAAGCTAATGATAAAAACTATGGAATAATAGAAATTAATTTTAATCCAGCAATCCACATTCACTGTTTCCCATATAAAGGTGAAAATAGAAAAGCAGGTGAAAAATTAATTAAACTTTTATTTGAAGATATAGAATAGTAAGGAAGTGTTTGTATGAAGATACTAAATCCTTATGAATATGAAGGTACCTTTTTAAAAGGTAACCTTCATACTCATTCAGAAAATAGTCCTTGTGGACATTACTCATTAGATAAGATTGTAGAGATGTATACAAGCTATAAAATGGAATACGATTTTTTAAGTATAACAGATCATTGTATGATAACAGATTTAAGTGAATTTAAGGATAGAGAAGATATTCTTTTAATTCAAGGTGTTGAGTTTAAAAGAAGTGGTAAACAGACACTTGGTATAAACTTAGAGACATATGATGATGATGGAGAAAATTATACAAATCACAATGAGTTATTTAAAAAAGTTGTTGAAAATGGTGGGATAAATATTATTTGTCATCCTCATTTAGGAAAAATGGACTATTGGACTTTAGATGAATTATTAAATCTTGAAAATTATACTGGAATTGAAATATTCAATAATAACGTTAGATTAGACTGCAAAGGAATTGCTTTAGCTACTGATTTATGGGACGAGTTACTGAGTAGAGGAAAAAGAGTGTTTGGATTTGCAGATGATGATATGCATATTTTTTCAAGAGCAGGTGGAGCATATAATTATGTTTTAGCAAAAGAAAAAAGCAAAGAAGAAATAATGAATGGACTTAGAAGAGGAAGTTTTTATGCATCTTTTGGCGTTAAAGTTAAAGAGATAGAGGTTAAAAATAATCGTATTTCCTTAAAAAAAGGGGATGAACGAGTTCCATACGTGTTTTTTAAATTTATAGGAAAAAACGGAGTAGTACTTAAAGAATGTAAAGGCACTGAAGCTTATTATGATGTAGTAGGAAACGAAGGATACATAAGAGTTGAAGTGTTTAGAGAAGATGGTGCTAAAGCATGGTTACAACCATTTTTTATAGAAGAATAAAAGAAAGAGGGAAAGAAAATGATAAAACATATAGTTGCTTGGAAAATAAAAGATGAAAATAAAAAGGAAAATGCTTTAAAAATTAAAGCTGCCTTAGAAGATTTAAAAGATTTAATTCCAGAAATTAAAAAAATGGAAGTTGGAATTAACATAAATAGAACAGATGCTGCTATGGATGTTGTATTATATTCAGAGTTTGATAGCCTTAAAGACTTAGATAGTTATCAAGTAAATCCATATCATGTAAGTGCTAGTGCTTTTGTAAAATCAATAGTTGTTGAAAGAAAAGTTGTAGATTACGAAGTTATTAATAAATAGAGATATTAATAAAGGAGTATAGATTTCTATACTCCTTTTAACTATCTTCTTTGAATTCTTGTAGCTTGTTGTCTAGCTTTTTTTATTTCTGAGTGATCTATAGGAACTAGATCTTTTTTAGCAGTAAGGTTTAAAATGTTTTGTATTTGAATTACAGAAGCATCTTCTTTACCTTTAACCCCGTTAAGTCCCATAATCATTACTTTATGCCCTTTATTTAGAGGAATGAATTCAGGTTTCTTAAACCATTTCCATTTTTTATACTTACATTTAACAGCGCCTCTACCAGCATCAGGTTTAATAATAATATCTACTACAAGCTTTTTTAATAAAATAAAGTTTTTTTCCTCTATCTTAAATGAAATAACAGTACCTGCTGTACTAGTTATTCTATCTCCGTATTTTTGAAAATATGAGTCTTTAAAATAATCATTAAATTTATCTTTGAATCCCATAATTAATTCTCCTTTATAAAATAATCAAATAAGTCCTTTGTACTTACTATAAAACATAACAATCTTATTATAACATAAAAATATTTTTTATAAAATATAAATTTACTAATTGAGAAATGAGTGATACTGTAAAATTAATTATAAATTATAATTTAACTTATTATGTGTTAAATTATAAGTTTTATAGTATAATGAAAAAGTAAAAAATAAAATTAAGGGTGAAAAGGAAGCGTTTAAAATGAATATTGGTTTATTAGATATATGTAATAGCGTAATGGATAGCTATAAACTAGTAAAAGATGGCTTAAGATTTGATGGAGAATATATAAATCATTTTGCATCGCTTGTATTTGGGGGACATTTAGAAGAAATAGATTTAGAGAAAATTAAAAAAATTAGAAAATATATAAAGAATGAAACAAGTCAGCTATCAAGTTTTAGAGGAGATATGCTGTATTTGATATCAATCTTAATTAGTCGAGAAGAAAATTATAGTTTTTTTTCAGATAGACTTATAAAAGTAAGTGAAGAAATGCAAGATGTTGGATTTAAGGAATCAAAAGGATTAACACTGGCTGCATATGCCATATGCAAACATGGAAATCTAGATTTAGATTATAAGATTTATAATAATACAAAACTTATTTATGATCTTTTAAAAAAGGAATTTAAAGAGATTACTGATGAAAATGATTATTTAGTTTGTGCACTTTTAGGAATTAAATGTGCAAAAGAAAATGAAGATGCAAAAGAAACTGGTGAGTTTGTAGAATATATGTTTAATTATTTATTGAGCTTAGAAAACTATTCGAAAAATCATTTGCAGATGTTAGCAACAAGTTTGCTTTTAAATACAAATATAGAATCACAATTTGAAGTAAAAGAACTTATTGAAAGCTTTAAAGAACAGGGATTAACTGTAGGAAATGAAGTTTTAGGTATAATTGGAGCAGCTAATCGAACAGATAGTATAGAAAGATACATATTTAAAGTTAGAGAAGTAATTGAATATATTTGTGATGAAGAGGGTGCATACCTTTATTATATGGATAAAAACTTTAGAGTATTAATAGGAATAACTATAGTAGAATACTTTAATAAACAGCAAGATTCTGAGTATAATAAATATTTAGAAGAACTATTAGCTTTTTCTATATATTCTTTTTCGATTAAGAATAATAATGGAAGTTCTTTTAGAAAAGAAGAGGAGGAAAAAGTTTATAGCTAGAAAGGAAATGGTATGGAGAAGATTATTTTACATATAGATATGGATGCATTTTTTGCATCAGTAGAACAGATGGATGACAAATCTTTAAGAGGAAAACCAGTTATTGTAGGTGGGGTAAGTGAAAGAGGTGTAGTGTGCACTTGTTCTTATGAAGCTAGAAAATATGGTGTATCTTCAGCTATGCCAGCTTTTATAGCGAGACAAAAATGTCCAACTGGAATATTTGTTCCAGTAAGGCATTGGAGATATAAAGAAATTTCAGAGAAGATTTTTAAAATCTTTAAAGAGGTAACACCGCTTATTGAACCATTATCAATAGATGAAGCTTATTTAGATTTATCAGAAAGTAGCTTTAAAAGTGGAGAAGAAGCAGGGAAATATATTAAAACGCGAGTTTATAAAGAACTTGGTCTTACACTATCTATAGGGATTTCTTACAATAAATTTTTAGCAAAGACGGCTTCAGATTGGAATAAACCAAATGGAATAAAAATAATAACAAAAGAAATGATTCCAAATATTTTATTTCCATTATCAATAAAAAGAATTTATGGGCTTGGGAAAAAAGCTTGTGAAAAATTAAATAATATGGGAATATTTAAAATTGAAGATTTATACAAAATGGATAAAAAGTTTTGTGTTGAATATTTAGGGAAAAGTGGAGTTGAAGTCTACGATAGAATAAGAGGAATAGATAATCGTGAAGTAAAAGTAACTAGAGATAGAAAATCTATAGGAAAAGAGAGAACTCTAAAAAATAACACAAGAGATATAGAAGAATTAAAAGAATATTTAAAGGGTTTTTCAGAAACTATAGAAGAAATTTTAAAAAAAGGGGATAAAAGTGGAAGAACAGTAACCCTAAAATATAAAACTGGAGAGTTTCAAAATCATACTAAAAGCAGAACTCTTACAAATTATATTGATGATGCTGAGGTTTTATTTAAAATTGCATGTGAGCTATTAGAGGAAAACGAAATAAGGGAAGATATAAGGCTAATAGGACTCAGTATATCTTCATTTAAAGAAGAAAAAGAAGTTCAAATGAAATTATTTTAACTATACAAAAAAAATTGTATAGTTTTTTTATTATTTTTTAAGAAAGCTATTCCTAAAACAAATCATTAGAATACTAATATAGTATAGACTATTATTTAAGGAGGAATAAGACTAAAGAGAGTCTTAAAAAATATATATGAAAAATAAATTAAATCCCAATAATATAATATTTTCTTTAAATTTAAAGGATAGCGAAGAAGAAAAATTAATTGATTTAATGGATATAAAAGAATTTAAAACTCCTTATGATAAAATAAAGCGAATTTTAAAAATAAAAAAAGAAAATTATAATTTATATCTTGTGGACTCATATTTAAAAGAAAAGGTAAATAAGTTAGTTGAAATAATTGAAAAAGAATATGAAAAATTAGAGGCACCAAAAGATATTTGTTACGCATCATTAAGTGACGATGAAAAACCATTTCCAATTACTTTAAGTAATGGTAGAGGAAAAGCTTTAAAGGAAGACATAGCAATATTGAAGGAAGAGTATAAAGACGCACTTTTAGAATTTAATGATTATGAATTTACAGATGAAAAAGATAATATTCTAGAAGATTTAAAAGTAAATAGAAGTAAATACTTAAATAAATTAATGACATTAGCTGCAGATGAAGGATTTGAAATGAAAGTAACTAGAGATGGTTTTGTATTTATACCATTGAAAGATGGAAAAGAAATGACAGAGGAAGAATATGACTTATTAGAAGAAGATTTTAAAGATGAGTTATTAGAAAAAGCAGAGAAACTCAAAAGTGATACATCTGAAATAATAGAAGCGATAAAAACAATTGAAATAAAAGAATTAGAAAAATTAAAAGAAATATTAGGAGAGTATTTAGAAAATAGATTAAAAGAAGTAAAAGAGGACCTTTTACTTGAATATATTTTAGATGATGATGTATATAATTATTTAGATGCATTTTATAAGAAAATAGAAAAAGAGCTAATAGGATTATATACAGTATATATAGATGAAGATGAAAAAGAAGTTGATAAAATTTTAGGGAAATATGAAATAGAAATTATAGTTGATAATACAGAGTATAATAATCCAAGAGTTATATTTGAAGAGGATCCAACTATAACAAGATTATTAGGGAATATAGAGTATGAAAGTCAAAATGGGAATTATACTACAGACTTATCGTTAATTAATGCAGGAACACTATTAGAAGCAAATGAAGGTTGTATTATCGTAAGGGTAAAAGATTTATTGATAAATAACACATATCCATATCTAAAAAAAGTATTGCTTACTCAAAGCTTAAATTTTGATGCTAATAGAAATTATTTAGAAGTACTGTCTATAAATGGACTTAAAGTTCAAGGTGTAGGAATAAATGTAAAAATAATTTTAATAGGAGATTATGAAACATTCAATATTTTATATAGCAATGATGAAGATTTTAAACTATTATTTCCAATAAAAGTTGATTTTAAATCGGAGATAGATATTGATAAAAATCTAGAATTGATATATGGATATATAAAAGATTTAAATTTAGAAATCTGTGAACTTAAGATAGATAAGAAAGGGATAGAAGTAATTATAAAATATCTATCTAGAGTAGCTGAAAATAAAAATAAAATAATTGTAGATCATAAAGAGATAGAAAGAATTCTTTTATTAAGTGAACAGATAGCATACGATAAAGAAAAAGAAATTATTGATAGTGAATCAGTACGAGAGGTTATTTATGAAGAGGATATAATTGAGGAAAGTTATTTAGATATGTATGATGACGGAAAAATAATTATAAATCTTGAAGGAAAAAAAGTAGGAAATATAAATGGACTAGCAGTTTTAGATACAGGGACTCATGCCTTTGGAAAGCCTATGAGAATAACATGTAATGTATTTAAAGGTGAAGGTAGTATAGTAGATATTCATAAAGATGCCAAACTAAGTGGAAGAATTCATGAAAAGTCTATAGGGATTTTAAAGAGTATTTTATATAGTAAGTGGGATAAGAAAAGCAAATTACCTATAAATATTCATCTGAATTTTGAGCAAAATTACGGTATGATAGAAGGCGATAGTGCATCAGTTGCAGAAATGATATGTATGTTATCAGCTATTACAGGAAAAGGAGTTAAACAAAATATTGCAGTAACTGGTTCATTAAATCAGTTTTCAGAAGTTCAGCCTATAGGTGGAGTAAATGAAAAGATTGAGGGATTTTATAAAGTTTGCGTAAATCTTGATAAAAATAAAGGTGCAGGAGTTTTAATTCCAAAAACTAATATTAGTGAATTAATTCTTAATGAAGATGTAGAAGAAAGTATTAAAAAAGACGAATTTTCATTATATTATATGGAAAATTTAGATGAAGCAATAGAAATTTTATTATTAGAAGAGGGAGAAACTATAGAAGAATTTTATAAATTATTAACTGAAAAAATAAGTGAATATAAGAAGTAAGCAAAAGCAATTTATCTGAAAAGTTTTCTTTAAGATAAATTGCTTTTATTATTACCCATTATTTAACAAAAAACATTGACTGTAAAATACATTATATGTTAAAATATGGAAGAAAAGAACAGCTAAATAGGAGGTGACAAACTCTATACTTAAAAAAGTTAGAGTGATAAGTATGTATCTTAAGTTTAATAACTACAACGATATATTAGAAATAGCTTTAGTAGGCGAATTAGATCACCACAATGCAAAAGAAGCTAGAGTTAAAATGGATGATAGAATAGAAATATCAAGAACAAAAAAAGTAATTTTAAATTTTAATTCAGTAACTTTTATGGATAGTTCTGGTATTGGGGTAATTGTTGGAAGACAAAAAAAAGTGAAAAAAAATGGTGGAGAACTTTACATAGCAGGAGCTAATAAAAGCATAGGTAAAGTTTTTGAATTAGCAGGATTATTTAAAATAATAAAGAATTTTAATACTGTAGAAGAAGCATTAAGTTGTATTTAAATTGGAGGGGTTTAGATTGTACGATAATAAAATGAGTATAGAATTTTTAAGTAAATCTGAAAATGAAGGGTTTGCTAGAGTAGCAGTTTCAGCTTTTGTAGCTCAATTAGATCCAACAATAGAGGAAATAACAGATATAAAAACAGCAGTATCAGAAGCCGTTACAAATGCTATAATACATGGATATGAAAATAGAGAAGGTGGAAGAGTAAGGATTGATTCAGCTTTAATAGGAAATGAGATTGAAATAATAATAAGCGATTTTGGGACAGGGATTGAAAATGTTGAGGAAGCTAAGGAACCACTTTTTACATCAAGACCAGATTTAGAAAGATCAGGAATGGGATTTACGGTTATGGAAAGTTTTATGGATTCTTTAGAGGTATATAGCGAAAAAAATAAAGGAACTAGGGTAATCATAAGAAAAAAAATTGAAGTAATAGGTCAGGTCTAAAATATGATTGTTGAGAATTTGAATAGAGAGGAATATGATTACAATAATAACTGTAAACTATTACCGTTAGCTAAAGCTGGTGATGAGAAAGCATTAGAGCGATTAATTGAAATGAACTTACCTTTAGTTGCATCTATTAGTAAGAAGTTTTTAAATCGTGGATATGATTATGAAGATATTTTCCAAATTGGGTCAATTGGATTAGTAAAAGCTATAAAAAACTTTGATGATAAGTTTAATGTAAAATTTTCTACCTATGCTGTACCTATGGTAATAGGTGAAATAAAAAGATTTTTAAGAGATGATGGAATGATAAAGGTTAGCCGTAGTGTTAAAACCTTAGGAAAAAAAATTCATTATTATAAAGAAGAATTAGTTAAGGAATTAAATAGAGATCCTACTATAGATGAAATCTCTAGACACTCAGGAATTCCTAAAGAAGAAATTATAGTAGCAATGGAAGCATCTTCAAGTTTACAATATTTATATGATACAATCCATCAAGATGATGGTTCACCTGTATTGCTTATTGATAAATTAAGTGAAAATGGAGAAGATGATTCAGAGTTTATTGATAAAATTGCACTAAAAGAAGCATTAAGTACATTAGATCAAAAATCAAGACAAATAATAATGCTTAGATATTTTAAAGATCAAACACAAGTACAGGTAGCTAAAATGCTTGGTATAAGTCAAGTACAGGTATCGAGAATTGAAAAAAAAGTTTTAAAAAAGTTGAGAGAAAAATTAGAATAAAGTCATTAAAAAGAAAACTATCAGAAATGGTAGTTTTTTTATTTTAAAATAATTTATATAAGTAGAGTATTTTAAATATTTTATAAATAAAAATCACTTCCTTAGAAATAATAATACTAAGGAAGTGATTTTATGAAATTAACAAGAAGAGAAAAAAGGATAAAAAAAAGATTTGATAAATTAGCTAAGGAAACTAGTCCTAAGCCTAAAATTATAAGAAATTGCATAAGAGCATTTTTAGTAGGGGGATTAATATGTACTTTAGGAGAAGGTATTGGGAATATTATAGTGAAGTTTGGTGTTTCATCTGATAATAAAGGTGTGGTGGTGTCAATAATAATGATATTTTTAGGGGCGCTTTTAACAGGGGTTGGTGTTTATGATAAGATAGCAACCTTTGCAGGGGCTGGAAGTGTTGTTCCTATAACAGGGTTTGCAAATGCTGTTGTAGCACCGGCAATAGAGTATAAAAAAGAAGGATTTGTATTTGGAGTAGCTGCAAAAATATTTATGATAGCAGGGCCAGTATTAGTGTATGGTATAGGTGTTTCAGTAATTATAGGAATAGTTTATTACATTATAGGAATGGTATAAGGAGTATTTTATGAATAAGAAAATCGGAAAAAGAACTATAATCTTAAAAAATAAGCCAAGAATAATAAGTGCATTTTCTATAGTTGGACCTAGAGAAGGCGAAGGACCTTTAAAAGAATATTTCGATCATATATTAAAAGATGAAATGTTTGATACTAAAAGTTATGAAAAAGCAGAAAGTAAGATGTTATTAAATTGTATAAAGGAAGCAATTTTAAGAGCAAATTTAAAAGATAAAAATATAGATTATCTTTTTTCAGGAGATTTACTAAATCAAATTATAGCATCTTCATTTGCAGCAAGAGAGCTAGAAATCCCCTTTTTTGGATTATATGGAGCTTGTTCTACTATGACAGAGGCTTTAAGCTTAGGAAGCATATTATTAGATAGTGATATAGGAAACTATATAATTTGTTCTACATCATCTCATTTTTGTGCAGCAGAGAGACAATTTAGATTTCCTCTTGAATATGGTAGTCAAAGAAGTAAAACTTCTCAATGGACAGTAACAGGAAGTGGGGCTATGATTTTAGGCAGAAATGGAGATTTTCCTAAAATAACAAGTGTAACTACAGGAATAGTTAAAGATTATGGAATAAAAGATGCAAATAATATGGGGGCAGCTATGGCACCAGCAGCAGTAGATACAATTTATAATCACTTTAAAGATACAGGCAAAACACCAAAGGATTATGATGTAATAGTAACAGGAGATTTAGGAACTGTAGGTAAAACTATAGCTGAAAATTTAATATTAGAATATGGATATGATATTCGAGATAATTATTTAGATTGTGGAGATATGATATTTTTTAGTGAAGTACAAGGAACAGAAGCCGGAGGAAGTGGATGTGGATGTTCAGCTTCTGTAGCGGCAGGATATTTTTATAAAAAACTTATAAAGAAAGAAATAAAAAGTATGCTTTTAATTTCAACAGGTGCGCTTATGAGTCCAACATCATCTTTGCAAGGTGAAACTATTCCAGGAATTGCACATGCTGTAAGTATAGAAAGCGATTAGGAGGCAGAGAAATGGAGTATTTAAAGGCTTTTATAGTTGGTGGTGGTATTTGTGTAATTGCACAAATACTTATGGATAAAACAAAATTAACACCAGGTAGGATATTAGTATTATTTGTGGTTATTGGAGCTATATTAGGTTCCTTTGGAATATATGATAAGATAATAAGATTTGCAGGGGGAGGAGCTACCATACCACTTCCTGGCTTTGGAAATACTTTAGCGAAATCAGCTATAAAAGAGGTTGAAGAAATAGGCCTTTTAGGAGCATTTACAGGAGGAATAAAAGGTGGAGCAGGAGGAATAACTGCTGCTATTATCTTTGGTTATATAATGGCAGTTTTATTTAATCCAAAAAGTAAATAGAAACCTTTTTAAACTTGTTTTAGATTCATTATTTTGGGTAATAATGGAGATAAAGAGGTGGCTATAATGAAAATTAAAAATTTAGAAAAAACAAAATATCCAATTATATATATAGGGATAACATTTATAATGAGCAGTATTTTCTATGTATATTATGATTTTAATTTATGGCTGGTTTTAACATTAACTAGCCTATTTTTTTGCATTGTAGTTTTTAGAGAAAATTTTGAGTTTTTTTTAGTAGTAGTTGCGATATTTTATTTAGGAATAATTATAAATAATAACTTTTATAATTACTATCCTCAATTAGAAAAAGTGAAAATTGTAAAAAATTATGGAGAATTTGCAATAGGGGAAGAAAAGGGAAGGATTTTAAATCTACAAGGGGAATTTAAAGAAGTTAGTGTAGGGAATGTAATAAAGATAAAAGGTGAATTTAAAAAAGATATAAATAAGGAAAAAGGCAAGATTGGGAATGTAGATGTTATAGATTATAGTATAGATACAAGAAGTATATTTACTATATTAAGTAACTTTAGAGAAAATATAAATGAAGTATATAAAG
>NZ_CAMTIG010000058.1 GCF_947072515.1 uncultured Clostridium sp.
AGGGTGGTAAACTTTTTAATGATTTTCTGGATTACTATTAGTTTGTGCTATACAACAGGACAGGCTATGAAAGGATACATAAATAATATAAAAAAATTAGAGACAACAGATTATAAAGTTCCAATAACATATGATTTTATAAAAACACTTTCAATTTTTAAAAAAGATAGAACGATAGCAGATTTACTGGAAGAAAGTAGAGAAGGTGCTGAAAAAGCTATAGTATTTATAGATAGTGCAAAGAAAGCCTATGAGCTATATGAAAAATTTAAGGATATAGCTATGTTTAACTGTAGTAAAAATAACGCTGATTATTATAAATATGTTGATGAAGCTAAAATACAAAAAATGCTTGAAAAAGAAAGGTTTGAAGAGAAAATACTTATAACAACGTGCTGTATGGATGCAGGTGTAAATATAATAGATGATAATGTTAAACATATCCTAGCAGATGTTAAAGATTTTGGAACTTTGATACAGTGCATAGGAAGAAAAAGAAGGAAAAAGGATGAGCAAATATATTTATACATAAAAAATATAAGTAACCAACAATTCGGTGGAATGAAGGGAAGATGTGTTAAATTACTTAAAGAAGCAGACTATCTATTAAAAAATGGAATTGATGCATATTTAGATGAGTATGATAGAGCTAATACTTCACTGATATATGATAAGAAAGCAGAGATAAAATATGATAAGAAAATAAATGAAATGATGTATTATAAACTTACACTTGATGCTGCTGAGTATGATTATGTTGTAAATATTGATAAAAATTATACTAAATATTTAATTAGAAAGTTTGATTTTAAGGGAAGAGTTAGAGTATTAGAAGAGAGTGAGGGAACAGAATTGGAACAATATTTAGATGGATTAGTTGGAAGTGTAATGTTACAAGTGAAAGATAGAAAGGAATTGATAGAGAAGTTGGATGTTAGGCAAGATAGTAAACTACTAAAGAAAATAAATAGCTTAAATAGTGCGTTAGAAGAAAGGAAATTAATGTACAGAATAGAAGAGTTTAAAACAAGTAGAATTATAGATGGTAAGAAAAAGAATTTTAAATCAGCTTGGAAAATAATGAAATTAATAGGTTGATAATCCTACCACCCTTTTTGAGCAATTTTTAAAGGAATTAAATAGACTCTAAGCTAGTGATACCAATGGTTGAAAGGTGTTTTTATACCCTCTATAGAAGGGTTTCGCTTAAAAAGGGTGGTAGAGAATAGTTGAAGAAACAGAAATTTAATCAGTTTTGTACTATTTTTGAAGTGGCTATAGACTGGTGATACCAGGTTAGAAGGGTGTTGAAGGTAGGGGAAAAATAGATAAACAAGAGAGGAGAATTTATAGTTTAAGATACTTAGCATACCCTTTTCTAATATATAGTATTATTAGAGAATAGTATGCTAACTTTTATTATATATGTACTTTTTTGTCTACAAATTAAAATTATAGTTAGTTAATAAAAAATACCCCCCTTCTCTAATATATAGTATTATTAGAAAAAAGGGGGCAAAATATTATTATATGTTAGTAAGTTGAAAATGTGAATAAAAGATATTAGCGTCGTTTTTGGATGCCCGAGTGGCTACCTTTTTTCGACGCAGGTAATAGGATTTTAGTTGAGGTTTACCGAAACTTAATCGTATTAGATTGGTGTGAAAAAAAGGTAAAGAACGCTACTGTAAAAGTAATAAAATAATCGGCTAAGTGGCACTATCACTATACTTATAATAATTGTCATTAAAAGCTAGGTATACAATAAGCGTGAGTATCAGTTATAGGATGAAAACTTGTTAAGTATTACTATTGTTATATTTAAAAGGAATTAGGTCTACAATAGGTCTTTTTTTGTTTACTCAATAATATAATAAATAAGTAAATGTTTATAGTGTTATAGGGGGATTGAAAAATGAAAAAGATTATTGTAGGGATAATGATAGGAATAAGCTTGTTTGGACTTGTTGGATGTGGTGGAAGTGATAATAAAGATGAACCTGAAGTTAAAGAACCAGTAAAAACAATTGAAATACAAGAGTAAGACAAAGGTAAAGATGCTTGCACAAGAATAACCGTAAGAGAACAAGATGGATATATTGCGGCAGTTCTAACACCTGCAAATGGAATGAGAAAACAAGCTATTGAAGATAAAAATAGTTGGAATGGTGCAGTGAATAATTTTAAAGAGCTTACAAAAGCAAGCAATAAAAGTACTATAAACGGCTTAACTGTGTATAGTAAAATCAAATTCATTTAAAGTTAGGATAAAAATGATTAAGTATAAGATAAGAGCAATATAATTAAATAGAAATCGTGCTTACAGCACTTCTGTTGTGAGAAGAGTAGTTAGAAATAGCTATTCTTTTTTATTATGCGTAACTATATCAGTAAAGCCAACGGCTACTCGCCTTATGGCTAAGGTATGTTGAAACAAATACAATGTAAAAGTTGTGTGAGTTGTTAGCGTAGAACATTAGCAGAAGCAGTAAGGTTATTACGGTAGATGCAAATAATTGTTGGACATTGCGTCTGATAATTCTGTATAAGCTTTGTAAAGAGCTTAATCATTTTAACAACGTGCATATTTTAGTGTGTACTGTTACATACGTGTTCAAAAAAGCATTTTTTAGTGTTTTTTGATTCGTTAAATTTTTTTGATATTTTTTTATTTGGGCTTGCTTTGCAGAAGATTTAGCTCATCTCCTATGTACACTAAAAAATATCTGATCTCAATCCGTTTAAGGTATAAAGTAGACAATACTACTTGTAGCAGTACAAATGCTATCGGGATTCAAAAATAGAGTTGTAAGTTATCTCTAGTACAAAAAACTTTCATTTATATTGCTAAAGAATGGCTTAAAGTGGTCAGCTAAATACAAATGTAGGCAATATAAAAATAAAAATGGATATTTGTAGCTTTAACATAAAATAAAGCAATAGAAATAAATAGTAAAAATACAGTTACATTAGTCATGTTGGTCTTGCCTTACCCTTTGACTTTTGATTTTTGTAGCTGTATTTGTGCTATTTATTTGCAGAGAGGTAGGAGGCTTTGCGAATGGATTTAGCACAACTTATAGAGAGGCACAGAGTAGCTACATTACACAGTTGCAAATGTGTAATTCTCATTTGAGGTGTGTCTTTTATATATGTATTTATATAGTTGCAAGAAAAATTTAACTAGAAATATTAGCGTGTTCTCTAAGTTTATTATTCATAGGAATATGGAGATTTTTGCAACTTTATTAAGTGCATATAAATGTACTTATTCATTTTTTTATATTATACCTTTATTTTAAAAATTTTATATTGAATTAGTTTATTTACTTAAACTACCCTGTTTTTATAGTGTTCAGGGATACAAAAGACACTATACATTTTAAAATTAATATGAAATTTATGGAGGTATTGAAAATGGAAGGGATGTTTAACAAAGAAGAAAGAGAGCTAATGCAGAGCTGGTTAAAAAGTGCTATAAAACAGGATATGGTGTTAATGGATATTAATTATAAAAAGTCTTGGCAAGAAGCATTGGAATGGGTAGAAGTATTAAAAGATGACTTAGAAAATTCTGAAGCATTAGAGTTAGGATTGTTTATGCGTAGATATTGTTGGCTTAATGTTAAGAGTAGAGAAGATATAGCATCTTTAAAAGCTAAGGACGATAGAGATTTAATTGTTAAAGTTGTTAATATGCAAAAAGCAGCAATAACAAAAATAGAAAAGGAATTTATTCTGGAAGAAGTTAGAAATTATTTAAAGTTTTTGAATGAGCAGGATAAAAATAATATAACTGAAATTGCAGAAACAGAAGAGTTCATAAAGGATTTTGAAACCTTGTCAGATGAGTCTATAGCAGGATTTATGTATAATTTAAATTTTGTATTTGAAGATTGGATAGATGCAGAACTTAGAGCAGATAAGATGTCGGAAATACAAATAAAAGTAGTTGGGAAGGTGTGCGATTATGTTAGATATGCAATTTAATAAAAAAGAACTACAGGAAATAGAAAAGCATTTATTTTTATCTATTCAGGCAGATAAGTTGTTTGAAACAGATGATAAAGTTGGACTAGGATTAGCAGAAAAACTACATAGAAAACTTGAAAAAGGAATTTTAGGTGTGGATATGTATAATACTTTAGCACTATTTGTAGATGTTTATATTTATAAAATATGCAGAGAACAAACTGATAATGATCTGTTAAGAATTGGTTTTAGTAAGGCTAATGTAAGAATGATTAGAAGGATAGCTAAATTTTCAGACGACTTTAAGGGGAATATAAATGGATAAATATATGCAGTTTGATATAGAAGAAGCTATTACAAATTATATAAGCTATTTAGAAAAACAGGAAAATAGTAATAGCAGATACAACAGAGAAAAAATAAGAAATGGCTATAAAGCTTTAGAAAATAAGGAACTACAGGTCGAATATTTGGTCGATGGATTTAATTCTATGCTAAATAGTTTAGAGTTGGATGGTCGATTTGGAGAGCAATATAGAGTAGAAGCAGAAGTATGTAAAGAAAAATATGAGAAAATGCTAAATGAAAATTGTAATATTAAGCGAGAGCATGGCTATAAAACAGATTTCAATATGGAAATAAAGGATTATTTAGATACTATGAAAATCGTTGGAGATGGTAGTAGTTGGGAGTCTAAACGTTTGGATAGATGCCAGAAAGCGTTAGATGATGTTACATTACAGAATTTGGCAGTAAAAGAAATCATAAAAGACTTGGTATGTAAAATTAGGATAATGAAAAATAATAATTTAAAAAGTGAGGTAATTTAAAATGAATTTTGATAGAGAGATAAAAGAATATTTAGGAATGTTAGAAAAACTAAGAAATAAAAATGGATTTACGCAAAAGTCAATTGATAAATGTAAAGCAGCACTTGAGGATAAAGAATTACAGGAAGAGTGTGTTAAGCATATTGTAAAAGACATAATGTTTAAGATAAAAGCTAGAAATAAAGCATTAGCAGAAGCAAGAAATGAAATTAAAATATTAGAAAGCATGATGGAGGCGTAAAATAATGAAAAATGTAGTAACAGCAGAACAATTAGCAGAGGTATATAGAGAAATAATAATAGAAGAAGAAAATATGGTTAATAGAGAAGTACAAACAGGTGTGATAATGGCTTGTATGTATGCTATAGCTGATAATCAAGAGCAAGTTTATGTAGAATATATAGAAGAAAGTGGTAGTGCTATTTTCTATATAGCTAGAAAAGGAAAGCTATTAAAAGTGGACGAGTATAAGTTTAAATCGGCTAGAGAAGGCGTGTATGATGAGTTATTTGAAGATAGGTATGATGAGTTATTTGAAGATAGGTATGATGAGTTATTTGAAGATAGTTTAGAAAATGAAGTTATGGATATTTGTGACATGACTAAAGATGACATATATGACTATTTTGAAGATACTTTAGCAGACTTATTAGAAGTACATATAGCAATTTTAAAGAGAGCATTAAAAGCTAAAGATCAAAAAGCAGTTAATGAGTTAATTAGAATTATTGCAAAAATGACTGATCTTATGAAAAAATGGGATAACGCTATTGTAACTTATACAAATGATAATGCAGCAGACTTTGAGGGTTATTTAGTGTTAGACGGAGATTATAAAGTGATAGATGCGTTTACGACACAAGAAGAAATAATAAGAATTTAAGAGGGAATACATAGAGAAGGTGCTATTAATTTAGTGCCTTTTTAATTTAAGGGTTGTTATGAGAGTCCAAAAAACAATATAAAAGCGAGGATTTGAATAACTAAAATGGACATAAAAAAAAGATGGATACAGAATTATAGGGAAACAGACGGAAATTACATATATATTTTTGGAATTAAGAATGAAGACATACTTTATGTAGGTGAAACAGCTAGTTTAAAAGCTAGAATACAACATCATTTAAATAATAATTTTAAGCTTATAGATGAGATATTGGACAAGGATTATTATATAAAAAGTTGTTATTTGGGAGCTATAGAAGGCTATGAAAGAGCTTATTTAGAGAGTGTGCTTATACAGAGACTTAATCCAAAATTGAATAGACATTGTAATCAAAAGTTTGAAATTGAAGATAAGAGAAAATTGGAATTAATAAAAATATTAGAGAATGTTGATTGGGAGATGATTGGATAATGTTAGATAGATTATTTAAAAAGACTAAAAGATTCAAAAATGAGTATGAAAAAACTAGAAATTTTTTAGAAGAATTTCGAAAGGAAAATGAAGCTAAGTGGCTTGAGTTAGAGGAATTACATAGACAAAATGAAATTAAAAATGCTGAGAATGAAATTAAGGCTAATAAGCAGTTAGAAGAGAATAAAAGGGTTGTAGAAGAGATTAAAGCTAATACAGATAGGTTGATTGAAAGAAGTAATAAACTTATTGAAGAAAGTAGAATTAAGTTAGAAGAAATGGCTAAAACACCAGTAATTGATTTAACAAAAGATTATATAAAATCAAATAGAATTTTTAACTGTAGCGATAGAGAGTGCTATAAGTGTACTGGATGTAAAGAAAATGAAAAGATAAAAGTTGGAGACTATATTAACTACAAAAATGAAAGATGGAAAGTTAGTGGCATAGATGAAGAAAATCAAACCGTTTGGATAAAAGATGGAGTTAGATTTATTGTAGTTAATAAAGAAGATCTATATAGAGAAGTTGAAACTTTTTCTTATAAGCCAGATAAAAACACATTCTTACAAGCTAGTGATGAAATTCCTGTTGAAGATTTAGTTATACACACTAGAAGCTTAAAATATACAGATAAAGACGGAAATGTAATGTTAGAAATGAAGTAAGAGGAGATGGTTTAATACTGTCTCTTTTTTTAAAATATGGAGGGTATATGAAGGATAGAGTGGTTTGTAAAGGTGCGAGTATATCTACTATTTATACAATCGTGATGTCAATTTTAAAGTTATGTGGTGTGATTGAAATATCTTGGTTTTGGGTGTTTATACCTCAATTATTTGGTGTTGGATTGTTGATGTTAGGTATAGGTTCGTATTTCGATAAGAGATAAGAGACGCAGAAGGAGTGAAGAAGATGTTTGATAAATGTTTTGAAGATATTGATAATAATTTAATAATGCTTAAAGGCGACAGGATATTACTTATAAATGAATATACAACAGTTGTAATTAAAGTAGAAGAGTTAAAATGCTTATGTTTGGATAGTGAGCTGTTTGAGATAGAAGTACATGATGATCTTGGATTAATATATATAAGTGGAAAATAAAATGAAATTAAAGTTTAAGCAATATTTCTGTAAACACGACATGCAGTTAATAGCAACACTAGAGGGACATCAACAGAATTTATGGATATGCAGTCAATGTGGTGTTTATTATATAGCTCACTATGGTTTGGGTATAGGATATTTTAGTAAGACTCCACATTTAAAGGGTTGGAAATATTTTTAGATTATAGGTTAGGAGGTGATAATAATGGCAAGTAAAGTTATTAAAGATAAGGTTAAAAGTAAAGCTAAATTAAATGATAGGCAGAAAAGATTTTGTATAGAATACTTAGAGAGTCTTAATGCTACACAGTCTTATTTGAAGGTTTATCCTGATGCAAGTTATGAAACTGCTAATGTTGAAGGATGTAAGTTCCTAAGAAAACCTAGTGTCAAGCAGTACATTAATGATTTATTGGATGAATATAGTTCGAATATTGATATTACAGTCGCAGAAATAGTAGCTAATTTAAAAAAAATAGTTTTAGATGATAAAGCAAGGAATAGCGATAGAATTAAAGCGATGGAACTACTAGGAAAGTATAAGCAAATGTTTATTGAAAGAAAAGAAATTGATGTTAATAGCAACGTAATCGAAGTAACTCTAATAGATGAATAAAAATTTTTTTTAGTGTGAATAGTACCCTTTTATACTTGTAATTCATATAATACTAATATATAATAAATATATAAGTGAATAATACCCTATAATATGTATTTTAGGGTAAAAAGTATGAGAGGTGCTATTTATGAGAAAGATACCAGAAGTTTTAACTATTGAAGAACAGGAGCAGTTAATCAATGTATTTAATTGCAGATATTATAACAGCTATAAGAATAAAACCATGATACAACTATTTCTAGCAACTGGATTAAGATTATCAGAGTTATTAGACTTGAAATGGAAGAATATAAACTTACAAACAGGTCAGCTTAAAGTAATTCAGGGTAAAGGAAATAAAGATAGAATACTTTGGATAAGCGATACTATGCTAGATATATTAAGAGAATATAAGACTAAGCAAGTAGATAAGCAAGGTGTAGTAGACTTAGTATTCTGTAGTAGTAGTGGTAAGCGATTGGATGATAGAGGGATAAGAAGGATGTTAGTTACTTATTGTGGTAAAGCAAAGATAACAAAAGAGATTAGTCCTCATACGTTGAGGCATACTTATGCAACAGACTTGCTAAGAGCAACAAAGAATATAAGATTAGTTCAGAAAGCTTTAGGTCATGCAGACTTAAGCACAACTATGATATATACACATATCGTGGATGATGAGTTTGAAGATGCTTTAAAGAACTTTAGAAATTAGGATCAGTTTAATTACTGGTTCTTTTTTTATGCAGTTGGAATAGGGGGTACTTCAATATAGGAAGTGGATTCAGTATATATAGTATAAATATATATTTTTTCCTCAAAAAACTTTTTCCAATAATTAAACCAATAACTTAACCACAACTACAATATACCTACAAACCCAATAAAACAGTACAGAAAACACAATTATATTCAATTTAAAAACAACAATGATAAAATACTCAATTAACCAAAAATAAATCAACAGGGAGGTGAATATATATGGCGATACAATTTAAGATAAGTAAGAAGATGTTTAATGATGTCTACTATCCTCAGCTCAAAAATTATGATACTCGTTTCAACATTTATTACGGTGGTGCAGGTTCAGGGAAATCTAAGTTTGTAGTGCAAAAAATGATACTTAAATATTTAACTTATCAAAATCGAAAATGTCTTGTTATTAGAAAGATTAGTAATACATTAAGAGATTCTATATTTGCAGAATTCAAAACAGTCATTGCAGACTGGGGATTGTACGATAAGTGTGTAATTCGAAATACATTGCTTACAATAGAATTTCCAAATGGAAGCCAAATTCTATTTAAAGGGCTAGATGATCCAGAGAAAATTAAAAGTATAAGTGGAATAGATGATATTGTAATTGAAGAAGCTACAGACATAGACCAAATGGATTATAGTCAGCTTAATTTAAGGCTTAGAAGTAAAAATCCATTCAATCAAATACATATAATGTTCAACCCTGTAAGTAAATCAAATTGGGTATACAAGATGTGGTTTGCTAATCCAAGCCTAGAGCATAAGAATACTATGATAATGAAAACTACATATAAAGACAATAGGTTCTTGCCTGCTGACTATGTGGAAAGTTTAGAAGAGTATAAAATAACTAATCCTATTTATTACAGGATTTATGCTTTAGGAGAATTTGCTAGTTTAGAAAAGTTAGTATATACGAACTGGGAAGAAAAGCAGTTTGATTATAGGGAAATTCTTAGAGGACGTGAAAATTCACAGGCTTTATTTGGACTTGACTTTGGTTACATAAATGATCCGAGTGCTTTTGTAGCTCTAGTAGTTGATAAGGATAAGAAGGAAATATTCATATTCGATGAGTTTTATAAAAAGGGACTATTGAATGATGAAATAGCAGCAGAAATAAAATCAAAGGGCTATGCAAAAGAAGAAATAACAGCAGATAGTGCAGAGCAAAAAAGTATTGAGGAAATTAGAAGGCTAAACATACCAAGAATAAAAGGTGCTAAAAAAGGACTTATTATTATAGGAATACAAGCTATACAGCAGTATAAAATGTTTGTGCATCCTAATTGTATTAATGTGATTGAGGAACTTAAAAATTATGCTTGGCAGAAAGATAAGAGAACAGGCGAGTATATTAATAAGCCGATAGATACATTTAACCATGCTTTAGATGCTTTACGTTATGCTTGTGAACGATTGCAAAAACCTAAGAGGAAATTGAGAAGTTTTAAAATACCGGGAATTTAAGAGGGGGAGGAGATTACTATAGTAACAGAAAACAAAAAAGTTATATTAAATAAAGATGCTAAATTAACAGCTGAAGAGATAGGAGATTTAATATTACAACATAAAACAATAGTTAATAGTAGGTTTAAAAAATTAGACAACTATTATAATGGAAAACAAGATATTCTGAATAGAAGTATAGAGGACACAACTAAGCCGAATAATAAAGTTATATCGAACTTTTGCAGCTATGTAAGTGATGTTATGACGGGGTTTTTCATGGGCAAGCCAGTTGAGTACAAGACAGAAAACAGCGAATTATTACTACAATTAAATAGGGTTCTGAAAATGAATGATGAGGACACTGAAAACTATACATTAGCACATAAAAGCTCAATAAAAGGACAAGCATTTGAGCTAATATACTGTGATGAGCAAGGTGACTTTTGCTTTGATGTACTTGATACAGATGGAACTATAATTTGCTACGATAATACAATAAAGCAAAATATTCTATATGGAATAAGATACTGTGATACTGTTGAAGATGATGAAGAAGTAACATACATCGAGGTGTATACAGATAGTGTAATAGAAAGTTACAAGCAGTGTGGTGAAGATCTAACATTAATTGAAACTAGACAACATTATTTTAAAGAAGTTCCGATTATTGAGTATGCTAATGGTAGGTTTAGAAAAAGTGACTTTGAGAACATTATTACATTACAAGACGCTTATAACTTAAATACAGCAGATATATCTAATGATATAGAGTATTTTAGTAATTGCTATCTATCATTATCAGGCATGGAAGATACTGAGAAAGGTGATGTCTTAAAAATGAAAGAAGATAGAGTTATTGTACTACCAACAGGTGGTCAAGCAGGCTTCTTGACAAAGGATATTAATGATACAGTAGTGCAAAATCACAGGGAAAACTTAAAGGAAGATATTCACAAGATGTCTTATGTTCCTGATCTGAGCAAAGAAATAAACTCAAATGTAAGTGGTACTGCTATGAAAAATAGGTTCTTTACTACATATCAAGCAGTAGCTAATAAGGAAAGAATGTTCAAAAAAGGATTACAGAAAAGGCTTAGATTATTTGTAAATTATTTAAACTTTAAAAATGTAGTTGGACAAGAACATAATGCCTGGGATGTTGAGATACAGTTCAATAAGAATATTCCTATAAATATGATAGAGTTCGCTGATAGTGCAATTAAGTTAGCAGGTGTATTACCTTATCAAATGGTCGTTGAGGAACTAAATAAGCAAGGGCTAGAGATAAATGTAGATAGAGCAGTTAAGCTTAAAGAAGAAGAAAACAGTATGAATTTATATGATAATTCAATTCCAGACTTAACAGCAGGAGTTGATGAGGTTGAATAAAGATTACTGGGAAAAAAGGTCTTTACAGATGATGAAGAAGATCTATAATACACAAGAAAAAGAAAATAAAGCTTTAGTCAAATTATATAAGGAAACTTTAAAAGATATAAAATCTGAAGTAGAAACACTGTATTCTAAGATGGATAATGTATCTTTGTCAGAGGCCTATCGCTATGACAGGCTTAAAAAAATAGAAAAACAACTACAGGATAAAATAACAGAGTTGGCCAAAGAAGAAGTTAAGATTGATAAAAATATTTTAGAGAAAAGTTATAAGGACGCTTATGAGCAAGTATCTAAAAATTTGAAAATTGACTTTACTAAAGTACCACATGAAACTGTTAAGAAAGCATTGGATTATCCTTGGAGTGGAAGTATGTTTAGTGAAATAGTTTGGAAAAACAATAGTCAATTAGCATTTCAATTAAAGAATACGATTACTAAAGGACTTATTGAAGGAAAAAGCTATATTAATATGGCTAGAGAACTAGAAAAGTTGATGGATAATGGTATTTATAATTCATTAAGGGTTATACGTACTGAAACAGCTCATATAGTCAACCAAGCAGCACTTGATAGATATAATGATGCTAATGTAAAAGAAGTAGAATGGTTAGCAGCTGAGGATGAAAGAATGTGTGGAACTTGTGGAACACTGCATGGACAAAAGTTTAAAATAGAAGAGTTTCCAGACTGTCCAAACCATCCAATGTGTCGCTGTACGATTTTACCTATAGTCAAGATTTAGATAAATTCTAGGTCTTTTTTTATTGTCTTTGTTACTTATTGCAGACGTTAAAGAACAATTCGGAATTTCAAAAAAATATCTAGTCGCAGGACGTAAAATTGAAGGAGAAAATAAATGGAAGAAAATACAAACATAAATGTAAATACAGAATCTAACATAGTGGATTCTCAAATAGAAACTACTACACCAGTTGCAACTGAAAAAACATTCACACAAGATGAGATGGATAAAATAATTGCTAAAAGATTAGCAAAAGAAAAACAAAAGGCTGAAGTTGAAAAACAAGAGGCTGAGAGATTAGCTAAGTTAACAGCAGAAGAAAGACAAAAAGCAGAATTTGAAAAAATGAAATCTGACTTTGAAGCTGAGAGAAGAGAATTTGCTAAAGCGAAAATGACAATGGAAGTTACTAAACAGCTTACTGAAAAGGAATTACCTTCAAGTTTGGCTGAATATATAGTGACTGACGATGCAGAAACAACTAAAGCAAATATAGAAAATGTTAGCACTATCCTTAATAGTTGGCTAGAAGTAGTTTTAGCTAAAAAGGTAGCTGCTAATGTACCGAGTAATGTAGATACAAGCAAAATGGATCTAATAACAAAAGAACAGTTTAAAAATCTAGGATTTATGGAGCAACAAGAGTTCGCTTTAAAATACCCAGATTTATATAAAAAATATTTATAAGAATTAAAAAATAAAAAGTCCAAAAAGGACAGAAGGAGAAGATGAATAAATGGCAAACATATTAATTAACAACGCATTCTTAGGAGAAATGATAGGGGCAGCATTACCAGCTAAATTAAGATTCGGAGGACTTGCAAAGGTAGATAATACTTTAGTAGGACAACCGGGAGATACAATAAAAGTAGAAAAATATGCTTACATGGGAGCTGCTGAAAAAGTAGAAGAAGGTAAAGCAATTCCTGTTGGAGACTTAACTATGACTTCACAATCTGTAACATTAGCTAAAGCTGGTAAAGGTTTTAAGTTAACAGATGAAGAAATACAAAGAAGGGGAAATGAAGTTGTAAATGAAGGTAAAAATCAATTAACTATGTCTATTGCAGACAAAATAGACGATGATTCTTATGCAGCATTAAAAACTACTAAATTAAAATATAACTGTGCTACAAGCATTAAATTCCAAGAAATTTTAAAAGCAAAGGCACTATTTCAATCTGAAAATGATGGAGAAAAATTCGCTTTATATATTCACCCAGATCAAGAAGCAGATATAATTTTAGATCCTGGATTTATGCCAAGCTCAAAATTAAATGACTCTTATGTTGTAGAAGGTGCAATCGGAAGAATAGCTGGATGTGATGTAATAAAATCATTAAAAGTTAAGAAAGTAGCTAATAAATATCACGATGTTATCGTTAGAGAAAGTGCATTAGGGATTAAACTAGGAAAAAGCGTAGGAATTGAAGACGCAAGAGATGCTTCAGTTCAAACTACTACTTGGTATGGTTCAGAAGTATATGTAGTTTACTTAGCTAAGGATAACGGAGCAGTAGAGTTAGTTACTACAGAAGCTTAATAACACAGGGTTAGGGGTTTCTCCCTTCCCCTATTTTATAGGGAGGTTTTAATAATATGTTAGAACAATTTAAAGTTTTATTAGGAAGAGAAATAGAAGATAGAATTGCAAATGTTTATATAAACAGAGCAACATCTACTGTTCTTAACTTAACAAAAAGAAAAATAGAAGAAATAGAGCTGTTGCAAGATGTAATAGTGGATTTAGCTATATATAGATTTAATATGCAGAATTCAACACATTTAAAATCGGAAGGTTTTGATGGTGCTAGTTTTAGCTATAATACAGATATTCCAGATCATTTGCTGAGAGAAATTGAAAGTTTAAAGCCTAAAAAGTTGAGGGTACTATAAATGCGTACTAAAACTTATAAAGTATATATAATAGAAGAAATTGAAAATTCGCTATGTGAAAAAGTTAAGGATTTTGTCTTTTTAAAAAATGTAGAGTTATTTATATTTAAAAAAGGTAAGATTGAAGCTGAAAAACAAGGGATTGATACAGAGACTACTATATATAATGCTTTAGCTTATAATTTACAGGGCTTAGAAAATGGAATGTTTGTAGAAATAAATAAAACTAAATACAGAATAAAAGATTTAACAGACTTTGGACACAAGGTCTTTTTTTTATTGGAAGAGTAGTTGGAGGCGATACATAGTGTTAAAGGAAGTAATAGCTAAATTAAAAGAAACAGGAATTTTAGTTAGAAGTTTTGGTGTCGAGGAAGAAGAATTAATAGAAAACAACAAAGAGTGTATAGTGTATACATTTGGAAGTGTTGCTAAAAGTAATCGCTTTAGATTAGATATTAGAATTATAGCTAAGGACTTAGAAAGATGCTTAGAAATAAAAAAGCAAATTGAAACACTATTTGTAGGTGTTGGAGATACAGTTAAAGTTAAAAAATGTACTAAAATCGACTTTGAAGGTGGATCTAGTGCAAGAGAATTTGAAACTAAAACTGTGCATTTACTTTTTACAATATCGTTTTGGGGGCGTGGATAGATGAGTGATGTAACAATAGATACTAGCGACTTTGATAGAGATTTAGAAGATTATATTAATTCATTATTGCCACAAGGCTTAGAGCGAGGTGTTAAAAAAGCTTGTTTAGTTGTAGAAGGAAGTGCAAAAGGTAAAGCTGGAATAAATTTTGGTCAACTACGAGCTGGGATAAAATCTGAAACTGAGATAAATGGAAGCGAAATAGACGGATATGTAAGTGCAAATACAGAATATGCGTTGTTCCATCACGAAGGGACAGGTATTTATGCTAAGGGTGGTAATGGTCGGAAAACGGACTGGTTTTACAAAAATGAAAAAGGCGAATGGATAAAGACAGCAGGTCAAAAGGCTAATCCATTTTTAGAAGATGCTGTTAAAGAAAATAAAGATAAAATAAGTTCGGTTATCGAACAAAGTTTAAAATAATAGGAGGTACAATATATGCAAGACGTAACGTTAGGCAGTGGAGAATTATATATAAAAGAATTCGCAGGAACTATGCCAGAAAATGCAGCTTTAGAAGTTGCTGAAAATAAAATTGGTGATATTCAAGGGGGAGCTACAGTTAGCTATAAACCAAATGTTTACACAGTTGTAGGAGATTCAGGGGTAACACACAAGTGTTTTGTGACTGACTCAGAAGTAACTTTTAAATCAGGGATTTTAACATGGGACAATGAAGTTTTAGAAAAGATTTCTTTATGTGGAGAATTAACTAAAACAGCTGGAAAAAGCACTTTGAAATTAGGTAAGAGAGGGGCTATTAAGAACTATATCGTTAGATTTGTACATACGAAGGACGATAATAAGAAATATAGAGTTACTATTGTAGGAACGAGCCAGAACGGCTTTGAACTAGCATTTGCTGGAGATAAAGAAACTGTTATACATGCAGAATTTGTTGCAGGAACTTTAGATGCTGATGGAACAAAATTAATATTAGAAGAAGAAATTGCAGCAGTAAAAGTTGCGAAATAAATAAAAAATAAGAGGAGAGATAAATAATATGATGTTAGATTTAACTATAATAAGCGAACAATACTTTGATTTAAAATTACTAGATGGAAGGGTTTTAAATCTTAAGAAAATGACTCAGGGGATGATTATTACAACTACTGCATTAGATAAAGCTATTGCAAAAGCGAATGATAACAAGGACTATGAAAAAGTTCTTAATTTAAATGTAGATAGATTAATGCTTATTCTTAATCATAATAAAGAAAAGATAAATATCACTAAAAAAGACATTGAAAGCCTAACACCAGAACATATGAGTGCAATTATTATTGCTTACACTGACTGGATGCAAGGAATTAACAACGACCCAAACTAGAAATCCCTCATATCCCGAACTTTGATAAAACAGAGGGAAATGAAACTGGGGGAGAATTGATGAAAAGCATTAAGCGAGTTATAGATTACCTTAATATCAGTTATTATCAGGCATTGGATTTAGAATCTGATGTCTTTCTTCTTGCTATTAAAAACTCTATTGTTGAAGAATTAGAAAGTTCTGAAGAAGGTAGAGAATACTTAGAAACTTGTAAGAGACTTAACACTAAGGAATTAGATGAAAGTGGATTTGCAAGTTTAAAAGGAAAATTGATGGGAGGTGAGAAATAATTGGATTTAAGTGCTATTAAAATTAATGTAAAGGCAGATACAAAAGAAGCTAATAGTAGTTTAAAGGATTTGCAAAAAACAGGTGAAAACTTTACAAAAGTAGGTAAGGGTTTAGCTGTAGGTCTGACACTTCCTCTTGCTTTATTTGGTGCTGCTAGTGTAAAAGCTGCTGATAGTTTAAGACAAACACAAAGAAAAACAGAAGTTATTTTTGGAGATATGGCTAAGGATGTACAAAAATGGAGTTTGGAAAATGAACGTACGTTTGGATTGGGTGCTGGAACGATTGAAGGATATACAGGTAAAATTGCTGATTTAACACAAGGAATGGGACTTGGTAAAAAAGAGTCCTTTGAAATGGGTAAAGGTGCAATGGAACTTGGAGTACAACTAGCAAACTGGAATGGTGTTGGAGCTGATGTAGCAATGACAGACTTAACTGCTGCAATAGGTGGAAGTCACAAAGCTATGGAAAAGTACGGTGTTAAGCTTAACCAAACTGTATTGGACGAGCAAACTAGAAAAATGGGGCTTGGGGATACTTTTAACAAATTATCCGAAGCAGAAAAAGCACAGGTAAGATATAACGCTATTATTGGAGCATCTGGAAATGCTATTGAGTTTTGGAACGAAGGAAATAGATCTACTGCTTTCTATATGAGTGAAATAAAAGAACAAATAGGAAATGTGATGGAAGTCCTTGGTGGTTTATTCTTACCTATTTTAGATAAAGTTATCAAGGTTGTAGCAGATGGAACAGCTAAATTTGCAGCATTTGTAAGTGAAAATGAATGGGTAGCAAAAGCTATTGTAGGTGTAGGAGCTGCACTTGCATCACTCGGGCCTGGTTTGCTAATTGCAGGGAAATTAATGACTTTATGTGCTAAGTTTACATTTTTAATACCAGTTTTTGCAGGAGTAGCAGCAGGAGTAGCAGCACTAGGAATAAGCTTTATAGGAACTAATGAAAACGCACAAAAATTTATAACTGAATTACCTGCTAAGCTTATAGGTGGACTTAATAGTATGTTAGCGAGTATAACAGAAAAACTACCACAAATGACAGCTAAAGGACTAGAAATAGTAAATAATTTCATTACAGGATTAGTTAATGGACTACCACTTGTGATTAATTTTGCTGGAGAAATGTTAATAGGATTATTAGATACGTTCTTTACTTATATGCCTACTTTTTTACAAACTGGTATGGATTTTATTATGAATGTTCTTAATGGATTAGTAATAGCTGCACCTCAACTTATTAATGGAGCTGTAAATGCAGTGGTTGATTTATTGTTTAAGCTTTGGGCTAAAATGCCAGAATTTTTACAGACAGGATTTGATTTTGTAAAAAATATGCTAGATGGATTTATACAAAAATTCCCTCAATTACTGCAAAATATGATAGATGGAGTTTTAAAAATTCTAGCTAATATAAGAGCAAAACTACCTGAATTCTTGAAAAATGGATTAGAGTTTGTAGCTAAAATGATAGCTGGAGTTGCACAGAATATGCCTAAAATAATATCGAAAATGGGAGAACTTATAGGACAACTTATTGCTACAATCGTTAAGAATTTACCAAAATTCCTTGCTGAAGGTGCTAAAATAGTTGCAGAACTTGTAAAAGGATTGTGGAACAATAAAGGAAAACTTGTAGAAATTGGTGGAAATCTAATAAAAGCTTTATGGAACAGTTGTGTTGCAGGAGTTGGAGCATTTTTAAACATAGGTTTTAAAATAGTAGAATCAATTAAAAATGGGATTGCTAATGCTTGGGGTAGTTTAACAAGTTGGCTAGGTTCTAAAATTAAAAATATTCCTATAATCGGAGGTTTATTCGGAAGTATAGCACCAGAGGAAGGTTTAGTGGATAATCCAGTACCGACTAGCTTTGCACAATTAACAAGAACACCATTTACACAACTAAATAAGGATTTAACTTTACCTAATTTTGTTGCAAGAAACAGGGAATTAAACTTACTTAAAAATACAGCAAGTGAAAAACAACAAGAAGTTAAAAAGGAAATAAACATTACAATAGAAAACTTTGTAAATAACACTAAAGAAGACGTTAATGATTTAATGGAAAAAATTGCATTTGAAATGCAGAGAAGGCAGTTATGCTAATAAAAATACAAGGGAGGTGAATACAGATGGTAGCATGGAATGGAGAATTGTTAAGTACGTGGGGATTAATACTATTAGAAGATAATCGGTTCGACAGATTTAAAAAACGTAGGGAACTAATCCCTATAAATGGGAGAGATGGAGATTTAATTATAGAAGATGGAAGCCATGATAATTTAGAATTATATCTTAAAGTTTTTGCTGAATTTGAAAATTGGAATATGGAAGAAGTATTCACCAAACTTGAAAATTGGCTAGAGGGAACAGGAACTTATGCTAACTTAGAATTTGAAGATGGATATATTTTTAGTGCTAAGTTTCTTAATATAACAGATATAAAACAAATATATAAAAGCAATTTTGAATTTACAATTAATTTTAGTTGTAAAAAAATAGGAGGGGTTTAAATGATACCTAAAATTTTAAATAAAATGGGAGTTGAAATTGGACTTCTCCCTGATTTAGTTGAAGGATATGCTATAGAAGAACGTAATGGAATGTGCGAACTTGAAATGGTATATCCTATTTTTAGTACAAACTGGACTCATTTGGATAGAGGTAACATTATAGTTGTAGATCAAAATGATGTCTTAAAAGAACAAAAATACAGGATTTACAAAGTCACAAAGCCTTTTGGAGGATTGATCCAGGTTTATGCTAGACATATTTCCTTCGACTTAGCTAGGGATATTATAGAGGATATAAATTTAGAAAATGCTTCGTGTGAGTATGGATTTATGTCAATATCCTGGACACTAAAATTCGAACTATACTAAGCTGTAG